>NZ_JBMRFR010000001.1:0-803217 GCF_049384845.1 Stenotrophomonas sp. CASM101 | reverse complement strand
AGCGCACACGAGCAAGGCGCGACCGAGCCCCCATGGGTGAGGGCGCTTCGCTTGCGAAGCATTGCTTCGCAAGCGCCCGAACGCCCAGCCGCCAGCGGCTGGGCCGGACTGGGGATTCACGGCGTCCGCCGCAACCGGACCCACCCCGCCATCCCCCAGGAAACCAGCTTCTGCTGTTGCTGATGCTGTTGCCGGCCAGCGGCCGGCACTACCACGGGTGCAGGGCTGCAAAGCCCTGCAGAACAAACCCACCCCCCCTACCAAGGTAGGGCGGCCCGCGCGCCAGCGCCGGACTATCCTCGAACCCATGACTTCGTCTGGGAGGGCTGCGTCATGAACTACGAGGAAACCTACCGTCGCTCGATCGACGAGCCGGAGGCCTTCTGGGGCGAGGAAGCCAAGCGCATCCATTGGCACAAACCGCCGCAGCAGGTGCTCGACTACAGCAATCCGCCGTTCCGGCGCTGGTTCGTCGGCGGCGAAACCAATCTCTGCTACAACGCCGTCGACCGCCACCTGGCCGAGCGCGCCGACCAGCTCGCACTGGTCGCCATCTCCACCGAAACCAACAGCACCCGCGAAATCACCTATCGCCAGCTGTATCGCGAAGTGAACGACTTCGCCGCCGTGCTCAGGCACCTCGGCGTCGGCCATGGTGACCGCGTGGTGATCTACATGCCGAACATGGCCGAAGCCGTGTTCGCGATGCTGGCCTGCGCGCGCATCGGTGCGGTGCATTCGGTGGTGTTCGGTGGCTTCGCCGCGCACAACCTGGCGCTGCGCATCGACGATGCCAAGCCGAAGCTGCTGATCGCCGCCGATGCCGGCATGCGCGGTGGCAAGCTGATTCCGTACAAGCCGATGGTCGATGCAGCCTGCGCCGAAGCCACGTCGCCACCGCCGCACGTGCTGATCGTGTCGCGCGGACTGGATGCCGCCGAACCACGCGTGCCGGGCCGCGATGTGGAGTACGCCGCGCTGCGTGCGCAGATCGGTGAGGTCGACGTGCCGGTGCAGTGGCTGGAATCGAGCGAGCCGAGCTACCTGTTGTATACCTCGGGCACCACCGGCAAGCCGAAGGGCGTGCAGCGCGACGTGGGCGGCTACGCGGTGGCGATGGCACAGTCGATGGAAACCGTGTTCGACTGCAGGCCGGGGCAGGTGATGTTCTCCACTTCCGATGTCGGCTGGGCGGTAGGCCATTCCTACAATGTGTACGGCCCGCTGATCGGCGGCTGCACCTCGCTGCTGTACGAAGGGCTGCCGACCAACCCGGACCCGGGCATCTGGTGGGCGCTGTGCGAGCAGTACAACGTGCGCACGATGTTCTCGTCCCCCACTGCCATCCGCGTGCTGAAGAAGCACGATGCGGACTTCATCCATCGCCACGACCTGCGCGCCCTGAAATACCTGTTCCTGGCCGGCGAGCCGCTGGACGAACCGACCGCGCACTGGATCAGCGAAGCGCTCGGCAAGCCGATCATCGACAACTACTGGCAGACCGAGACCGGCTGGCCGGCGCTGACCCTGCTGCCGGGCCTGGAGATGAAGCCGGTGCGCTTCGGTTCGCCGGGCTTCCCCAACCTCGGCTACCGGATGAAGGTGATCGACGAGAACACCGGCGAGGAAGTCGCACCGGGGCAGAAGGGGGTGCTGGTGGTGTCGCCACCGTTGCCGCCGGGCTGCATGAGCACGGTGTGGAACGACGACAACCGCTTCCTGCAGAGCTACTTCAGCCATTTCAAGGAACTGCTGTACAGCTCGCTGGACTGGGCGATCCGCGACGACGATGGCTACACCTTCATCCTCGGCCGTACCGATGATGTGATCAACGTAGCCGGGCACCGGCTGGGCACGCGCGAGATCGAAGAGGCCATTTCGAGCCACCCGCGCGTGGCCGAGGCAGCGGTGATCGGCGTCAAGGACGAACTGAAGGGGCAGGTGCCGCTGGTGTTCGTCACCCTCAAGCAGGGCCTGGATGGCGAGGATCCGGCGCCGGTGGTGGCCGAGATGATGGCCACGGTGACCACCTCGCTCGGCGCGGTGGCGCGCCCGGCGCACGTGCACGTGGTCAACGCGCTGCCCAAGACCCGTTCGGGCAAGCTGCTGCGGCGCTCGTTGCAGGCGTTGGCCGAGCAGCGCGACCCGGGCGACCTGTCGACGCTGGACGACCCCGGCGCGCTGGAGGAGATCCGCCGCGCGCTGGGCCGCTGACCTGCTTCTGTAGAGCCGAGCCGATGCTCGGCTCCGCATGCCTTGCCAAAGCAGCCGAGCATGGGCTCGGCTCTACAGGGGAGGCCGTTGCTGCACCGCAGCTTCCTCCCTGCAATCGGTGCGCTAAGCTCGGTTGCAGGGGGGCGTGTCCGCGAGGGCCCGCCGGAGTGGCGCATCGAGGGAGGGGGAGGCAATGGCATTGCTGCACGCCAAGACGGCTGCTGGCCGTCAGGAAATCGAAGACCGTAGCCGGCGCCTGCCGGCGGCACTGCGTTCGATCCTGCTGATGGTCGATGGCCATCGCAACGACACCGAACTGCGTGGCCTGTTCGAAGGCCTGCGGGCACCACCGGACGCGCTGGAGCAATTGTCAGCACAGGGCCTGATCGAAGTGATCGGCGGAAGCGCAGAGGTGGCGCCGGCGCGCGGCATCAGCACCGGGCGCGAACAGGACCCGGCGCTGTACCAGCAGTTGTACGACGCGATGAGCGAGGCGGTGCGCCGCCACCTGGGCCTGAAGGGCTACTTCATGCAGTTGAAGATCGAACGCTGCACCGATGCGCTGGCGCTGGAGCGCTTGTGCCCGGAGTTGCTGGCGGCGGTGGGCAAGGCGCGCAGCCCGGCATTGGCGCAGCGCTGGTGGCAGGAAACCCAGGCGGCGGTGCTGAACGCTGGCAGTGAGGTCGTGCAGGCCTGAGCCACCGCGTAAAGTGATCGGTTCACTTCCCTACAAGGAGTCCCGCGTGCAGGACGACCACGACGACACCGACACCCCCGGCTGGGACGCGATCAATGCGGCGCTGGCGCCGCTGTATGCCGGGCAGGAGCCACGTCACTTCGGCACCGCGCTTCCGTACACGCTCGGTGGCCAGGATCCACTGGATGGCATCAGCGTGTACTGGGCGGATGCGCCGGTACCGCACTGGCATTACATCACCTACGGCTTCTCCGAGCTGTACGCCAAGGAGAGCAGTGATGCAGATGCCAGCGGTTATGGCTTCGAGCTGACCTTCCGTCTGGCTGCCGAGGCCGGTGAGAACGCCGGCAGCACGCCGCCGGTGTGGCCGATGAACCTGCTGCAGAATCTGGCGCGTTATGTGTTCGCCAGCGGCAACGTGTTCGAGGATGGCCACCATCTGAATGCCAACGGCCCGATCGCGCTGGAGACCGACACGCGGCTGTGCCATCTGGCGTTCATTGCCGACCCGCAGTTGCCGGCACGCGACACCGCCAATGGCCACCTGCAGTTCCTGCAGCTGGTCGGGCTGACCGATGAGGAGATGGAAGCGGTCAAGCGCTGGTCCACGCGCGGCGTGCTGCAGGTACTGCAGCCGGCAATGCCACTGTGGATCAGCGACCTGCACCGCGGCAACCTGCTGGAGGACCAGGCGCTTGCCGCGCAGGTGCGGGAAGGCAGCGAGCGCGAGGGCTCCAGCACCGGCATGCTGTTCATCGAGACGTTGGACTGGCGGCAGGAGGCGGGCGTCACCACGCTGGTGCTCGGCGCCGGCCAGGTGGCCCGCGTGTGCGAGCTGCTGCCCTTGCGCCTGCGCCACGGCAGATCGCTGGAACTGGTCAGCCGCGAGCGGCAGTGGGAGTTCGTCGCGAACGGGGGCGGTGAAGCGGCGGACGTATCCGCCGACAGCGCGCGCTGGTCACTGGACGAGGCGGGCCTGCAGGCCCTGGCAGGGGTGCGCGCCGAGCGCGGGGTTTACCCGCTGGCGGGGGCGCTGCGCATCGAAGTGATGCCGACCTACCTGCGCGATGCCAACGGTGAAGTGATCCGCCAGATCGGTTGACCACGCCCTGGCGTATCGGCCCCAGCCTGCGCAGGGCAGAGGGGTCAGGCCCGTCCGCCACGCGAACGGCTCTGACCCCGGGTCATGATCAGGCCAGCCCTTCGGCCTTCAGTGCGGCCTGCACGCCGGCATCGGCGTCCATGCGCGCCTTGTAGGCGGCCAGATTGTCCAGGCCCGACAGGTCGACCTTGGTGCCGGCGGCCCAGCGCAGGGTGATGTAGAAGTACGGGTCGGCGAAGCTGCGGAAGCCGGCCAGCCAGGGCTTGTCGGCCAGCTGCCTGTCGGCGGTCTCGAACAGGCCACGCAGGCGCTTGTGCGCGGCGGCGCGGATCGCGTCGTACTGGCCTTCGTCGGCAATGAACTTGCCCGGCGCGAACAGCGGCGAGAAGGCCGGGTGCACGTCGGAATTGACGAACGCCAGCCAGCGGGTGGCTTCGGCGCGCTGGCGCGGGCTGCCGTCACCGCCGAGGCCGGCCTGCGGGAAGCTGTCGGCGATATAGCCCATGATCGCGGCGTTCTGCAGCAGCACGAAGTCTCCGTCGACCAGCGCGGGCACCGCACCGGCCGGATTGATCTTGAGGAATTCCGGACCCTTCAGGGTGTCCTTGTTCAGCAGTTCAACCTCGAACGGCTGGCCGGTCCACTGCAGGGCGATGTGGTCGGCGGTGGAACAGGCACCGGGCTTGCTGTACAGCTTCATGGGAACTCCAGGTGATGCGGGCGGGAAACGCCCACTATCCCAGAGCCTGCCGGCAGGCGGCAACGCTGCCGCCGGCACGGATCGTTACGACTGCCGCGGCTTGAGGTTCTGCACCTTATAGAAGGTGTGATCGCCGATGGTGGCCACCTGGTAGGCATTGCGCCAGTTCGGGCTGGCGATGGACAGCGCGGCGAAGTGGCTGGCACCGGGCACGATCTCGCGGCGCTCGCCGGCCGGCAGCGCCCAGTTGCGCTCGGCGTCGAAAGCGACGTTCATCGCCTCGCTCCACGCCGCGTCATTGCCCAGCTGGGTGCCGGGGGAGACGATGGTCGGTGCGAACTGCTTGCGCGCGGTGACGACCTGGCACATCGAGTCGCCCCACAGGCCGCTGTCAAGGCGACGCAGGGCGACCTCGGCGACGGCCTGCTGGCCGCGCAGGGTCTGGTCGCGGGCTTCCAGGTAAACGGTGGTGCTCAGACACAGTGAATCAGCGGCCGGCTGCGGCAACAACTGCGACAGCCAGAGAATCCAGGCCAGTTTCATATAACTCCTTGCTCCGTATGGGCCGCACCTTCCGGTTCCGGCCGCGGGGGCGACAGGAGGCGGGGTACGACTTGGCGTCATGGGGAGGCGGCCATCGGGGCCGCCCCGTGGGCAGCCCCAAAAAGAATCGATCAGTACTGATCGGTGGGGCCACGCCGGCTCACCGGAAACTGGCTGGTGAGCGGAAAGATGGCGCAAGGTAGGGGGGCATAGCCGAACGCATCGTGAACCGCTCGGCTTGACATTCAGGTTCAACCGGGGTGACGGAAATCACATTCCGTCCCCCATTCAGGCGCTCATCAGAGCGCAGCGGCGACCCGGCTGCCCTGGTCGATGGCGCGTTTCGCATCGAGTTCGGCGGCCACGTCGGCACCGCCGATCAGCTGCGCGTTGATGCCGGCCGCCTGCAGTTCGGCCTGCAATGCGCGGTTCGGTTCCTGCCCGGCGCAGATCACCACATGGTCTACCGGCAGCAACTGTTCGCTGCCTTCCACGCGGATGCGCAGGCCTTGATCGTCCACGCCCAGGTACTCGACGCCACCGAGCATGCGCACGCCCTTGGCCTTCAGTGTGGCGCGGTGGATCCAACCGGTGGTCTTGCCCAGTCGCGCGCCGGGCTTGCCGGCGCTGCGCTGCAGCAGCCACAGGCGCCGCGGTGACGGCTCGACCTCGGGCCGGCCCAGCGAGCCGCGTGCCTCGAAGCTGGCGTCCACGCCCCATTCGGCCATCCAGCGCTGCGGGTCCAGCGACGGCGACTCGCCAGCGTGGCTGAGGAATTCGCCGACGTCGAAGCCGATGCCGCCGGCGCCGATGATCGCGGCAGTGGCGCCCACTTCGACGCGGCCCAGCAGTACGTCCAGATAACTGACCACCTTGGCGTGGTCGGCGCCGGGGAAGCCGACCTTGCGCGGGGTGATGCCGGTGGCCAGCACCACCTCGTCGAAGCCGGCCAGGCTGGACGCGTCGGCGCGGGTGTTCAGGCGCAGCTGCACGCCGGTTTCGGCCAGCTTGTGGCGGAAATAGCGCAGGGTTTCGTGGAACTCTTCCTTGCCGGGGATGCGCTTGGCCACGTTGAACTGGCCGCCGATCTCATCGTGGGCATCGAACAGGGTGACCTGGTGGCCACGCTGGGCCGCGACAGTGGCACAGGCCAGGCCGGCCGGGCCGGCACCGACCACGGCAACCTTCTTCGGCGCGGGGGTGGGGCGATAGACCAGTTCGGTCTCGTGCGCGGCGCGCGGATTGACCAGGCAGCTGGCCAGCTTGTTCTCGAACACGTGGTCCAGGCAGGCCTGGTTGCAGGCGATGCAGGTATTGATCGCTTCCGCGCGGCCTGCACGGGCCTTGTTGGGCCATTGCGGGTCGGCCAGCAGCGGACGTGCCAGCGACACCATGTCGGCGCCGCCGCCGGCGAGGATGCGTTCGGCGACGTCGGGCATGTTGATGCGGTTGGTCGCCACCAGCGGCAGCGTCACATGCGGTTTCAGTTTGGCGGTGACACCGGCGAAGGCCGCACGCGGCACCGAGGTGGCGATGGTCGGAATGCGCGCCTCGTGCCAGCCGATGCCGGAATTGATGATCGTCGCGCCAGCCGCCTCGATGGCCTGCGCCTGCTGCACGATCTCGTCCCAGTTGCTGCCGTCGTCCACCAGGTCGACCAGCGACAGGCGGTAGATGATGATGAAGTCCGGGCCGCAGGCCTCGCGGATGCGGCGCACGATCTCCACTGCAAAGCGCATGCGTTGGTTGGCGTCGCCACCCCAGCGGTCGGAGCGCTTGTTGGTGCGCGGGGCAATGAACTCGTTGATGAGGTAGCCCTCCGAGCCCATCACCTCCACCCCGTTGTAGCCGGCCTCGCGGGCCAGCTTCGCGCTGCGCGCGTAGTCGGCGATATGCCGCTCGACGCCACTGGCCGACAGCGCGCGCGGGGTGAACGGGTTGATCGGCGCCTTCAGCTTCGACGGTGCCACCGACAGCGGGTGATAGGCATAGCGGCCGGCGTGCAGCAGCTGCAGGCAGATCTTCGCGCCGTGCTGGTGCGCGGCGGCGGTGAGCTGCCGGTGCGGGCGTACCTCCCAGGGCCAGGACAACTTGCCGCCAAAGGGCTTCAGCCAGCCCACCACGTTCGGTGCAAAGCCGCCGGTGACGATCAGGCCAACGCCGCCCTCGGCGCGTTCGGCGAAGTAGGCCGCCAACCTTGGGAAGTCGCGGGCGCGATCTTCCAGTCCGGTGTGCATCGAGCCCATCAGGACGCGGTTGCGCAGCTGGGTGAAGCCCAGATCCAGCGGGGCGAACAGATGGGGATAGGCGCTTTCGTTGGCTGGCGACATAGTCGATACGCTTGCGTACGGAAGCGCGAAGCGTGCCGCGAAATGGCGGCCGGGGCAAGGGCCGCTGGATCGCGCCTGCAGCGCTGCCCCCGAACTCGGGGGGCGGTAGTGCCGGCCGCTGGCCGGCATTCGGGTCAACTCAGGGCGATTGTGGTTGTCGGCCTGCGGTCGGCACGACCGGGCGGCGGCCGATCCCGAACCAGCCCAGGGTGACGCCGCACAGCGGGCCGATCAGCAGGGCGAAGGCGAGGGTGCCGAGGCCGACGTTGCCGCCCAGCCACCAGCCCAGCAGCAGCACGCTGCCTTCGATGAGGCTGCGCACCTTCCAGATCGCCCAGCCGGTGCGGGCATGCAGGCCGGTCATGAGGCCATCGCGTGGACCCGGGCCGAGGCGGGCGCCGATGTACAGGCCGGTGGCCAATGCCACCAGCAGCATGCCCGCGCAGAACATCGTCAGTTGCCAGCCAAGGCCGACGGCCGGCGGCAGCAGCCACAGCCCGAACTGCGCGGAGGGACCGATCAGCATCACGTTGAGCACGGTGCCGACGCCCGGCTTCTGCCGCAGCGGCCACCACAGCAGCAGCACCAGTGCGCCAATCACATTGGTGGCCAGGCCAAACGAGAGCGGGGTCTGCGCGGCGATGCCCTGTGACAGCACATCCCACGGCGCCACGCCGATGGCGGCACGGATCATCAGCGAAGCACCAAAGCCGTACAGGAACAGGCCGGTGATCAGTTGCAGCAGGCGCAGGGGCAGGGCGGTGGGCACGGTGGGCTCGGGGGAGAGGAATCTGTTTCCACCGTAATCCCGATCCAGTCACTTCAATAGATACAGATGCCGACCAATCCGCCGCTACAGGCGGAATCTGTAGAGCCGAGCCCATGCTCGGCTGCTTTGCCTGGCACCACCAGCCGAGCATGGGCTCGGCTCTACATGACGCTTCAGTCGTCCCAGCCCACCAGTGCCAGCTTGCCCACCGTGCGTCCGCTGGCCAGGCGCTGATGCGCAATGTCCAGATTTGCCGCATTGATCGTGCCCAGTGACTCACCGAGCGTGCCGCGCAGCTGGCCAGCATCGATCATGCTGGCGGCGCGGCTGAGGATGCGGTGCTGTTCGATGCGGTCGGCGGTGGCAAAGCGCGAGCGCGCGAACATGAATTCCCAGTGGATGCCGATGCACTTGGCCTTGTAGGGATCGCCGATGCGCAGCGGGCCACGTGGCTCGACGATCAGCCCGACATGTCCCTGCGGCGCCAGCAGCTGGCCCAGCTCATCCCAGTACTGGTCGGTGTCGGCCAGGTTGAGTGCGACCTGCACCGCGTCGATGCCGAGCGCATGCAGCTGGGCCTGGAGCGGCTGCCGGTGATCAATCACGTGCCGGGCACCCATCTGCCGGCACCAGTCGGCCGAGGCTTCGCGCGACGCAGTGGCGATCACCTCGAAACCCGCATGGCGGGCCAGCTGGATCGCCATCGAGCCGACGCCGCCCGCACCGCCGATCACCAGCAGGTTCTGGCCGGCGTGGCGGCAATCATCCAGCCGCAGGGGCATGCGCTCGAACAGCAGTTCCCAGGCAGTGAGCGTGGTCAGCGGCAGTGCCGCGGCCTCGGCGAAATCCAGCGTCGTGGGTTTGCGCGCGACCAGACGTTCGTCCACCCATTGGTACTGCGCGTTGCACCCCGGGCGGGTGACATCACCGGCGTAATAGACCTCATCACCGGACGCGAACAGGCTGGCCTCGTCGCCGATCGCCTCCACTACGCCGGCCGCGTCCCAGCCAAGGATGCGAGGTGCCTGGAGCGTGGCTGGATCCGTGCTGGCGCGCTGCTTGCCGTCGACCGGGTTGACCGAAATCGCCTCGACCCGCACCAGCAGGTCGCGCCCCCGTGGAGGCAGCGGCGGAGGAAGGCGGATATCGCACAACGCGGGGGCGGACTCACGACTCAGGGCGACGGCTTTCATCACGGCTCCGGCTGGGTTCGTGGTTCCATCATAAGGTTCCTCACCTTTTCGCAGAGACGCTGAACTGCTCATCGCAGCGCGCTGCGCAATGTGTCGTTTCCAACGCCTAAACCCCGTCAAACCCTTGCAGCGTGAGGGTCTTGCGGATTTTCATCATCCTGTATAGGGTTTCAACGTCGGACCGATGGACGGTCGGGCGCAACACTTCACATGTTACGGGACTGTTAACATGGCCTTCACCCGCCTGAGCATAATGTTCGCGGCGGTGGCGTGCTGAATCGGCTGTCGTACATCGACGCACTTGTGCTGGCCCATGCCTCTACCGGTTTCATACCCCCGAAATAGGAGCTGTACTCAATGAACAAGAAGATCCTTACTGCCGCGCTGCTGGGCGGCCTGGCTTTCGCCCAGGCAGCTTCGGCGCAGGAGTTCGATGACCGCTGGTACCTGACCGGTTCGGCCGGCTTCAACTTCCAGGACAGCGACCGTCTGACCAATGATGCTCCGTTCGTGACCCTGGGCCTGGGCAAGTTCATCAGCCCGAACTGGTCGCTGGACGGTGAGCTGAACTATCAGAACCCGAACTTCGATTCGAACAAGGACCTGAACTGGTCGCAGTACGGCGTCTCGCTGGACCTGCGTCGCCACTTCATCAAGGAAGGCCGCGGCTGGAACCCGTACATCGTCGGTGGCCTGGGCTACCAGAAGTCGGAAGAAGAGTACCCGGCGCTGAATGCCAACGGTCCGCGCCAGCGTAAGGACGGCAACGTTGCCGCCAAGCTGGGCGTCGGCCTGCAGACCACCTTCGAAAAGCGCGTTGCTGTCCGCGCCGAAGTGGCTTACCGCGCTGACTTCGACGACCAGAGCGTTGCCGCTCCGAACGAAGACTGGTTCGGTGACGTGCTGGCTTCGGTCGGCGTCGTGATCCCGCTGGGCCCGGCTCCGGTCGCGGCTGCTCCGGCTCCGGCTCCGGTTGCCCCGAGCTGCGCCGATCTGGACGACGACGGTGACGGCGTCAACAACTGCGACGACAAGTGCCCGAACTCGCAGCCGGGTCAGACCATCGGTCCGGACGGTTGCCCGGTGCCGGTCTCCATCGACCTGAAGGGCGTCAACTTCGACTTCGACAAGTCGAACCTGCGTCCGGACGCCGTGGCGATCCTGAGCGAAGCCACCGAGATCCTGAAGCGTTACCCGGATCTGCGCGTTGAAGTTGCCGGTCACACCGACTCGAAGGGTACCGACGCTTACAACCAGAAGCTGTCGGAGCGTCGCGCCACCGCCGTGTACAACTACCTGACCAAGAACGGCGTTGACGCCGGTCGCCTGGTCGGCCCGATCGGCTACGGCGAGAGCCGTCCGATTGCTCCGAACACCAACCCGGATGGTTCGGACAACCCGGAAGGTCGCGCCAAGAACCGTCGTACCGAGCTGAACGTCCAGAACTAAGTTCTGACGCTCTGCCAGTAGGACACAGCAGGACCCGGCTTCGGCCGGGTCTTGTTGTTTCTGCGGCACTCAATCCAGGCATCTGGTGGTCTGCAAGTAACCGTTCGTCGGGTTTTTATCCTTAAAACCAATGAGTTGCCGTATTCATTGAAAGTGGCGCTTGAAAGCTGTCGCGGCATTGCTAAACTCGCCGCGTCCCTTCCTTTCCTGGATGCCCCTCATGCTGCGCTCTGCATCGGCCGCCTTCCTGGCGCTGGCCCTGGTTCCCGCCGCCCACGCTGCGGTCGATTGCTCGGTCAACACCAGCGCCTCGCCGCTGCCGTTGCCGGCCACGACCATCGCGCCGGTTGCCGACGAGCTGTACATCCGTGGCAACCAGCTGGGCATGCCGGCCGGTGTGCTGAGCAGCAACTACGATCCGTCGCAGTCGCTGGACCAGGTGCTGCAGCGCCTGCGCATCGACGGCTGCCAGAACATCGCCAAGGCCATCCCTAGCGCACCGGCGGTGAAGCCGAACGATCCGACGGCCTACAAGCCGCAGACCGAATTCGACAACACGCCCTGGCGCTTCGACATGAGCCAGAACGGCAAGCGCATGACCGCCGAAGAGTTCGACGCCTGGATGAAGGCGCGCGGTGTGCGCGTGGTCAAGGCGCGTCCGGCCCCGGCCGCCACGCCGGCGGCGGCTGAAGCACCGGCTGAGACCAAGCCGGTCGACAAGAAATAAGCACCGCGGGGAGCAGAGGCTTGCGCACGCGCCGCCCACCTGCTGCCCCCGCTGCCCGCTCCCACGCACCGCGTGGGCGTGCGACTTCCGCTGCCGCTTCCGCCGGTGTCCGCCATGGCCTGGCGCGCGTACTGTCCAAGGCCGGCGTGTGCTCGCGCAGCGAGGCCGCGCGCTGGATTGCCGAAGGCCGCGTACGCGTGTCCGGCCGGATCGTGCGCGACCCGGAATTTCCGATTGGCCAGCCGGTGCCGCCGATCGAGGTCGATGGCCAGCCCATGGGCGCGCCACAGCGCCTGTACCTGATGCTCAACAAACCGCGCGGGGTAGTGACCACCGCGCAGGACGAGCGCGGCCGCGACACCGTCTACCGCTGTTTCGATGGCGCGGGGCTGCCGTGGATCGCGCCGGTCGGGCGCCTGGACAAGGCCAGTGAAGGGCTGTTGCTGTTCAGCAACGATCCGCAGTGGGCGGCGCGCCTGACCGACCCGCAGACCGGGCCGGACAAGACCTACCACGTGCAGGTTGATGGCCTGCCCGATGACGCCACGCTGGCGGCACTGCGGGCCGGCGTGGAGGACGAGGGCGAGTTCCTCGCCGCCCGTGCCGTGCGCGTACTGCGCAGTGGCGACAAGACCGCATGGCTGGAGGTGGTCCTCGACGAGGGCCGCAATCGCCATATCCGCCGCCTGTTGGCGGCCTTCGACCTGCAGGTGCTGCGCCTGGTCCGGGTCGCGATCGGCGGGCTGCAGCTCGGCGATCTCGGCAAGGGCCAGTGGCGGGTCCTGCAGGTCAGCGACCAGCAGCGGCTGGGGGCCGCTGCACCGGGCTGATCATCGCCCGTGGCCGGCGTTTGCCGGCCGCCGTTCCAGGCGTAGGGGGCGCCTGGCTGTCGAATATCCCGAACGGAGCCTGCCATGTACCACCTGACCCTCAATCAAACCCTGCGCTGCGCAGGCCTGCTTCTGCCGATGGTGCTGCTGAGCGCCTGTGGTGGCCACAAGAAGGTGGCCAAGGCGGAAACGCCGGCCGAGACCCCGGTGGTGGAAGTGAAGACCCCGGAGCTGGATGGTCGCGGCAGTTACCGCTTCCTGATGAGCAACGGCGACAAGAAGATGACCGCCGATGAGTTCGATGCCTGGATGAAGGCCAACGGTATCCGCGTAGCCAAGGGCAATGGCCAGGATGCCGCCGCCAAGCCGGTGGTGGTGGCCAGCAAGGACGAGCCGAAGGGCAAGAAGAAAAAGAAGTGACGCGCGTCGCGCGTCATTTCGGTAGCGCCGGGCCGTGCACGGCGAGCGCATGGCGCGGCTTTCGGGAAATCGCCGGGCATGGCCCGGCGCTACCCCTGGGGATCCGACCCCGGTGCGGTCAGCCCTTGACCACGCCCAGTTCGACGCCGATGCGCGTGAATGCATCGATCGCGCGGTCCAGATGCTCGCGGCTGTGCGCGGCGCTGATCTGGGTGCGGATGCGCGCCTGGCCCTTGGGTACCACCGGGAAGAAGAAACCGATCGCGTAGATGCCTTCTTCGAGCAGGCGCTCGGCGAACTTCTGTGCCAGCGGCGCGTCGTACAGCATCACCGGGCTGATCGGATGTACGCCCGGCTTCACGTCGAAACCGGCCGCGGTCATTTTTTCGCGGAAGTAGGCGGTGTTCTCGGCCAGCGTGCTGCGCAGGTCGTCAGCGGCAGCCAGCATTTCGAACGCCTTGATGCCGGCGGCCACCACGTGCGGCGGCAGCGAGTTGGAGAACAGGTACGGGCGCGAGCGCTGGCGCAGCAGTTCGATCACCTCGGCGCTGGCGCAGGTGAAGCCGCCCAGTGCGCCACCCATGGCCTTGCCCAGAGTGCCGGTGATGATGTCGATCTTCTCCAGCACGCCCTTGACCTCGGCCGAGCCGCGGCCGGTGGCACCGAGGAAGCCGGTGGCGTGGCATTCATCGATGTGCACCAGGGCGTTGTACTTCTTTGCCAGCGCGGTGATCTCGTCCAGCGGCGCGATGAAGCCGTCCATCGAGAACACGCCGTCGGTGGTGATCAGCTTGGTCTTGCAGCCGGCGGCATCGGCGGCCTGCAGCTGGGCTTCCAGATCGGCCATGTCACAGTTGGCGTAGCGGAAGCGCTTGGCCTTGCACAGACGCACGCCGTCGATGATCGAAGCATGGTTCAGTGCATCGGAAATGATCGCGTCGTTCTCGCCAAGCAGCGGCTCGAACAGGCCGCCGTTGGCATCGAAGCAGGCCGCGTACAGGATGGTGTCCTGCTTGCCGAAGAAGTCGGCGATCTGCTTTTCCAGCTGCTTGTGCAGGTCTTGCGTGCCGCAGATGAAGCGCACCGAGGCCATGCCGAAGCCGTGGGTATCGAGTGCGTCCTTGGCGGCCTGGATCAGGTCCGGATGGTCGGCCAGGCCCAGGTAGTTGTTGGCACAGAAATTCAGCACCTTGCGGCCGTCGTCGAGGGTGATCTCGGCCGACTGCGGGCTGGTGATGATCCGCTCGGACTTGAACAGGCCCTGGGCGCGGATGGCGTCCAGTTCCTCGGCGTAGTGGCGGGTCAGGGCGGAGGAGGCGTCGGTCATGGCGTGGGCACGGCTCTGAACGGGAAACCGTCGATTCTACCGGGCATCGCCGCTTGCCAACCGGCCCGGGCGGGGCATCGCCACGGCCGGCACATGTTGCATCGCAATAGCAAACGGGTTAAAAATTCGTGAACCGGCGCTGTCCCGCTCCGGCCGCTCCCGCCTTCCGCGCCACGCCACCGCCCCCACCGGAGACGCTCATGAAGCACGCCCGTGCCTGCCTCGCCATTGCCGCTGCCTTGACCCTGGCTGCCCCGTTCGCGGCCAGTGCTCAGGAAAACGAATCGCCGTACAGCTGGAACGTCACCGCCGTTTCCGATTACCTGTTCCGTGGTGTGTCGCAGACCGACGAAAAGCCGACCCTGCAGGCCGGTTTCACCTACACCTCGCCGGTCGGCCTGTATGCCGGTGTCTGGGGTTCGGGCGTCGACTTCGGTCCGGGCGACCCGAGCACCGAGGTCGACTACCAGATCGGCTACGGCGTTGACGTCACGCCCCGCGTCAATTTCGACGCGCTGCTGAATCGCTACACCTACCTCGGTGCCAGCGAGCTGAACTACAACGAGCTGATCACCACCACCACGCTGGATGAGACCTACAAGCTGACGGTGGCCTACACCAACGATGTCTGGAACAGCAGCACCGATGGCTGGTACTTCGGCCTGGGCGGCAGCTGGGGCCTGCCGAAGGACTTCACCCTGAATGCCAACGTCGGCCGCAGCACCTTCGAGGACGGCATCGCCAAGGACTATACCGACTGGAACGTCGGCGTCGAACGCCAGTTCGGCCTGTTCAACGTCGGCCTCGGCTACTACGGCACCGACGGCAACGGCCGCGACAACTCCGGCAAGCTGGCCCACAGCCGGGTGATGCTGAGCGTGGCCGTCGGCAAGTAACGCCGCAGGCGTTACGGTAGGTGCCAGGCTTGCCTGGCACGCATTGCGAAAAAGGCGCCCATCGGGCGCCTTTTTAATTCCGGTGACGCCGGGCATGGCCCGGCGCTACCGTGGGGCGGATCAGTTCCAGCTCAATACCACTTTGCCGGCCTTGCCTTCTTCCATCAGGTCGAAGCCCTTCTGGAAATCGTCAATCGGCAGCTGGTGGGTCATCACCTTGCCGAGCGGGAAGCCGGACAGCACCAGCTGGGTCATCTTGTACCAGGTCTCGTACATCTTGCGGCCGTAGATGCCCTGCACGGTCAGGCCCTTGAAGATGATCTTGTCCCAGTCGCAGCCGGCGCCCTTGGGCATGATGCCCAGCATGGCGATCTTGCCGCCGTGGTACATGCAGTCGAGCATGTCATTGAAAGCGCGCGGGTTGCCGCTCATTTCCAGGCCCACGTCGAAGCCTTCCATGTGCAGTTCCTTCATCACGTCCTTCAGCGACTGGTTGGCCACGTTGACCACGCGGGTAGCGCCCATGTCGGCGGCCAGCTTCAGGCGGAAGTCGTTGACGTCGGTCACCACTACGTTACGCGCGCCGATGTGCTTGCAGATGCCGGCGGCGATGATGCCGATCGGGCCGGCACCGGTGATCAGCACGTCCTCCCCGATCACATCGAATTCCAGCGCACAGTGCGCGGCGTTGCCGTAAGGATCGAAGAACGCGGCCAGCTCCGACGGAATCTGGTCCGGGATCGGCCACAGGTTGCTGGCCGGCATCACCATGTATTCGGCGAACGCGCCGTTGACGTTGACGCCGATGCCGACGGTGTTCGGACACAGGTGCGGGCGGCCGCCCCGGCAGTTGCGGCAATGACCGCAGACGATGTGGCCTTCGGCCGAGACGCGCTGGCCGATCTCATAGCCGGTCACTGCCGAGCCCAGCGCGGCGACGCGGCCGACGAATTCGTGGCCGATGGTCAGGCCCGGCTTGATGGTGCGCTGGCTCCACTCGTCCCACAGGTAGATGTGCAGGTCGGTGCCGCAGATCGCGGTCTTCTCCAGCTTGATCAGGACCTCGTTCGGGCCGGGGGTCGGCACCGGAACTTCTTCCAGCCAGATGCCCTTGGCTGCTTCGCGCTTGACCAGGGCCTTCATCGTTTGCTGCGCCATCGGGGTGGAACTCATCAGGGGGAAAGCGCGGATTATAGGGTGCCGGACGGAATTCCCATGTTGCGCTGCGGGTGCTTTGGCGGAACGAAAGGCATGCGCCGACGGGCGTTTCGAACGTGCTGCGAACAGCGGCGCCTCCCTGATCCGGGAAAGGGGGCGTGGTCACCCTGGCCGGGACACGCAAAAGCCCATCCATGGTGCTCGATGGCGCCTTGCTCGTGCGCGCTATCCTGCGCACACGGCAAGACCGGGGTTGGGCGTCCTGCCCAACCCGCCAGTCGCATGCGCCCGGCCCATGGCGCCAACGGTCCCGTCCAGGGTGACCACGCCCCCTCTGGACGATTTCCGTGTGCGCGGCCGACGTGCGCGTGGCAGAGCAAGAAGCAGGCCCATGACTTCCGGGGTTCGGGCCGGGGCAGGGCGGCGGGCTACAATCGAAGGTTCCACTACCAGGGGCCGCTCCATGCGCTCGAACCTGCTTGCATTTTCCATCGTCGCCAGCCTCGGGCTGGCCCAGGTCGCCCATGCCGCTGAAGGCATGTGGGTGCCGCAGCAGCTGCCGGAAATCGCCGGCCCGCTGCAGAAGGCCGGCCTGAAGCTGTCCCCGCAGCAGCTGTCCAACCTGACCGGCGACCCGATGGGCGCGGTCGTCGCCCTCGGCGGCTGCACCGCCAGCTTCGTCTCGCCGCAGGGTCTGGTGGTCACCAACCACCATTGCGCGTATGGCGCCATCCAGCTGAATTCGACCGCGCAGAAGAACCTGATCAAGGACGGCTTCAACGCGCCGACCCTGAAGGACGAACTGAGCGCCGGCCCGAACGCCCGCGTGTTCGTGCTCGACCAGATCACCGACGTCACCGCCCAGGCCAAGGCCGCCATCGCCGCCGCCGGCAATGACCCGTTGGCCCGCAGCCGCGCGCTGGACGCCTTCGACAAGGCCCAGGTTGCCGCCTGTGAGGCCGATGCCGGTTTCCGCTGCCGCCTGTACAGTTTCTCCGGCGGCAACACCTACCGCCTGTTCCGCAACATGGAAATCAAGGATGTGCGCCTGGTCTACGCGCCCCCGGGCAGCGTCGGCAAGTTCGGCGGCGACGTCGACAACTGGATGTGGCCACGCCACACCGGCGATTTCTCGTTCTACCGCGCCTACGTCGGCAAGGACGGCAAGCCGGTCGCCTTCGCCGCCGACAACGTGCCGTACCAGCCCAAGCACTTCCTGAAGTTCGCCGACCAGCCGCTGGGCGCCGACGACTTCGTGATGGTGGCCGGCTACCCGGGCCGCACCAACCGCTACGCGCTGGCCGGTGAGTTCAACGAAACCGCCAGCTTCACCTACCCGACCATCGCCAAGCACTACAACGCGGTGCTGAAGCTGATCGCCGACGCCGGCAAGGCCGACGCCGACGTCAAGGTGAAGTACGCCGCCACCGCCGCCAGCATGAACAACGTGGCCAAGAACTACCTGGGCCAGCTGGAAGGCTTCAAGCGCATCGACGCCGCTGGCCAGAAGCAGGCTGAAGAAGCCGCCGTGCTGGCGTGGCTGAAGAAGCAGGGCGCTGCCGGCAAGCCGGCCCTGGCCGCACACGCGCAGCTGCTCAAGCATCTGGATACCAGCAAGGCCACCCGCGAACGCGACCTGTTCGTCGGCCAGTTCAACAACACCTCGGCCGTTGGCGCGGCGATCACCCTGTACCGCCTGTCGATCGAGCGCAGCAAGCCGGATGCCGAACGCGAAGCCGGTTACCAGGAACGCGACCTGACCACCATCGAAGGTGGCCTGAAGCAGATGGATCGTCGCTACGTGGCGAAGATGGACCAGCAGCTGCAGGCCTACTGGCTGGAGCAGTACGTGGCCCTGCCGGCCGCGCAGCGCGACAATGACGTGCTGAACAAGTGGCTGGCCGGCAGCGATGCCGCTGCGGTGAAGTCGGTGGTGGCCAAGCTGTCGGGCACCGAGCTGGGCAGCCTGGATGCACGCCTGAAGTGGTTCAAGGCCGACCGTGCCGCGTTTGAAGCCAGCAGCGATCCGGCCATCCAGTACGCCGTGGCTGTCATGCCGGCACTGCTGAAGCAGGAAGAGCAGAAGAAGATCCGCGAAGGCGAATCGCTGACCGCGCGCCCGCTGTACCTGCAGGCCGTGGCCGACTACAAGAAGAGCCAGGGTGAGTTTGTCTACCCGGACGCCAACCTGTCGCTGCGCATCACCTTCGGCAACGTCATGGGCTATGGCAAGGACGGCGTGACGTACACCCCGTTCACCACCCTGGAAGGCGTGGCGGCGAAGGAGACCGGTGAAGATCCGTTCGATTCGCCGAAGGCGCTGCTCGATGCGGTCAAGGCCAAGCGTTACGGCGGCCTGGAAGACAAGCGCATCGGTTCGGTGCCGGTGAACTTCCTGTCCAACCTGGACATCACCGGCGGCAACTCGGGTTCGCCGGTGCTGGACGCCAACGGCAAGCTGGTCGGCCTGGCCTTCGATGGCAACTGGGAATCGGTCAGCTCCAACTGGGTGTTCGATCCGGTGATGACCCGCATGATCGCCGTCGACAGCCGCTACATGCAGTGGATCATGCAGGAAGTGGCGCCGGCGCCGCAGCTGCTGAAGGAGCTGAACCTGGTTAAGTAAGGTTCGCGGTCCCTGGCGGTGCATCCACGCATGGCGTGGATCTACTGCAATCCTGAAACCCCGCGACGTCTGTCGCGGGGTTTTTTGTCAGCAGCCCTAAGCGGTTTCCCAGGGAACCGGGCGCCCCATTCCCGACACATCGCTGCCCGCTCCGAGCACCCGACAGTGATTCCAGTAGTCATCTTCCGAGCCCTCAAGGCCGTCGAGATGCAGGCGGACGGATGGGATAGGCCAGCTGTGTTCCATTGCAGCCAGCGCGATCAGCTGTTCGCAAACGTCTTCGTCCGGTGCATCCAATCCGGACAACAAGCGCTCGAACGCTTCATAGAAATCTTCCTCGGGATCGTTCAGGGCGGCAATTTCGTCCATTTCGATTGAAATGAACTCATACGGTGCGTCTTCAATCACCCGTTCGAGCATGTTCACGTACGGAGCAAGATCACCGATACCCTTGAATGCCTGGACGACGCCTGTGCGGCGGCGCCGAAGGGTTTCGAGCACTTTCTGTTTGGGTGCCGAAGGTGCCTGTCCGATCACAACTTCGCCATCGACTTCGAAATCAGCCCGCTGGAAATCCTCGGGTGTGAAAAGCGCCGGCCACAGCAGCGGTATGCAGTAGACATCGTTTGCCAGTGTCTGCACGTCGGAATCGTAGTCGACGGAGAAGCTGGGATAGATGCCCGGCAGGGGGCTGCAGCACAGATAGGATCGATTGGACATTGATCGGCCCGCAAAGGCTCCAAGCGTGGACGTCCGGTGCCAGCAATACCATCAGATTAGTTGCATATTGCAAAGTGAACGTGCCTGTCCGCTTCGACGTCGTTGGTTGCACTCCATCCCTAGCTGCCCGGCCGGGTGCGCCGAACAGGTATCATCCCTGTTCCGCGCACTTCACAGGATGTGAACGAAACGCGGAAACCTCCTCCCCCCAGGACCCTTGCACGCATGCGCATCCTGCTTGCCCGCCACGGCGAAACGCCGTGGAACGCCGAAGGCCGCTACCAGGGCCAGATCGATATTCCGCTTTCGCCGATCGGCGAAGCCCAGGCCCAGGCGCTTGGCGCCCGCTTGGCCTCGGTGGACATCACCCGTGCCGTTGCCTCGCCGCTGTCGCGCGCGCAGCGCACCGCGCAGCTGGCGCTTGGCGCCGCCCGCGCCGACATGCTGCTGACCGAGCCGGAGCTGCAGGAAATCGCCCACGGCGAATGGGAAGGCCTGCTGGCCAGCGAAATCAACGAAAAGGATCCGTCGCGCCTGCAGGCCTGGCGCGAGGAACCGGATACCGTGCTGATGCCCGGCGGCGAATCGCTGCGCCTGGTGCTGGAACGCAGCTGGCGTGGCCTGGCCCGTGCCACCGAAGGCCTCGGCGAGCACGACACCCTGCTGGTGGTCGCGCATGACGCGGTCAACCGCGTGATCCTGTGCAAGGTGCTGGGCCTGCCGATCTCCCGCCTGTGGACCTTCCGCCAGGCACCGACCACGCTCAACCTGCTCGAGGGCGCCGACCTGGACAGCCTGGAAGTGGTGCGCCTGAACGACTGCGCCCACCACACGCCGTTCTTCGGCGAAGCCAAGCACCGCGCCCTCTGATCCCCGAACCACCTGCTTCTGCTGGAACCCCTGCCGTGACGAACACCCCGACCACCCTGGCCGACTGGCTGGACTACATTGAACGCCAGCACCCGGCGACCATCGACATGGGCCTGGAGCGCGTGCGCGCCGTGGCCACCGCGATGGGCCTGGGGGCGCCGGGCAAGCGCACCATCGTGGTTGGTGGCACCAACGGCAAGGGCTCGACCGTCGCCTTCATCGAAGCCATTGCACGTGCCGCCGGCTGGAAGGTTGGCGCATACACCTCGCCGCATCTGCTGCGCTACAACGAGCGCGTGCGCATCGACGGCCAGGACGTGGACGATGCGGCGCTGGTTGCTGCGTTCAACGCCGTCGAGGCCGCACGCGGCGAGACCACGCTGACCTATTTCGAGTACGGCACGCTGGCCGCGCTGCAGCTGTTCGCCGACGCCGGGCTGGACCTGGCGGTTCTGGAAGTGGGTCTGGGCGGTCGCCTGGATGCGGTCAACATCGTCGACGCCGATGTGGCCGTGATCACCACTGTGGACATCGACCATGCCGAATGGCTGGGCGAAGACCGCGAAGCAATCGGCACCGAGAAGGCCGGCATCATCCGTGGCTGGAAGCCGGTGATCCTGGGTGAGACCGACCCGCCGTCGAGCGTGCTCGCACGGGCCTACCTGGTGGGTGCCAACGCGATCCGCGGCGGCAGCGACTATTTCTACGAGCCGATCGATGCCCATCGCTGGCGCTGGCGGGACGTTGGCCTGCGCATGGAACTGCCAACCCCGGCGCTGGCCGGGCCGATCCAGCTGGCCAATGCGGGTGCCGCCATTGCTGCGCTGCGCGCGCTGGACAAGCCGGTGCCGCGCGCGGCGTGGGCCGCTGGTATCGCGGCGGCGCGTATCCCGGGTCGGCTGCAGGCGTTCGAGCGAGATGGCGTGCAGATCCGCGTCGACGTCGGGCACAACCCGCAGGCGGCGGGCCAGCTGGCCCGCGCGCTGAAGGCCGAAGCGTCGGCCGGGCGCACCTTGGCGGTGTATGCCGCATTGCAGGACAAGGACGCGGTGGGTGTGGTGCGGGCATTGCAGGGCGTGGTTGGCGAGTGGACCCTTGCCGGCCTGGACGGCCCGCGCGGCCAGAGTGCCGCCCAGTTGCAGGCGCGCCTGGCCGAGACCGATGCTGGCAGCGCGCAGCTGGCCGCTTCGGTCGAGCAGGCGCTGGCGCAGGTACTGGACCGGGCCGAGCGCGGTGACCGCGTACTGGTGTTTGGCTCCTTCCATACCGCCGCCGCCGCGTTGCAGTGGCTGCAGCGCAACGCCTGAGCCACGTTCAGCCAATCCCGACGCCGTCCGGTCCGGCACCCGTATAATCGACCGCAACCTCCGGACAGTTGCCGCCTCACGTGGATACGCCTCTGAAACAGCGTCTGATTGGTGCCATCGTGCTGGTCGCACTGGCCGTGATTTTCCTGCCGATGCTGGTCAAGGGACCTGCACCGGACAGCGGTGTGGCCTCGGTGCCGATCGCCGCGCCGGACGCGCCGGCCGATGGCCAGTTCGAAACCCGTGAACTACCGCTGGTGGCTCCGGCCGGTGGTGCCACCGGCCTGCAGACCGGGCAGGCCAAGCCGCTGCAGGACGCCGCCACGCCGGCCACGCCGCCGACCGTGGACACCTCCCCGGCGGTTGCTGCCGGCAACTACGCCGTCACCTTCGGCGCCTACGGCAGCAAGGCCGACGCCGATGCCGTGATTGCCTACCTGCAGCGCTCGCAGCTGCCGGGCTTCGCAGAAGCGACCACCATCAACGGCCGTCAGGCATGGCGTGTGCGCGTGGGGCCGTACGCCGACCGTGCACAGGCCGAGGCCGCCCGCCTGCAGGCGGTGAAGATCCGTGCCGATGTGAAGGCCGAAGTGATCACCCTGGATGCCGCAGCGGACAGCAGCGCCCCGGTGGCAGCCACCCCGGCACCGGCTACGCCGAGCGCCAGTACCCCATCCGCCGCCACCGCGCCGTCGGCCAGCAGCAACCCGGTGCGCAGTGAAAGCCTGCCGCCGAGTACGCCGACTGCAACGACCACTCCGGCGGCCAAGCCCGAGCCGCCGAAGCCGGCGCCGAAGCCCGAAACCCCGAAGCCCGAGCCGAAGCCGGAGGCCACCGCGAGCAAGCCGGCAACGGCCCCGGCCACGCCGGCAGCACCGGCCGCCAGCGGCGTCGGCTTTGCCGTGCAGCTGGGCGCGTTCGGCCAGGCCAACGATGCCAACGCCCTGCGCGACAAGGTCCGCGCCGCCGGCTTCAGTGCTTTTGTCGAGCAGGTGCGCACCGAAAAGGGCACCCTGCATCGCGTCCGCGTCGGGCCGGTGGCCAACCGTGGCGATGCCGAGCAGCTGAAGGCGCAGGTCGCCGCCAAGGTCGGCGTCGCCGGCATGGTCCGGCCGCACCCATGACCCACGCGCAGCCGCGTTGCCAGCGCCGCCGAAGGAGCGGGGCGCCATGATCGACGTGGTGCTGCTGATCGTGATCGCCGCCTCCACCCTGCTGGGGATGCTGCGCGGCTTCGTCGGCATCGTCATTGGCACCCTGTCGTGGCTGCTGGCCGCGTGGGCGGCCTTCGCCTTCGGCAATGATGCCGCCCATTGGTGGGCTGCCCCGGCGGCCCCCGGTGGCGAACACTTCGTCGGCGGCTACCTGGGCGTCGGCATCGGCGTGATGATCGTGGTTGCGGTGATCGGCATGGTCATCAAGGCTCTGGTCCACCGCAGCATGCTGACCAGCCTGGACCGCCTGCTGGGCGGGGTGCTGGGGGCCGTGCGGGGCGGCCTGATCGCCGCGATCCTGCTGCTGCTGGGCAGTTTCACCCCGTTGACTGCCGAGCCCTCCTGGCAGCGCTCGGCGGTGCGGCCACTGCTGAATCCCACCGTTGCCTGGATGAACAGCAAGCTGCCGCACTGGGAGGTTCCCGGGGCCGATCTGCTGCCCAAGGCCTTGCCGACCGACGCGCTGTCCCCATCTGCATTGATGGAGTTGGGCAAGAACGCTGGCGCCGGGTTGGGAAAGCCGGGCGCGGCAGGCGATAATGGCATCCTCAACCAGGTAGTGGCAGGCAGCGGATGGCTGCGGCCTGCGAAAGCGGAACAGGGCGATTCCTACGATCCGGCGGAAGTGCGCCCGGATGCTCCTGCACTGCCGGACAGTATCGAGCCGGGCGATCCGGCCAACGTCGACCGCGTGCGCGGCGACCACCGCGGCCAGGTACGGCCACCTTCCTTGTAACTGGGCACAGCCCAGCGGAGACCTCGCATCATGTGTGGCATCGTCGGAATCGTCGGCAACCAGAACGTCGCCGGGCAGTTGTATGACGGCTTGACCGTCCTCCAGCACCGTGGCCAGGATGCGGCGGGCATCGCCACCGCCAGCGGCAGCCGCCTGCGCGTGCAGAAGGCCACCGGCCTGGTCCGCGATGTGTTCGATGCCCGCACCATGTCCACCCTGGAAGGCAGCGTGGGCATTGCCCACGTGCGCTACCCGACCGCCGGTTCGGAAGGCATGGACGAGGCGCAGCCGTTCTACGTCAATTCGCCGTACGGCATCGCGCTGGCCCACAACGGCAACCTGATCAACACCGAGGTGCTGCGCCAGCAGGTGTTCGAACAGGACCGCCGCAACGTCAACACCGATTCGGACAGCGAAGTGCTGCTGAACGTGTTCGCCTACGAACTGGAACAGCAGCGCCAGCTCAGCCCGGAAGCGGCCATCCGCGCGGTGGCCGGCGTGCACCGCCGTTGCAAGGGCGGCTATGCGGTGGTCAGCGTGGTGCTGGGCCTGGGCCTGGTCGCCTTCCGCGACCCGCATGGCATCCGTCCGCTGGTGCTGGGCAAGCGCAGCCATGCCGAGGGCGACGAGTACATCGTGGCGTCCGAGTCGGCCGCGCTGGACGTGCTGGGCTTCCAGCGCGTGCGCGATGTGCAGCCGGGCGAAGCGCTGGTGATCACCGCGCGTGGCGAGCTGTTCTCGGAGATCTGCGCCGAGCCGGCCGAGCACACCCCGTGCATCTTCGAATACGTGTACTTCGCGCGCCCGGACTCGATGATCGACAACGTCTCGGTGCACAAGGCGCGCATGCGCATGGGCATCAAGCTGGGCGAGAAGATCCTGCGCCTGCGCCCGGATCATGACATCGACACCATCATCCCGATCCCGGACACCTCGCGCGACGCGGCGCTGGAAATCTCCAACGTACTTGGGGTGAAGTACCGCGAAGGCTTCATCAAGAACCGCTACATCGGCCGTACCTTCATCATGCCGGGGCAGGGCGAACGCGTGAAGTCGGTGCGTCGCAAGCTCAACCCGATCCACCTTGAGTTCCGCAACCGCGTGGTGCTGCTGGTGGACGATTCGATCGTGCGTGGCACCACCAGCCAGCAGATCGTGCAGATGGCCCGTGACGCGGGCGCGCGCAAGGTCTATCTGGCCAGCGCCGCGCCGCCGGTGCGCTACCCGAACATCTACGGCATCGACATGCCGGCGGCCGAGGAACTGGTCGCGCACAACCGCACCGTGGAAGAGATCGAAGCCCACCTGGGCTGCGACTGGCTGATCTACCAGGACCTGGAAGACATGGAAGCGGCAGTGAGCGAGGGCAACCCGGCGCTGCGCAGCTTCGATTCGTCCTGCTTCAACGGCCACTACCCGACCGGCATTGAACCGGGCTACTTCGAGCGCATCCAGCAGCTGCGGTCGGACGACGCCAAGCACAAGCGCCGCGCCTGAGGACCAGGCGTGGTCGATGTACCCGACGTTGGTGGCGACCTGCTGCGCGCAGCGCAGCAGTGCCTGGCCGAAGCCGACCCGCTGCGCAAGGTTGCGCTGACCCAGGCGTATGCGGCCGCGTTCCGTGCCGGTCGCCTGAAGGTGGCGGCCGATGCGCCACCGCCGGAACCGATCCGCATGCCGGGCCGGCCAGCGCAGCTGATGCTGGTGCATCCGCGCGAAGTTCCGCGGCGCGGACTGGGTGGCGTGGAAGGTCGGGCTGCCTTCATCCACGCCATCGCCCATATCGAACTCAACGCGATCGACCTGGCCTGGGACGCGGTGTACCGCTTCCGTGGCCTGCCGTCGGCGTTTCATGCCGACTGGGTCAGCTGTGCCGACGACGAATCGCGGCATTTCATGCTGCTGCGCGAGCGCCTGCAGGTGCATGGCCACGACTACGCCGACTTCCCCGCGCACAACGGCCTGTGGGAAATGTGCGAAAAGACCGCGCACGATGGCCTGGCACGCATGGCGCTGGTGCCGCGCGTGCTGGAAGCGCGCGGCCTGGACGTGACGCCCGGCATGATCGAGAAACTGCGCAATGTCGGTGATGGCGAAACCGCCGATGTGCTGGAGGTGATCCTGCGTGAGGAAGTGGCGCATGTTGCCGCCGGTTCGCGCTGGTACCGCTGGTACTGCGACCGCGCCGGTGTCGAGCCGCGCGCACGTTTCAAGGAACTGCTTGTGGAGTATGCCGGCGGCTACCTGCACGGGCCGTTCAACATGGAAGCGCGCCTGCTGGCCGGGTTCGATGCGGATGAGCTGGCCAACCTTGTCGAGCAGGCCGGCTGAGAACAGGGGAGGTCCCCTTTTCTTATGCGTTCGGCAACACCACGCGCTTGCCATCCACGGTTGGCCGGTTGATATAGAACAAGCCAGGGCCTGGTCGATACGGCAGTTCGCTGACGCCGGCATCGGCGGCGTAGGTCAGTGCGGTGTCGCCCAGCGCATCGAAGTTCCAGTGCGCCGACTGCATCAGGTAGCGCCGACGCAGCAGCGCCTCCTGTGTCGCCGTCAGTGGCTGTCCGGCCACCAGGCGCCGTGCGATAGGCCGCAGGGCGGACGGCAGTTCCCAGCCGGGAACCTCGGCGGCATTTGCAGTCCATTGCACGCCGGCATCGATGGCCTGCTGCTGCATCACCTGCAGTGCGATCAGCTGGTAACGCCAGTCGATGGGCCGGCGCAGTACCACAGCGGCGGTCACATACAGCACCGGTGACAACAGCACGCTGCGGCTGCCGGCGCGTCGCTGCTGCTGCCACTGGTGCCAGACATCCACCCAGATTTCCTTCTCGTCCACGCCCAGCTGCTGTCGCCAGCGTTCGGCATCGGCCTGTGTTTCAGCATAGGCCGTGGTGGCCTGCAGCATCGCCAATGGAGGAATCTGGTAGTCGGCAACCGCGGGGCGGCGCAGCAACTGCCGGCGCGGGCGACTGAGCAGCTTGGGCCCTTCGTCGAGCTGGTTGTAGCCGCCACCGATGTTGGCGTGCACGCCGGGCAGGGCAATCTCGGTGAACGGCGGCGCCACGCTGGTCAGTGCATAGTGCTGGCGATGTTCATCACGCGCGGTGAGCTGCACGACGTGGCGTGCGATGCCACTGCGCAGCGCCAGTTGCGGCTGTTCCTCGGCGCGGCCGCCATTGACCGCGACCACGGTGTCGAACAGCCCGATGAAGCGCAGTACCGGCGTGGCCGGGGCGAAGTTCGTAGTGCAGGACAGGCCGGCGGCCTGTAGCAGCTGGCGCCAGCGCACGCCGTCCCAGCCCTGAAGTTGGTTGGCGATGTCACGTGCGGCAGCAGCGCCGCGTGAATAACCGAACAGGTCCAGCTGCACGCCATGCAGCGGTCGCTGCCAGCGTGCGGATAGTCCCGACAGTGCGGCCGGAAGCAGCACCTGCAGCGCGCGCTGCACTTTCGCGCGCACACCACTGGCGCCGATGCCGAACGCCAGTCCGATCAGGTCGTCGTCGGCATCGTCGCGGGTGCCCACGCCTTCCACGTAGATCGACAGCGAAGGTGTGGCCATCGCATCGCGGCGGCTGTCCGGATACAGCTGCTGCAGGCGTGCGATGTTGGTCAGGCCGTTGTCGTAGCTGCTGGTCAGCCGGCTCTGGTAGGTCGAATCGTCATTCGCACGCAGCTGCGCCGGACGTGGCTGCGGAACCCGGGGGCGACCGCGTGCCAGGTTGTGTGCGTTGTTGCGGGTGCCATCAAAGAACAGGCCTATCCGCAGCAAGCCGACATCTTCGTCCGTGTCCTGCGATGGAGCCATGTGCATGTCCCGTCGTGGCTACGTCACGGTAGCGCGAAAGCGGTGTATTGGCGAAGTGTAGTGACGCTTTTGACCTTAATTAACGTAGATGCGGTGGATCACATTTCCTGATTTTCATCTCCGTCTTCTATTGAATTCACACGGCCCACGCAGGCCATATGGCCAAACCCGGCAAACCCGGGCGTGCTGCATCAACGCTGTTCACATCATTCAAGGAGCGACGCAATGTTGTCCAGATCGATTGGCAAAGCGGCAGGTGGCCTGGTATTGGGTTTGTCGGTGGCAGCGGCCGCGCAGGCGGCACCGTTGTTCGAGCCAGTGACGGTCATCAGCCGTGCATCGGCAAACAGTGAGCCCGCGCTGGACAAGCTGCTGGCCACCCCGTCCACCGCGACGGTACAGGAAGTGCGTGTCGATGCAGCTGCCACCGCGCAGCCGCAGCTCGAGTTCGAACTGCTCGGCCGGCGCGTGCAGGCGGTGCGCAGCAAGGTGGAGGCGCTGCCCGATGGCGGCAGCATCTGGTACGGCCAGTTCCGCTCCCCTTCGGACAAGCTGACCGCTGCCACGTCCAATGGCCAGGACGATCCGGGCAATTCGCTGATCCTGGTGCGCTCGGGCGACACCATCACTGGGTCGATCCGCAAGGACGGCAAGCTCTATCGCCTGCGCCCGCTGGGCAACCGCCACGTGCTGGTGGAAGTGGACGAATCGCGGATGCCGGCCGACCATCCGGCCGACTACAACCAGCTGCCGAAAATCCCGATGGGCGCCAACGATCGCATCGGTACCGCACAGGCGTCGTCCGGCACCCCGGCCACCATCCGCGTGCTGGTGGTGGCGACCAATGCGGCCGTGGCGGCCTATGGCGGCAACATGCAGTCGCTGGTGCAGCTGGCCGTGGCCGAGTCCAACCAGGGGTATGTCAACAGCAACGTGGGCATCACCATGCAGCTGGCCCGCTACGAGACCACCAACTACACCGAATCGGGCAGCTTCGATACTGATCTGGCCCGCTTCCGTGGCACCAGCGACGGCTACATGGACAGCATCCACACCAGCCGGAACACCTACACGGCGGACGTGGGCGTGCTGCTGATCAACAACAGTGCGTACTGTGGCCTGGCCTCGGGCATAGGCTCGACGGCTTCCACCGCCTTCGCGGCGGTGTACTGGGATTGCGCGACAGGCTATTACTCGTTCGCGCACGAGATCGGCCACCTGCAGAGTGCACGGCATGATATCGCCACCGACCCGAGCACCTCGCCGTACGCCTATGGCCATGGTTATCGCTATGAGCCGTCCAGCGGCACCGGCTGGCGCACGATCATGGCCTACAACTGCACCCGCAGCTGCCCGCGCCTGAACTACTGGTCCAACCCGAACATCAGCTACAACGGCATCCCGATGGGCAACGCCAGTACCGCCGACAACCAGCGCGTGCTGGTCAATACCAAGGCCACCATCGCGGGCTTCCGCTGAGGCCAGGCGCCGGCCAGGGGCGGTGTCTGCCCGGGTGCGTGCACCTGCCCGGGTAGATGCCAACCCTGGTTGGCACCCTGCGATCCATCATTCGCGCGCGAGCGTATCCAGCGACCAGCCGCCGGCATCCACGCGCAGCACCGATCCCTGTTCGTACCAGTCGCCCAGTACGATGCGGGTGCAGGTGCGTCCACCGGCCTGCAGCGTGTGCACCGCCGGGCGATGGGTGTGGCCATGGATCATCGTATCCACGCCGTGGCGCACGAAGGTGGCATCGACTTCGGCCGGGGCCACGTCGGTGACGGTCTCGAACTGTGCGCGGTCACCCTGCTTCATTTCCGCCTGGCGTGCCTGGCTGGCATCACGCGCCTTCTGCGCGAAGGCGATGCGCGCGGCCAGCGGCTGCGACAGGAACTGCGCCTGGAATGCCGGGTCGCGCGTCTGCGCGCGGAACTGCTGGTAGGGAATGTCGTCGGTGCACAACAGGTCGCCGTGCTGCAGCAGCACCGGGCGGCCGTACAGTTCGATCACGCAGGGGTCGGGCAGGATGCGCAGGCCGGCGCGGCGGGCATAGTCCTCGCCGAGCAGGAAATCGCGGTTGCCGCGGATGAAGTACACCGGCACGCCGCTGTCGAAGAGTGCCTTCAGTGCGTCGGCCACCGCATCGGCGGCGGGTGAGGGCGTGTCGTCGCCGATCCAGGCCTCGAACAGGTCGCCCAGGATGTACAGCGCATCGGCGCCGGGCGCCTGGTCGCGCAGGAAGCGCAGGAACAGGTCGGTGATCTCCGGACGGCTGGGGTCCAGATGCAGGTCGGAAATGAACAGCGTGGTCATGCCTGCATTCTAGGCCATCAACGATGACGGTAGCGCCGGGCCACGCGCGGCCGGTGCAGCGGCCATCACACCGGCAGAGGCAGCCAGGCCAGGCTGGCCGATGCCAGCAGGATGGCGATGCCGGTGGCGGCCAGTACATCGGACGGGTAGTGCAGGCCCAGTACCACCCGCGACAGCGCGACGCCGAAGGTGAAGGGAACCAGCAGCGGTGCCAGCCACGGGTAGTAGGCCAACGCGACGATGGTGAACGACACCGCGTGCAGGGTGTGCCCGGAGGGGAAGCTGAACTCGTCCAGCGGTGCCACCCAGGCACGGATGCGCAGATCGGCCGCATACGGGCGGGGACGCCGGGTCCAGCGCTTGAGGCCTTTGTAGAGCAGCAGCGCGGCCAGCCCGGTGGCGGCCATGTGCACGGAGGCGCGCAGTCCGTCGAAGCCGTCGAGCAGCACCAGCGCGCCCATCAGCACGTACCAGAACACGCCATCGCCGAGACGGCTGATGACCGAGAACAGGCGACGCACGCGGCGACGCCGGCAGTAGTGGTTGGCCCGGCGGCACAGCCGCGCCTCGCGGCCGGCCAACAGCTCAAGCGGCGTGGTGCGCATGGCCGCTCCTCCGCGACTGGGCCAGCTCGGACAGCAGCGCATCGAACTCGGCAACCACCTGCTGTGGATGCAGCCGCTTCATCGCACGCGCGGCGCTGCTGCCGAATTCGCGGCGCCGTGCATCATCGGCGGCCAGCTGCACGGCTGCCTCGATGAACTGCTCATCGTTTTCCACGGCCGCGCCGTTCTCGCCATTACGCAGGTATTCGCGGGCCGCACCGTAGTCGAATGCGACGGTGGCCAGGCCGCTGGCCATGCTTTCCAGGGTCACGTTGCCAAAGGTCTCGCTGCGGCTGGGGAACAGGAACAGGTCACCGCTGGCGAAATGCCGCGCCAGGGCCTCGCCGCGCTGGATGCCGCAGAAGATGAAATCCGGGTTTTCATGTGCCAGTTTTTCGCGGGCCGGACCATCACCTACCCAGACGAAGCGGGCTTTGGGCCGGATCTGCTGCAGGCGCCGGAAGGCTTTCACCGCCAGGCCAAGGTTCTTTTCCGCGGCGATGCGGCCGACATGGATCGCGACCAGGCCATTGCCGTCCACGCCCCATTCCTCGCGCAGCCCCGGGTCGCGCCGGCCCGGATCGAACTGCTGGCTGTCGACCGCACGTGCCAGCAGGCGTACACGTTCGAAACCCTGTTCGCCGAGGAACTGCTGCAGTTCGCGGGTGGGTACCAGCGTTGCGTCGGCCTGGTTGTGGAACCGGCGCATCCAGCGCATCGCAGCGGCCTGCAGCCAGGCGACGCCGTAGTCGGGCAGGTACTCGTCGAAGCGGGTGTGGAAACCACTGGCGACCGGAATGCCAAGGCGGCGCGCGGTGCGCAGCGCCGACCAGCCCAGCGGGCCTTCGGTGGCGATGTAGACCGCATCGGGACGCTGCTGCTGCCAGTGGCGGTTGAGCCGGATCGGTGCAGGCAGGCCGAAGCGCAGGCCGGGGTAGCGCGGCAGTGCGGCACCCGGAACCAGCAGCGTGCCTGGCGCCGAGTCCAGCGCTTCGCTGGTCTGGCGTGGCCGGATCAGGTCGATGTCATGGCCGGAAGTGCGCAGTCCCTGCTCCAGGCCCTGCACGGTGAGGGCAACGCCGTTCACTTCCGGCGGGTAGGTCTCGGTGACGATGGCATAGCGCATGGCGGGCCTCCGGGTTTCCGGCATGCTCGGGCCTGGCGATGTAGCGGATATGACCGCTTTGCGACCACGGGATGACGGCCGTCCGGTTGCCGTGGAGCCACGGCCCCGAAGGGCCGTGGCGGTGCCGCAGCAAGCGCGGCGGATCAGAAGCGCTGCTGGTATTTCATGTAGATGAAACGACCAATGTCGAAGCCACCGTAGTAGGAGAAATTGGCGCTCGGCTGGCTGTACATGACCGGACCCTGGCGGCCGAACACATTGTTGGCACCGATCGAGACGGTCGCATCCCATGGCAGGTTGTAGCGTGCCTGCACGTCGTGGAAGGTGACCGATCCGCGACGGTTGTAGTCACGGCTGCCGCTGAACCATGGTGCGCGCTGGTCGGGGTGCGAACACTCGTTCGGATACTCATCAACGCCCAGGCAGCGCTCCTTGACCGCAGAGAAGTAGCGCAGGCCCCAGGTCAGGCCGAGGTTGCCGCGTTCCCAGCCAAGCGATGTGTTGGAGCGCACGCGGAAGCCGATGCCACCGTCGGTGGCGATGCCATTGCTGGGAATCGGCGGTACATCCGCCTCGTTGGTGGTCCGTTGCTCCGCAGCGACCACATAGGTGGTCTTCCAGTCGGCGCTCAACGTGCCCCAGGAGGTTTCGATCTTGTGGCCGATCTCCAGGTCATAGCCTTCGGCCTGGCGGAAACCGCTGTTGCGGCTGCCATAGCTGAGCGTGTTGACGATGCCCAGCTCCGGGTCGCGGGTAAAGCTGCCGCAGCGCTCGGCGATGCCCAGTTCGTAGCAGTCGCGGAGGATGTCGTTGGGGTGGTCGGCGACAATGGTGTTGTCGATGCGGATCTTCCACCAGTCCAGCGCGATGTTCAGCCCTTCGGCAAACGTCGGGCTCCACACCAGGCCCAGGGTGCGGCTGGTAGAGGTTTCCGGCTTCAGGTCGGGATTGGAACCGTTGGTGAAGGGCAGCGGTGTCTGCCCGCTGCTGCCGGTGATCGGCTCATTGCCCTGGCCGAGCTGGCGGTAGCTGTCTGCATTGGCGATGTCGGCGGCGCAGCGTGCACGCACCTCCGGGCTGCTGGCGGCCGCGCCATACACCGTATCGCAGGGGTCACGGAAGCCGGTGGTGAAGGTCTGCGAACCCCCACCGTACAGATTCGCGATGGTCGGTGCACGGAAGCCCTGCGCCCAGGTGCCACGGACCAGCAGCTGGTCGATCGGCTTCCACGACACGCCGAACTTGCTGTTGAGGGTTCCGCCGAAGGTGGTGTAGTCCGAGTAGCGCGTTGCCGCGTCGAGGGTCAGCTGGCGTGCACCGGGGAGGTCGTGCAGCAACGGCACGCTCAGCTCCAGGTAGGCCTCGTCGACGCGGTAACCCCCTCCAGTGGGGCCCGCCGCCAGGTTGGTGGTGGCCCCGGTCTGGGCCAGCGCGTCGGGAATGAAGCGCCCCTCCTCGCGGCGGCTCTCCACGCCCAGGGCGAAGCCCAGTTCCCCCGCAGGCAGCGTGGCAAGGCCTCCACTGAGGCTGGCGAACAGGTTGCGGGTGGTGTTTCTGCCACGGGTGATTTCCTCGGGGAACAGCCAGTCCTGCAGTTCGCTGTTGCCGGTCAGGCCGTAAGGGTCATCCTGGCCATACGGCACCAGCGGATTCCAGGGCTTGCAGCCGGCAATCGGTGCCTCCGGTGTACCGCATTCCACCTTGCCGGTGGCCGGGTTGTAGAACGAAGGGCCGGTGGAATCGGCGACGCGCTGCTTGTGCAGGTTGCCGGTGGCACGCTGCTCCAGTTCGCTGCGGTTGTACTGGTAGCCGGCTTCCCAATCGAACTCGCGACCGACGAACTGGAAGCTGCCTTCAAACGCGGCCACACCCTGCCAGGTGGTCAGTTCGCTGATGCTGACCCGCGGAATCTCCCAGGTGCGGCGGTTCCAGTGCACGTCGCTTGGGTGTTCATAGCCGTGGTGGCTGCCGAACGGGTTGAACCAGCTGTCGGCGGACATCGGCGTGATGCCGGCCGCAGCGGACTGGAACGGATAGCCGGCGACCTGGCGCGTGGTGGTACGCCGGTTGTAGGCCAGCTGCGTACTGAAGCGGACCTGGTCGTTCATATCCATGCGTGCGTCGACAAAGAGCGAATCGCGCTTGATCGGTGTCTGCACGTGCATCTGCTCGTTGCTGTTGCTGACATCACCGGTGAACGGTGTGTTGTCACTGAGGTGGAAACTGTCCGGCCCGCCCGGCTGGCTGCCGCGGTCGAGGGAATAGCTGCAGCCACGGCTGCTGCTGCAGCCCGGGCCCTTGAAGCCGACGATGCGCCCCCACTGCCCGACCGTGGTCCAGCCATCGTCCGGATGACGATCGGTGTAGCTGTAGACGCTGAAGCCGCGGTCCTTGGCCCATACGCCCTTCTCTTCGACATGCTCGGCGGCGACGCTGATCGAGGCGCGGTCGTTCGACCAGCCGGCAACCACGTCGTACTGGGTGCGCGCACCGTCACCTTCGCTGAACTGCCCGTGGTAGACGTTGGCCGCCACGCCCTGGACGTTGCGCCGGGTGATGATGTTGACCACGCCGGCCATCGCGTCGGAACCGTAGATGGCCGAAGCGCCGTCCTTCAGCACTTCCATGCGCTCCACGGCAGCGGCGGGAATGCTGGAAATGTCCTGGTAACCCGAAGTGGTCATGCCCAGGCGCTTGCCGTTGACCAGCACCAGCGTGCGCTGCGCCCCCAGCCCGCGCATGTCCACGTAGCTGCCGCCGGAGGCTTCGCCACTGCTGAGCGGGCTGGCGCGGCTGAGCGCGGGGCTGCCGGTCGCGGTCAGGTTCTGCAGGATGTCCGCGACGGAATTGAAGCCCTGCCGCTCGATGTCGGCGCGGCTGATGGTCAGCACCGGCTGTGCGGTTTCCAGGTCGACCTGGCGGATGCGCGAACCGGTGATCTCGATACGGTCCAGCGTGGTGGCTTCCGGTGCATGCTGGGCGAATGCGGGGGCGGCCAGTGCGGTGGTGGCCGTCATCGTCAGTGCACGACGGATCGCCAACCCCAGTTCGGGAATACGGATGGTCATGGGTCTCTCTCTCGGTCTTCGAAGTCTTCGGAACACAGCCAAGCGGGGCTGCGTAAATGCCACCGCAGTGGTGGACGTTCGAACCTAGTGAAGACGGGCGTGGAGACGTATGGGCAAACGACGAAAGCACCGTAGACAGTCGTGACGCTTCTGCACAAAGCAGAAGTAAATCAATCGATTGCTGCAAACAATGGCCGTGCGGCGGAAGCAGATCAGAGGACCGTGCCCCTGATTGAACGCATCAAGGTCAATGTGGAAAGCGACAGTCTGCGCGGAGGCAGAAAAAAACCACGGCCCCGAAGGGCCGTGGTCGTCGAGCTTCAACAGCGTGGATGGATCAGAAGCGCTGCTGGTACTTCATGTACATGAAACGACCGATGTCGTAGCCACCGTAGTAGGAGAACGACGAGTTCGGCTTGCTGTACATCACCGGCGCTTCCTTGCCGAACACATTGTTGGCACCCACCGACACGGTTGCATCCCACGGCAGGTTGTAGCGGAACTGCACGTCGTGGAAGGTCACCGCGCCCCGCTCGTTGTAGGCGGTCGGCGACTTCAGCCACGGGGCCAGGAAGGTCGGATCGGAGCATTCGTCGGCATACCGCGAGGCGTTGAGGCAGCGCTCCTTCACGCCGGAGTAGTAGCGTGCGGTCCAGCTGACGCCGAAGTCACCCACATCCCAGCCCAGCACCAGGTTCGAGCGCACGCGGAACGCAAGGCTGGTAGCGGTGCCGATGGTGTTGGCAACGCCGTTGATCGGCGTGATCGCATCGCGGACATCATTGGTGGAGCGGTAGACGTTCTTGCTCACATAGGTACTGGTCCAACCTGCGCTCAGCTTGCCGTAGCCGGTGTCGACGCGATAGCTGACATCCAGGTCGTAGCCCTCGGTCTCGGCGAAACCGGCATTGCGGTTGCCGAACTTCAGGCCGGTGACGATGCCGTTGGACGGATCGCGGGTGAAGCGGCTGCAGCGCGATTCGATGCCCTGCTCATAGCAATCCTTCAGGATCTGGTTGGGGCTGTCACCGACGATGGTGTTGTCGATGCGGATCTTCCACCAGTCCAGCGCCACGTTGAAGTTGCTGAGGAAGGTCGGGCTCCACACCAGGCCCAGCGTTTTGCTGGTCGAGGTCTCCGGAACCAGCAGCGGGTTGGAGCCGGACACGAACGGCGTCGGGGTGGCATCCTGCGCCGTGGTTACCGGCGTGTTGCCCTGCTTCAGCTGGCGGAAGTTGGCTGCATCGGCGATGTCACGTGCGCACCGTGCGCGGACTTCGGCACTGCCTTTGGCCGAGCCGAACACGGTGTCGCACGGGTCGCTGAACTGCGCGAAGGTTTCCGAACCACCACCGTACAGATCGTTGATGGTCGGTGCGCGGAAGCCCTCGGCCCAGGTACCACGGACCAGCAGCTGGTCGATCGGCTTCCACTTGAAGCCGAACTTGCTGTTGAGCGTGTTGCCGAAGGTGTTGTACTTGGAATAGCGGGTAGCGGCATTGAAGCTCAGCTCGCGTGCGCCGGGCAGGTCGGCCAGCACCGGCACATTGAGTTCCAGGTAGGCTTCCTTCACGTTGTAGCTGCCACCGGTCGGGCCAGCGGCCAGGTTGGTGGTGGCACCGGTCTGGGCGAGAGCGTCGGGGGTGTAGCGGCCATCTTCCTTTCGGCTTTCCACACCGAAGGCGAAGCCCAGGTCGCCGGCCGGCAGGGTCAGGATGCTGCCGGACAGATTGGCGAACGCGTTCTTGGTGGTGGTCCGGCCGGTGGTGTGCTCCGCCGGGAACAGCCAGGCCATCAGCTCTTCATTGCCGGTCAGTCCGTTCGGATCGTTTCTGCCGTAGGGCACCAGCGGGTTCCACGGCGTGCAGCCGCTGATCACCGCGCCCGGACGGCCACACATCACCTTGCCGGTGGCCGGATCCAGGAACGACGGGCCCACGGCGTCACGCACGCGCTTCTTGTGCAGGTTGCCGGTGGCGGTGGCGGTCAGCTCGTTGCGGTTGTACTGGTAGCCCACGTCCCAGTCGAAGTAGCGCTGGCCGATCTCGAAGCTGCCATCCAGCGACACTACCGCATGGTAGGTCTTCAGTTCGCTGGTGCTCACGCGCGGGATTTCCCAGGTGCGGCGGTTCCAGGCCACGTCGGTTGGCCTGGCATAGCCGTGCTGGGTGCCGAACGGGTTGAAGTAGCTGTCCTTGGACATCAGGCCGGTGGCGGTCGGGTCACCGGAGATGGACACCGAGCTGGACTGCAGCGGGTAGCCTGCAATCTGGCGCTCGGCCGAACGCTTGTTGTAGCCGAATTCGGTGCGCAGGTTGACCTGATCGGTGATCTTGAAGCGACCGTCCAAGTACACCGAATCACGCTTGAGCGGATACATGACGTGCATCTGTTCGTTGGCGTTGCTGACGTCGCCGGTGAACGGGGTTGCGTCGGTCAGGTGGTAGTTGGCCGGGTTGGTCGGGTCAGCGCCGCGGTTGAGCGAGTAGCCACACCCCTGGGTGGCGTTGGTGCAGCCCGGGCCGCCCTTCAGGCCGGTAACCTGGCCCCACTGGCTCAGCGTGGTCCAGTTGGAGGCGTCGTTCGGGTGGCGGTCGCTCACGCCGTACTTGCTGAACCAGCGGTCCTTTGCCCAGACGCTCTTTTCTTCGGAGTGCTCCAGTGCCAAGGTCAGCGACACGCGATCGTTGCTCCAGCCGCCGACCACATCGAAGCGGTCACGGGCACCGTCGCCTTCGCTGTACTGGCCGTGGTAGACATTGGCGGTCACGCCGTTGACGTTGGAGCGGGTAATGATGTTGATCACGCCCGCCATCGCGTCGGAACCGTAGATGGCCGAGGCGCCGTCCTTCAGCACTTCAATGCGCTCCACCGCAGACACCGGCAGCGAGGACACGTCCTGGTAGCCGGAGGTGCTGATGCCCAGACGCTTGCCATTGACCAGCACCAGGGTGCGCTGCGCGCCCAGGTTGCGCATGTCGATATAGGTGCCGCCGGTGTTCTCGCCAGCGCTCAGCGCGTTGGCACGGCTGATCGCCGGGCTGCCCATCGCGGTGACGTTCTGCAGGATGTCGGCCACCGAGCTGAAGCCCTGGCGCTCGATGTCCAGCCGGCTCAGTGCCAGGACCGGCTGAGCGGTCTCCACGTCCACCTGGCGGATGCGCGAGCCAGTGATCTCGATGCGATCCAGGGTGGTCGGCGCGGCGGTGCCGCCACTCTGGGCGAACGCAGGCAGGGCGGCCAGCGCCGCCGTGGTTGCCAGGGCGTAGCGGATGGCCTGCCCCAGGGGGGTAGTACGTGAAGTCATGACGAGCTCTCTCTCTCTAAGGTCGTGCAGGGACGCCAAAAAAGGGCGTCGAAGAAATCGGCCGCCGACAAGCGGACCGATGACCCGATAGTAGTCTCGTTGGTTAAGTCTCTGTAAAGAGGATATGTCGGTTTGTACCAGCTTTCTTCATCAGATTTCACGAAAGCTCAACAAAAGCAGTCGCTTAGCGGTCACGCTGAATGCGCTTGCTCGACATGATCTGCTGCATCGCAGCAGATCTATGCGGGGCACTTGCGCGAACTGTAACGGTGTGTGACCTACTCCCCTCGTGGGGGCGCGGCGCTCAGGCCACGAACGGCCGGAACTGGATGCCCAGCCCGGCGATGCCATCGGTCTCGCCGATCAGGTCCGCGCGCAGCAGCGGCCGGGCATCGATGAAGGCCTGCGGCACGATCAGCGACAGGCGGTTGTCGTCGGCGGTCAGTTCCAGTGCCGGCAGCGGATCGTCCTCATGGGCACGGTTGAGCAGCACCGCCAGGCGCAGCAGGGCGGCCAGCCGGCGTGCGGTCAGCAGCAGGCGCTCGGGCAGGGCGTCGAAGGCGGTCTTGGTCACGCTGCGGCGGTGGCTGCGCACCAGCGCGGCCAGCATCTGCTGCTCCTGGCGCGAGAAGCCGGCGATATCCGAGTGCTCCAGCACATAGCTGCCGTGCACGTGATAGCCGCTGTGCGCGATCATCAGGCCCAGCTCGTGCAGGCGCGCGGCCCAGCCGAGCATGCGCGCATCGTCGGCATCGAGCCTCCAGCGATCCTGCACCTGTTCCAGCAGCGACAGCGCGGTCTCCTGCACCCGCTCGGCCTGCACGGTATCGATGCCGTAGCGCTGGCTGAGTGCGGCCACCGATTCATCACGCAGGTCGTTCTCGCCGGCGCGGCCGACGATGTCATACAGGATGCCTTCGCGCATCGCGGCCTTGCTCACCAGCAGCTTTTGCAGGCCCAGCGCCTGGAACGCGGCTTCCAGTACCAGGATCCCGCCGGCGATGATCGGGCGGCGGTCGCTGGACAACCCGGGCAGCTGGATGTCGTCGATCTTCTTCGCCTTCAGCAGTTCATCGCGCAGCTGCGGCAGGGCCTCGGCGGTGATCGCGCCCTTGCTCAGCTTCATCGTTGCGCAGATCTCGCTGATCGCCTTGTGCGTGCCTGAAGAACCCAGGGCTTCCTGCCAGCCCAGCGCACGGTACTTGCTGGCGAAGGGCTGGAACTCACGGCCGATCTCGGCCAGCGCATCCTTCCAGCGCTTCTTGCTCAGCTTGCCGCCAGGGAAGAAACGCCGTGTGCTGGCGATGCAGCCGGCCTGCAGGCTTTCGCGTTCCAGGGTCTGCATGCCCATGCCGATGATGAATTCCGTGGAGCCGCCGCCGATATCGATCACCAGCCGGCGCTGGCCGGGCTTGGGTGGTTGCGCATGGGCCACGCCCAGGTAGATCAGGCGCGCTTCTTCGCGACCGCTGACCACTTCGATGGCATGCCCGAGCGCGGTTTCGGCGGGAACCAGGAACGACTGCGGCGAGCGCAGCTGGCGCACGGTGTTGGTGGCCAGCGCACGCACCCGGTGCGGCGGCACATTGCGGATGCGCTGGCCGAAGCGGGCCAGGCATTCCAGTGCACGTTGGCGTGCAGCGGAAGAGAGACCACCCTTGCCATCCAGGCCATCGGCCATGCGCACCGTCTCGCGCAGGCGGTCGATCACCCGCAGCTGACCGAGCGTGTAGCGCGCGATGACCATGTGGAAACTGTTGGAGCCAAGGTCGATGGCGGCCAGCAGGTCGCCATCCTGCAATGCGGGCGGAGTCGTGGTGGTATGCGGCATGGACGAATGTTAGCCGAAGGGGCGGTGTGCTCGTCACCGCGCGGCCTTCACATTTTGGAAGGAGGCGTGCAGCACGATGGCAAGGGGTCAGATCCCGCTGTGGGTGGGTGCCGACCGTTGGTCGGCACTGATCGAATCCCGACAATCGGTCGGGATCCACCGGGGCAGGACTACAGCCCCTGCATCAATGCCATCTGCGCGGAATGCGGCGCTTCGTCGTGCGCCGGCGCGCGCTTGTGGTAGATGCCGTCGGCATCCAGTTCCCAGGCGTTGAGATTGTCGTCCAGGTAGTTCTGCAGCACTTCGCGATAGACCCGCTTGGCCAGCTCCGGGTCGAGGATCGGGAAGCAGGTCTCGACCCGGCGCAGCAGGTTGCGCTCCAGCCAGTCGGCGCTGGCGCAGTACATTTCCGGAGCGCCGTCGTTGCCGAACCAGTAGACGCGGCTGTGTTCCAGGAAGCGGCCGACGATCGAGCGCACGCGGATGTTGTCCGAGATGCCCGGCACACCCGGGCGCAGGGTGCAGGCGCCGCGGATGATCAGGTCGATCTGCACGCCGGCCTGCGAGGCCGCGTACAGGGCGCGCACCACCTGCGGTTCGTTCAACGCGTTCATCTTGGCGATGATCCGCGCCGGGCGGCCGGCGGCGGCGATGCGCGTCTCGCGCTCGATGCGGCCGAGGATGCCGGTATGCAGAGTGAAGGGCGACTGCAGCAGGCGCTTGAGCTTCATCTTCGAGGCGAGGCCGGACAGCTGCTGGAACAGCAGGTGCACGTCGTTGCCGATGTCCGGGTCAGCCGTGATCAGGCTGATGTCGGTGTACGCGCGGGCGGTACCGCTGTGGTAGTTGCCGGTGCCCAGGTGTACATAGCGGCGCAGTTTGCGGCCTTCGCGGCGCACGATCAGCAGCATCTTGGCGTGGGTCTTGTAGCCGACCACGCCGTACACCACCTGCACGCCGGCCTCCTGCAGGCGATCGGCCAGGCCCAGGTTGGCTTCCTCGTCGAAGCGCGCGCGCAGTTCAACCACCACGGTCACGTCCTTGCCGTTGCGCGCGGCCTGGATCAGTGCATCGACGATCAGCGAATCCTTGCCGGTGCGGTACAGGGTCTGCTTGATCGCCAGCACGTTCGGATCGATCGCCGCCTGCCGGATCAGGTCCAGCACCGCGGTGAAGGCATCGAACGGATGGTGCAGCAGCAGGTCCTGGCGTGTCACTGTCTCGAAGATGCCGTCGCTGTCGCGCAGGGTGCGCGGGGTCATCGGCGGGTACTTCAGGTCCGGCTGCGCGATCAGGTCGTACAGCTGGATGATGCGGTTGAGGTTGACCGGGCCATCAATGCGGTAGACCGCGTTCTCGGTCAGGCCGAAATTCTGCAGCAGGGTGCGCACGATCTCACGCGGCATGTCGTGGGCGATCTCCAGGCGCACCGCCGGCCGGTAGCCGCGGTCCACCAGCTCGTCGCGCAGCGCCAGCGCCAGGTTTTCCACTTCCTCCTCATCCACCACCAGCTCGGAGTTGCGGGTAACGCGGAACTGGTAGGCGCCCTGGACTTCCATGCCCGGGAACAGCTCATCGACGAAGGTGGACAGCACCGACGACAGGAACACGAAATTCTGTGATCCGCCCAGCTTTTCCGGCAGCTGGATGATGCGCGGCAGTGAGCGCGGCGCACGCACGATGGCCAGGTGGCCGGCGCGGCCGAACGCGTCGGTGCCTTTGAGCACCACCACGATATTCAGCGACTTGTTGAGGATCTTCGGGAACGGATGCACCGGGTCCAGGCCCAGCGGCGACAGCACCGGCATGATCTCGTTGCGGAAATAGGCGCGCAGCCAGCGCCTCTGCCTATCGGTCCAGGAATGGCGGCCGAGCACGCCGATGCCGGCGTCCATCAGCGCCGGGCGCAGCGTCTCGTTCCAGCAGCGGTACTGCTGGTCCACCAGTTCGGCGGCGCGGTCATGAATGGCGCTGAGGATGGCCTGCGGGCTCATCCCGTCCGGTGCCGGCGGCAGGCCGAACTCCTGCGCGTGGCGCACGGCGGCGGCGCGGATCTCGAAGAACTCGTCGAGGTTGGTGCAGGAGATGCACATGAAGCGCAGGCGCTCCAGCAGCGGCACCTGCGGGTCCATCGCCTGGGCCAGCACGCGGAAGTTGAAATCCAGCTGCGACAGCTCACGGTTGATGTACAGCGCCGGGTCGCGCAACGGATCGTTGTCCGGGCTCACGGGGAGGGGGAGGGATCCGAGGCTGCTCATGGCGTCATTCTTCGATGGAGGTCAGGGGGGCGGACTCGCGCGGGCGCACGTGGTCGGCATCGAAATGGCAGGAGAACACCGAGCCCTTGCCGACTTCGCTTTCGATCTCCAGCCGTGCGTGGTGCAGGCCGAGGATGTGCTTGACGATCGACAGGCCCAGTCCGGTACCGCCACTCTCGCGTGAGCGGCTGCTGGAAACCCGGTAGAAGCGTTCGGTCAGGCGCGGCAGGTGCGTGGCGGGAATGCCGTAGCCGGAATCGCGCACGGCCAGCACGGCGCCGTCGCCCTCGCGGCGGAACTCCACCGCGATGCGGCCACCGGCCGGGGTGTAGCGCACCGCGTTGGTGACCAGGTTGGAGAAGGCGCTGTGCAGCTCCTTGGTCGAGCCCTGCAGGTCTACGCCGGCCAGATCGTCGATGCTGATCTGGTGGCGGCCCTGGCTGTGCGCTTCGGCCTCGCGGCGCAGGGTTGCCAGCATCGGCTGCATGGCCACGGTCTCTTCCTCGCTGTGTTCCTGCGATTCCAGGCGCGACAGCGTCAGCAGGTCTTCCACCAGCTGGGCCATGCGCTGGCTCTGCTTGCGCATTTCCTCCAGCATCGGTCCGGTTCCCGGGAAATCCTCCGGGTCCATCATGTCCAGGTAGCCGTGGACCACGGTGAGCGGCGTGCGCAGTTCGTGTGAAACATTGGCCACGAAGTCGCGGCGCACCTGTTCCAGGCGAAGCAGCTTGCTGACGTCACGCGCGATCAGCAGCCAGTAATCCGACGAATAGGGAATCAGGCGCAGGTTCAGGCGGATCGCCGGGTCGACCGGCGAGGGCACGTCCAGGATCGGCTCGGCGTTGCGGCCACCGGCCAGCCAGTGCGCCAGCGGCATTGGCTGCAGGCGTTCGACCAGGGCCTCGCCAAGGTCGCCGGGATGGTGCAGGCCGAGCAGGGCGGTAGCCGCTTCGTTGAACCACTGCACGCGCTGGCTGTTGCGGTCCAGCACCACCACCGCATCGGGAAGCGCGGCGGCAGCGGCGCGGTAGCTGCGCAGCATGTCCAGCAGGCGGCGCTTGCGTACGCGCATTTCCACCTGGTTGCGGTACAGCAGGCGGTCCAGCTCGTTCCAGACGCCGCTGCCTTCCTCGGCGGTGTCCCAGCGCTGGCGCGCGGTCAGCCGCCGCAGCACGCTGCGCAGCCGCCAGTAGTGCCAGGCCAGGGTGGCCAGCGCGCCCAGTGCGATGCACAGCCACAGATGCCCCGAGAGCCACCCCACCAGTCCGGCGAACAGCAGCACCGCGGCAACGGTGGCCAGGGTCTTCAACCAGGCAGAGCGGATGTGGCGGGGCATTGCGATCTCGTCGTTGAGGTGCGGCGGTTCACTGGGGTGAACCGAGGGTTATAGCAGAGTTGCCGGCGCCGGCACCCGCAGGTGCTTGGCGCCGGCACGACGAGACTCAGGTGGCAGTGGAGAAACGGTAGCCGGCGCCGCGCACGGTCTGCACCATGTTCTCGGCGTTGAACGGTTCCAGCGTCTTGCGCAGGCGGCGGATGTGCACGTCGATGGTGCGCTCCTCCACGTACACGCTGCCGCCCCACACATGGTCCAGCAGCTGGGCGCGGGTATAGACGCGCTCCGGGTGGGTCATGAAGAAGTGCAGCAGGCGGTATTCGGTCGGGCCGATCGGCACCGGCTGGTCATTGGCGAATACGCGATGCGCCGCGCCATCGATGCGGATCGGGCCGACCGCCACGCTGCCGTCCTCGTCGTCCTCGCGGGCGCGGCGCATCACCGCGCGGATGCGGGCCAGCAGTTCGCGCGCCGAGAACGGCTTGACCACATAGTCGTCGACGCCGGCTTCAAGGCCGCCAACGCGGTCGTTCTCTTCACCGCGCGCGGTCAGCATGATGATCGGCACTTCGCGGGTCAGCGTTTCCTTGCGCCAGCGACGGGCCAGGTCCAGGCCACTCGTACCGGGCAGCATCCAGTCCAGCAGGATCAGGTCGGGGACGCGGTCGGCGATCGCAGTCTGGGCCTCCCGGGCATCGCCGGCGTGGACCGGTTCGTAATCGCCCTTGCGAAGGGCGAAGGCGACCATTTCACGGATCGCGGGCTCGTCATCGACGATCAGGATGCGTTTCTGCACGAGGACACCGTAGGGCTCGGTTACTGGAGTGGTGCCAGTAGACTACGGTTTGATGACATGTTTGTGACTACCCGGCCTGGAACCGGCTGGGACTGCCATCGGCCGGTCATGCAGCGCTCAGCGCCGGTCCAGGTCCGGATCCTGCACACCCTGGCGGCGCAGCTCCAGCACGGTCGGGGTGATCGATTCGATGCGCGCGTCAACCCGCGCACGGCCGATGTAATCCAGTGCCGGGTTGCGCTTGAGCGCCTGCAACTGCAGCAGCGCCTGCTCCGGCCGTCCGCTGAGGAAGGCCGCCTCGGCATAGGCCTCGCTGGCACGCACGCTGTCGCCGGCCAGCTCGCTGGCGCGGGCATATCGCTGCTGGAAGACCGGATCGTTACCGCTTTGCGACAGCAGGGGCCGCAGCATGGCCTGCGCGCGCTGGCCGGCCTCGCGGGTACCCTGTTCGTTCAGGATCTCGGCATAGGTCAGTGCCACCGGGCGGCTGTTGGGGTGCTGGCGCAGCAACTGCTCGAAGCGGCTGTTGGCCTGGGCGGCCTGGCCGGCCCGTGACTCCGCTTCGCCCAGCGCCAGCGCCAGCCACAGGTTGTCCGGCCGGGCCTGCAGCAGGCCGGCCAGGGTCTGCCGGGCCTGGGTGGCGCCGGCGCGACCGCCGCGCATCACAGCCAGCGCCTGGCCATAGCGCTGGGCATCGTTGAGGCCGTCCTCCTGGCGCTTGGCCAGGTCGGCATACTCGCGTTCCAGCTCGGGCGCGGAGTCCGCGCTGAGCACGCGCAGGCGCTCGCGCGCCCAGTCGAAGTCGCCACTGGCGCCGCGGCTGAGCTGGCCCATCGGGATGCGCAGCACGTTGCTGGGCAGCAGCGGGTTGTTTCCGCGCAGCAGGGGCTCGGCCAGGCTGGGGTCGGCCGGGTCCACGCGCTCCCTGCGCTCGCCGCTGGGGGTGGTGGTGGTCAGCAGCACCGTGTCCTTCTTCATCTGCTCGGCGCGGGCCTTGGCCTCGCTGATGCGGGTGATGTTGACCGGGTGGGTGCGCAGGAACTCGGGCACGCTGTAGCCGCCTTCGTTGCCGCGCATCGCCGATGCCATCCGTTCGAAGAAGCCGGCCATGGCATCCACGTCGTAGCCGCTGCGCGACAGCGTGCGGATGCCGAGGCGGTCGGCCTCGGACTCGTTGGAACGGGTGTAGTTGATCTGCCGCTGCTGCATCAGGCCCATGCCGGAACTGATCGCGGCCATGGTCGCGTTGCCGGAGGACGTGCTGTTGCTGGCCTGCGCGGCCACCACCGCTGCCAGCATGCCCAGCAGGATCGGGATCTGGTCGCGCTGGGCGCGCTCTACCCCGCGCAGCACGTGCTGCTGGGTAACGTGGGCGATTTCGTGGGACAGCACCGCGGCCACCTCGTCCTCGCGCTCGGCGGTCAGCACCAGGCCGGCATTGACCCCGATGTAGCCGCCGAGGGTGGCGAAGGCGTTGATCTGCCGGTCCTTCATCACGAAGAAGGTATAGGGCTGCCGTGGCTGGTCACTGTTGGAGCCGAGCCGGGTACCCATGGTCTGCAGCCAGTCGTTCACCAGCGGGTCGTCCAGCAGGTAGCCATAGTTGCGCAGCTCGCGCAGCATCATCGCGCCGTACTCGGCCTGGCGGGCCGGGGTCAGCAGCTCACCGGCCGAGGAGCCGATGTCGGGCAGCTTCTCCTGGGCCTGGGCCTGGGCCAGCGGCACGGCCAGGGCCAGGGTGACGGCGGTAGTCAGCAGCAGGGCTCGCAAGCAGGGGGTCCTCGGGCGGGGCGCGCCAAGCGTGGCAGGGCAGGGGGCAACCATTCGTTAATCCACAGTGTTGCGGCCGTGGCGTGGAAATTCCAGCGCACCGGTACCATATGTAGACCGTCGATCCATCGTGGAGTTTCCCGTGACAGCCCAGACCGCCGGCGGTGCCCCCGCCATCACCATCTATTCCACCGCCGTCTGCCCGTACTGCGTGGCCGCCAAGAACTTCCTGAAGAGCAAGGGCCAGCAGTGGACCGAGGTCCGCATCGACCTGGACCCGGCCGAGCGGGAGAAGATGGTGGCCAAGACCCGCCGTACCAGCGTGCCGCAGATTTTCGTCGGCGACGTCCATGTCGGCGGCTACGACGACATGATGGCCCTGCACCGTGAAGGCAAGCTCGAGCCGCTGCTGGCCGGGCAGGGTCAGGCATGAGCGCGGCCGACGACGGCAGCAAGGACCGCATCGCCGAGTTCACCGACTTCCGCAAGCGCATGAACGAACGCATCCTGGGCGAACCGAACCAGGTGGTGCGGCGCTTCTTCGCGCTGGACACGCAGACCTACCAGGCCGGCGCGCTGGACGTGAAGACCAAGGAACTGCTGGGCCTGGTGGCTTCGATGGTGCTGCGCTGCGACGACTGCATCAGCTACCACGTGGCCCAGTGCAAGGACGCCGGGGTGACCCGCGAAGAGTTCTTCGAGACCTTCTCGGTCGGCCTGGTGGTCGGCGGTTCCATCGTGATCCCGCACCTGCGCCGCGCGGTCGACTTCCTCGACCAGCTCGAAGGCGGCGCCGCCGCGCCAGCCGCGCACGAGCACTGAGGGGCGTGCTGGCCGCGGGCCGGCATCGCCTGAATCCGGCATGGCCGGGGTTGCCGGCCAGCGGCCGGCACTACCGGACCTGCAAGGGGGCCTTCCCCGCAATCCAACAGTCCAGGAGCCCCCTTGTTGTTCAAGGGGGCGCGCCGACAGGCGCAGGGTTAAGGCGGGATGCGCGGGCAATTCTGCCTGAGCCGGGGACTGGGACCATGGTCTATTTGGGACCTCGGCCCCGGCTCAGGCATAATTGCCGGTGAAACTTCCTTTGCGCCGGCGTTTCCGGGCACGTCCGGACGGCGTTTTTCCCCCTGTTCGGAACATCGATCAATGACGCAGAAAATTACGGTCATCCGCGGCGACGGCATTGGCCCGGAAATCATGGACGCCACCCTGTTCGTGCTCGACCAGCTCAAGACTGGCCTGGAGTACGAAGACGCTGACGCCGGCCTGGTGGCCCTGGAAAAGCACGGCGACCTGATGCCGGCGGTGACCCTGGAATCGATCGCGCGCAACAAGGTCGCGCTGAAGAGCCCGCTGACCACCCCGGTCGGTGGTGGCTTCACCTCGATCAACGTCAGCCTGCGCCGCCATTTCGATCTGTACGCCAACGTGCGTCCGGCCCACACCTTCCCGAACACCAAGTCGCGTTTCGACAACGTCGACCTGATCACCGTTCGTGAGAACACCGAAGGTGCCTACCTGGCCGAAGGCCAGGAAGTGTCTGCCGACGGCGAGACCGCGTTCTCCGGCACCCGCATCACCCGCAAGGGCTCCGAGCGCATCGTGCGCTACGCCTTCGAGCTGGCCAAGAGCACCGGCCGCAAGAAGGTCACCGCCGTGCACAAGGCCAACATCATCAAGTCGACCTCGGGCCTGTTCCTGAACGTCGCCCGTGAAGTGGCCGCGCAGTACCCGGACATCGAATTCCAGGAAATGATCGTCGACAACTGCTGCATGCAGCTGGTGATGCGTCCGGAACAGTTCGACGTGATCGTCACCACCAACCTGTTCGGCGACATCATCTCCGACCTGTGCGCCGGCCTGGTCGGCGGCCTGGGCCTGGCCCCGGGTGCCAACATCGGCAAGGACGCGGCGATCTTCGAAGCCGTGCACGGCACCGCGCCGGACATCGCCGGCCAGGGCAAGGCCAATCCGTGCGCGCTGCTGCTGGCAGCCGCGCAGATGCTGGACCACATTGGCCAGCCGGAAAACGCCGAACGCCTGCGCAAGGCCATCGTGGCGACCATGGAAGCCAAGGATTCGCTGACCGGCGACCTGGGCGGTACCGGTACCACCATGAGCTTTGCCCGGGCCATCGCCAGCCGCCTGTAAGCGGCTGGCATTCCGGCTGGAGATCGCCCTCGGGCGACGTCCAGTCGGGGACGCGGAGCGTTGAAGACGGGCCGTCCTTGTACGGCCCGTCTACGTTTTCAATCGCGGGATTTGACCAACAGGATGTTTCCAGATGCCTGAGGCGGCCGTGTGGGTCGTGGCGGCCGTTGCCGTCTATGCCATCGGCGTGGCGATCTACGCCACCTTCTACTGGCCGTGGTCCCGTGCCCAGCGTGCGCTGCGCCGCTTGAGCAGGCATGGGGTGCCCCTCCGCAGCCTGCGGGAGAGCGAGGCGCGCATCCTGCGGTTGGTCGAATTTCCGGCAGGATTGCCTGTGTATCTGCTCGAAGGCAGCTGTGCGGCATTCGTGATCAGGAGCAGGATCTCTCCGGCCCAGCATGTGCAGACGCTGGCCGGCGTCCCAGTGAAGTATCCGGCGAGCCTTGCACGTGCCGTGCGTATGGGCAGCAATACCGCCGAAGTGGTGCTGGGTCGTGACCACGCGATGATCGTGCGACTCAATGGGGTCAAGCTGGCCTGGTAGAGCTCGACACTACATGAGCCGTCTGTGCAAAAATCGCACAGATCATGTACCGATACGTGGCTGGTTGGTGCGCCATTCGCTCCGCATCCTGTGCCCACTTTCCACTGCACAGGAGTCGCTCCATGAATCTCACCGCCTTCGGCCTGGCCAGCCTGATCGGCATGGCCGCCACCACTCCGGTCGTCGCCGCCGAGCCGGCCCATCCCACCATCCGCCATATGGCGGGCGCGCCGGTCGCGGCCTCGCTGGATGCGGCGAAGACTGCGGTGTTGGTGATCGACTTCCAGAACGAGTACTTCGACGCCAGCGCCGCGCCGGGCTTCGCCGGTGGCCGCATGGTCATTCCCGATGGCGTGGCCGCACTGCGCCAGGCCAAGCGGGTGGTCGCGTTCGCCGATGCCCACGGCATCCGCGTGATCCACGTGCAGCATGTGTTGCCGGCCGGCGCACCGCTGTTCGCGCTGGGCAGCGTCAATGCCGACTTCCATCGCGACCTGCAGCCGCGCAAGGGCGAGACCGTGGTGCAGAAGGACAACGTCAGCGTGTTCGCTGGCAGCTCGGCCGCGGTGCTCGACACGGTGCTGAAGCATGCCGGTATCGACACCCTTATCGTCACCGGCCTGCAGACCCATGCCTGCGTCGCCGGTGCTGCGCGCGACGCAGCGGCCGCACCACGTGGCTACCGGGTGATCGTCTCGTCCGACGCCAGCGCCAGCCGCGACCTGGACCTGGCCGGTGGCCAGCGCATCGGCCATCGCGCGCTGCATGACGCCTCGCTGGCGCAGATCGAAGACGCGTTCGGGGATGTCATGAGTACCGACGCGATCCTGGCGTTGCCGGTGCGCAAGGCTGGCGACGGCGCTTGATAAGCTGGCGGGGCCCGCATGCGGTGGGCACCGCAACGTGGAGCCACTAGCCGATGGATCACTTCGCCGCCCTGCGTGCGCTGCGCGCCATCGTTGACGCGGGCAGTTTCACCGCGGCCGCTGAACGCCTGGGAACCACCCACTCGGCGATGTCACGGCAGTTGCGCCAGCTGGAAGAACATCTGCAGGTTCGCTTGCTCGATCGCAACAGCCGCCGGCTGTCATTGACCGAGGCCGGGCGCGACTACTATCGCGAGGCGGCAACGCTGCTGGACCGCCTTCAGGAGGCGGACGATCGTGCCCGCGCCGGGCAGGCGCAACCCCGTGGCAGGGTGCGGATCAGCGTGCCGCAGGTGGTGGCCAGCCAGGAGCTGCCGCATTGGTTGCCGTCCTTCCTGCAGCGCTACCCGCAGGTCGCGCTGGATCTGTCGGCCGATGATCAGCTCGTCGATGTCGTCGGTGGTGGCTTCGACCTGGCGCTGCGTATTGCAGCCTCGCTACCGGACAGCCAGCTGGTCGCGCGCGAGCTGGCCAGCTGCCCGCGCATCCTGGTCGCCGCACCGGCCTACCTGGCGCGTCATGGCCTGCCGCGTCAGCCGTCGGACCTTGCGCAGCACGCGCTGCTGGGGTTCAGTCCTGCAGCGGCGATGTCGCCCTGGCAGCTGCAGGGGCCGCGCGGCGCCAGCGCGAGCATCGAGGCCGGGCAACGCCTGCGGGTGGATGCAACGCCGGCGCTGTATGCCGCCGCGCTGGCGGGCATGGGCATCAGCCTGTTCACCGCACTGACCGTGCAGGAAGACCTGCGCGCCGGTCGTTTGATCCGTGTGCTGCCCGCCTGGCACGCCGGGCAGCGGCGCTACTTCGCGCTGTATCCGCATGCGCGGGCGCTGGCGCCGAAAGTGCGCGCGCTGGTCGAGCACCTTGCGGCGCACTACGCTGCACAGGTGGGCGCGACTGGCTAGCCGGGAAATGCAGCGATGCGTAACAAAGAGAAAAGGGCGCCCAGAAGGCGCCCTTTGTCGTTTATGGCTCTATCCGGTTCAGCGCTGCTGGATCTTCGACAGCAGGCGCAGGAACTCCACATATAGCCAGACCAGGGTCACCATCAGGCCGAATGCGCCATACCACTCCATATACTTCGGCGCGCGCTGGGCGACACCGGTCTCGATGAAGTCGAAGTCCAGCACCAGATTCAGCGCGGCCACGACCACCACGAACAGGCTGAAGGCGATGCCCAGCCAGCCGGAGTCATGGATCACCGGCACGTTGATGTTGAAGAAGCCCAGCACGAACGAGGCCAGGTAGAGCAGGGCGATGCCGCCAGTGGCCGCGATCACGCCCAGCTTGAAGTTCTCGGTGGCCTTGATCAGGCCGCTGCGGTACGCGAACAGCAGCGCGAACAGGGTGCCGAAGGTCAGCAGCACGGCCTGGAACACGATGCCGGGGAACTTGGCGTTGAACACGGCCGAGATGGCGCCGAGGAACAGGCCTTCCACTAGCGCGTACATCGGCGCGGTGACCGGCGACCATTCCTTCTTGAAGACGGTGATCAGCGCCAGCACGAGGCCGCCGATGGCGCCGCCCATGGCATACAGCTTGGCTCCGGCCATGACCTGGCCGTAGTCATCGATGGTCTGGTTCCAGGCGAAAGCGGCCGTCAGCACGGTCAACAGCAACAGGAAGCCGGTCTTGTTGACGGTGCCGTTGAGGGTCATTGCCTGGTCGGGGCTGGTCACCACCGAGCCGCTGGCGAGGTCGAGGAAGGTCGACTCGGAAAGAGCCGGATTGCCGCTGCGCATGCGTGTTCTCCGTGCGAATGAAAGGTCGGGACGGCCGTCCGGCCGATGTCTGCGAGCATAGCCGATGACCACGCATGGCGCCGTGGCGGTTTCATGGCTGGTCTCGCCTGCGTTGACAGCTCACGATGTGCTTGGCCACAATGAACGACTCCCCGGGCCTGGCCCGAGGGGATTGCAAGACCGGGGTATAGCGCAGTCTGGTAGCGCGCCTGCTTTGGGAGCAGGATGTCGGGGGTTCGAATCCCTCTACCCCGACCAATCCCACGTCACGTCGGATTGGACACCGTTCCGGTTCGGGCGCCCGTAGCTCAACTGGATAGAGCACCGGCCTTCTAAGCCGGCGGTTACAGGTTCGATTCCTGTCGGGCGCGCCATCGGCGAGTAACGGGATCGCATCGGCCGATGTGAAGAAGTGCTTGCAAAAGCGTAAAGACTCCACCAGAATATCGGACTCGCTTCGGCGGACCGGAACTTCGGTGACAGTCTCCAGGCAAAGGTTTCAGGTTCCGTCGCCAGCCGCATCGGCAGGAACAAGCGTTTCAGTGGTGGCTGTAGCTCAGTTGGTTAGAGTACCGGATTGTGATTCCGGTGGTCGGGGGTTCGAATCCCCTCAGCCACCCCACTGTTTCAACCGTGCCGGCGCAGCCGAAACGGTATTGCAATAAGAAGAATGCACGCTACAATGTGCGTCTGAGTTTCACGGGCCGTTAGCTCAGTTGGTAGAGCAGTTGACTCTTAATCAATAGGTCCAAGGTTCGAATCCTTGACGGCCCACCAAGACAGAAGCCACCTGGTACGCTAGGTGGCTTTTTTCTTATAAGTGTGACTCCTTCATTTGGATGGATCACGCGTTGCAGGCCCCGCTCGGCGCGGATCTGCAACGGCAGCGGGATCGCAGTGCTGGTTTCAACGGCGTTGAAAAAAGTGCTTGCACCCACCGAGCGGATCGGGTCATAATTCGCGCCCCGATTTCGGGCTGTTAGCTCAGTTGGTAGAGCAGTTGACTCTTAATCAATAGGTCCAAGGTTCGAATCCTTGACAGCCCACCAGACGAAAGCCACTTGGTTCGCCAAGTGGCTTTTTTCTTGTCTGCGCGCCGGGTTGAGCGTGCGGATGCCTGCACGCCCGGTCGCACGTCATCCATGAATGGCGTGGATCTACTGAAGCGATGCTGAAATCAGGGGCATACGCGTCATCAGTGTTTTCAATGCTGTGCGCTGCTTCTCACCGCGTCGCGTCCTGTATCGCACCCAATGGATCTTCCGCGCCAGTGGCGCATGCACGAAGGAAGATGTTGATGGCTGATATCAATCGATTGCACCGCACGCTGTGGGTTCCCTTCGCGTTGCTGGCACTGGCGGCCTGCACGCCGGCCAACGATCCCGCGCAGACCGTCGAACGCGATGCTGGCACCGAGAGCGCTCCGGCGCGCCCGGTGGGTGAGGCCATGCAGATGCAGCCGGCTCAGCCCGCGGAAGGGGAGGCCCTGCCCGACGCGGTGGACGTGCAGCGCAATGCGGATGGTTCGGTGGACGTGCGCAAGGCCACGCCGGAGTCGGCGGCACTGCGGCGCACCGAAGACGGGGGCGTGGAGATCCGCAAGGTGGATCCTGCGGCCGAGTCGGGGTCCGATACGGCGCCGGCCAAGGCCAGGCCGCAGCAGTGAACCCTGCCACCCCGGATCAGCTTGCGCTCCCCGGGGTGGTCCAACGCGCGCGCCGCGCGATCGCCATGTTCAGTTTTGTGCAGGCCTTCCGATTCCTGCCATCGCCTGCGACAATGAACGCCTGAGCCGGCCACGCGAAAGTGGCGGAATTGGTAGACGCCCTGGATTTAGGTTCCAGTGCCGCAAGGCGTGGGGGTTCGAGTCCCCCCTTTCGCACCAGTGCCGGCCTGTCCCCGCCCTGATCGGGCCATCTGCGCCCCTTGACCGGCACGCGCTGGCAGTGCAGGCCGAATTGGGCGAAACTAAAGGGCTGCGGCAAGCAGGCGCGTCCCAGACGTCGCGTCCTTACAACCGTTTCATCCCAATCATCGAGCCGGGGGCGTGGGCCACCGGTGGCAGGAGTCAACATGCAAGCTTCGATCGAATCCACCGGCAACCTGGAACGCCGCCTGAGCTTCTCGCTGCCGGAAGAGCGTCTGCAGAGCCACATCGCCGGCCGCTTGGGCGAAATCGCCCGTACCACCCGCATCAAGGGGTTCCGTCCGGGCAAGGTGCCGGCCAAGGTGATCGAGCAGCGCTTCGGCGCGCAGGTCCGTGGCGAGGCGCTGGACGGCCTGCTGCGCGAAACCTTCGACGCGGCCGTGCGCGAGCACGACCTGCGCGTCGTCGGCAGCCCGCGCATCGACAAGGGCGACGAGGGTGAATTCTCCTTCGTGGCCACCGTGGAAGTGGTGCCGGACTTCGGCGACATCGACGTCAGCAAGCTGACCGTCGTGCGTCACACCGCCGAGATCACCGAAGCCGACATCGACCAGATGATCGAGAACCTGCAGAACCAGCGTCGTACCTGGGCCCCGGTCAGCCGTGGTGCACAGGAAGGCGACCTGGTCGCGGTGGAAACCTGGTCGCAGGCCGGCGAAGAGCGCCTGCCGGCCGAGGGCACCGAGAAGGGCTCGATCGTTCTCGGCCAGGGCATGATGTTCGACACCATCGAAAAGGGCCTGGTCGGCCTGGCCAAGGGCGAAGAGAAGACCCTGGACGTCGAGTTCCCGGCTGATTGGCGCGTGCCGGTGCTGGCCGGCAAGACCGTGCAGGTCACCGTCAAGGTTGCCGAAGTGTCCGAGCCGGTCGTGCCGGCGGTCGACGAAGCCTTCATCAAGAGCTTCGGCGTGAAGGGTGGCGACGTCGCGCAGTTCCGCAGCGACATCCGCGCCAACCTGGAGCGTGAGCTGAAGGGCGCGCTGATGAACCGCCTGCGCCGTGAAGTCGGCGAGCAGCTGATCGCGGCCTACTCGTCGGTCGAAATGCCGCCGCGCCTGGTCGAGAACGAAGCCCGCGCCATGCTGGCCCAGCAGGTCGAGCAGCTGCGCCGCAACGGCCAGAACGTCGGCGAGATCCCGGCCGATGCCCACGAAGGCTTCAAGGACGCTGCCGCCAAGCGCGTGCTGGTCGGCCTGCTGGTCGGTGAAGTGGCCCGCATCAACGACCTGCGCCTGGAAGCCAAGCGCCTGAACGAAACGATGCGTCTGATCGCTTCGACCTACGAAGAGCCGGAGCAGGTCATTGAGATGTACCGCAACGACCCCCAGCTGATGTCTGGCCTGCAGAACCGTGTGATGGAAGAGCAGGTGATCGACTGGATCGCCGAGCGTGCCCAGCACACCGAAGAGAAGCTCTCGTTCCAGGACGCGATCCGCCAGTAAGCCGGCGGATCACCGGATGCCCCGCGCCTTTGCCGGCGCGGGGTTGTTGCCCCCCAAGATAGGTACCTCACGTAATGGACAACCGAACCAAAGCCCTGAACCTGGTTCCGATGGTGGTCGAGCAGACCAGCCGCGGCGAGCGTGCCTACGACATCTATTCGCGCCTGTTGAAGGAGCGTCTGATCTTCCTCGTGGGCCCGATCGACGATCACATGGCCAACGTGGTGGTGGCGCAGTTGCTGTTCCTGGAATCGGAAAACCCGGAAAAGGACATCAACATCTACATCAACTCGCCGGGTGGCGTGGTCACCGCCGGCATGGCGATCTACGACACCATGCAGTACATCAAGCCGAATGTGAGCACCACCTGCATCGGCCAGGCCGCCTCCATGGGCGCCCTGCTGCTGGCCGCGGGCGAAGCCGGCAAGCGCTACGCGCTGCCGAACTCGCGCGTGATGATCCACCAGCCGCTGGGTGGCTACCAGGGGCAGGCCACCGACATCGACATCCATGCGCGAGAGATCCTGACCCTGCGTTCGCGCCTGAACGAGATCCTGGCCAAGCACACCGGCCAGTCGCTGGAGACGATCGCCCGCGACACCGAGCGCGACAACTTCAAGAGCGCCTTCGAGGCGCAGGCCTACGGTCTGGTCGACCAGGTCCTGGAGCGTCGTCCGGATGAGTCGATCCAGGCCGGTTGACCGGCCTTCACGGGGCCATGGAGGCCCCGTTCCTGCAGGGTCGGGCGGGACTGGTGTCCCCTCGGCCCTGTGCTATTCTCGAATCGAACCCCCGTTCAGCGGGTGGGGTAACTGGGTAAGCGAAGCATGAGCGAAGACCGCCAAGGTCGTTCCACGGACACCGGCAAGATCCTCTACTGCTCTTTCTGCGGCAAGAGCCAGCATGAAGTGCGCAAGCTGATTGCGGGTCCGAGCGTATTCATCTGCGATGAGTGCGTGGAGCTGTGCAACGACATCATCCGTGAGGAGCTTGAGGAGAAGGCGCAGTCGGCACGCAGTTCGCTGCCCAAGCCGCGCGAGATCCTCGAGGTCCTCGACCAGTACGTGATCGGCCAGAACCGCGCCAAGCGCACCCTGGCCGTGGCCGTCTACAACCACTACAAGCGCATCGAGAGCCGGCAGAAGAACGACGACGTCGAACTGGCGAAGTCGAACATCCTGCTGGTCGGCCCGACCGGTTCGGGCAAGACGCTGCTGGCCGAAACCCTGGCCCGCCTGCTCAACGTGCCGTTCACCATGGCCGACGCCACCACGCTGACCGAAGCCGGTTACGTGGGCGAGGATGTGGAGAACATCATCCAGAAGCTGCTGCAGAAGTGCGACTACGATGTCGAGAAGGCGCAGCAGGGCATCGTCTACATCGATGAAATCGACAAGATCTCGCGCAAGAGCGAGAACCCGTCGATCACCCGCGATGTATCCGGCGAAGGCGTGCAGCAGGCCCTGCTGAAGCTGATCGAAGGCACCGTGGCCAGCGTCCCGCCGCAGGGCGGCCGCAAGCATCCGCAGCAGGAATTCCTGCAGGTGGACACCAAGAACATCCTGTTCATCTGCGGCGGCGCGTTCGCCGGGCTGGACAAGGTCATCCAGGCCCGTTCCACCGACATCGGCAGCATCGGCTTCGGTGCCAAGGTGAAGAGCAGCGAGCGCAAGCAGGAAGTGGGCAAGGTGCTGGCTGAGGTCGAGCCGGAAGACCTGATCAAGTTCGGCCTGATTCCCGAGTTCGTCGGCCGCCTGCCGGTGGTCGCGACCCTGGAGGAGCTGGACGAGCCGGCCCTGATCAAGATCCTGACCGAGCCGAAGAACGCCATCACCAAGCAGTTCAAGAAGCTGTTCGAGATGGAGAATGTCGAGCTGGAGTTCCGTCCGGACGCGTTGTCGGCCATCGCCAGGAAGGCGCTCAAGCGCAAGACCGGCGCCCGTGGCCTGCGCACCATCGTCGAATCGGTCCTGCTGGACACCATGTATGACCTGCCGTCGCAGGAGAACGTCAGCAAGGTGGTGGTGGACGAATCGGTGATCGAGCACAAGTCCGAGCCGTACCTGATCTACCAGACCCCGGCGGCCCCTGAACAGAAGGCCGCAGGCGCCGAGTGATCCTTCCAGGTTGTTGATTGGAAAGGATTTTAAAGGAATGCCTTGCATCTGAAAGCCGATGGCCCCATAACGGGGCCATCGGCTTTTTTTGTCTCCGGAAGATGCCCTCCCGGAGGCGGTTTTCCCCCTTCCCTGGAGCCCCCATGGCCCGTTCCCCAAGTGAAACCCTCGACCTGCCGGTCCTGCCGCTGCGCGACGTAGTGGTGTTCCCGCACATGGTCATCCCGCTGTTCGTCGGCCGTGACAAGTCCATGCACGCGCTCGAACAGGCAATGGAGGCGGACAAGCGCATCCTGCTGCTGGCGCAGAAGTCGGCCGAAACCGACGACCCGCATGCGGCCGACCTCTACCAGGTCGGCACGCTGGCGCAGGTGCTGCAACTGCTGAAGCTGCCCGACGGCACCATCAAGGTGCTGGTCGAAGGCCTGTCGCGCGTGCAGGTCACCCACGTCGACGAGCGCAACGGCTCGCTGCACGGCCAGGCGGTGGAGATCGAGGCCACTGACGAGCGCGAAGCGCGCGAGGTCGAGGCCATCGCCCGCTCGCTGATGTCGCTGTTCGAGCAGTACGTGAAGACCAACCGCAAGCTGCCGCCGGAGCTGCTGCAGACGCTGTCGGGCATTGATGAGCCGGCGCGCCTGGCCGACACCATCGCTGCGCACATCAGCGTGCGCCTGGCCGACAAGCAGCGCCTGCTGGAAACGCTGGCCGTCGGTGACCGCCTGGAGATGCTGGTCGGCCTGGTCGACGGCGAGATCGACGTGCAGCAGATGGAGAAGCGCATCCGCGGCCGCGTGAAGTCGCAGATGGAGAAGAGCCAGCGCGAGTACTACCTCAACGAACAGATGAAGGCCATCCAGAAGGAACTGGGTGACCTGGACGACGCGCCGGGCGAGCTGGAAGAACTGGCCCGCAAGATTGCCGAGGCCGGCATGCCTAAGGCGGTTGAAGCCAAGGCGCGCAATGAACTGAACAAGCTCAAGCAGATGTCGCCGATGTCGGCTGAAGCCGCCGTCGTGCGCAACTACCTGGAGTGGCTGCTGGGCGTGCCGTGGAAGAAGCGCAGCAAGGTGCGCAAGGACCTGAAGGTGGCGCAGGACACCCTCGATGCCGATCACTACGGCCTGGAGAAGGTCAAGGAGCGCATCCTTGAATACCTGGCGGTGCAGTCGCGCGTGAAGCAGATGAAGGGCCCCATCCTGTGCCTGGTCGGGCCGCCAGGCGTGGGCAAGACCTCGCTGGGCCAGTCCATCGCCAAGGCCACCAACCGCAAGTTCGTGCGCATGTCGCTGGGCGGCGTGCGTGACGAGGCCGAGATCCGTGGCCACCGCCGTACCTACGTCGGTTCGATGCCCGGCCGCATCGTGCAGAACCTCAACAAGGTTGGCAGCAAGAACCCGCTGTTCGTGCTGGACGAGATCGACAAGATGTCGATGGACTTCCGTGGCGATCCGTCGTCGGCGCTGCTGGAGGTGCTCGACCCGGAGCAGAACAACGCGTTCAACGACCACTACCTGGAAGTGGACCTGGACCTGTCCGAAGTGATGTTCGTGGCCACCTCGAACTCGCTCAACATTCCCGGCCCGCTGCTGGACCGCATGGAAGTGATCCGCATCCCCGGCTACACCGAGGACGAGAAGCTCAACATCGCCACCCGTTACCTGGTGCCCAAGCAGGTCAAGGCCAACGGCCTGCAGCCGGAAGAACTGGAGATCGGCAGTGACGCCATCCAGGACATCGTGCGCTACTACACGCGCGAATCGGGCGTGCGCAACCTGGAACGCGAGATCGCCAAGATCTGCCGCAAGGTGGTGAAGGAGATCGCGCTGGCCGGCCCGCAGCCGGTGAAGGCGAAGAAGGGCGCGAAGAAGCCCAAGGCGCTGGTCAATGTGTCCAGCAAGAACCTGGACAAGTACCTGGGCGTGCGTCGCTTCGACTTCGGCCGTGCCGAGGAAGAGAATGAGATCGGCCTGGTCACCGGCCTGGCCTGGACCGAGGTCGGTGGCGATCTGCTGCAGATCGAATCGACACTGGTGCCGGGCAAGGGCCAGCTGATCCTGACCGGCCAGCTCGGCAACGTGATGAAGGAATCGGCGTCGGCCGCGCTGTCGGTGGTGCGTTCGCGCGCCGTGGGCTTCGGCATCGACAGCGACTTCCTGCAGAAGCACGACGTGCACCTGCACGTGCCCGATGGCGCTACGCCGAAGGACGGCCCGAGTGCCGGCGCGGCGATGGTCACCTCGCTGGTATCGATGCTGACCAAGGTGCCGGTGCGTGCCGACGTGGCGATGACCGGTGAGATCACCCTGCGTGGCCGTGTCACCGCCATCGGCGGCTTGAAGGAAAAGCTGCTGGCCGCATTGCGGGGCGGCATCCGCACGGTCATCATTCCGGAAGAGAACCGCAAGGACCTTGCAGACATTCCGGCAAACGTTACCCGCGATCTGCAGATCGTGCCGGTGAAGTACATCGAGGAAGTGCTGGACCTGGCGTTGGAGCGCCCGTTGGCACCGAAGAAGGCACGCAAGAGTGCGCAGCGTGTCACGGTGCGCAGCAAGGCCAAACCGAGTGGAAGTGCGCGCGTCAAGCATTGACGCGCACCGTCCAATGGCCCGAAACCCGCGTCGTTGCTGGCTTTCCAGCTTGCGTGGGGGTAGGGCCACTGGTATAAAAGCAGCACTCGCGAATGAGTGATCGCTGTCAGCGATGACTGAATCGGCGAACCGTTTCCACATGGCGGCCGCATGCAGAAGGCGTGCGGTTGCTTCCCTGTCGAATAAGCGGAACCCACCGCCAAAGGAGTTGTAGAGAATGAACAAGACCGAATTGATCGATGCCGTTGCTGAAGCTGCGGACCTGACCAAGGCCGAGTCCAGCCGCGCTGTCGATGCCGTCGTTGCTGCCATCACCAAGGCGCTGAAGGACGGCGATGCGGTCACCCTGGTTGGCTTCGGTACCTTCCAGGTCCGCGACCGTGCTGCCCGCACCGGCCGCAACCCGAAGACCGGCGACACCATCAAGATCGCTGCTTCGAAGAATCCGTCGTTCAAGGCTGGCAAGGCTCTGAAGGATGCTGTAAACTAAGCGGCTCGCTGGGGTGCTTAGCTCAGCGGTAGAGCGTCTCCTTTACACGGAGAGGGTCGGGGGTTCGAAACCCTCAGCACCCACCACAGCACCGCGGTAACGTTTGAGTGTGGAGCGGTAGTTCAGCTGGTTAGAATGCTGGCCTGTCACGCCGGAGGTCGCGGGTTCGAGTCCCGTCCGCTCCGCCATTCAACGAGGCCTCCGGCCAAAAGCTGGAGGCTTTGTTTTCTCCCAGGTCCAGGCCGATGGGAAAACAAAAAAGCAACAATGCGGAGCGGTAGTTCAGCTGGTTAGAATGCTGGCCTGTCACGCCGGAGGTCGCGGGTTCGAGTCCCGTCCGCTCCGCCACTACATCAAGGCCCCCGGCCTAAAGCTGGGGGCCTTGTCTTCTCCCCGGAAGGTTCGGGAAGAAGGCGAATAGGTTCTTGCAAGAACGGAGCGGTAGTTCAGCTGGTTAGAATGCTGGCCTGTCACGCCGGAGGTCGCGGGTTCGAGTCCCGTCCGCTCCGCCATTGCAAAGTCTTAAATCCCTGTGAAAAAACTTTGAAAAAAGTGTTCATCGGGCTGGGTTTCCAGGGAGTCTTCGGATATACTGGGCGCCTGCAAAGTTTCAGCGCGGAGCGGTAGTTCAGCTGGTTAGAATGCTGGCCTGTCACGCCGGAGGTCGCGGGTTCGAGTCCCGTCCGCTCCGCCAACTCTAAAAGCCCTCGGCGCAAGCCGGGGGCTTTTTCTTTAGCCCGTCGCAAAGTGATGCGCAGGCCGCGCCGCCGCTGCTTTTGGTCCCTGCGGCGAAGCGGGTTACACTGCCCGGCTCGCCAATCAGGCCTTGTGATTCCTCACCATGCTGCAGAAACTCCGCGACAAGACCTCAGGCTGGATCGTCACCGTGATCCTGGGGCTGCTGATGATTCCGTTCCTGTTCGTGATCGACAACAGCTACCTCGGTGGCGTTGGCGCTCAGAACGTGGCCAAGGTTTCCGCCCCGCCGACCTGGTGGCGTTCGGCACCGTCGTGGTGGCCGGTGCGCATGCTGTGGCAGCACCATGAGATCAGCGCGCAGGATTTCCGCACCCGTTTCGAGCAGGAGCGCATGCGTGAGCGCCAGCAGCAGGGCGAGAACTTCGACCCGCGCGCTTTCGAGAGCACCGAAAACAAGCTGGCCGTGCTCGACCAGCTGATCGATGAGCAGGTCGTGCGCCTGGTCGGTGAACAAGCCGGCGTTGTCATTGGCGATGGTGCGGTGCGCGAGTACATCGCCACCATCCCGGCCTTCCTCGATTCGAACGGCAAGTTCAACGAAAACAACTATCGCCTGGCCCTGGCCGGTGGCAATCCGCCGCGTACCCCGACCCAGTTCCAGGAACTGGTGCGCGAGAGCCTGCAGCAGTCGGTGATCCCGTCGGGCCTGCAGAATTCGGGCTTTGTCACCCAGGCCGAAACCGAGCGCCTGCTGAAGCTGCTGGGTGAAACCCGCGACGTCGAACTGGCCGCGCTGCCGGAAGTACCGGCTGACACCGCGCCGGTGACTGACGCGCAGATCAAGCAGTGGTACGACAGCCACGGCAAGGATTTCCGCCAGGCCGAGAGCGTCTCGCTGGAATACGTCGAGATCAACGGTGCGAACCTGCCGGCACCGACTCCGGCCGATGAAGCGACCCTGCGCAAGCGCTATGAAGACGAGAAGGCGAAGTTCACCTCGCCGGAGCAGCGCCAGGCCTCGCACATCCTGATCACCGGTGACGGCGCCGAAGCCAAGGCGAACAAGATCGCTGCCGAAGCCAAGGCGGCCGGTGCCGACTTCGCTGCGCTGGCCAAGGCCAATTCGGAAGATCCGGGCTCCAAGGACCAGGGCGGTGACCTGGGCTGGGTCGAGCGCGGTGCGATGGTCAAGCCGTTCGAAGACGCACTGTTCGCTGCCAAGGCCGGTGACGTGATCGGCCCGGTCAAGACCGACTTCGGCTACCACATCATCAAGGTCGCCGCGGTGCGTGGCGGCGAAGGCAAGTCGTTCGAGGAAGTACGTGACACACTGGCCGCCGAGCAGCTGAAGGCCGACGGCGAACGCGGCTTCAACGAGCTGGCCGGTCGTCTGGTGGATGCCATCAACAAGAGCCCGAGCGATCTGGCCGCTGCGGCCAAGGAAGTCAACCTGCCGCTGCAGACCCTCGGGCCGATCACCCGCGCAACCGCCAGTGGCATCGCCGCTGACCCGGCCGTGCTGCGTGCCGCCTTCTCTGAAGTGCTGGTGCAGGACGGCACTGCCAGCGACCCGATTGCGCTGGGCGGCGCGACCAACCACAGTGTGGTCATCCGAGTGGCCGCCCATACCCCGGAACAGGCCCTGCCGCTGGACAAGGCCCGCGAGCAGGTGATCGCCGCGATCCGCGCTGACCGCCAGCGCCAGGCCAGCGACAAGGCCGCCGACGCCGTGCTGGCCAAGCTGAAGGCGGGCGCCACCCTGCAGTCGCTGGCCGCAAGCGAGAAGCTGCAGCTGAGCCCGATGCCGGGCCTGCCGCGCAGCCAGCCGGTGCCGACCCCGGAAATCAACCGCGCCATCTTCAGCGCGCCTGTGCCGGCCGAAGGCAAGCCGAGCTACGGCAAGGTCGACGTCAACGGTCACGCGCTGCTGTTTGCAGTGAACAAGGTCAACCCGGGCGACATCAAGGAAGTGACCGCCGAGCAGCAGAAGCAGCTGAAGGAACAGCTGAGCCAGATCGATGGCATGGCCGCAGCCAAGGCCTACGTGGATGCGATGCGCAAGAAGTTCATGATCCAGACCACCGAAGCGAACCTGTAAGCCTCGCGGCGAGCAGATCGAAGAAGGCCCGGCATTGCCGGGCCTTTTTTGTCTTCGCGTCGTTTGTGTCGCGCTTGCGCTTTGGCAGTGGTCGAGCTTGCTCGACCGCCTTTTGTAGAGTCGAGCCGTGCTCGACTGCATCTGCTGCGCGCAGGCATGAAAAAGCCGAGCATGGGCTCGGCTCTACAGGAGGGCCTGGCTGGCGCGTCAGTCCTCGACGCGCAGCACCGCGCCCGGCTTCAGCACGCTGCTGCCACTCAGGCCGTTCAGTGACAGCAGCGCCTTCACCGGCATGCCATAGCGACGGGCGATGGTCCATGCCGACTCGCCATCGCGCACGGTGTGGCGGCGGCTGCGCGGGCGATCGGCAATCGCGGCGACGGTCTTGGCCGCCTGCGGCGTCGGTGTGGTCGTGGCAGCCGGTGCGGTGCTGGCCACCAGCGTGGTCGCGGTTTCCGTCACCGTCGCATTGGCGGCCGAGACCGGGGCCAGCACCCGGGTGGTTCCCGAGGCACGGTTGCCGGCGGCCAGGGCCGGGTTGAGGCGGGCGATCCTGGCAGGGTCCAGGGCGCGTTGTGCGGCCCACTGCTGGATGCTGGTGCCGGCCGGCAGGGTGTGGTCCTTCAGCACTGGCACGGTGCGGTCCAGCGAGGCCATCACGCCGGGCTGGTCTTCCACGTCCTCCAGCACGCAGGCCAGGGCATGCAGCTTCTCGACATAGGCATGGGTGACCGGTGACAGGCCGGGCAGCGCCGATGGCTTGGCGTTCTGCGCGTTCATGCCGGCCTTGCGCATGGACTGCAGGACCCGGTACTCGCCGGCGTTGTAGGCCATGGTGGCCAGGCGCCAGTCGCCGCCGAACATGCCGTGCAGGGTCTTCAGGTAACGTACCGCGGCCTGGGTGGAATCGACCGCCGACAGGCGGCCGTCGTAGCCGTTGGACATGGGCACCCGATGGTTGCGCGCGGTGGTGGCGATGAACTGCCACAGGCCCGTCGGACCGCTGCCATTGCGTGCATTGGGCCGATAGCCACTTTCCACGAACGGAATCAGTGCGAATTCGGTGGGCAGGTTGGCCTTGCGCAGCTCTTCGACCACGTAGCCGAACAGCACCAGCGCATCGTCATCCTGGTTGGCCAGGCGTGAGGGAGCATGGGCGAACTGCTTCTGCCAGCGCGGGCTGGTGGCCTCGGCATCGCAGCTGGGCTCGGCCAGGCCGTCGCGGAAGCTTGTGAAGATCTCCTGGCCGTTGCGTACCGAAGCGGCCGGCAGCGCCGATGGATCCAGCGGCAGCGCAGCGGCAGCGGTCAGGTTCTGGCTGATGCCTGCGCCCAGCGACTGTGCGCCTGCGGTTCCTGCCAGCCCCAGCGCAAGGCCCAGGGCCAGCGGCAGACTTCGGCGCATCATGCGCGGAAGCCGTCTTTCCAGTGCCGGAGACCGGCCATCACGTCGACGTCGTCCACGACGTCACGGCCCAGGTGCGCCGCCACCGACGCACGGATCGGCGCCGCGTGCACACGCAGGAAGGGATTGCAGTCGAATTCGCTGGCCAGGGTTACCGGCAGGGTGGAACGGTCATCGCGGCGCATGGCCAAAGCCTCCTCTTGGCGCTGCCACAGGGCAGCGTTGGCGGGGTCGACATGCCGCGCGAAGACGGCATTTGACACGGTGTACTCATGAGCGCAACAAAGCAGCAGTTGCGCGGGCAGGGCACCCAGCTTGCGCATCGACGCCAGCAGCTGGGACGGCGTACCTTCGAACAGGCGTCCACAGCCCAGGCTGAACAACGAATCTCCGCTGAAAAGATGTTCAGCAGTGTGAAACGCGATGTGGCTGCGGGTATGCCCGGGCACGGATAGTACGTGGAACGTCCGGCCCAGTGCCTGAACGCGTTCACCTTCACCGACGCGGTGGGTCGCAGTGGGAATGCGCTCCTCGACCGGCGCGATCACCCGGACGCCGGGAAAACGCGCCTGCAGCGCGGGCACGCCACCGATGTGGTCATCGTGATGATGGGTGAGCAGGATCGTGTCCACGCGCAGGCCCTGATCGGCCACCGCAAGCACCGGCGCGGCATCGCCGGGATCGATGACCACGGCGGCGCCATCGTCGTCGATCAACGTCCAGATGTAGTTGTCCGCAAATGCGGGCAGGGCAGTCAGTCGCATAGAATTGGACCATGCCCGCGCTGCAGAGCACCCGTCAAGCGAGCCAGACCCCGTGGTTCGACAGTGAACCGGCGGAATCCCTGCGCGTGCTGGAGCGGCAATTACTGCTGCCGCAGCTGTCAGTGCTGCCGGCACAACCCTGGTTGTGGATCGCGCCAAGCGCGTGCTGGCTTGATGATGCGCAGCTCGGCGGGCGTGGCCTGCGCCTGTTCCGGCAGGGGCAGGGCTATGCCGGTGATACCCGCTGCGCACTGCCGCTGCCGCTGGCCAACGAGAGTGTCAACGCGATCGTGCTGCAGCATGTGACCACCGGCGATGCCGACCAGCTGCTGGATGAGTGCGAGCGCGTGCTGATGCCGGGCGGCCACCTGTGGCTGAGCAGCCTCAACCCGTTCAGCCCCTACCGTACACATTGGCGCCAGCACGGACTGGTGGTGCGCACGCCGCAGCGGATTCGCCTGCTGCTCGGCCGCCACGGGCTGGAGTGCGACGATATGCGTTACATCGGCCCCCTCTGGCGCGGTGCCGGCAGCCGTCGCCCGGGCGGGTGGGCGCCACTGCGCGCGGCCTGCCTGTTCCATGCTGAAAAGCGCACGCTGGCCCTGCCCGGGCCGACACCGCTGCCGGTGCGCTGGCACGGCACCGTAGCCACCTGATTCTGGAGTTGTATTGAAAACCATCGAAATCCACACCGACGGTTCCTGCCTTGGCAATCCCGGCCCCGGCGGCTGGGCTGCACTGCTGCGCTACAAGGGCCATGAGCGTGAACTGAGCGGCGGCGAAGCGCACACCACCAACAACCGGATGGAGCTGATGGCCGCCATTTCCGGGTTGGAGACGCTGACCGAGCCGTGCAACATCGTGCTCTACACCGATTCGCAGTACGTGCGGCAGGGGCTGACCCAGTGGATGCCGGGCTGGATCCGCAAGAACTGGAAGACCGCCGGCGGTGAGCCGGTGAAGAACCGCGAGCTGTGGGAGCGCCTGCATGCGGCCACGCTGCGGCACCAGATCGACTGGCGCTGGGTGAAGGGCCACTCCGGCGATCCGGACAATGAGCGGGTGGATACCCTGGCCCGCAACGCGGCCATCCAGATCCGCGACGCCAGCCCGGTAAACTGAGCCCATGCGTCAGATCATCCTCGATACCGAAACCACCGGCCTGGAGTGGAAGAAGGGCAACCGCATCGTCGAAATCGGCTGCGTGGAGCTGTTCAAGCGCCGCCCGACCGGCAACAACTACCACCAGTACATCAAGCCGGACTGCGAGTTCGAACAGGGCGCGCAGGAAGTCACCGGCCTGACCCTGGAGTTTCTGGCTGACAAGCCGGACTTCGCGCAGATCGCCGATGAATTCCTTGCCTTCATCGATGGCGCCGAGCTGATCATCCACAACGCGGCGTTCGACCTGGGCTTCCTCGACAACGAACTGTCGTTGCTGGGCCCGCAGTACGGGAAGATCACCGATCGCTGCACGGTGATCGATACCCTGGTGATGGCGCGCGAGCGCTTCCCGGGCCAGCGCAATTCGCTGGATGCGCTTTGCAAGCGGCTGGGCGTGGACAATTCGCACCGTGCGCTGCATGGCGGCCTGCTCGATGCGCAGATCCTGGGTGACGTCTACATCGCGCTGACCTCGGGGCAGGAAGAGATCGGATTCGGCCTGGGGGATGACGATGGCGGTGGCGCCGGTGCGGCGCTGCAGGCCTTCGATACCAGCAAGCTGCTGCCGCGCCCGCGCGTAGTGGCCACGCCGTCGGAGCTGGAAGCGCATGCCGCGCGGCTGGAGCGGTTGCGCAAGAAGGCCGGCCACGCGCTGTGGGATGGCCCGAAGGTGGAAGAACCCGTCAGCGCGTAATACATCGAGGTAGTGCCGGCCGCTGGCCGGCATCTACGTGATACGGGGTTTCCCGGTGAGCCGGCCAGCGGCCGGCATTACCGCATCCACGCGTGGCGTGGATCTACCGGTCAATGGCAGCGCACCAGGATCACGCTGATGTTGTCGCGGCCACCGCCGTCGAGTGCGGCTGCGACCAGCGTGTCCACGCATTCCTGCGCGCTGGCATCTTCGTAGGCGAGGGTGTGGGCGATACTGCGGTCGTCCACCTCCTCGGTCAGGCCGTCACTGCACAGCAGCAGCTGCATTCCCGGGCGCAGTTCACCGCTGGTGGTGGCCACGTTCAGGTGTGCCGGATCGGTCACGCCCAGCGCCTGGGTAACCACGTTGCGATGCGGATGCGCACGCGCCTGTTCGGCGGTCAGGTTTCCCTGCGCGACCAGTTCCTGCACCACGCTGTGGTCCTGGCTGAGCTGTGCCAGCTGTCCATCGCGCCACAGGTAGGCGCGGCTGTCGCCGACCCAGGCCACTTCATAGCGGTTGCCCTGCACGCGCGCGGCGACCACGGTGGTGCCCATCGGCAGGCTGTCATTGCGACGGCGTGAGGTGCGGATGATCTCTTCGTCGGCGGTGCGGATGGCCTGGGCCAATGGCGCGCCACGGCGTATCTCGCGCACGATGGTTTCGCGTGCCAGCGCGCTGGCCACTTCACCGCAGGCGTGCCCGCCCATGCCATCGGCCACCAGCCACAGGGCCAGCTCGCTGTCACCGTAGTAGGTGTCCTCGTTGAGCTCGCGGCGCATGCCGGGGTGGGTGAGGTGTCCGAATTCGATCATGGGGGCTGGGGCAGGGTGTTGCTGGGGAGACAGGCATCATCGGGTGGCCGCACGCATCCGGCAAGGCATGCGCCCAGGAAATTTCCACTTCATGGGCCGGAATGACTTGTCGTCGGCCTCACTTCCTCGTATGATGCGCGTCCCCGGTCCGCCGGGGACCACCCGGAGAGGTGGCAGAGTGGTTGAATGTACCTGACTCGAAATCAGGCAGGCGTTTATAGCGCCTCGGGGGTTCGAATCCCCCCCTCTCCGCCAGATAAAGAAAAAGGGCTGCCGAAAGGCAGCCCTTTTTCTTTATCTGGCGCGGGACGCGACGCGCTCTGCGCGTCGCCCCAAACGTTGCTGCGCAACGTATGGGCCCCTCCCTTTGCCGGCCTCTCCCCGCCCCTGTCGGGGCAGCCCCTCAACAGAGGGGCTTGGTCCTCCAGATGGATCACGGGAGATCCGCGCGGTGCGTGGATGCGCGGCGGGCATCCCGCCGTAGTGACCCTGTACTGATCTGGCGCGGGACGCGACGCGCTCTGCGCGTCGCCCCACACGTTGCTGCGCAACGCGTGGGCCCCTCCCTTTGCCGGCCTCTCCCCGCCCCTGTCGGGGCAGCCCCTCAACAGAGGGGCTGGTTCCTCCAGATGCATCACGGGAGATCCGCGCGGTGCGTGGGTGCTGTTCCTGCTGGCAGGCTCATCCACGCATGGCGTGGATCTACCCGGGATATCCGTGCGGACGCTGCGGGTTAACATGTACGCATCACCTGCTGGAGCTTTTCCCGATGACCGCTGAAATCCTCGTCCCCGTTTCCTTCGGCGAGCTGCTGGACAAGATCTCGATCCTGCAGATCAAGTCCGAGCGCATCAGCGACGAGGGCAAGCTGGCCAATGTGCGCAAGGAGCTGTCGGCGCTGGAGCAGACCTGGATGGCACACCCGGCCGCGGTGAAGGACATCGCCAAGCTGCGTGCCGAGCTGAAGGCGGTCAACGAGCAGCTGTGGGACATCGAGGACGACATCCGCCTGAAGGAGAAGGTGCAGGCGTTCGACCAGGGCTTCATCGACCTGGCGCGCAGTGTCTACCTGCGCAACGACGAGCGCGCGCGCATCAAGAAGGCGATCAACCTGGCGCTGGGCTCGGCGTACGTGGAAGAGAAGTCCTACCAGGATTACGCGCAGCGCACGTAAACCCGGGCAGGCTGCCGATCACCCCAGGTGGTCGGCGACGTAGCGTTCGAACGCAGCGATACCGTCTTCCACGGTGATCAGTTCCATCACATCGTCGAATTCGATCTTGGTGCCCCACTTCAGGTCCGTCGCCTGCTTGGCCAGGTACTTGCGCGCGGCATCATCGTAGCGGTCCACGCAGTAGCGGCGGTCCGAGTACGGGCCACTGCGGTCCGGATTGCTGGCTGCATGCAGGCCCAGCACTTTGGCGCCCATCGCGTTGGCGATGTGCATCGGGCCCGAGTCCGGGGTCATCACCAGATTGGCGCGGGCCAGCAGGGCAGGCAGCTGCTTCAACGTGTCCTTGCCGACCAGGTCCAGTGCCGGCGTCTGCAGCTGCGCCTGGATCGCATCGGCCATGTGGCGCTCCAGTTCGCTGCGGCCACCGCACAGCACCACCCGCCAACCGCGCTGTGCGGCGTGGTTGGCCACCGCTGCATAGCGGTCCGCATACCAGTTGCGCCGCACGTGGCTGGAGCAGGGCGAGATCATCAGCACCGGGCGGCCATCGTCCTGCCACTGCGCGGCGGCCCACTCGAAGGCGGAGGGCGGCACGGCCAGATCCCAGCTGACTTCGGTCTGGCGCAGGCCCAGCGGTTCGCAGAAGCTGCCGATGGCATCCAGTACATGGATGCCGGGGCGGTCAGGAATGCGCTCGTTGATGAAGAGCCCGTGCAGGTCCTTGGAGCGACTGCGGTCGTAGCCGATGCGGCGTTCGGCCGGAATGAAGGCTGACAGCAGGTTGGCGCGGAATGCGACCTGCATCTGCAGAAGCGCCTCGAAGCGCCCCGGTGGCAGTTGCCTGCGCAGTTCCTTGACCCCAGCCATGCCGCTCTTCTTATCGTAGGCATGGAAGGTGACACCGGGCAGGCCGTCAAGCAGCTTGTGGCCAACCTTGTCGATGATCCAGTGGATCGGCGTGTCCGGGCGCGCAGCCTGCAGGGTGCGCACCAGGGGCACCACGTGGGTGACGTCGCCGAGTGCGGACAGGCGCAGCAGGCACAAGGAGGAGGACGCTGATGCCATGTGTTGTTAGACTCAATGAAATGGTCGCATTCGACGCCAATGAAGCGCTGACGCCATGCCGCGAGGGTCGCGGCATCGGGGCCATTCTGTTCGACCGCGAGCGGCTGCGGCAAGCCGACATCGGCCTGTTCTCGCCCCAGCACTGGGGCAGCAGGGCCCGGCCGGTGGGCGAGGGCGGCCGCGGCAGCGCCTGGTTCGTCGATGCGCCGTTCGGGGCCAGCGTGCTGCGGCACTACCTGCGGGGCGGCCTGGCCGCGAAGCTCAGCCACGACCAGTACCTGTGGCGCGGTTCGGACCGGACCCGCAGCTTCGCCGAATTCCGGCTGATGCGCGCGCTGCGCGAGAAGAAGCTGCCGGTGCCACGGCCGATCGCCGCGTTCTACATGCGCGAGGGCCTGCGCTACCGGGCCGCGATCCTGATGGAGCGGATCGAGGGCGTGCGCTCGCTGGCCGACCGCGCCCTGGTCGCCGGCCGGGGCGCGCCCTGGGAGGAGACGGGTCGGCTGATCGCCCGCTTCCATCGTGCCGGCCTGGACCATGCCGACCTCAACGCGCACAACATCCTGTTCGATGGCAACGGCCATGGCTGGCTGATCGACTTCGACCGTGGGGTGATCCGCATTCCGGCCACCGCCTGGCGCGAACGCAACCTCAAGCGCCTGCTGCGCTCGCTGATCAAGTTGCGCGGCGAGCGCAGCGTGGAAGATGTGCAGAAGGACTACGCGCGGCTGCGCCGTGCCTATGACATGGCCTGGAACCGGGGCACCTGATGGATTGGTCGTTGCGTTTCCTCGGCGTCGGCAATGCGTCGGCGGTCGAGCTGGGGTCGCCGATGTCGGTGATCGAGCGGGATGGGCGTCCGTGGCTGACCATTGATTGTGGTGGTGAAGGGCTGACCGCGTTCAAGGCGCACTACGGCCACATGCCGCAGGCGTTGTTCGTGACCCATGTGCACCTTGACCACGTGGCAGGCTTCGAACGGCTGTTCGTGGACACCTTCTTCAATGCGCAGCGGCGCGGCAAGGTGCGCCTGTATGTGCCGGCCACGGTGGTGCCGCTGCTGCACCAGCGCATCGGTGACTATCCGAACGTGCTGGCCGAGGGCGGTGCGAACTTCTGGGATGCCTTCCAGCTGATCGTGGTGGGCGATGCGTTCTGGCACGAGGGAGTGCGCCTGGAGGCGTTCCCAGTGCGCCACCACTGGCCGGAGACGGCCTATGGCCTGCGCCTGCAGGGCGCGCTGACCTGGAGCGGCGATACCCGGCCGATTCCGGAGATGCTGGCCCGCTTCGCCAATGACAACGAGCTGATCGCCCACGACTGCGGCCTGCACGGCAATCCGTCGCACACCGGCGTGGACGATCTGGAGCGTGAGTACAGCGCCGAGCTGCGGGCGCGGATGATGCTCTACCACTATGCCAGCGTGGCCGATGGCCAGGCGCTGGCGGCGCGGGGGCACCGTGTTGCGCAGCCGGGGCAGTGCGTGCCCCTGGCCAGCCCGACCGCGCCGCACGTACTGGCGCAGGATCCGGCGTGATCGACGTGGGCCAGCCTGCGGACGCAGCGTTGGCCGGTTGCTGGCCCGGGGCCTGGCCCAGGTGCGCTACCGCAGCCGCCATCACGTCGATGGCCAGGCGCAACGCTGGGTGCTGCGCAGTTCGCTGTGGCGTCGGCATGCGCAGGGGTGGCGCGTGGTGTTCCATCAGGGAACGCCGCAGGCCCGGTAGCGGTGGGCCATGCCCGGCGAGGGGCGCCAATCAAGATTGGCGGCTACCAGGGCCGTGGGGCGCCCGAAAAGGCGATGGCCCCGCCGGCTGACCTCGGCGCCCGCGTCGATCGATACCGTTGCTGCCTTCCGGCCCTGGCGGGATTTTCGACCTAGCGTCGCGAGGGGCCGACGGGGCCACCATAGAGACGTTGGCCGCCCAAGGGGCGGCCGGTGTTCACCGATCAGGGGAAGCAGCGCGCGACGCGCCGGAGACCACAGCCGGACTGCACATCGGCTGACCGATGGCAGACGGCAACTATAGCGCAGGCAGGTACATCGACGCCAGCTTCGTGCACTGAATCGGCTGTAACCCGCGTCTGCTGGCAAGGGCCCGGCGCGACCGGCGTTGCTACAATGCCGGCCAGGAGGAACGGCCTCCCCCACATCGGGAACCACTGACCAGGACGGCCTGGCCCTACCAAGAGGAGGGCTGTCATGGCCTGGATCTATCTGTTGTTCGCCGGCCTGCTGGAAATCGTCTGGGCCGTGTCCATGAAGCAGTCCGAAGGCTTCACCAGGCTCACCCCCACCGTGGTCACGATCATCGGCATGATCGCCAGCTTCTGGCTGCTTGCAGTAGCCATGCGCAGCCTGCCGCTGGGCACTGCCTACACAATCTGGACCGGCATCGGCGCGGTCGGTGCATTCGTGGTCGGCATCGTGTTCCTGGGCGAGCAGGTCAGCCCGATGCGGATCGGTGCAGCGGTGCTGATCGTTTCCGGCCTGGTGCTGATGAAACTCTCGAGCAGCTGAATGATTTACTTAAGGCGGGGAAAGGAATCTCCGCTTTCGGCAGGTATATGCATTTTCGGCAAGACCATTTTGTCCGCCCGTTTTATTTGACGTACGTCATGAAAATAACGAGCGTGATTCACATGCCGCTGGCACCGACGGTCGCACAGTGCCGCCATTCGTCGGGCGAAACCGGGGAGTTTTCGCCTTGAGGGACACGCTGTCGTACCTGTCAACGGGTGCGACCGCGTGAAGATGTGAAGATTTTCAGGAGTTAATGCCCTCGAACCTTGTTCCCGCATCGGGAGCCGGGGTGGGCCGCATTGTCTCCAAAAAAACCTGCCAGCTGTGCCATCCGGTCTTTTCATGGAGATTTACCGATGAACCGCATTTACCGTCTGGTTTTCAATCGTGCCCTTGGGGTAATGCAGGTTGCTTCGGAGATCGCCCGCAATCCCGGCGGAAGCGCGGCCAGCGCAGGGCGGGTGCCGCGATTGCGGGCGCACCAGCTGGCGGCGGCTTTGGCCGCCACACTGGCCAGCGGACCGGCATTCGCAGCGTGCACGGGCACCACAACCGTAAACTGCGACAGCACCACCAACATCAACAACTACTCCAACGCGACCAACGGCCTCACGCTGAACATCGACGCGGGTGCATTGCTGCGTACGCCGCCGATCGTAGGTGGCGGCAACGCAGCAACGCTGACCGGCGACAACGTGACGGTCAACAACAATGGCACGATCGATCCGAGCTCGATCATCCTCGCCTCGCCCGGCCTGGTCATCGGCAATGCTTCTGCCAACAACAGCGCGATCGTCGTCAACAACAATGCCAGCGGACAGATCAAGGGTGTCGTCAACATCGCAACGCTGCTGGGCTTCGGTGGACAGGCGCTGGTGGCACAGAATGTCAACGGCACCACCACCATCAACAACGCCGGCCTGATCAGCACGTCGTTGATCGGCGCAGGCAGCGTTTCCGACGCGACTACCGTGGTGACGTACGGTGGTGCGGCAGCCAATGTGACCAACACCGGCACCATCGACGGGCGTGTCGGTCTGGGCGCTTCTGGCGGTAATACGTTCCTCAATGCGGGGGCGGTCAGTGGCAGCGTTCACCTGGGTGATTCAACCGGCGGCAACACCTTCACCGCAGTGTCGGGTTCCAGCGTTGTGAGCGGCGGCGGCAGCGCTCTTGCAGGCGTGATTACCGGTGTCACCGGGGTGAAGGTTGCGGCTGCGGGATCGGTCGACGCCGGCACCGGCAGTGGTGCGGCCAACAACACGCTGGTGTTGCAGAACGTCGTCAGCGGTCCGGGGGCCGGCACCGGCGGAGCGGTGACCACGCTGGGCTGGAACCAGTACCTCAATTTCCAGAAGCTCACCGTCAACAGCGGCACCTGGAACCTGCAGGGTGCGTGGGCGGTTGCAGGTGCGACCACGCTCAATGATGGCCTGGTCAATTTCAACAATGCCGGTTCCTTCGGCACAGGGCTGTTCACCGCCAACGGCGGTGCCATCGCATCCTCCACGGCCGGTCTGAATCTGGCCAACGCTTTCAGCCTCGGCGGCAATCTATCCCTGGCCGGGACCAATGCGTTCGGCTTGAATGGCGTGCTTTCAGGTGCTGGCGGACTGACGGTCAACAACACCGGTATCGTTACTCTCGGCGGCGCAAACCTGTTCTCCGGTGGCGTCAATCTCAATGCCGGCGGCCTGCTGCTGGGCAATGCCGGTGCACTCGGCAGCGGCAATCTGACCGTCGGTGGCAGCGCCTCGCTGGACACGACGGCGGGCTTCAACCTGGGCAACAACCTGGTGGTCAATGGCGGGGGCTCGCTGAACCTGCTGGGCAGCAATGCGCTGACATTGAGTGGCTCGATTTCCGGTGCCGGCAACGTGACCAAGAACGGTGCGGGCACGCTGACCCTGAACGGTGCCAATTCGCTGAGCGGCAGCTTCAATCTGGCCGGCGGCGCGTTGGCCTTGGGCGCGGGCGGTAGCCTGTCGCCCACCGGCGCGATCACGCTGGGCGTCGGCACCAGCCTGGATCTTTCGGCGGCCGCCAACCAGACCATCGGTTCGCTGGCGGGCCTCGGCGGTTCGGTCAACCTAGGCAGCCACACGCTCACCCTCGCGGGGCTGGGCGATACCAGCTACAGCGGCACGTTCGCCGCAGGCACGGGTGGCCTGGTCAAGCTGGGCACCGGCGTGCAGACCTTGTCGGGCGTGAACAACCTCAGTGGCGGCGTGGCACTCAACGGCGGCGGCCTGCTGCTGGGCAATGCTGCTGCGCTGGGCAGCGGTGCGCTCAGTGTCGGCGGCGACGTGACGCTCGATGGAACCACGGGGGCGCTTGCACTGGGCAACGCGGTCAACCTCGGTTCGGGTGCCAGCCTCAATCTGCTCGGCAACCAGGCGTTGACGTTCAACGGCGTGATCGGTGGCACCGGCAGCCTGGTCAAGAGTGGTGCGACCACGCTGACGCTCAACGGTGCAAATACCTTTGGTGGTGGGCTGGCGCTCAATGCCGGTGGCTTGGTCCTGGGCAATGCCGGCGCGCTCGGAACCGGCGCGCTGAATGTCGGCGGTCCGACAACGCTCGATGCCAGCGCGGCGCTGAGCGTGGCCAACGGCATCAACCTCGGCGCAGGTGGCCTGCTGAATGTACTGGGCAGCAATGCATTGACGCTGGGCGGCGCCATCGGTGGCACCGGCAGCCTGGTCAAGAACGGTGCGGCCACGCTTACGCTGGGTGGCGCAAATACCTTCATCGGCGGCCTGGCGATCAATGCCGGCAAGGTTGCGGTGGGCAGCGGCGGAAGCCTGGCCGCCGGCGGTGCGGTCAGCCTGACCGGCGTTGGCGCGGACCTGGACATCTCGCTCGGCGGCAACCAGACCATCGGCGCGCTGTCCGGTATTGCCGGCAGCACGGTGACGCTGGGCAGCAGCACGCTCACCTTCGGTGATGCCACCAACCAGGCCTTCGCCGGCGTGATCGGCGGCACCGGTGGGCTGATCAAGCAGGGTACCGGCGTGCAGACGCTGACCGGTGCCAATACCTTCAGCGGTGGGGTGAATCTTGCGGCCGGTGGGCTGGTGCTGGGCAACGCCGGTGCGCTGGGAAGCGGCGCGCTGACGGTCAGTGGCAACGGGTCGCTGGATGCCACGGCAGCGTTGAACCTGGGCAGTGCGATCAACCTCGGCGCGGCCCTGACCCTGCCGGGCAGCCAGAACCTGGCCCTGGCCGGCAACATCACGGGCACCGGCAGCCTGGTCAAGAACGGCGCCTCGACACTGACCTTGAACGGAACCAACACCTTCAGCGGTGGACTGAACGCAAACGCGGGCAGCCTGCTGCTGGGCAACAGCGGCGCGCTCGGTACGGGGACACTGGGCATCGGTGGCAACGTCTCGCTCGACGGCAGTGCGCCGCTGAACCTGAGCAACAACGTGGCACTGGGTGCAGGCGCCGCGTTGTCGCTGGCGGGTTCGCAGGCGATCACGCTGGGTGGGGTGGTGTCCGGTGCGGGCAGGCTGGTGAAGAACGGTGCCACCACCTTGACCCTCAATGGCGCCAACAGCTTCGGTGGGGGGGCTGACCGTCAACGGCGGCGGCCTGCTGCTGGGCAATGCCGGCGCGCTGGGCACCGGTGCATTGTCGGTGGGGGCCGATACCACGCTGGACAGTTCGGTGGCCCTGAATCTCGCCAACGACGTCAACCTCGGTGCAGGCGCGGTGCTGGATCTGCTGGGCAGCCAGGACGTGTCGCTGGGCGGTGTCATCAGCGGCACTGGCGGCCTGGTCAAGAACGGTGCGGCGACACTGGCGTTGAACGGAGCCAACACCTTCAGCGGGGGTGTTGGCCTCAACGCGGGCCTGCTGCAGCTGGGCAATGCGCAGGCATTGGGTACCGGCCAGCTGGACGTGGGCGGCAACGCTTCGCTGGATGCAGCATCGGCGCTCACCGTGACCAACAACATAGGCCTCGCCGCCGGCGCCAACCTCACGGTGCTGGGCAGCAATGACCTGACGCTCGCCGGCCCGGTATTCGGTGTTGGCGGGCTGATCAAGGACGGTACGGCGCGGCTGACGTTGTCTGGCGCCAATACCTACAACGGTGGCACGACCATCAACGCAGGCACGCTGGCGCTGGGAGCGGGCGGCAGTCTTGCCGCAACCGGTGCAGTGGATCTTGCGGGCGCCGGTGCGGCACTGGACATCTCCGCAGCGGGTGCAGCGCAGACCATCGGCGCACTGAACGGCGTGGCAGGCAGCCAGCTGCTGCTTGGCGCGCAGTCACTCACCTTCGGCGGTGCCGCCGATGGCAGTTTTGCCGGCGTGATCGACGGTACCGGTGGCCTGATCAAGACCGGTACGGGCGTGCAGACGCTGTCCGGCGCCAACACGTTCAGCGGTGGCCTTGCGCTCAACGCGGGCGGCCTGATTCTCGGCGACGCCAGTGCGCTCGGCACGGGTCCGCTGGGCATCGGTGGCACCACCACGCTGGACAGTACCGTGGCGCTGAACCTGGCCAACGCGGTGAACTTTGGTGCCGGTACGCAACTGACGCTGGGCGGCACCAATGATGTCACCCTCGGCGGCGTGGTGGCTGGCAACGGCAGCCTGGTCAAGAACGGTACGGGTCTGCTGACGCTCAACAACACCAACACGTTCGATGGCGGCCTGACCTTGAACGGCGGCAGCCTGGTGGTGGGCGCCAACGGGGCGCTGGGTTCCGGCACGCTGGCGGTGAACAACAGTGCTTCGCTGGATGCCGGCACCGCGGTGACGCTGGGCAACGCGGTGAACCTTGGCTCGGGCGTGGCGCTGACCGTAGCGGGCAGCAATGCGCTGACCCTGGGCGGCATCGTGTCCGGCAATGGCAGCCTGATCAAGAACGGCACCGCCACGCTGACACTGGACGGCGCCAACACTTACAGCGGTGGCACCACCATCAACGCCGGCACGCTGGCGCTGGGCGTGGGGGGCAGTCTGGCCGCCGCTGGCGACCTCACGCTCGGCAATGCCGGCGCGGGCTTCGATATCTCCGGCGCGACCGGCAACCAGACCATCGGTGCGCTCAACGGCGTGCTCGGAACCACACTGGCGCTGGGGGGCAATTCGCTGACATTCGGCACCGCGACCAACGGGGCCTTCGATGGCGTGATCAGTGGTGGTGGCGGGCTGGTGAAGGTCGGCGCCGGGGTGCAGACCCTGTCCGGTGCCAATACCTTCGGCGGCGGCGTCTCGCTCGATGCCGGCGGCCTGGTGCTCGGCAATGATGCCGCGCTGGGTACCGGCGTGCTCACCGTCGGTGGGGCGACCACGCTGGATACCACCGCGCTGGCGACGCTGGCCAACAACGTGGTGCTCAACGCCGGGCTGACGGTGCTGGGCACCAGCGCGCTCACCCTCAACGGTGTGCTCTCCGGTGCCGGCAGCCTGACCAAGAACGGCACTGCGATGCTGACCTTGAACGGCGCCAACACCTACACCGGCGGTACCAACGTCAACGCCGGCACGCTGGCACTCGGCGCCGGGGCCAGCCTGGCCGCAAGCGGCACCGTCAATCTCGCCACCGGCGCCACGCTGGACCTGTCGGCCGGCAACGGCACGCAGGTGTTCGGCACGCTGGTTGGCAACGGCACGGTCAACCTGGGCGCCAACAACATCGAAGTGGGCAGCGCCGCCAACGGCACCTTCAGCGGTTCGATCGCCGGCACCGGTAGCCTGACCAAGGTCGGTAGCGGTATCGAGACACTGACCGGCACCAATACCTACACCGGCGGCACCACCATCAACGCCGGCACGCTGGCGATCGGTCTCGGCGGCAGTCTGTCCTCGTCCGGAGCGGTGAACGTCGCCGCCGCCGGCGCGGGCTTCGACATTTCGGGTTCCGGTGCCAACCAGACGATTGGTTCACTGTCTGGCGTGACCGGCTCCCTGGTCAGCCTCGGCGCCAACTCGCTGATCCTCGGCGGCGCCGACAGCAGCACCTTCGACGGTTCGATTTCCGGCACCGGTGCGCTGGTCAAGATCGGCGTGGGTATCCTCACCCTGGGCGGCGCCAACCTGTTCAGTGGTGGTCTGGCCTTGAACGGTGGCGGCCTGGTGGTCGGCAACAACAGCGCGCTGGGTACGGGGGCGCTGGACGTGGGGGCCGACGCGACGCTGGACAGCAGCCTGGCAGTCACCCTCGGCAACGCCATCAACCTCTCTGCCGGCAACAACCTCACCCTGCTCGGCAGCAATGGGCTGACCCTGGACGGCATCATCAGCGGTGCCGGTGGTCTGGTGAAGGACGGCGCAGCCACGGTGACCCTGACCGGTGCCAACACCTATTCCGGCGGCACCACCATCAACAACGGCACGCTGGCCATCGGTGCCGGAGGCAGCCTGGCGTCCACCGGCGCGGTGAATCTGGCCGGTGCCGGCACGCTGGACATCTCCGGCGGTGGCAGCCAGAGCATTGGTTCGCTGGCCGGCGTGGCCGGCAGCACAGTGGCGCTGGGCGGCAACACGCTGACCCTCGGCGGCGTCGCCGACAGCACCTACAACGGCGTGATCAGCGGCAGTGGCGGCCTGATCAAGAACGGCGCCGGCGTGCAGACGCTGAATGGTGCCAATGCCTTCAGCGGTGGCGTCACGCTCAACGCCGGTGGCCTGGTGGTCGGCAACAATTCCGCGCTTGGCACGGGTACGGTGACCGTGGGTGGCAATGCCTCGCTCGATTCCAACAGCGCGATCACGCTGGGCAACAACTTCGTTCTCAATGCCGGCCTGACCGTGCTGGGCAGCAACGATCTGACACTCAACGGCAATCTCAGCGGCACCGGGTTCCTCACCAAGGAGGGCCTGGCCACACTGACCTTGAACGGCACCAACACCTATTCCGGTGGCACCAACATCAACGCCGGTACGCTGGCGCTGGGCGCGGGCGCGAGCCTGCTTGCCAGTGGCACCGTCAACCTGGCCACCGGCGCGACCTTCGATCTGTCGGCCGGTGCGGGTACGCAGGTGTTCGGCACGCTGATCGGCAACGGTACGGTGAATCTGGGCGCGAACACGCTGACCATCGGCGATGCCAGCAACGGCACGTTCGGTGGTTCGATTGCCGGCACCGGCGGCCTGATCAAGGAAGGCACCGGCACCGAAACCCTGACCGGTACCAACACCTTCACCGGCGGCACCACCATCAATGCCGGCACGCTGGCGATCGGTGCCGGCGGCAGCCTGGCGGCGACCGGTGCGGTCACCCTCGCCAATGCGGGTACCGCGTTCGATATCTCCGCAGGCGGCAACCAGAGCATCGGCTCGCTGGCGGGCGTGGCGGGTTCGAGTGTGGCGCTGGGTGGCAACACGCTGACTCTCGGCGGCGTCGGCAACACCACGTTCGACGGCACCATCGGCGGCACGGGAGCGCTGATCAAGGACGGCGCTGGCGTGCAGACGCTGGGCGGTGCGAACACCTTCAGCGGCGGCGTCACCCTCAATGCCGGCGGGCTGGTGGTCGGCAACAATGCCGCGCTCGGTACGGGTGCGTTGAACGTGGCCGGGAACGGTTCGCTGGATGCCAACGCGGCGGTGACCCTGGCCAACAACGTTGCACTCGGCGCCGGTGCCACGCTTGATGTGCTGGGCAACAACGACCTGACGCTGGCCGGTGCGGTCTCCGGTGCAGGTGGCCTGACCAAGGACGGTGCGGCCACGCTGACCCTGGCCGGCGCCAGCAGCTACACCGGCACCACCACCATCAACAGCGGCACGCTGGCGGTGGGCGCGGGCGGCAGCCTGTCCGACGCCAGCACGGTGAACCTGGCCGGCACCGGTACGCTGGACATCAGTGCCGGTGGCAACCAGAGCATCGGTGGCCTGGCCGGTGTTACCGGCAGTACGGTGGCGCTGGGCGGTGCAACGCTGACCACCGGCGGCAACAACGCCAGCACCACGTTCGCCGGCGTGATCGGCGGCACCGGTGGCCTGGTGCAGAGTGGTACCGGCACGCTGACCCTGAGCGGTGACAACACCTACACCGGTGGCACCACCATCAACGGTGGCAGCACGCTGCAGATCGGCAACGGTGGCAGCACCGGCTCGGTGCTGGGCGACATCACCAACGACGGCAGCCTGGTCTACAACCTCGGCACCACGGCAACCGTGGGCGGTGTGGTCAGCGGCAGTGGCAGCCTGACCCAGGCCGGCAGCGGTACGCTGGTGCTGACCGGCAACAACACCTACACCGGCGGTACCACCATCAATGCCGGTGGCACATTGCAGGTGGGCAACGGCGGTGCAACCGGCGCGATCGTCGGTGACATCACCAACAACGGTGCGCTGGTATCCAACGTGGCCGGCAACACCACGCTGGGCGGCACCATCAGCGGCGCCGGTGGCCTGACCCAGGCCGGCAGCGGCACGCTGACCCTGACCGGCAACAACACCTATACCGGCGGCACCACCATCAATGCCGGTGGCACGCTGCAGGTGGGCAATGGCGGTGCGACCGGCGCGATCACCGGCAACGTTGCCAACAACGGCAGCCTGGTGTTCAACGTCGGTGGCAACACCACAGTCGATGGCGCGATCAGTGGCAGTGGCACGCTGATCCAGGCCGGCGCTGGCGTGTTGACCCTGGTTGGCAACAACACCTACACCGGCGGCACCACCATCAATGCCGGTGGCACGCTGCAGGTCGGCAACGGCGGGGCAACCGGCTCCATCGCTGGCGACATCACCAACGATGGCGCGTTGATCTCCAACGTGGGCGGCAACACCGCGCTGGGCGGCACCATCAGCGGCAGCGGCGGCCTGACCCAGGCCGGCAGCGGGACGTTGCTGCTGACCGGTACCAACACCTATACCGGCGGTACCACCATCAACGCCGGCGGTACGCTGCAGCTGGGCAACGGCGGTGCGACGGGCTCGATCGTCGGCGACGTCACCAACAATGGCACGCTGCTCTCCAATGTGGCGGGCAATACCACGCTGAATGGCACCATCAGTGGCAGTGGCGGCCTGACCCAGGCCGGCAGCGGCACGCTGACCCTGAACGGCAACAACACCTATACCGGCCAGACCACCATCAATGCCGGTGGCACCCTGCAGGTCGGCAATGGCGGTGCGACCGGTGCCATCGGCGGCAGCGTCGTCAACAACGGCAGCCTGGTGTTCAACGTGGGTGGCAACACCACCGTCGGCGGTGCCATCAGCGGCAGCGGCGGCCTGACCCAGGCCGGCACCGGCACCGTGGTCCTGACCGGTAACAACACCTATACCGGCGGCACCACCATCAACACCGGCGGCACGCTGCAGGTCGGCAACGGTGGCGCGAGCGGTGCGATCACCGGCAACGTTGCCAACAACGGCAGCCTGGTGTTCAACGTCGGCGGCAACACCACGGTGGGCGGCACCATCAGCGGCAACGGTGGCCTGACCCAGGCCGGCACCGGCACCGTGGTCCTGACCGGCAACAACACCTACACCGGCGGCACCACCATCAATGCCGGCGGCACCGTGCAGGTCGGCAATGGCGGCGCCAGCGGCTCGATCACCGGCAATATCACCAACAATGGTGGCCTGGTCATCAACACCGGCGGCACCACCACGCTGGGCGGCGCCATCAGCGGTGGTGGCAGCATCGTGCAGGCAGGCCCGGGCGGCCTGAACCTGGGCGGCAACAGCGGCGGCTTCAGCGGCACCGGCCAGGTCACCGGCGGTGGCCTGAATGTCACCGGCAACATCGGTGGCCAGTGGACCATCGGCAGCGGTACCACGCTGTCCGGTACCGGGACCATCGGTGGCACGGGTGGCGGCGTGACGGTGTCCAGCGGCGGCGTGCTGTCGCCGGGCAATGGTCCAGGCAACAGCGGCGGTGCGGGCAATGGCGCCGGCACCATTACGGTGGGCGGCAATCTGACCCTGTCGCCGGGCAGCACGCTGGGCATCGACCTGGGTGCCACCGGCAGCGACACGGTGCAGGTGGGCGGTAGTGCAAACGTGGGTGGCAGCACGGTGCGGGTGAACACCATTTCGCCGAGCACCAGCTACCAGCAGGGCCAGCAGTACACGGTGGTCAATGCAGGTGGTGGCCTGAGCGGGCAGTTCGCTTCGGCAACCTCGCCGTCGGCCTTCCTGACGATTACGCCGGTCTATACCGCCAACACCGCCAACCTGCAGATAGACGTGGCGCAGACCGCAGCATTCACCACCGCAGCGACGACGCGCAACCAGTACAACACTGCCGCAGCGCTGGACAGCCTGCCGCAGAGCGGCCCGGCGCTGGGCCTGTACAACACCCTGCTGATGTATGACGCGGGCTCTGCGCGCGCGGCGTTCGACCAGCTTTCGGGTGAAGTGCATGCGGCCAGCCGCGCGGTGCTGCTGTACGACAACTACCTGGAGGAGGGTATCCGCCAGCGCCTCGGCAGTGAGCTGCCGACCGTGCGTGGTGAGCGAGCCTCGGCCTGGCTGGCCGGGAGTGGCAAGGTGTTCCGCCAGGACGGTGACGGCAACGGCGATGACATCCGCTCCAACCGCAATGCGCTGATGGCGGGCGTGGACTGGCAGCTGGGCGAGCACGTGGTGCTGGGTGCGGCCGCAGGCAACGAGCGGCTGGATACGCGCCTGTACGATCGCAGTTCGCGGGCCCGCCTGCGTGGCCACACGTTCGGCCTGTATGCACAGGGCCAGTGGAACAACGGTTTCGCGGTCGGTGGCAGCGTATCGCGTGGCGACTACCGCACGCGCACCACGCGTGAGGTGCCGCTGCTGGGCCAGACCCTGTACAGCCGCCAGGACTCGGATGTGACCATCGCGCAGGTGGAGGGCAGCTGGACCTGGTCCCATGGCAGGACCCAGCTGCAGCCGTACGTGCAGTTCACCAAGCACTGGGTCGACAGCGATCGCGCAGTGGAGCAGGGCGGCACTGCTGCGCTGGCGCTGGAAGGCGGCAAGGACACGCTCAATGTCAGCACCGTGGGCGTGCGTGGGCGCTGGGACGTGGGCAGCGGCGAGCGCTTCCCGGCACAGCTGACGGTCGGCCTCGGCTGGCAGCACGCCTCGGGTGACACCGATGTGGCCAGCCGCAATCGCTTCGCGGTGGGCGGCAATGCCTTCGATGTCTACAGTGCGGTGATGGCGCGCAATGCGCTGGTCAGCCAGCTGGGCGTGGCGGTCGGCCTCGGCCGCAACAGCCAGCTGTCGATGTTCGTGCAGGGCCAGCATGGCGATGGCCGCCGCGACGTGGGTGGGCAGATCAACCTGCGCGTAGGCTTCTGAGGGAAGTGCGGCGATGTTGGATCCAGGCTTGCGTGGATCCGGGGCGGGGCGGAGGGCTAGACCCTCCGCTCCATCTCCACGGCGTCGATCCCGGCGCCGTGGCCATTGGACACGATCCGCGTCACCTGGAAGCCCAGCCCGGCATAGAAGCCCTGGGTGTGCTGGCTGGTACTGAGCGTGATGCGCTTGATCGACGGATCCGCTTCGGCCTGGCGCAGGCGTGCCAGCGCCAGTTCGCGGCCCAGTCCCTGCCGGTGCAGCGCGCGCTGCACCATGCCCCAGCAGAAGCCGGCACTGCCGTCGCCGCGTCGCGACAGGCCGCCACAGGCCACGATGCTGCCATCGCGCTCGATCACCTGGAATGCACAGTCCATGGCCTGCTCGCGCAGGAAGCGTTCAAAGTCGCTGCGCTCTTCGGGCGCGAAATAGGTGGGCACGTTGCTGTCGAACATCGACAGGCAGGCGCTGGCGTCTGCGGGGCGGTAGAGGCGGAGGTTCATGGGAAATGCCATGGAGTTGCCCGGCTGCATTTCAACCGTCCAGACGTTGGGAGAGGGCGAAGCGTTCCAGGGTACATGGAGCGATGCCGATCCTTTTCCAGGTGACTTTTCCCCACTCGAATGACCGTGCTCGGGACGCAGGCGCCTGTACCAGGCGGGTGCGTCGTTCGCGGGCAATGGCGAGGCGCATGCGGCCGCGATGGCGTGCAGCGGGGCGCGGCGGCTTCCGGGCTATGCTTTCGACACATGGGACTGACCGCGCGGCAGGATCCGCCGGCCCCATTCGTCTTCCTGCCTGCAACGGAGCTGCCCAGTGACGCCCGACCCTTCTCTTTCCCGGACTGCCCAGCTCATGCGTGGTCTGCTGTTTGGCGCGGTGGGCCTGTTGAGCCTTGCCGTGGCCGCCCTCGAGGTGACGCATCGTCTTGAGTTCCTGGAGGTCGCGCAGGCCGTTGATGGCCAGGTCGAGCGCCTGAACGCCGGCGGATCGCATCCGCAGGTCGCGTTCACCACCGCGACCGGCCAACGCATCTCGTACCCGCAGGGCGGCATGATTTTCGGCTATGAGCCTGGGCAGCCGGTACGCGTGCTGTACGACCCGGCGCGACTGCGGCTGGAGCCGGTGCTGGATACGTTCGGTGCGTTGTGGGGAATGACGGTCGTGTGGGTGCTGCTGGGGCTGGCGTTCGTCGGCGCCTGCGTGCGGGGACTGCTCCGGCGCAGATGACTCGCGGCCGATCGCGCGCCGTCGGCGGGCGGGCCGTTGGACCGGCCACGGCGGCAGCGCCTGTTCAGTCCGGCAGTGCCTGCGGCGATTGCCGCCAGCCAAAATAAAAAAGCCGCCCACTGGGCGGCTTCTTCATTATATCTGGCGGAGAGAGGGGGATTGTCGGGTGCATCCCTGCACCCGATCCCGATGCGCGTTGCGCCCCGGGACCAGCCTGCGGCTGTCCGGTTCTGCTCCTGCAGAACCGTCGAACCCCGGCGGGGCTTCTCACTACCCATCCCATCCGCCAGACAAACGCAAAAGGGCCACCCTGTGGGCGGCCCTTTTGCGTTTGTCTGGCGGAGAGAGGGGGATTCGAACCCCCGAAGCGCGGTTTAGACGCTTACACACTTTCCAGGCGTGCTCCTTCAACCACTCGGACACCTCTCCGGATCCCTGCCACCGGCAAACGCCTCAGCAGGGGCGCAGATTCTAGCGGGCGGCGCGGCCGGACACAAGCGCCCAGATCACGGACGCATCCGGGCGCATTGTTGGCGAGGGGGCTGGACAGGCATGGCACAATGGAACATCCGATGGAAAACGGTGGCCTGATGTCCTACCTCGTCCTTGCCCGCAAGTGGCGTCCGAAGCGTTTTGCCGAGCTGGTGGGCCAGGAACACGTGGTCCGTGCGCTCAGCAACGCGTTGGACAGCGGCCGTGTCCACCACGCGTTCCTGTTCACCGGTACCCGCGGCGTGGGCAAGACCACCATCGCGCGCATCTTCGCCAAGTCGCTGAACTGCGAGCAGGGCACCAGCGCCGACCCGTGCGGCCAGTGCGCGGCCTGCCTGGACATCGACGCTGGCCGCTACATCGACCTGCTGGAAATCGATGCCGCGTCCAACACCGGCGTGGATGACGTGCGCGAGGTGATCGAGAACGCGCAGTACATGCCGTCGCGCGGCAAGTACAAGGTCTACCTGATCGACGAAGTGCACATGCTGTCCAAGGCGGCGTTCAATGCGCTGCTGAAGACGCTGGAAGAACCGCCGGAGCACGTGAAGTTCCTGCTGGCCACCACCGACCCGCAGAAGCTGCCGGTCACCGTGCTCAGCCGCTGCCTGCAGTTCAACCTCAAGCGCCTGGACGAGGATCAGATCCAGGGCCAGATGACGCGCATCCTGGCGGCAGAAGAGATCGAGGCAGACGGCAGTGCCATCGTACAGCTGGCCAAGGCCGCTGACGGCAGCCTGCGCGACGGCCTGTCGCTGCTGGACCAGGCGATCGCCTATGCCGGCGGCGCACTGCGCGAGGACGTGGTACGCACCATGCTGGGCACGGTCGATCGCACCCAGGTGGCGGCGATGCTCGATGCGCTGGCCGAGGGCGATGGGCCGCGCCTGCTGCAGGTGGTGGCCGCGCTGGCCGAATTCTCACCGGACTGGAGTGGCGTGCTGGAAGCGCTGGCCGAAGGCCTGCACCGCATCCAGGTGCAGCAGCTGGTACCGGGTGCGGCCGCTGCCGAAGGCCTGGACGCCGTCGCATTCGCCGAGCGCCTGCGCCCGGAAGTGGTGCAGCTCTGGTACCAGATGGCCCTGAATGGCCGCCGCGACCTGCCGTTGGCGCCGAGCCCGCGCGCAGGTTTCGAAATGGCCGTGCTGCGGATGCTGGCATTCCGCCCGGCCGTAGCAGTCCCGCCGGTACCGAAGTCGGTGGATGGTGCAGGCAATGCGCCGGGTGGCAATGCTGCCGGTGGTGGCACCGGGGCGGGTACCCACGAAGCGATGCCGGCGACTGCCGCCGCTTCGGCAAGCCCGGCCGTGGTGGCGCAGGTGGCCGCTCCGGTGCAGGCCGCGCCGCGCGAACCTGAACCCGAACCCGAGCCGGCCCCGCAACCCGAACCGGACCCGACGCCGGAGCCCGAGCCGGTTCCGGTGGAAGAGCCTGTGCAGCCGCCGCCGATGAAGGCCGAGGCCGCTCCACCGGCTGCTGAAGCGGAAGCGGGCGACGACCTGCCGCCGTGGGCCACCGACGAAACCGAGGCGCGTGACGAGGCGCTGGCGGCCGAGATGGCGGGGCCAGACGCCGCCATGGTCGCGCCCTGGCATGAGCCGCCGGCTCCCGTCGTGGCTCCCAGCGAGCCTGCACCGCCCGAGCGCCCGTTCCGCACTGAAGGCATTGCCATCGCGCCGGCCGAGCCCGCGCCAGTGCAGGGGACCGCGCCGCTGGAAGGTGTCAGCGACCTGGCCACGGCCGAGGACTGGCTGGATCTGGTGGCCAACAGCGGCCTCAGCGGCCCGTCGCGGCAGCTGGCGGCCAACGCTGCCTTCATCAGTTGCCAGCACGGGACCTTGAAACTGGGCCTTTCGCCCGGATTTGAGTACCTGCGCTCTGAGCGTGCGCTGGCCGCCCTGGGCGAGATGCTGGAGAAAGCCCTTGGCCAGGCCCCGAAGATCGTGGTCGAGACCGTGGAGATCGAGCACGTTCCGGCCGAGACCCTGCATCAGCGTGCCGACCGCCAGCGTAGTGAGCGGCAGCAGGTGGCAGAGGCTGTTTTCATGGACGATCCGGAGGTGCAGGTGCTGATCCAACAGCACGGTGCCCGGGTTGTTTCCGATTCCATCCGTTCTTTTGACGAGTAAGAGACTATGCGCGGCAACATCGCCCAACTGATGCAGCAGGCCCAGAAGATGCAGGAGAACCTGCAGAAGGCCCAGGAAGAAATCGCAAGGATCGAAGTGACCGGCAGTGCCGGTGGCGGCATGGTCAGCGTGACCCTGACCGGCGCCAAGGAATGCCGCAAGGTGCGCATCGACCCGTCGCTGACCAGCGACCCGGAGATGCTGGAAGACCTGATCGCCGCCGCCTTCAACGATGCTTCGAACAAGATCGATGCCGAGTCGAAGTCGAAGATGGGTTCGGCCACCGCTGGCATGCAGTTGCCGCCGGGCATGAAGCTGCCGTTCTGATTCTTGGCGGGGCGCCTGCTGCAGGCGCCCGCTGCAACCCTCAGTCGAGCATGGCTCGACTCTACACGTAGCTGTCGAGCTTGCTCGACGCCATCAAAGCACACCGCCGTGTCCGCACCCCTGCTTGAACAATTGATCGACGCGCTGCGGGTGCTGCCTGGCGTGGGCCAGAAGACGGCGCAGCGCATGGCCTACCACCTGCTAGAGCGCGAGCGCGAAGGTGGCCAGCGCCTGGCCCAGATACTGGCGCTGGCGGTGGAGCGCATCGGCCACTGTGCGCAGTGCCGCGATTTCAGCGAAACCGAGCTGTGCCCGACCTGTGCCAACGGCAGCCGCGAGCGCAGCCAGCTGTGCGTAGTCGAATCGCCGGCCGACCGCCTGGCCATCGAAAACGCCACCGGCTTCCGCGGTGTCTACTTCGTGCTGCAGGGGCGACTGTCGCCGCTCGATGGCGTCGGCCCGCGCGAACTGGGCCTGGAGCAGCTGGAGCGACGGCTGGCCGAAGGCGAGGTGCAGGAGCTGATCATCGCCACCAGCGCCACTGTCGAGGGCGAGGCCACCGCGCATTACCTGGCGCAGCTGGCGCGCGCACGCAAGGTACAGCCCAGCCGCCTGGCGCAGGGCCTGCCGCTGGGCGGCGAGCTTGAATACGTTGATCGTGGCACGCTGTCGCACGCGTTCGGTACGCGCAGCGAATTCCGCGATTGAGCAACGGCCGGACGTGGCCGGGCGTGGGCGGCCTACAATGCGGGAGACATCTCCGCCGAGGCCGACCATGAGCAACGAAACCCTTTTCAGCAAGATCATCCGTCGTGAGATCCCGGCCACCATCGTCTACGAGGATGACGAGGTGCTGGGCTTCAAGGACATCGCACCGCAGGCGCCGGTGCATGTGCTGTTCATCCCGAAGAACGAGATCATTCCGACCCTGGATGACCTGCAGCCCTCGCAGGCGCACCTGATCGGCAAACTGGCCCTGGCCGCTGCCGAGTACGCGCGCCGCGAGGGCTTCGCGCAGGACGGCTACCGCATCGTGATGAACTGCCGTGAGCATGCCGGGCAGACCGTGTTCCATATCCATATGCACCTGCTGGCGGGGGCACCGCTGGGGCATTTCGGTGCGCCTGGGCGTTGAAGCCCCTGTCCACGCCATGCGTGGATGAAAAAGGCCGCCCGAGGGCGGCCTTTCCGTCATGCCTGTGCGGTGGCGATCACCACCAGCCCCAGCGGCCATAGCCGCCCCAGTAAGGGCCCCACGGACCCGGACCCCACGGGCCATAGGGGTAGGGCACCACATCGACCTGGCGCTGTTCCGGCCACAGGTAGATGACATCGGCCGCCAGCTTCGGCAGGCGATAGTCGTACTCGCCGATGCGGGTGTTCTGGTAGCCGTCGATCTTGCCGATGAAGGTGACGTCACGACCGGCCTCGAACACCGCCGGGTCGTAGAAGCCGGCACGGCAGGCGATGAAGCGGCCGTCGCTGGCATCGGACGAGGTGGTGTTCGGGCGGCCACTGCCATTGAGCGGGCGCGAGATGATCTGGAAGCAGGTCTCGCCCTGGCCAGGCTTGGTTTCGATGATGCGACCGCCCCAACGGACCGGCGTGCCGACCTGCTGGGTAGCGACCGAGTCGCGAGGAGAGACCAGGCTGAACTGTCCCTGCAGCGGCTTCGGGGCCGTGGCGCAGGCCGACAGGGCCAGCGTGGCCACAGCGGTGAGGAGGAACTTGGTGTTCATGGGGAGGCTCCGGAAGTCGGGCGATGCCTGCGCAGGTCCCGCAATAATGAGGCGAGGTCGTTGCAAGTTCCAGCGTAGCGCGCGTCGGCGAAACGCTGGCTGAGCGCGAGCAGGGTCGGGTCGGGTCGCTGCCGGTGAACCCGCTGTGCCCAGTGCTGTGCGGTTTCGTGCGGTTCTCGGGCCAGGCCGAGGCGGGCGTAGCGTCGCCCGAGGCGATGCCAGGCGCGCAGCAGCGGGTCGCGTTCGCGCTCGCCGCGGGCCAGCAGCCAGGCCATCCACGCCAGTGCCAGCAGGGCGGCCACGACGAAGCCGGCGACCAGCTGCCCGGGACCCAGATCGTCCAGCCCGAAAGGCTTGAGCAGTTGCTGCTGGCGGCGCGCATCGAAGGACAGCACCAGATCGTTCCAGCCGCGGCGCAGCCAATCCCCCATCTGGCCCAGCTGCAGCCACCGCTGTCGCAGTGGTGTGTCCGTGCCGGCCTGCAGGCGGTCGTCCAGCGTGTCCAGGATGCGTTCCGGTGCCACGGCCGCCGTCGGGTCTACCCGTACCCAGCCGCGCTGCGGCAGCCACACCTCGGCCCAGGCGTGGGCATCCATCCGCCGCACCACCCAGTAGTCGCCGATGCGGTTGCGGGTGCCGCCGGCGAAACCGGTCACCACCCGCGCGGGTACACCCGCGTTGCGCATCAGCACCACGAAAGCCGAGCTGAAGTGTTCACAGAAGCCGGCCTTGTAGCCGAACAGGAACTCGTCGATCGGGTCGCGCCCCGCCGCCGGGGTATCCAGCGTGTACGAGAAATCCGTGGTGATCCACTGCAGCGCGCGGCGCACGATGGCCTCGTCATCACCGCCGGCGTCCTGTCGCCATTGCTGGGCCAGGGTGGCGGTGCGCGGGTTGAAGCCGGCCGGCAGCTGCAGCGTCGCGCGGCGCAGAAGGGGCGACAGCGTGCTGTCGAACTGCCGTGGAGGGGCCGAATGCAATCGCCAGCGGCTGAGCGAGGCCAGCGGGCGTTCGCTGCGCAGGCTCATGTCCGCATCCAGCATGCTGCCCGCAGGCGCACCGCTGGGCAGGTCCAGCGCCACAAGCTGGCGGCGGTCAGTCGGCTCGTAGTCGATCTGGTAATCCCAGCCCTGTGTACCGGCTTCAACCACCGCAGCAGGTCGCCGCGCGCTCGCAGGCTCGCGTGTCCAGCGCCGTCCATCGAAGGCGGTCAGTACAGGGCCGCGCCAGTAGCGCTGCGCCGGCTCGGGTGGGGCACCGAAGAACTGCACGCGCAACGCCGGGGTGTCGTCGGCCATCAGGTCCAGCCACTGGCCGGGTTCCATGCTGTCGGACAGCCCCGGTGTACCCACGGCGCGCTCGGGAACGCCCCACAGTGGCGTGGCAAGGCGCGGGAACAGCCAGAAGCAGGCCAATGCCAGCGGCAGGCCGATCGCCAGCAGGCGGCCGACACCACGCAGCTGCCCGTGCAACGGCAGGCGGCCAGCATGGCCTTCATCCTGGGCCAGGCGTTGCAGGGCGAGCAGTGCGCTGACCCCGGCCAGCGCGGCCAGTGCTGTTGTCAGCGGCCCCTGGTCGAGCAGGAATGCTGCAAAGGGCGAGAACAGCGCAAAGCCGAGCAGACTGCGGGCATCACGCAGGCTGCGCAGCTCGCTGGACTTGATCGCCAGCATCGCGGCCAGCAGCGCGCAACCGGTGTCGCGTCCTGGGCGCACCATGCCCATCTGCCAGACGATGGCGCCGAGCATGGCCAGCACCAGCAGCAGGCGCACCGGCATCGGCAGCACTGTCCGCCGCGACAGGGCGGCGGTGAAAATCGCCGCCAGCGCGATCACGCCCGCCAGCAGTGGCGGCAGCTGCAGCAGCAGCGGCAACAGAGCCAGCGCCGCGCTGGCCAGGGTCCAGTTGCGGGCGTTGCGGTCGAGCAGCTCCGGGGTCTCAGTCATGCGGCATCAGCGCCAGCGCGCGCAGGCACAGGTGGTGGTGGCTGGCGCCCTGTCCGGGCCCGAACGGCGGGTGTGCAGGCAGCAACAGGGTGTAGCGGCGGCCCTCGCGCTCGGCTACATCCACCCAGCGCGCCAATCGAGCGATGCGTGCTTCTTGGCCCAGCGGCGCCAATGCGCGCCAGTCGAGGACTACTTCAATGCCGACCGGTTTTTCGTACTCGCGCACCAGCAGGCTGTCGCGGCGTGCCGAGTGCTTCCAGGAAATGCTGCGCGGCGCATCGCCCGCCCGGTAGGGGCGCAGCTGATGCAGTTCCTCGCCGCTGGCGTGGGCACGGGTATGCAGCGGATCGCTGCCGCTCTCCGGCAGTGCAGGCGCCAGGGCTTCGGCCAGTGGGTAGACCAGCAGCGGCTGTTCCGGCCACACCCACGACCACGCCCGCACCAGGCCCAGGGGCTGGGTCGTGGACAGGCGGATACGTGGAAGCTCCAGCCAGCCCCGGCGTTCGCTGGGAACCTCCAGTTCCACTTCACCACGGCCGTGTGCAGGCAGCGAGGTCCAGGCCTGGCTGTCGCCCAGCTGGAGATGAAGGCCGTGCCGCGCACGCGGATCCCGCAGAGAGAGGTCCACGCGCAGGCGCAAGGGTTGCCCGGCCGGTACCGGCTCGGCGGAGATCGCGTCGATCTGTACGCCGGACAACTGGAGATGCGCGGCAATGGCACTGGCGATTGCCGCTGCCGCCAGCAGCAGGGCCAGCAGCAGGGCGGGATTGTTGTTGTAGTTCAGCGCGCCCAGCAGCATGGCTGCCAGCAGGATTGCAACGAACAGGCCGAAGCGGGTGGGCAGCACATAGATGCGATGGCGATCCAGTCGCTTCGGCAAGGCTTCGGGCCTGCGCGGCCGAGCCAGCAGCTGCATGCGTGCCCAGCGTGTGGCCACGTTCAATCCACCGCGACGGTCTGCAGGATCGCGCGTGCCAATGCCGGCCCTGAACTGGATTCGGCTTCCGCCACCAACCGGTGGCCGGCCACGGCGACGAACAGCGTCTGCACGTCCTCGGGCACCACATGCCCGCGACCCAGCAGCAGTGCATGTGCTCTGGCTGCACGCAGCAGCGCCAGGCCGGCACGCGGCGACAGGCCGACGCGCACGCCTGCGTGCTGGCGGCTGCGGGTCAGCAGGGCCTGCACATAGTCGATCAGCGCGTCGCTGGCATGCACCTGGTTCACCGCGTCGCGCAACGTGCGCACCTGGGTGTCATCCAGCTTCGGCACGGCCCGCGCGATCAGGTCGCGGCGGTCGCTGCCACGCAGCAGCTCGCGCTCGGCCTGGGCGCTGGGATAGCCCATCGCCAGCCGCAGCAGGAAGCGATCCAGCTGTGAATCCGGCAGCGGGAAGGTGCCTGACAGGTCCACCGGGTTCTGTGTGGCGATGACGAAGAAAGGGTCCGGCAGCGGGTGCGTCTGCCCGTCCAGGGTGACCTGCTGCTCGGCCATCGCTTCCAGCAACGCGCTCTGCGTGCGCGGGGGGGCGCGATTGATCTCGTCGGCCAGCAGTACGTGGGTGAATACCGGGCCTGGGTGGAACTGGAACTGGCGGCTGCCGGCTTCATACACCGACACGCCCAGCACATCGGCGGGCAACAGGTCTGAGGTGAACTGCACGCGCTGGAAACTGAGGCCCAGGCTGCTGGCCAGCGCATGCGCCAGCGTGGTCTTGCCCAGGCCGGGCAGGTCTTCGATCAGCAGGTGGCCGCCGGACAGCAATGCGACGAAGGCCAGCCTGACTTCCGGCACCTTGCCCAGCACCAGTGCGTTGACCTGATCCTGTGCCTCCCGCAGGGCCTGACGCAATTGATCGGTTAGCATGCTGGGATTGGGGGACGAGGCTGGCATGATCGTCTCAGATCTGGAATCCACTCGATTATCCATAGAGCAATGCAAGGCGAACAGCGCGCACGGACGATATTTCTCTGGTTATGGACGCTGGTCACAGCGGCCAAGCTGATCGTTGCCGCGCGCCTGCCGCTGTTCGTCGACGAAGCGTTCTATTGGCAGGAAGGCCAGCATCTGGCCGCAGCCTATTCGGACCTGCCCGGGCTGACCGCGTGGCTGGCCCGGCTGGGCGTTGAGATCGGTGGCCATCACGTGCTCGCGTTGCGCCTGCCATTCCTGGCCATCGGTGCGCTGCTGCCGCTGCTGGTGGTGCGCACGGCCACGCGCTGGTTCGGCAACGTGGCCGGTTGGCAGGCGGGCAGCCTCACGCTGTTGATGCCGTTGTCGGCGACGCTGGGCCTGCTGGCGGTGCCGGACGTGCCGATGGCACTGGCGGCGGTGATCTGCCTGCATGCCGGCGCGCGCCTGCTGCACAACGTGGATGCCTCCTCGGCGATGAAGCTGGCGCTGGGCCTGTTGATCGGTGCGCTCAGCCATTACCGCTTCATCGGTGTCATCGGCGTGGGTTTCATTGCGCTGCTGGCATTGCCGCAGGGGAGGCGCATGCTGGCCGATCCGCGCGTATGGGTCGCGTTGGCGGTGGGCGTGCTGGCGTGGCTGCCACTGCTGGCGTGGAATGCGGACAACCACGATGCCGGGCTGAAATTCCAGGTGGTCGAGCGTCATCCCTGGGCCTTCGAATGGGGCGGGCTGTGGTTCCTGGTGATCCAGCCGATGCTGGTGACGCCGATCCTGTGCATGGCGATGTGGAAGGTGGCGCTGGCAGGAACCCGGAGCGGTGGCGGCGCGCGCGTGCAGTGGCGCTATTTCGGCCTGGTGGGCGGCGTATCCACGCTGGGCATTTTCGTGCTCGGCTTCTTTACTGACGTCGAGCGGATCAGTTTCCACTGGCCGCTGCCGGGTTACCTCGCACTGCTGGTGGCGGTGCCGGTGGTGCTCAACGGCTGGCCGCGCTGGCTGCGCCGCACCGGCTGGTGGTTGGCCGGTGCGGGCATGGTGCTGGCCTTCGGCTACTACCTGATGGCCTCCACGCCGGCACTGCGCGAGCAGGTGGCCGGCAGCAAGTACTACCCGCGCAATTTCGCCGGCTGGCAACCCCTGGCGGTAGCGGTGCGCGAGGAGTTGCGGCAGATGCCGCAAGGGACACGCGTGCTGGCCGGCAACTTCAAGGTCGGCGCTGAACTGGGTTTCCAGCTGGGCAATGGCAACATCGAGGTGCTGCCGCATCCGCTCAATGACAAGCATGGCCGCACCGCACAGCTGGCACAGTGGGGCCTGCTGCATCAGGGCGAGCGCACGGCGCCGATGCTGCTGGTGCTGTCACCCAGCGACCAGCGCTATCGCGAACTGCTGGCGCGCTATCACGTCATCTGCGATCAGGTGGGGCCGCTGCCTGCGCCACGCGTGGTCAGCAGTGATCACGGATTCCAGCGCTTCCTGTTGTTCCGCCTGCCGGTGCAGCGCGCGCAAGGGCCGTGCGTGACGCCGGCGATGGCGTGGCTGGATGCGCCGTCCAACGGCGAGAAGGTGTCCGGCACGCTCGCGATCAAGGGCTGGGCGTTCAAGGATGGCGTCGGCCTGGCGCGGGTTGAAGTGCTGGTCGATGGCCGCTCCATCGGTGATGCCCGCTACGGGCGTGTGTTCGACGTGCGCCACACCTGGCCGGACAGTACCGATCCGCAGCATCCGGCGGTGGGCTTCGACGCATCGTTGGATACCACCACGCTGGCTCCGGGCAAGCACTGGCTCGGGCTGCGCCTGCATGGCCGCGATGGCAGCGTGGAGGCGTGGCAGGAGCAGCCGTTCGAGGTTCGTTGAGGTCCTCTGGTCCTGTAGAGCCGAGCCCATGCTCGGCTGCTTCTGCTTCAGATGCAGGCAGCCTCAAAAAAACAGCCGGGCATGGGCTCGGCTCTACCGTTCACGGCACCGCGAAACCTGCCCTGCGCAGCAATCCGCATAGCGTGATCAGCGGCAGGCCGATCAGCGCGGTCGGGTCGCGGTTGTCGATGGCGTCGAACAGGCTGATGCCCAGGCCCTCGCATTTGAAGCTGCCGGCGCAGTCCAGCGGCTGTTCGGTGGCCACGTAGCGGGCGATCTCGTCCGGTTCCAGTGCGCGGAAGCGGACCTCGGTCAGATCGGTGGCCGTGAATGATGCTCCATCACGGCTGAGGCAGACGGCGGTATGGAAGTGCACGGTCTGCCCGGACATCGCCGCCAGCTGTGCGCAGGCGGCCTCGACCGTACCCGGTTTGCCCAGTGGCTGGCCGTTCAGGTCCGCGACCTGGTCCGAGCCGATCACCCACGCGCCGGGATGCCGGCACGCCACCTCGACCGCCTTGGTGGCGGCCAGGCGGGTGGCCAGGGCCAAGGGCGCTTCGTTGTTCAACGGGGTTTCATCCACCTCAGGGCGCGCGCAGTCGAAGGGCAGGCCCAGCCGCTGCAGCAGTTCACGGCGGTAGCGGGACGTGGAGGCCAGGACCAGTGACATGCGACAATACCGGGGCAGGGCGAAGCAGTCTGGCCCGTCTGCAGCGCCAGCGGCAAGTCCTGTATGGCGGGCATTTGACAGCCGCCGCCCCGATCCTTAGTATTCAGCGGCTTATGTCCGCGAACGTGCCCGAAACGCTGGATGCCTGGCGGATGGTTGTAGCGCGAAGGCGCTTCGACGGTCAGGTCTCCCTGGCTGAATTGACCCGCCTGCAGGGGTTGGTCGCAGATACCGACGGCGAGTGCGTCTACTCGCTTGAATTCGGTCGCGACGACGTCTTGCGGGTATCCTATGTGGAACTGACCATCGACACCGCGTTGCCGCTGACCTGTCAGCGCAGCATGCAGCGATTCCTGTTGCCGGTGAAGGTGACCCAGAGGCTTGGCCTGATCCGCGACGAGGACGAGGAATCGTCCCTGCCGGAGGAATACGAGGCGTTGCTGGTGCCGGAAGATGGCCAGCTGAAGCCGCTGGATCTGGTCGAGGACGAGCTGGTGCTGGCGGTGCCGGTGGTACCGCTGTCGCCCGACGGTGAAGCAGTCGACAAGGACTGGGCGCCGAGCGAAGAAGAAACAAAGAAGGCCAACCCGTTTGCGGCGTTGGCGGCATTGAAGAAACAATAGCAGCCGGTTGTCGTCGGCGGCTGCGGCGAAAGCGAAAAGTGTGCTGGGCGCTGGCGTCCTGTGCGACGAAACGACGAAGCAAAACGAACCGAGTTTGGAGCAATCCCATGGCTGTCCAGAAATCCCGTGTTACCCCGTCCCGCCGCGGCCAGCGCCGTTCGCATGACGCCCTGAGCGCCAAGCAGCTGTCGACCGACCCGACCACCGGCGAAGTGCATCTGCGTCACCACATCACTGCCGATGGTTTCTACCGCGGCAAGAAGGTCATCCAGACCAAGACCTCGGCCGTCGAAGAAGATTGATGTGCCGGGAAGGCCGCTGCCTCCGGGCAGCGGCCTTTGCCTTCTTTCCCGGGCGTGCCGGTGATCGGCGGCCCGCGCAACAGGAAACATGATGAGCAAGCGGATCTACTCGAGGATCGCGGGCACCGGCAGCTATTTGCCGGAAAAAGTCCTGACCAACGCCGACCTGGAAAAAATGGTCGAAACCTCGGACGAGTGGATCCAGTCGCGCACCGGCATTCGTGAACGGCACATCGCGGCCGAAGGCGAAACCACCAGCGACCTTGGCTACAACGCCGCCCTGCGCGCGCTGGAAGCCGCAGGCATCGACGCTTCGCAGCTCGACATGATCGTGGTCGGTACGACCACGCCTGACCTTATTTTCCCGTCCACCGCGTGCCTGATCCAGGCCAAGCTCGGTGTGGCCGGGTGCCCCGCCTTCGACGTCAACGCAGCCTGCTCGGGCTTCGTGTTCGCGCTGGGCGTGGCCGATAAATTCATCCGTTCCGGTGACTGCAAGCACGTGCTGGTGATCGGCACCGAAACGCTGACCCGCATGGTCGACTGGAACGATCGCACCACCTGCGTACTGTTCGGCGATGGCGCTGGCGCCGTCGTGCTCAAGGCCGACGAAGAGACCGGCATCCTCAGCACCCACCTGCATGCCGACGGCAGCAAGAAGGAACTGCTGTGGAACCCGGTCGGCGTCTCGAGCGGTTTCAAGGACGGCGCCAACGGTGGCGGCACCATCAACATGAAGGGCAACGACGTGTTCAAGTACGCCGTCAAGGCGCTGGACTCGGTCGTGGACGAGACCCTGGCCGCCAACGGCCTGGACAAGTCCGACCTGGATTGGCTGATTCCGCACCAGGCCAACCTGCGCATCATCGAAGCCACCGCCAAGCGCCTGGAGATGTCGATGGACCAGGTGGTGGTGACTGTCGACAAGCATGGCAATACCTCGTCCGGCTCGGTGCCGCTGGCGCTCGACGCCGCCGTGCGTTCGGGCAAGGTCGAGCGCGGCCAGCTGCTGCTGCTGGAGGCCTTCGGTGGTGGCTTCACGTGGGGTTCGGCTCTGTTGCGCTATTGATAGTGCAAGTTACGACAATGTGAAGCTTTGTCGTTGCGGCCCTCCGGGGCCGTAACGCGTTTAAGGAGGACCTGTCATGGTTGAGCCCATCGTCATCGAAGGGCAACGTGCCTGGCTGAAGCAGTACGGCAAGGGAAGCCGGGCGCTGGCCCTTGGCCTGCTCAATTTTGTTGCCCGTCGTTTCCACCTCGATGCCCTTCGTCCTCCTCCGCACCGTGGCGGCGACGCCGCACGCGAAACCGAGGCCCGCCGCCTTGCAGAACTGCAGGCGCAAGGTGTGAACGTGCCTGACGTGCTGGGCACCGGCCATGCCGCGCTGGTAATCGGCGACAACGGCAGCTCGTTCAATACCTGCCTGCGCCAGGCCGACGAGGCCGGTCGTGATCGGCTGGTCATGGCGGCGATGCAGGCCATTGCCGAAGCGCATGCGCGCGGCGCCTATTTCGGCCAGCCGTTGCCGCGCAACCTCACCTGGGATGGCGACAAGGTCGGTTTCATCGACTTCGAGGAAGATCCACTGGAAGTGATGGACCTGTCCGAAGCCCAGGCCCGCGACTGGCTGATGTTCGGCTATGGCGTGGCCAAGTACTATGCCGACCGCCCCGAGCACCTGCAGGCGATGATGGCCGAGGCGATGGGCGGTGCCCAGGCACCGGTGCGCGAGCACGTGCATGCGGTCAGTGGCCGCCTGCGCAGCCTGGCCAGGGTCTGCATGAAGCTGGGCCGGTCAGCGCGCGCGCTGGCCCATTCGATCTTCATCACCCACGGTGCCAGCACTGCTGGCGTGCTGATGCTGGTGGGCCTGTGCGTGGATTTCCTCGCCGACGGCGATCTGGACGTCCTGCAGCTGTTCTGCTGATCGTCGGCCGGGGTCAGATCCCATTTCCGGTGGAAAAGGGATCTGACCCTGTCATTGCTCCATACGCCTGCATACGCGCACGTACAGACGACACAGCGGATTCCCCCTTATCATGGCCCGCTTCGATTGCAACAAGCGGATGACCGCGTGACCGTATCCACCCTCGCTTTTGTCTTCCCCGGCCAGGGCTCGCAGTCTGTGGGCATGCTGGCCGAGCTGGCCGAACTGCACCCGCAGGTGCGTGAAGCCTTCACCGAGGCATCCGATGGTGCCGGTGTCGACCTGTGGGCGTTGTCCCAGGGCGGCCCGGAGGAAATGCTCAACCGTACCGAATACACCCAGCCGGCCCTGCTGGCCGCCAGCATCGGCGTGTGGCGCGCCTGGAACGCCGTGGGCGGCCCGCGCCCGTCGGTGCTGTCCGGCCACAGCCTGGGCGAGTACACCGCCCTGGTCGCCGCCGGCGCGCTGAGCCTGCATGACGGTGCGCACCTGGTGCGCCTGCGTGGCCAGCTGATGCAGGAAGCGGCACCGGCCGGTGTCGGTGCCATGGCCGCCGTGCTCGGTGCCGAAGACCAGCTGGTGCTGGACGTCTGCGCCGAAGCCGCAGGCAGCCAGGTGGTGGTGCCGGCCAACTTCAATTCGCCGGGCCAGATCGTGATCGGTGGCGACGCCGATGCGGTCGACCGTGCACTGGCGCTGCTGTCCGAGAAGGGCGTGCGCAAGGCGGTCAAGCTGGCCGTCAGCGTGCCCTCGCACACCCCGCTCATGCGCGAAGCCGCCAACCGCCTGGCCGAAGTGATGGCCGGCCTGTCCTGGCAGGCGCCGCAGCTGCCGGTGGTGCAGAACGTCGATGCCCAGGTGCACGACGGCGTGGACGCCATCCGCACCGCGCTGGTCCAGCAGCTGTACCAGCCGGTGCAGTGGACCGGTTGCGTGCAGGCGCTGGCCGCCCGCGGCATCACCCAGATCGCCGAGTGCGGCCCAGGCAAGGTGCTGACCGGCCTGGTCAAGCGCATCGACAAGGCCATCGACGGCCGTCCGCTGGCCACGCCGGGCGACTTCGAAGCCGCCCGCGAGGCATGGTCGGCCTGACCTTCCCTGTTCCTGCCGGCCGTACCGGTGGCCGCTGCAAGCGGCACGGTGCGGCGGCCGCTCCCGTCTGAGGAAAACATCATGAGCAAGCCCCTGCAGGGTGAAATCGCACTGGTCACCGGTGCCAGCCGTGGCATTGGCGCCGCCATCGCCGATCTGCTGGCCGCCCAGGGCGCCACCGTCATCGGCACCGCCACCACCGAATCCGGCGCTGCCGCGATCGGCGAACGCCTGGCTGCCCACGGCGGTCACGGCCGCGCGCTGAACGTCACCGATGCCGCCGCGCTGGACAGCGTGCTCGATGGCATCGCCAAGGAATTCGGCCCGATCTCGATCCTGGTCAACAATGCCGGCATCACCCGCGACAACCTGCTGATGCGCATGAAGGACGAGGAGTGGGCGTCGATCATCGACACCAACCTGACCAGCGTGTTCCGCACCAGCAAGGCGGTGATGCGCGGCATGATGAAGGCACGCAAGGGCCGCATCATCAACATCGCATCGGTGGTGGGCGTGACCGGCAACGCCGGCCAGGCCAACTACGCCGCGGCCAAGGCCGGCATCATCGGCTTCAGCAAGTCGCTGGCCAAGGAAATCGGTTCGCGCGGCGTCACCGTCAATGTTGTCGCACCTGGCTTCATCGACACCGACATGACCAAGGCGTTGCCGGAAGAAGCGCGCACCGCGCTGATCAACGACATCGCCCTCGAACGCCTGGGATCGCCGGAAGACATCGCCCATGCGGTGGCCTTCCTGGCCAGCCCGGCTGCCGGTTACATCACCGGCGAAACCCTCCATGTGAACGGCGGCATGTACATGCCGTAAGCAAGGGGCGCAGGGATTGCGCCGCAAGTGGTTGATCTGCGGGGGTTTTTGCTGCAATGCAAGGCCGCGCCGGTTTCCACTACACTATCCCACGGCCATCGCCCTTGATGGCGACCACTTTTGAACCACAACTCCATCTGGAGCGAGATCCCATGAGCACCATCGAAGAACGCGTCAAGAAAATCGTCGTCGAACAGCTTGGCGTCAAGGAAGAAGAAGTCACCAACAGCGCATCGTTCGTCGATGACCTGGGCGCTGACTCGCTGGACACCGTCGAGCTGGTGATGGCCCTGGAAGAAGAATTCGAGTGCGAGATCCCGGACGAAGAAGCCGAGAAGATCAGCACCGTGCAGGCCGCCATCGACTACATCAAGGCCCACGTCAAGGCCTGATGTCAGACGGCAGTGCGCGCGCGGGCTCACGCTCGCCGCGCACCGCACCCCATGGGGCCGCAGTTGCGGCCCCGTGTGTTTGGGCATCACACCGAAGCAAACCGTGTTACCCGATTGAACCTTCGGGTCAGGAGAATCAGCAATGAAGCGTCGCGTCGTCGTAACCGGCCTGGGTATCGTCTCGCCGTTGGGCAATGATCTGGCCAGCAGCTGGGAAGGCATCACCCACGGTCGTTCGGGCATCGGTCCGCTGACCAACATTTCTGATGCCTACCTGGATCGGTTCACCACCAAGATTGCAGGTGAGGTCAAGGGCTTTGACATCACCGCCGACAACGAACTGTTCGGCAAATTCCGGGTCAGCGGCAAGGATGCCAAGAAGATGGACCCGTTCATCCATTACGGCCTCGGTGCCTCGTTCATGGCCCTGCACGACTCGGGCCTGGAGATCACCGACGCCAATGCCGAGCGCATCGGCGCCATCGTCGGCGCCGGCATCGGCGGCCTGCTCGGCATCGAAGAGCAGACCATCGAGTTCCACGAGGGCAAGAAGATCTCGCCCTTCTACGTGCCCAAGACCATCATCAACATGCTGCCGGGCCAGCTGAGCATCATCACCGGCCTGAAGGGCCCGTCGTTCTCGGCGGTGTCGGCGTGCGCGACCTCGAACCATTCGATCGGTACCGCGATGCGCATGATCCAGTACGGCGACGCCGACGTGATGGTGGTCGGCGGTGCCGAACGTGGCTCCTCGCCGACCGCACTGGGTGGCTTCTGCGCGATGAAGGCCATGAGCACCCGCAATGACGCCCCGGAACAGGCTTCGCGCCCGTGGGACAAGGACCGTGACGGCTTCGTGCTGGGCGACGGCGCCGGCATCCTGATCCTGGAAGAGTACGAGCACGCCAAGGCGCGTGGCGCGAAGATCTACTGTGAACTGGCCGGCTTCGGCGCCAGCTCCGACGCGTACCACATGACCGCACCGAGCGAGAACGGCGAAGGCGCCGCGCGCTGCATGGCCATGGCCATGAAGGACGCGGGCGTGACCCCGGAACAGGTGGGCTACCTCAACGCGCACGGCACCTCCACGCCGCTGGGCGACCTGGGTGAGACGATGGCGATGAAGACCGCCTTCGGCGACCACGCCTACAAGATGATGGTCAGCTCCACCAAGTCGATGACCGGCCACCTGCTGGGTGCTGCCGGCGGTGTGGAAGCGATCTTCTCGGTGATGGCGCTGCAGGACAACGTCATTCCGCCGACCATCAACCTGCAGCAGCCGGGCGAAGGCTGCGACCTGGACTACGTGCCCAACGAAGCACGCCAGGCCAAGGTCGACGTGGTGATGTCCAATGGCTTCGGCTTCGGCGGCACCAACGGCACGCTGATCTTCAAGCGCGTCTGACCGGTGTTGCGACGTCGCGCCACGCTCGACGTCGCATTGGTAGAGTCGACTGTTAGTCGACTGCCTTTCGATCCGCCGCGGTGATCGTTGATGGGAAAGCAGTCGACTGACAGTCGACTCTACCCATCGGCAATCCGACAAACCGATCAACGCCGTGCACCACGGAGCCGCCGCAAGGCGGCTTCCGTGCATCTGAACCCCAGAACTGGCTGCCATGACCCACGCACCGCTGATCCACCCGCTGCCGCACCCGATCGATCTGCTGGCCCTGCAGCAGCATGACCCGGCGCGCTTCCCGCTGCTGATGGAATCCACTGCCTCGGGCACCGCCCAGGGCCGCTGGAGCCTGCTGCTGGCCACGCAGGGCGAGGGCCTGCGGCTGGACGCCGATGGCCAGGTGCGCGACCTGCAGGGTGCCGTGCAGCCCGGCACGTTCCTGCAGGCGCTGGATCGCGCCTGGCAGCACGAACGTCTGCCGCACGACGGCAGCCACAGCCTGCCGTTCCGTGGCGGCTGGGCGCTGATGCTGGACTACGAAGTGGCCAGCCAGATCGAACCGGTGCTGCCGGCGCGCGCGCGCGAGGACGGCCGCCCGACCGCGCTGGCGCTGCGCTGCCCGGCAGCGGTGCTGCACGACCACCAGAACGACGCCAGCTTCGTCATCGCCGAAGCCGGTGAGCAGACCCTGCTGGAGGCGCTGATGACCTTGGCGTCGCAGGCATTGCCGGAGGCCGGGCAGGGCTGGCAGCCGCCGCAGTCGGTCGGCGAGGATGCGCCACAGCGCCTCACCGATGGCGTGCGCCGGGTGATCGACTACCTGCGTGCCGGCGATGTGTTCCAGGTGAACCTGTCGCGGCGCTGGAGCGCGCAGTTCGCCGCGCCGGTCAGCCCGCAGGCGTTGTATGCGCAGCTGCGCCGTGCCAACCCCGCACCGTTCGCCGGGTTGTTCAGCGCGCACGGCCGCCACGTGGTCAGTTCCTCGCCGGAACGGCTGGTGTCGGTGCATGCCGGCCACGCGCAGACGCGTCCTATTGCCGGCACGCGTCCGCGCTTCGAGGGCGACGATGATGCCGCGCGCATCCAGGAACTGGTCGGCCACCCCAAGGAGCGTGCCGAGCACGTGATGCTGATCGACCTGGAGCGCAACGACCTGGGCCGTATCTGCCTGCCCGGCACCGTGGTGGTCGATGAGCTGATGACCGTGGAGAGCTACGCGCATGTGCACCACATCGTCAGCAACGTCAGCGGCCACCTGCGCCCGGAGGTCACGCCCGGCGAGGTGATCGCCGCCACGTTCCCGGGCGGCACCATCACCGGCTGCCCCAAGGTGCGCTGCATGCAGATCATCAGCGAGCTGGAGCAGGTGCCGCGTGGTGCCTACACCGGCGCGTTCGGCTGGCTGAACCGCGATGGCGACCTGGACCTGAACATCCTGATCCGCACCGCCGAAGTGGACGGCCAGGAGGTGAGCTTCCGCACCGGCGCCGGCATCGTGGTCGATTCGGACCCGGACAAGGAACTGGACGAGACCCGCGCCAAGGCCCGCGGCCTGCTGCGCGCGCTCGGCCAGCAGGGGTAGGCGTGTTCCGGTAGTGCCAGTGTTGTGGTGGGTGCCGACCGTTGGTCGGCACGCAGGCGCCACCCCGATCATGACCCCAATCCACCGGCACGGTATCCTGCACGACGGAATCGAGTTCAGAGGTAGTCCATGGCGGGAGCCAAGCGCGGGTGTCTGTTCGTGGTAACGCTGGTGGTGGTGCTGGGCGCCGTCGTGGCTGGCGCGGGCGCGTGGTTCTTCTACCAGCAGACCCGGTTCGCCGATGCCCCGATCACCCCGACCGCCGAGAGCGTGGTCATCGCCAGCGGCGATGGCATGAACAGCGTGCTGCGCAAGCTGCGCGACGCCGGCGTGGACGAGGGCCAGGACACCCAGTGGCAACTGCTGGCGCGCCAGCTCGATGCGGCCGGCAAGCTGAAGGTGGGCGAGTACGCGCTCAGTGGCGAGCTGACCCCGCGCGAGCTGTTGCTGCGCATGCGCGCCGGCAAGGTGCTGCAGCACCGCGTCACGATTGTCGAGGGCTGGAACATCCGCCAGCTGCGTGCTGCACTCAAGCGCGCCGAGCCGCTGCTGCACACCACCGACAACCTGGATGACGCCGCGTTGATGCAGCGCCTTGGCTTCGGTGGCCAGCACCCGGAAGGCCGCTTCCTGCCGGAGACCTACGTCTACCAGCGCGGCGACAGTGATCTGGACGTGCTCAAGCGCGCCCACGCCGCAATGGAAAAGGCGCTGGACGAAGCCTGGGAAAGCCGCGCGCCGGACCTGCCGATCAACACGCCCTACGAACTGCTGACGCTGGCGTCGATCATCGAGAAGGAAACCGCGCTGGCCAGCGAGCGCCCGCAGATCGCCGGCGTGTTCATGCGCCGCCTGAAGATCGGCATGCGCCTGCAGACCGACCCGACCGTGATCTACGGCATCGGTGCCGCGTATGACGGCAACATCCGCCGCCGCGACCTGACCACCGATACGCCGTACAACACCTATACCCGTGCGGGCCTGACCCCGACCCCGATCGCCATGCCCAGTCGCGACGCGCTGATGGCCGCCGCGCAGCCGGCCGCCGGTGACGCGCTGTACTTCGTCGCCGTGGGCGACGGCAGCGGCGCGCACGTGTTCTCGCCCAGCCTGGACCAGCACAACGCCGCCGTAGCCCGCTACCTGCAGCAGCTGCGCCAGCAACGTACCCAGGAGACCCCGGCGCAATGAGTCCCGCGCTGCTTCGCCACCCGCGTTTCGTCAGCCTGGAAGGCGGCGAGGGCGCAGGCAAGACCACCGCCATCAATGCCATCCGTGACTGCCTGCGCAGCCACGGCCACGAGGTGGTGCTGACCCGCGAGCCGGGTGGCACGCCGCTGGCCGAGCGCATCCGCGGCCTGGTGCTGAAGCCCGATGCCGAGATCGCTGCCGAGCCGCTCAGCGCCGAAGCCGAGTTGCTGCTGGTGTTCGCCGCACGCGCCCAGCATGTGCGCCAGGTGATCCGGCCGGCGCTGCAGCGCGGTGCCTACGTGCTGAGCGATCGCTTCACCGATTCCAGCTACGCCTACCAGGGCGGCGGCCGTGGCCTGGATCCGCAGTGGATTGCCGACCTGGAGCGCCGCGCGGTCGGCCTGCTGCCGGGCCTGACCCTGCTGCTGGATGTGGACGTGGCCGTCGGCCGCGCACGCGCCAACGGCCGTGACCTGTGGCCGGACCGCATCGAGAGCGAGCAGGACGATTTCTTCCAGCGCGTGCGCGCCGTGTTCCGCAGCCGCGCACAGCAGGACCCGCAGCGCTTCGCGCTGATCGACGCCGGCCAGGTGCAGGAACGCGTGGCCGCCGATGTGGTCGCACGTATCGAGCGTTGGCTGCAGGACGGGGAGGGCGCATGAGCACGTTTTCGCCGTGGCAGCAGCGCGCGTTCGACCAGACCGTGGCCGCGCTCGACGCCGGTCGCCTCGGTCATGGCCTGCTGATCTGCGGCCCGGCCGGGCTGGGCAAGCGCGAGGTGGCGCTGGCGCTGGCCGACCACGTGCTGGCGCAGGGTGATGCAACGCACGCCACGCGCACGCGCCAGCTGATCGCCGCCGGCACCCATCCGGACCTGCAGCTGGTCAGCTTCATTCCGAACAAGAGCGGCGACAAGCTGCGTACCGAGATCGTCATCGAGCAGATGCGCGAGATCACCGACAAGCTGGCGCTGACCCCGCAGTACGGCGTGGCGCAGGTGGTGATCGTCGACCCGGCCGATGCGATCAACCGCTCGGCGGCCAACGCGCTGCTGAAGACGCTTGAGGAGCCGCAGCCCGGCCGCTACCTGTGGCTGATCAGCAGCGACCCGGCACGCCTGCCGCAGACCATCCGCAGCCGTTGCCAGCGCCTGGAGTTCAAGCTGCCGCCGCAGCACGAAGCGCTGGCCTGGCTGCAGCAGCGGGGCCATAGCGAGGCATCGGCGCGCGAAGCGCTGGAGGCCGCGCGCGGCCATCCCGGCCAGGCCGACAACTGGCTGCGCGAAGACGGCCTGAGCCTGCGCCGCGAAGTCGGTCGAGATCTGGAACAGCTGGTCACCGGCAAGACCGGCGCGGTGGAGCTGGCGCAGAAGTGGTGCGGTGACGACAACGCGGCGCTGCGCCTGCGCTTTGCCGCCGACCTGGCGCTGGCCCAGGCCAGCACCGATGCCTTGACCACGCCGGAGCGATTGCACAAGCTTGCAGCCTGGTTCGATGCGGCCAACCGCACCCGCGACCTGCTGCGCACCACGGTGCGTGCAGACCTTGCGGTGGTCGAGTTGCTGCTGGCCTGGAACAAGGTGAACGAGCGGCCTGCCGCAAGGGGAAATCGATGAGTGCCAGCAACGCCCGCCAGGGCATCCTGTCCCTGGCCGTGAAGGACAAAGCCGCGCTGTACAGCGCGTACATGCCGTTCGTGAAGAATGGCGGCATCTTCGTGCCCACGCCCAAGCGCTACTTCCTGGGCGACGAGGTGTTCCTGCTGCTGACCCTGCCCGATTCCAGCGAGCGCCTGCCGGTGGCCGGCAAGGTGATCTGGGTGACCCCGGCCGGCGCGCAGGGCAACCGCACCGCCGGCATCGGCGTGCAGCTGGCCGACGGTGCCGAAGGCGAGGGCGTGCGCCACAAGATCGAGACCCTGCTGGCCGGTCTGACCGGTTCGGACAAGCCGACGCATACGATGTGAGTCCGGTAGCGCCGGGCTGGGCTCGGCTGCATGCCCCGAAACGCCTGTGAACCCGCTGTTCTGTAGAGCCGAGCCATGCTCGGCTGCGCACCCCGAAAACACCCGTGAACACGAATGTGAAAAAGTGTTGACTGCCTCTGAAAAGCCCCTATAATGAGCGGCTCAGCAACACACCGGGCGGTTAGCTCAGCGGTAGAGCATTGCCTTCACACGGCAAGGGTCACAGGTTCGATCCCTGTACCGCCCACCATGTTGCAGAACGAAAGAAGCCTCCAGAAATGGGGGCTTTTTTGTTACCAGCGATCCAGCAGGATCAGCCGAATGCGCGCTCCGTCTCAGCCGTGTTCTTCCAGCGGCGCGCTTGATCTTCGCCGTGCGTCAATCAGGCCGTGCCCGCATCAACGTGCCTTCAGTCACCCGACGCATCGGGCCGATCAACGACGGGGCCGACGAAGTCAATGATTTCTTCGATCTCAATGCCTCGTTGATTAGGTTCATCGTCAGGCCCCAAGCCGCTCTCTGACAGTTCTTCCAGCAACGCATCAATCAGCGACTCGCGATCACGCTCAACGAGGTATCTGACGCCATTCTCGGGTAGGAGCAAATTGTGCTTCGCTGCGATTTCAACCAACAGCGAGCGCAGGCTGGGTGAGATATCCTTCTTCATCTTTACTTTACCTTCGGGTCTCTCAGTCCTTCGCTATTCTTCGGGAAGGCCGTTATGACCTTCCCTTCGCCGTTCAAAACTACTTTCGCATCCTTCCCTGTGTACGCCGTCTTGCCGCCGGCCTGCTCGGCAACCTTCGCGGGTTCTTTCACTGCCGATAGTATGGCCTTTGCAGAGACCCCCCTGCCTCCATCGCGGGAGATTGCCTGATTCAAGCCGTGCTTGGTGTAGCCGGTGATCTTTCCCGCTACTGCGCCAGAAGTGCCCGTGACACCGGCGGCTCCTGCGCCAATCTCTGCCGCAGTGGCTACCGCTCCTGGATTTGCCATTGCGGCCAGGCCACCCTCTGCGAGTACTGGAGCCGCCAGAATTGCGGTTAACGCGACACCAATTGCCGGTCCGAGGCTATCGCTTGGATTTTTCGGCGGAGGAGTAATCGGTTGCCCATTCGTGGCGTCGTTGACTACCTTGAAGGCTGCACCACTCTCCCGCCCATCAGGATCCGTGAACTTGTAAGGGTTTCCGTTGGCATATCGATACCGGTTGAACTGTTCAACTGGCTTCTGATAGGCCGTTACCGGGTCCACCGATAGGAAAATCCCCAACTGTGGATCCACCGCTGCTGCATGTAGCTCAGTCCGGTGACCGAGTCGCTCACATGTCCCGTGTATCCCGGTCCGTCTGTGGCTTGGCCACCTACCAAGGCCCCATAGGGCTCATAGTCGTAGCGCTTGATCACTTTCCCATTGGCATCTGTTTCGGCGACGACGGAGCCAAGGGCGTCAGTGTGGATGTAAGTGACTGTTTCCTGGCCTGCGGCGATGGCAGATGGTAATAGGCCAAGGCCGAATGGCAGCGCAAAGCACAACCAGGTGCCTATGGCAGCCAACTGGCGGAATTGAGATTCAAATCTCCTGAAGCGCGAAATTGCACCACCTGCAGCATCCCTGCACCTACGCATTCTTCGCATCCCCGGAAACGCCTTCGAGTAAGGCTTGACCGGATATTACGATCATGAAGCTTGTTGGTCGATGCGGGCCACGCAGGGGAGGGGGCGGAAAGTCCTGCTCTACAGCGGTCCCAGCCATTCTCTGAGCTCACTGCTGGCCTTCATTTACTCAGGGGTTTTCTTCTGTGAATGGGAACAGGCCTTGTCTCAGGCGTGTTCGTCCAATAGCTCGCGCGCGATCATCGCCGTGGCATCCAGCAGGTCATGGCCGCTACCCGCCTGCACCACCACTGCAAGCAGACCACGGCCCACCTCGGCACTGCCGCTGGTCAGCTCCATCTCGCCTTCAAAGCACAGATCGGCCAACCATTCATGGGCCTGCTGCAGCCCGCGCTTGCGGACGCGGCGGAACTCCGCGAGCAGCTTCGCCTGGCCGGCCTCCTGCTCACCCTCGGCAAGCAGGCCGATGGCACCGCCGTGCGCCGCGCGCCAGATGGCCGGCAGCGGGCGACCGTTCGCGTCCACCACGTCCGCCGAAAACTGCGCGCAGTACATTTCGTAGCGCTTGCCCGCCGTGCTGCTGGGCGCGATGCCGGCCTCTGCCAGCAGGCGTTCGGCTTCATCCAGTTTGCTGAACTTCAAGCGCAGCAGTGCAGGGCGGCTCAGTTGTTGTGCCAGCGCCTGCTGGTTGGCGGCGAACCAGACGTTCCAGCCCACGCTTGCGCGGCCTTCCAGTGCGGCCTTGAAGTACTCCAGGTGTTCGGCGTCCATTGCGGTCTCCTGCGCTCCCTGCGCGATTGTAGCGGGAGCACATCCGGGCCGGTCAGGCATCGCCGCTGCAGAGGCAATGATGTGCCTCGCGGACCAACTGTCGTGCGGCCACGATCAGTCCGTCGATATGGAAGGCGCCCAACTGTTCGTCCGGGCCGCCTTCGTTGCGCGCATGGTCGGCGGCCTGCAGCAGATCGAGCAACGCGCCGAGCCCAGATAGCGAGCGGCGCAACGAAGCGTGATTGCTGGCGCCGAGGGTGAGGCTGATGCACGGCTGTCCGTCATCGCCGTCAGCATGGTTGATCGCATTGAGACGGGCGAAAAACGTGGCCGACTGCGCCGGAAGGTTCTGTTCGTTCAGGGCGCACTCGATCTCGCGTGCGAGGTCTTCGGGCACATCGGCGGCGATGTCGCCGATCAAGGCGTGCAGGCGGGGATGGATGGCGGTGCAGTTGGTCATGGCGAAACCCTCACTGGCGTGAAGCCACCTTCCGAAGCGAAGGTGGCGGACGGTGCGGGTTGGCGTACCAAGGCACGAAAGCTCACTGGGAGAAAAAGCCTGGCGGATCTTCCGATCCCCACGCACCGCCCGCCATGGAAGGCAGTCGGTGCATTCTCTTTGCTGCGATCAAGATCGCAACCTCCAGTAGCTTGTTCGTTTATTCGAGACGCCAATCCCGGCCAAGGCTCTTTGCCTCGGCGCGGCGATCTTCAAGCCGGGCAATCACATCGGTCTGTAAGGAAAGTTCTCAACCGTCCCTAGGCAGGCCAGACATTTCCCGTTGTGTGCCGTCCGACACCTGCGAGTAGTGCGGCCCATCACTGATGGCGCACATCGCCGTCCTTACCGGCCGTGCACATGACGACTCCGGAGGGATGCCGCGATGGCAATCACGTCACCCCGCGCGGCGGAGGCGGGACCATGCCACGCATGGAGCCAGAGGGTTCCATCCCTGTGCTGTCCCACCGCCCTGGGCAGGCGTAGTCTCAGCCCATTGCCGTGCCCATCCACCCCGGAGTACCACCATGCCGCTCGCCCGCATCGATCTTCGCAAAGGTAAATCCGCCGACTACCTGCAACGCGTCGGCGAAACCATCTACCAAGCCATGCGCGCGGTGGGCGTGCCGGAAAACGACCGTTTCCAGATCTTCCAGGAACACGCGCCCGGCACGCTGATCTACGACCCCGGCTACTTGGGGGTGGATCGCACCGACGACTTCATCTGCATCCAGATCACCTGGAACGAAGGGCGCACGCTGGAGCAGAAGAAGGCGCTGTACGCCGGCATCGCCGATGGACTGCATGCGGCGGTGGGCATCCGCGGCGAGGATGTGTTCATCAATCTGGTGGAGGTGAAGAAGGAGAACTGGTCGTTCGGGAACGGTCAGGCGCAATACGTGAGTTGATGCGGGTGCGCTGCGCTGCTTCTTTAGGGCGTGCCAAGGCGCTGCGCTACTTGGCGAGCGGACGCGATTCGTGAATCAGTATCCTGGCGCTTGCGCCACGAAGTGGTGCGATGTCTTCAACCGTGCTGATCTGGACTCGATAGCGGCTGTGCCCCTGCAACGGCAGCAACGCGACATGCAATCGGTATGCGCCATCGCTGCCCCGTTGGGTCTGGGCATAGTTCAGTCCCGCATCGCGGTGCCAGTCTGGCAGTGGCTGGCCAGATTGCGACTGTGCGATCTGGTAGGCGTCGGGGCTTGCCAGCGACTGCCACGTGCCGCCGGACCATTGCTGAAGTCCAACGCGTAAAGGAATGTGCAGGTCGCGCGGAGAAGCAGCATCTGGCGATGGGGAAACGTGCTGTAGATCCAGCTCCACCGCATAGGTACGGTAGCTGGCAAAATTGCGCGCCGTGGTTTCGAACTCGAACTGCACCTGCTGGCCCGGCGTGTCCACGGCGATGGGCTGTGAGAGTTCCAGCGGCTCTGGCGGTGGGGGCGGCCCCTTGTCGGCGCAGGCGGCGAGCAGCGCGGCCAGGCCGAGCAGGCTGATGCGCAGCCGGTGTGTAATGCGGGTGGTCATGCTGATCCCCCTGGCTCCTTGCCGTGGCCATCTGAACCCTAACGTTGGCTAGGTGGGGCCTGCAAGCGTGGGGACCGCGGTGCGGTGCATTCACATGTCGCCGCTGGAGGCGAGCCCCTGCGTCACCGTGTCGCAGGGGGCCAACCCTGAACGCGGTCCAAGGTTGGCCGTGGCCCCGTAGAATGGCGGCGTGCGCCGTTCTGCTCTCCACCGCCGGTTCCAGGCCCTCGCATGGCTTGCCATGCTGCTGGTGCTGCTCGCCCCGCTGGTGAGCCGCTGGCTGGCGCATGGCCACGTCGCGGCCGCCGCACCGGTGGCAGCCCTTGATCACGCGATGCACGCAGAGCATGCGCAGCACGCGATGGACGGGCACCACGACCATCACGCGATGGCGATGCCGCACGGCGACGCCGCAAAGAAACCGGCCGCCGATCCACATGCCGATCATGAGATGGGCGTGGACTGCGATTACTGCCTGATCGCTGCACGGCTGATCACCCTGCTGGTGGCGGCCGTGCTGCTGTTGGCGCCGATGGCACCGGTGTGCCGCGCGCTGCGCGGCGCGGTGCAGGCGTTGCCGCGACAGATCAGCGGCACGTTGGGAGCGCGTGGGCCGCCGGCCTTGATGGCCGCCTGAGCCGCACGCGCGCTGCATTGAACGTTCTTCCATGAGGTTGCCGGCCACGGCCGGTGCCCGCACGCGCGTGTTTGTCCCTTTCTGATTGCTGCCCTGCCATTGCGGGGTGGCCTTGCATGCCGTGAAAAAATGAAAACGAACCCCAACCCCGCGCGTCTGCGCCGGGCGACGCTGCCTGTCCTGTGCTCGCTGCTCCTGCATGCCGCGCCCCTGCTTGCCGCCGACGCGGCCCCACCGACCACGCTGGATACCGTGCGGGTGGTCGATACCCGCAGCGGTGAACTGTCGTCCACCGCCAGCGCGGGCTCTGCGTTGGGCCTGAGCGTGTTGCAGACACCGGCCAGCCTGACGGTAATTTCGCGCGAGCAGCTGGAGCAGCGCGGCGACAGCAACCTCAACGATGCGATCAGCCGAGCGGGTGCGATCAGTGCCATGCCGCATCCGGGCAATGGCCTGAGTGCGCTGTCCAGCCGCGGCTTCACCGACGGTGCCTCGGTGATGCGGCTGTACGATGGGCTGCGCCAGTACGGCGGCGTGGGCATCACGTTCCCGTTCGATACCTGGTCGATCGAGCGCATCGAAGTGCTGCGCGGTCCGGCCTCGGTGATCCACGGCGACGGGGCGATCGGCGGCGTGATCAACATCGTGCCGAAGAAGCCCACGCGCGGCGCCATCGAGAACGAGATCAGCATGACCGCGGGCAGCGAGGACACCGCGCGGCTGGGCTTCGGCAGTGGTGGCGCGCTGACGCCTGAGCTGGCCTATCGGGTTGATGTGAGCGGCAACTACAGCGGTGGCTGGGTCGACCGTGGACGCAACAGCGACGCGACATTCTCCGGTGCGTTGCTGTGGCAGCCACGTGCGGACCTGCAGCTGATGCTCACCCATGCGCAGGGCTACCAGAAACCCATGCGCTACTTCGGCACGCCGCTGGTCGAGGGCCGCCAGCTGGAGGCGCTGCGCCACCGCAACTACAACGTGGACGACAGCGAGATCCGCTTCCGCGACCGCTGGACCCAGCTCGACGCGCTGTGGACACCGAACGCGAACGTGGAATGGCGAACCCGCGTCTACCAGATCGACAGCCAGCGTGATTGGCGCAATGCCGAGGCCTATGTCTACAACCGCGCTACCGGCTTGATCGATCGCTCGGGCAATACCGAGATCACCCACAACCAGGACCAGACCGGACTGACCTCGACGCTGCGTGTGCAGGGCAATGTGGGCGGTTGGGCGAACAGCTTCGCGGTGGGCCTGGATGCCAACCGCGCGCACTTCAAGCACACCAACAACACCTATGCCGGCAGCTCGGGCCCGGTCGATCCGTTCGATCCTGTCCCGGGCCAGTTCGCCAGCGACGCGCCGAACCTGCCGCGCTACCGCAACCTTGCCGAGCAGTACGCGCTGTTCGTGGAAGACCGGCTGGCGCTGAGCGAGCGCTGGTCGGTGCTGGGTGGCCTGCGCCACGACCGCGCGCGCATTGATCGCACCGATCTGATCAGTGGCCAGAACGCGTTCTCGAAAACCTACAGCAGCACCGGCTGGCGCGCCGGCACGGTATTTGCGCTGCAGCCGACGCTGAGCCTGTATGCGCAGTACTCGCAGGCGGCGGACCCGGTCAGCGGACTGCTGATGATCAGCGCCGCCAATGGAGCGTTCGACCTGGCCAAGGGGCGGCAGATCGAGGTGGGCCTGAAGCAGGCGTTCGACGGTGGCGAGTGGACGCTGGCGGCGTACCGGATCCGCAAGACCGGGCTGCTCAGCCGCGACCCGCTGGTGCCGGATCACCGGGTACAGGTGGGCGCGCAGACCTCGCGCGGTATTGAAGCGTCGTTGAACTGGAACTTCGCGCCGCGCTGGTCGCTCGATGCCAACGCGACGGTGCTGAAGGCCGAATTCGAGGACTTCCTGGAAACCACGGGTTCGCCGGCGGTGCTGGTGTCGCGCGACGGCAACGTGCCGCCGAACGTAGCCGAGCGCCTGGCCAGTGTGTGGCTGGGCTGGCAGTTCGCACCGGACTGGAGCGCGGCGGGTGGCGTTCGCTACGTCGGCAAGCGCTACGCCGATAATGCCAACACGCTGGAGTTGCCCGGTTACAGCACCACCGACCTCGCCCTGACCTGGCAGGCAGCACCGCACACGCGATTGTCCGCACGCCTGTTCAACGTGTTCGACAAGGCGTACTACGCCACCGCGTACTACACCAGCACGCAGTGGTTGCTGGGGGCGGACCGGCGCGTCGAATTCACCGTCGACCATCGCTTCTGAGGACGCTGGCGATGACGTTGCGATCCACCGCCAAGCGCTGGACCTATCTGGTGCATCGCTGGCTGGGCATCGGCGGATGCCTGCTGATGCTGCTGTGGTTCGTCAGCGGCATGGTGATGCTGTTCATTGGTTACCCGAAGCTGACGCCCGGCGAGCGGCTGGCGGCGTTGCCGGTGCTGGGTGAGGCCCGCGACCTGCAGGGGCTGTCTGTACTGCCTGCCGCCGTGCAGGCCGAGCCGGAGGCTGTGGCATTGACCACGCTACGCGGCGAGCCGGCGTATGTGGTGCGAAGTGGCAGCCACGTGGGGGCCTGGTCTGCATACACCGGTCAGGCGCTGCTGCCGGTGTCGGCACAGCGCGCCGAAGCATCCGCCGCGCAGTTCGCGGGCGGCCAGGCCTTCGTGGGTGCAACGCGCGTGAATGAGGATCGTTGGACGCATTCGCGTGCACTGGACGCGCATCGGCCGCTGTATCGGGTGGAGGTGGGCGGCGCGCAGCCGGGCTACCTGTACGTGTCCTCGCGTACCGGCGAAGTGGTGCTGGACGCCCCTCATGTGCAGCAGCGCTGGAACTATGTGGGCGCCTGGCTGCACTGGCTGTACTTCCTGCGCATGCAGTCGGTCGACCCGGTGTGGACGTGGGTGGTGATCGTGCTGTCCGCACTGTGCACGCTGGCGGCGGTCAGCGGCGTCGTGGTGGGTGTGTGGCGCTGGCGTTTCCGTGGGCACTATCGTTCCGGTGCGAAGACACCGTACGTCGAGCCGTGGATGCGCTGGCACCACCTGCTTGGCCTGATGGCGTCCGCCTTCGTGTTCACCTGGATCTTCAGCGGGCTGATGTCGATGAACCCATTGGGTGTCTTCAGCAGTACGGGTGAAGCGATCGATGTTGAGCACTACCGTGGCGGCGCGGTGGCGGTGGATGGTGCGCTGGGTGATCCTGCGAAGCTTCTGGCGATGGCCGAAGCTGCGCGCTTCCAGCCGGTGGAGATCCAGTGGCGACGGATCGGTGGTGAGCTGTTCGCGGTGTTGCTGGACGGGCAGGGTGATACGCGCATCGTGTCCGGCGGCAATGGGCACCTGCATGTCGCACGGTGGCTGCCGACCGCGTGGTTGCAGCAGAGGGCACGTGCGCTGTCCGCTACACCCATGCAGGGTTTCGTGGTGCAGCATGCAGCGGATGCGTACTTCTACCCGCGTGCGCCCGAGGCCATGAATGGTGCAGCGGTACGTCGCTTCCCGGTGGCAGTTGTGGATTTCGGTGATGCCGAGGCGACACGCCTCTATCTCGATCTGGCGACCGGCGATCCGTTGCTGACGATGGGGCATCGTGAGCGGGTGGGGCGCTGGCTGTTCTACTTCCTGCATAGCTGGGACCTGCCGGCGATGCTGCGCCAGGAAGGTGCCCGGTTGGTGGTGTTGCTGCTGCTGAGCGCTGCCGGCACCGCGCTGTGTGCCACGGCGACGGTGATCGGCTATCGGCGCTTGCGGATGAAGCTGCGGCGCAGGCGGCGTTGATGCCCTGGGCTACACCCGCAGCCAACGCGTGGACATCGCCACCAGCAACAAGGCCGTGGCAATGCCGATGAATGCGGCGATCAGGCCGAAATGGTTGGCGGCGAAGCCGATCAGCGCCGGTCCGGCAAGGATGCCGGCGAAGCCCAGCGTGGAAACGGCGGTGATCGCCAGCGCACCCGGCATGCGGGTCTGGTGGCCGGCCAGCGAGAACAGCGCCGGCGCGATGTTGGCGCAGCCAAGGCCGACCAGCACATAGCCCGCCAGCGACGCCTGCCATGGCGTGACCAGGGTCAGCACCAGCACGCCAGCGGCAGCAAGCAGAGCGCCGAGAACGATCGCGCGCTGGCGGCCCACGCGCGCCACCAGTGCATCGCCGAACAGGCGGGCGATGGTCATGGTCAGGGTGAAGGTCACATAGCCGACGCCGGCGAGGCTGGCATCGACGCGACGCACATCGCTGAGGAACACCGCGCTCCAATCCAGCATCGCACCTTCGCCGAGGAACGCAACGAACGCCAGTACGCCGATGAACAGCACGATGCCGTGTGGCAGGGCCAGCATCGGTGTGTCGTGCGGCATCCGTTCGCTGTGCCAGTGCGCTGCCGACAACAGCATCACCAGCAGCATGGCGCCAACGCCGATCATTACCGATGCCAAGGGCGGCAGCTGTGCGGACAGCAGCACGGTCATGGTGGCCGCGCCGAGGAAGCCGCCGATGCTGAAGAAGGCATGGAAGCCGGACATCATCACGCGCCGTGCTTCGCGCTCGACGATGACGGCCTGTACGTTCATCGTGCAGTCCATCGCGCCCACGGCGGCACCGAACACGAACAGGACCAGCCCGAGTGTCCAGGCCGAACCGGCCAGCGCCAGGCCGGGCACGGTCAGGCAGATCAGCAGGCTGCTGGCCACCATCACCCGCCGGCAACCGAGGCGCGCGGCCAGCACGCCGGACAACGGCATCGCCAGCAGCGAACCGGCACCGAGGCAGAGCAGTACCAGCCCCAGCGTGGCGTCGTTGATCCCGGTGCGTGCCTTTGCGAACGGCACCAGGGTGGCCCAGAGCGCGGTGGCGAAGCCGGGAATGAAGAACGCAGCGCGGGTCGCGTGCTGTTCGGCACGCGCGCGGTTGGCAACGGACATGAGCGGTACGGTCAGGGGGGAGTGGGGTGTACCGCGATGCCGGCGGCGCGGAAGCGTGCCGCCAATGCGGGCGGTGCGGTGGTGGTCAGCACCAGGTCGTCGATCTCGTCGAGGCTGGCAATCTGCCAGTTGCCGCGTGCACCCAGCTTTTCAGTCGTGGCGGCGACGATGACACGGCTGCTGCAGGCCACCATCGCGCGCTTCAGTGTGGCTTCTTCCGCATCCATTGCCCACACGCCGGTGTCGCCGTCCACCGCGCAGGGGCCGGGCAGGTACACATCGGCGCGCAGGCGCTGCACCTGGGCCAATGCCTCGGCGCCGACCGCACCGCCACCGCTGGCCAGGCGCCCGCCGATCAGCTGCACCGAGGTGCCTTCAAGCAGGCTGGCGGCCGTGGCGATCTGTGGCGCGTTGGTGATCACCGTCAAGCTGAGGGCGGCCGGCAGGTGCTGGGCGATCGCCAGGTTGGTTGAACCGGCATCGAGCAGTACGACCTGGCCGGGGTGCAGCAACGCGCAGACGCGGGCGGCCAGCTCGGCCTTGTCGCCGCGGTCGCGGGTCAGGCGCTCGCGCAGCGGGCGTTCCTTGGGCGGTGGCAGCACGGCGCCACCGTAAACGCGCTGGCACATGCCCTGTGCGGCCAGTTCGCGCAGATCGCGGCGGATCGAATCTTCGGACACGGCATAGCGGCGCGCCAGCTCGGCGGCGACCACGCGGCCCTGCTGGCGCAGTTCCTCCAGGATCTGCCGGGTGCGCTGGGCGGGGAGGGGGCTGGGATTGGAGCTCATGCTGCAAGTCTGCACGTTCGTGCAGTAACGTGCAATAACGTGCATGCGGCATTGGGGGGACGCAGGGCGGCTGGACTGCCGGTGAATCCGCCCGCGCCCACGTCTATGGATCGCCCTCGCGGCCCGGCATGATGGCGGGGCACCTGGCATGGAATCCCTGATGTCCCCCACCGTTCACCGCAAGCTGCGCATCGGCGCGGACCAATACACCGGCCAGAAAGTGGTCGACCAGCAGTTCCATGAGTGCGATTTTTCCGGTGCCGACCTGACCGCCACCGAGTTCATCAACTGCAGCTTCTACGATGCCGACAGCCGCAGCGGCTGCCGCTTCAATGGCGCCACATTGAAGGAAGCCAGTTTCCGCAGCTGCGACATCAGCATGTGCCACTTCAACTTCATCAAGGCGCTGGGCCTGGAGATCAGCGAGTGCCGCGCGCAGGGTGCGGATTTCAGCAACGCCAGCTTCATGAACCAGATCACCACGCGCAGCTGGTTCTGCAGCGCCTTCATCAAGAAGTCGAACCTGCGCTATGCCAATTTCTCGCGGGTTACGCTGGAGAAATGCGAACTGTGGGAGAACCGCTGGGACGGTGCGAACGTGAGTGGCGCAAGCTTCGCGGGCTCGGACCTGTCCGGTGGCCAGTTCGAGGGAATCGACTGGAACAGCGCCAACTTCACCGACTGCGACCTGACCAATTCCGATCTGGGCGAGCTGGACCTGCGCAGCACCAACCTGCGTGGCGCCACGCTGGACGTGCAGCAGGTGGCGCTGTTGATGCAGCGGATCGGCATCACCGTGGTGCCGTAGACATCACCCGGCGTACGCCACCCAGCCCTTGAAGCTGAAGCCCGCATAGAACAGCTCCACGCCATCGAAGCCGGCCTCCTGCATCAGCGCGACCTCCTGTTCGGGGGCCAGCAGCGGCAACCGCTCGGCAATGGCGTCGATCGCGCGCTGTGCATCGGCGTGGGCAACCCCCGAGGCTTCGGCGAACGCGGCGTAGCGCTGCAACCAGCGCAGCTTGCCGGCCGGATCCTGCGGCACGCTGTGGTGCGCCACCACCAGCGGTGCGCCGGGCTGCAGGCGCCTGTGCAGCTCGCGCAGCGTGTGCAGGCGCTGCGCGGCGTCGAGGAAGTGCAGGGTCAGCAGGCAGCTGGCACCATCGAAGCGCAGATCGGGCGCATCGTCGATGTAACCTTCCAGCAGCTGCACGCGCGGCATCAGCGGACCCAGTGTCTGCTCGGCCAGGGCCAGCATCGGCGCGGCCGGATCCACACCCAGCAGCTGCCAGCCCGGCTGCGCTTCGGCAAAGGCCTTCAGCTCAAGCCCGCCCCCGGCGCCGAGTACCAGCACGCGGCCCTGTGCGGGAACGTGTTCGGCCAGCAGCAGGCGGGTCATCTGCTGCAACGCGAGGAAACCGGGCACCTGGCGCAGCGGCGCTTCGGCATAGCGGGCCACCGCCTGCGGATCGGAGAACGTGGACATGCGCGGATTCCTGCGGCGGAGGACATGCCACTGTAGCGCGGCGCGCAAGAGGCATTGCGCGCCGCTGCCGCATCGTCGCGGCCAGTTGCGGGGCGTACGCATGGTGGTGGCTGCGCTGGTCGCGCATTCCCGGCTCAGCGCAGCGCCCGCGCCAGTACCTGCCAGATTCTCGGGTCCTGGCACTGCGAGACGTTGAAGCGCAGATAGTCGGCCGCGCGCTGCGACTGGCTGAACGCGTTGCCCGGCGCCAGCACGATGCCCTCGCGCAGGCAGTGCCGCGCCAGTGCGGCGGCGTCGCGGCCGTCGGGCAGCTGGCACCACAGGAACAGGCCGGCTTCCGGCTGCAGCCACGGCGTGATGCCCAGCGCCTGCAGTTTCCGCAGTGTGTGCCGGCGTGCATCGGCCAGGCGCGAACGTATCGACTGCATGTGGCGGCGGTAACCGCTATCGGTCAGCGCGATGTGCATCAACTGCGCGGCCAGATGGCCGCCGCCAAAGCTGGTGGCCAGCTTCAGGTCGGTCAGTGCTTCTATCCAGTCGTGGCGCGCAGCGATGTAGCCGCAGCGCGACGCTGCCGACAGCGTCTTGGAGAAACTGCCGACGTGGATCACCCGTGACAGTCCATCGAGCGCGGCCAGCCGCGGTGCCGGCTGCAGTTCGAAGTCGGCGAAGATGTCGTCCTCGACGATGATCAGCTCGCTGCGTTCGGCCAGGCCCAGCAGGCGGTGCGCAGTGTTGGCTGAAAGCACCGCGCCGGTCGGGTTGTGCAGGCCGGAATTGGTGAGGTACAGCCGCGGCGAATGCGCCTGCAGGGCTTGCGCAAACGCCTCCAGGTCCGGGCCGCTGTGCGTGTACGGCACGCCGATGGCCTGCACCTGGTGCGCCTTGAGCAGCGCGTGGTAATTGAAGTAGCTCGGGTCATCGACCAGCACGCAGTCACCGGGCTTGAGCAGGAAACGGCAGAGCAGATCGACCGCGTGCGTACCGGATTCGGTCAGCAGGATCTGCTCCATCGGTGCATCGATGCCAAGCGAGGCGCTGCGCCTTTGCAGCAGCTGGCGCAACGCGGGCAGCCCGAGCGGGCCGGCGTAGTCCACCAGTTGCATGGCATCGGCACGCGCCAGCCCGCGCAGGCCGCGGCGCACGCCATCGTGATACAGCCAGTCACTGGGCATCCAGCCGCACCCTGGCTTGAGATCGCCCGCGGGCGTTTCCAGCGATTGTCGTGATACCCACAGCGGATCCACCGCGCGATCCAGCCGCGGCTCCATTTCGGCCAGCGCCAGCGGTGCGGCCGGGCCACTGACGTAGAAGCCCGAGCCTGCGCGTGCACTGATCAGGCCTTCGGCCGCCAGGCGCTCGTAGGCCTCGACCACGGTGGAGACTGAAACTCCCATGGTCGCTGCCTGCGCACGTACCGAAGGCAGGCGGGAGCCGGGGCCATCCACCCGTGCACTGATGCGGGTGCGGATGGTCTGGATGACCGATTCGATGCGGGTGAGCGGGCGCGGCATGGTGGAACCGTAGTGGAAGTGTGGGCAGTACAGTTACTTGCGGCTGTACTGGATTGTAGCTGGGGTCGTTCCGCGCTGGATGCTTCCATACAGGTGCAGCCGGGCATCGTCCGGCACCTTCAGGAGTCCAGGCGTGGAACGGTCGGCGAGTGGTTGGATCAATGGCTTCATCGGTGTGGTGATCTTCGCCGGCTCATTACCGGCCACCCGCCTGGCGGTGCTGCAGCTGGATGCCGGGTTCGTCACCGCCGCACGCGCCACCATCGCCGCGGTGCTCGGTCTGGGGCTGCTGCTTCTGCTGCGCCAGCCATGGCCGCGGCGCGGCGACCTGCCGGGGCTGGTGGTGGTCAGCCTCGGCGTTGTGGTCGGCTTCCCGCTGCTGACCGCGCTCGCGCTGCGTCACGCGTCGTCGGCGCACACCATCGTGTTCCTTGGCCTGCTGCCGTTGAGTACAGCGATGTTCGGCGTGCTGCGCGGTGGCGATCGGCCGCGCCCGGCGTTCTGGCTGTTCTCGTTGCTGGGCAGTGCCTGCGTGGTCGGCTATGCCGCGCGCAACGGCATCGAAGCCTCTTTGCAGGCCGACCTGCTGATGCTGGCGGCGATCGTGGTGTGCGGGCTGGGCTACGCGGAAGGTGGTCTGCTCGCCCGTCATCTGGGCGGCTGGCAGGTGATCAGCTGGGCATTGCTGCTGGCGTTGCCGGTGATGCTGCCGATGACGGTGCTGATGCGCCCGGCCTCGTTCACTGCGGTCGGTGCCTCGGCGTGGTGGGCGCTGGGCTACGTGGCGGTGTTCAGCATGCTGATCGGCTTCCTGTTCTGGTACCGCGGGCTGGCGCAGGGCGGCATCGCCGCTGTCGGCCAGTTGCAGTTGCTGCAGCCGTTCTTCGGCCTGGCCCTGGCCGCGCTGCTGCTGCACGAATCGGTCAGCCTCAGCATGGTGCTGGTGACTCTGGTCGCAGTGATCTGCGTCGCCGGCGCGCGCCGCTTCAGCCGCCAGGAAAAAGGGGACGAAAAAGGGGACGGAGGGGGTTAAGTCGTTTCAGGCACAGCAGGACCAATTACGACTTAATCCCCTCCGTCCCCTTTTCCGGGGTGCTGCGGAAAAGGTGCGCAACGGCGTAGTCGATGAACACCCGCAGGCGTGCACTGGGATGGCGCCCACCGGGCCACAGCAGCGAGAACTGCCCCTGGTGCGTGGGCAGTGTGGGCAGCACCTGTTGCAGGCGGCCATCGGCCAGCGCGTCGGCTGCGAGGAAGTCAGGCATCCAGGCCAGGCCCATGCATCCGATCGCAGCGGCCAGCACGGCCTCCATGTTGTTGCAGGTCATCGCCGTGGGAAGGCGCGCCCCGGCGTCGCCTTCGATGCCCGGCAGCTGCCACGGATGCAGCTTTCCGGTGGTGGGGTAACGGAAGCGCAGCGCGGTATGCATGCGCAGGTCGCCCACATCGCCGGGCGTTCCATGCATCTGCAGATAGCCCGGCGCCGCACAGAGGATGAAACGAAAACCACCCAGCCGCCGTGCGGTCAGGCTGGAATCGGCCAGTTCGCCACTGCGTATCACTGCATCCAGGCCTTCGCTGACCACATCGACGATGCGGTCGTTGAAGTCCAGTTCCAGCTGCACCTGCGGATAGCGTTGCTGGAAGCCGGGCAGCACCGGCAGCAGGAAGCGGTAGCCGATGGTGGGCAGGCCGATGCGCAGCAGTCCGCTGGGGGCGTGCTGTCGCTGCGCCAGGTCCGCCTGCGCTTCGGAAAGCTCATCCAGCGCACGCCGGCAGCGTTGCAGCAGCAGTTCGCCTTCGTCGGTGAGATGCACGCGGCGGGTGGTGCGCTGGAACAGGCGCGTGCCGAGTTCCTGTTCAAGCCGGGCGATGCGCTTGCCGACGGCCGAGGCTGACAGGCCGAGTACGCGGGCGGCACCGACAATGCTGCCTGCCTCCGCGGTGCGGACGAAGGCGAGCAGGGCGGAGATGGAGTCCATGTGGGGATGATTGCGGAACATCTGGCCGTAATCAACGTCCACCGAGCCTGTTTTTCTGGAATAGCGGCCTGTCCATCATCAATGCCCCTGATGGATGGAGGCCCGCATGGCCCCGGATTCGATGCTCCCTGTACCTGTCCGCGCGCAGCAGCGCTGGGCGCTGCTTGCGGTCTGCCTGGCCGCGCTGGCGTTGCCGTTGTCCTTCTCTGCCGGTGCAGTCGCGGTGCCGGCGCTGGCCCGTTCCGCGGCGGCATCGCCCACCGCGCTGGCCTGGGTGACCAACGCCTTCATGCTCACCTTCGGCAGTCTGTTGCTCGCTGCGGGCGGCTTGGCCGATCGATATGGCCGTCGGCGGCTGTTCCTGCTGGGCACGGCGGGCTTCACCACCGCCACCGCCGCCGTCTGCCTTGCTCGCACGCTGCTATGGCTGGATCTGGCGCGCGGGTTGCAGGGCGTTGCCGCGGCGGCGGCGCTGGCATCCGGCACGGCGCTGCTGGCACAGGCCTGGCAGGGGCCGGCGCGTGCCCGTGTCTTCGCCCTGCTGGGCACCACGTTCGGCATGGGGCTGGCGTTGGGGCCCCTGCTCGCGGGCCTGCTGCTGCAGACATTGGGATGGCGCAGCGTGTTCGCCGCGGGCGGTGTGCTCACGTTGGTGGCCTTCGGCCTGGGGGCACGCGCGTTGCCTGAAAGTCATGGCGAGCGCCGACCACTGGATATCGGCGGCATGCTGAGTTTCAGCCTGACGCTGGCGGCGTTGACCCTGGCGCTGCTGTGGTCGGGCGAGTTCGGCCTGCATGCCGCGCGCGTGCAGCTGGCGCTGCTGGCGACGCTGCTGTTGGGCGGGGTGTTCGTCTTCATCGAACGGCGGCACCCCTCACCGTTGCTGGACCTCTCGCTGTTCTCGCAACCGGCGTTCCTCGGTGTCCAGCTGCTGCCGGTCGCAACCTGCTTCGGCTATGTGGTGCTGCTGGTGGTGCTGCCTCTGCAGCTGCTGGGTGTGCACGGACAGAGCGCGACCCTGGTGGGGCTGCAGATGCTGGCCCTGTCCGCGCCGATGCTGGTGCTGCCGATGCTGGCCGCGCGCTGGGCGGAGCGCGTTGGAAGTGCGCGGCTGTGCACGCTGGGCCTGCTGGTCTGTGCCTCTGGTCTGTACCTGTTGTCGCGCCACGCATCGCATCCGTCGCCGTCGCAGTGGGTGCCGTTGCTGATGCTGATCGGCGCAGGAACGGCCTTGCCGTGGGGCCTGATGGATGGGCTGTCGGTCAGCGTGGTGCCGGTACAGCGTGCGGGCATGGCCGCTGGCATCTTCGGAACCGTGCGGGTGGCCGGTGAAGGCATCGCATTGGCCGCAGTCACTGCCTTGCTTGCGCTGCTGATCGGCCATCAGCTGCAGGGCGCGTCGCCGGCATCGCTGGCGCGTGCCGGTGCCTATCTGGCCACGGGGGCGCGGGAACAGGCGCAGGCACTGCTTCCGGCGATGAGCCGCATGCAGCTGCAGCACGCCAGTAGTGAGGCGCTGGCAACACTGCTGCGTGTACTGGCGCTGCTGACCGCCGCCTGTGCCGCCGTGTTGCGCCTGTTGTTGCGGAAAAGGACAGGTGCCTTGGTCGGGAACATGGTGTAGCAGGCTCATCGCCGCCTCCGCCGTCATCCCGTTGTCGTGTCCCGCTCACGTCGCCTATGCCCACCCGGGCCTAGTCTTGATCGTCCCCGTCCCCCCACGGAGACCTGCCATGTGGCTGCTCGACCATCTCTGGCCCGGCCGTCGACCCCTTCCTCCCCCGGTCGAGGACGCGCCACAGGCACCGTCACGCCGGCCCTGGCTGAAACGCCCGGCGCGGGCGGGGCGCAGCGGCATGGCGCCCTGGCAGAAGATCGCCACGCCGCCGCGGCGCACGCGCCACTAGCCGGTGCGGTCTGACGGGTGGTTGACCCCGTCGCTGACCGGAATAACCCCCAGCGCGAACGGATCAATGCCCTCCAGGCAGGCCACGTTGTAGCCGTACTGGTCGGGGTTGGAGCGGCGCCGGTGATGGGTGTAGATGCCGCACACCCCGCAGAAGTAGTGCTCGGCCACATGGGTGTTGAACTGGTACTTCTGCAGGTGATGCTGCCCGCGCACCACCTGCAGGCCCTGGCGGGGGACGCTGGCGGCGATGGCACCCCGGCGCCGGCACATCGAGCAGTCGCAGCGGCGGGGATCGACGATGCCGTCCGGCAGGTCCAGCAGCAGTTCGACCGTGCCACAGTGGCAGGTTGCGCGGTGCTGGGGTTGGACCGGAACGCCGGCCACGGAAGTGATGCCCATCGTTGCTCCTGTGAAGTGAACCTGGCCGCATGGACCGCCGCAGACGGTGCGCCGGCGTGCCTGAACAGGCCGTAGATGCCACGGTGAACCCGCTTGTGGCTAACTATGCGGCTTCGGGACCGCGACAGGATGCCAGTGAAAGCCGCAGGACGTTGGATGACAGGAAGTGCCATGGCGCTGGCAGCGTTGTGGGTGACCGGGCTGCTGGCCTATCAGGTGCCGGGGCCGGGCTGGCTGGCCAATGGCATTGCGGCGCTGTGGCTGCTGGTTGCGCTGTGGGCGTCGTGGCACGTCGCGCGTGGCCGTGGCCATCGTCGCCTGGGCATGGCGTTCGGGGCATCGCTGGCGCTGGCCGGCCTGTGGTGGCTGCTGCTGACCCCGCGCCAGGACCGCGTCTGGGCCGATGACGTGGCCCAGCGCCTGCATGTGGTCTCCTTCGATGGCCGCCACGTGGTGCTCGACAACGTACGTGACTTCAGATGGCGGACCGAAACCGACTACGACGCCCGTTGGGTGCGCCGCGCGTACGACCTGGACCAGTTGCGCTCGGCCGACCTGGTGCTGTCGTACTGGATGGGCCCGGCCATCGCCCACACCCTGATCTCGTTTGGCTTCGAGGATGGGCGCCACGTGGTGTTCTCGCTGGAGATCCGCAAGGAACGCGGCGAATCGTTCTCGGCGCTGGGCGGCTTCTTCCGCAAATTCGAGATGACCCTGGTGGCCGCGGAGGAGACCGACATCATCCGCACCCGCACCAATGCGCGTGGCGAGGATGTCTACCTGTACCGCCTGCACGGCATGGACCGTGCGCAGCTGAAGGAGCTGTTCGCCGCGTACATCGCGCAGGCGCGCGAACTGGATGCGAAGCCGGGCTTCTACAACACACTCACCAGCAACTGCACCACGATCGTCTTCGATCTGGCCCGCCAGATCGCGCCGCGCCTGCCGCTGGACTACCGCCTGTTGCTGTCCGGCTACCTGGCCGAGTACGCACAGGAGGTCGGTGCACTGACCCCGGGTGTGCCGTACGCCGAGCTGCACGACAAGGGCCGCATCACCCAGCGTGCGTTGGACCTGGGCAGCGGCGAACACTTCTCCACCGTGATCCGCCAGGGCGTACCTGGCACCGAGCAGGACCCGCAGTAATGACTCGACTCCTCCTGATCCGCTGGCAGCGTGCGCTGCCGGTGTTGTTCGCCGCCTTCCTGCTGCTGGGCAGCAGTGGCTGCGCGATGGTCACCGTCAAGCAGGTCAAGTCCAGCGATTCGCTGGTCAACAAGCGTGCCGACGTGCTCAATACCGGCAAGCTCAGCCCCGCTGCGCGCGAGACGCTCAGCGCGGCAGGCCTGGACGAATCGCAGTGCGAGAAGGACTTCCTGGTCTGCCGCAGCACGCTGCTGATGACCGACGATCTCAATGTCGAGCAGCGGCTGTCGGCGCTGTCCGAACTGTGGGTGAAGGCCGCGCTGGCGCTGACGCCGAAGAAGACCGCAGCCGGTGATCCGCCGATGAGCGACGCAGCGCTGGACGCCTGGCTGGAAGCCGCGCGCTACGCCTATGCCTACCTGTTCTACAGCGGCCGCTCACCATCGGATCGCGCCTTCGAAGACCGGCAGACACAGGTGCGTGACTACTACAACTACGCGGCCGAGAAGGCGGCGGTGGTGCTGTTCGTCCGCGCGCGCGCCGCTGCGTTGGCGGGCGAGGACTACACGAAGCCGATCTCGGTCGGCAGCTGGTCGCTGGCTTCCAACTACCAGCAGCTGAACCTGAAGAGCATTCCCGCGCAGCTGGTGCCAGCCGGCACGGTCAGCTTCGTCGGGCTGCGCAGTACTTATCGCCGTGATGGCTTCGGTGCCGAACTGGTGATGGTGATGGACCCGCCGAAGCTGGTCGCACCGGTGATCGCACCCGAGGGCGCCAAGGCTGAGGCGCCGCAGGAGGATGAGGACGACGCACGCCGTGGCCGCCGTCATCGCCACGACGATTCGGTGCCCGAGTTCAGTGAGATGTCCTCGATCAACGTCACCGCACTGCTGCGCTTCGAAGGCAGCAACCTGGACGATGTGATGCGCACGCGCCGGGTCGAGCTGGACGCTTATTCGCCCGAAGCGACCGAGCGCATCACCCTGCATGGCGAGCAGGTGCCGCTGGCCGGCAACTTCACCGCCGCCTATGGCCTGTGGTTGGCGCAGAGCGGTTTCGCCCGGCAATCACTGCGCACCCTGTTCGGCATGAGCGAGGGCATCGGCGAACCGCACATCTACCTGATGCAGCCGTGGGACCCGAACCGCCGCATCATCTTCATGCTGCACGGCCTGGCCAGCAGCCCGGAAGCCTGGGTGAACCTGGCCAACGAGATCATGGGCGACCCCGAGCTGCGCCAGCAGTTCCAGGTGTGGCAGGTCTACTACCCGACCAACGCGCCGATCGCGCTGAACCGCTACGAGATCGCCAACGCGTTCAATGACACGCTCAAGCACTTCGACCCCAACGGCAGCACGCGCGCATCGAAGGACATGGTCTATATCGGCCACAGCATGGGCGGCGTGCTGGCGCGGCTGCTGGTGAGCGATTCGGGTGATGTGCTGTGGGATGACCTGCTGGCCAACTATGACCTGAAGGGCGAGCGGCTGAAGCGGGTGCAGGCCAAGCTGGGGCCACTGCTGCATTTCAAGGCGCAGCCGAACGTGGAACGCGCGATCTTCATCGCCGCGCCGCACCAGGGCACGGATATCGCCGGCAACAGGGTCGGGCGGCTGATCGGTCGCCTGGTACGCCTGCCGCTGACCATTCTCGGCAAATTCGAGGACGTGTTCATGGCGCTGGCACAGGCCGAGCAGCAGGTCGACGGCACGGCCAAGCCGAAGATTCCCAACAGCATCGACAACCTCAAGGCCAGCGATCCATTCGTGAAGGCCGCAGCGCAGCTGCCGATCGAAGCGGGACTGAAGTACCACTCGATCATCGCCCAGCGCAAGCCGGAGCTGCCGGTGGAAAAGTCCGATGATGGACTGGTGCCGTACTGGAGTGCGCACCTGCCGGGTGCACAGTCGGAGAAGGTCATCATTTCCGGCCACAGCGTGCAGGAGACCCCGCAGGCAGTGCTGGAAGTGCGGCGCATCCTGCACCGGGACATCGATGACGTAGGCACGGGGACCCGGTAGTGCCGGCCGCTGGCCGGCACCATCATGGGATTCCCGCGTGCGCGGAGGTTGCCGGCCAGCGGCCGGCACTACCGAAACCCGGCGGCGCTACACCCGTCGCGCGATCACCGCGGCCAGCACCGCCAAGCCGAAGGTGATCGCCAGGCACAGCAGGTAGCCGGTGTGCGGCGCGCTTTCCACGAACAGCGCGAACAACGCACCGGAGACTGCCAATGCGGTCGTCACCGACAGGGCCTCGCTCAGCTGCAGGGCCGACGTGTTCGCACCCTGCTCATGCGCTGCTGACAGCGAAAGCGTGAGTACCGAGAGGCTGGCGTAGATCATGCCCATGCCGAAACCGGTGACCGTCCAGCCCACCAGGGCCACCGGCAATGGCACTGCATTGAACAACACCGCAAGCGTTGCGGCGATACCGAGCGTCATCATCGCCGTGCCGACGCGCAGCAGCTGCTGGCGTGACCAGCCGCGCTGCTGGTGACCCTGCAGCCAGGAGCCGGCGAACCAACCGAGTGCGCCGAGGCTGAGCACCGCGCCGGCCCAGCTGGGCGGGAGCCCGCGTTCGCGCTGCAGCAGCAGCGGCAGGTAGGCTTCGCAGGCGAAGAATGCGGCAGCGGCGATGCCGCGCAGTGCGATCACGCTGGGCAGGCCCCTGCGCAGGATCAGCGTTCCGGCCGGCAGCAGGCGATGCACGCATAGCAGCAGCGCCAGCATCGCCACGCCGATGCAGAGCAGGGCGGTCGGACCGTGCTGCTGGCCGCCGAAGTACAGCAGCAGCGCCGCCAGCGATGCACCACTGGCCCAACGTACGACGTTGCCGCGCCCCTCGTCGTTGTTGCTGTCGGCGGAGGGCTGCATGCGCGCCAGCGCAGGCCGCAGCAACAGGGCAGCAGGGACTGCCAGCAGCGGCACCGCCAGGAACACCCAGCGCCAGCCGAGATGCTGGACGATCAGGCCGCTCAGCGCCGGGCCGACCATGGAGGGCACCACCCAGCCCGCCGAGAATGCCGCGAACACCTTCGGCCGCAGGTGCTCGGGGTAGCTGCGGCCGACCATCACGTACAGCGAGACCGAAATCGCGCCCGCGCCCAGGCCCTGCATCAGGCGCCCGGCCACCAGCATGCCCATGCGCGTCGCAAAGCCGGCCAGCAGCAGGCCCAGCACGAAGCAGCCCAGGCCGTACCAGAGTGGCCGCGCGGGGCCGTGGCGATCGGCCCAGCACCCGGCCAGGGTCATGCCGATCACACTGGTGGCCAGGGTGCCGCCAAAGGCCAGCGCGTACAGGCGCAGTCCATCGAGTGCTTCGGCCACGGTGGGCATCGCGGCCGCGACGGCCAGTGCTTCGAAGGCGTGCAGCGCGATCAGTGCGACCATGCCGATGGTCGTGGCGCGGTAGCGCGCGGACAGGATCGAGCTGTCAGCCGGCAGGTGGGTGTCGGCGGGAGAGAGGGTCGGGTTCATACGGGTCAGGTGCAGGCCGCGCTTGTCAACGGGCGGCGAAGATAGCAGCATGCCACCTCAACTGTAGTTGAGGTCAAGCAATGGCATCCCAGGAACTCAGCGTTGGCGAGGTCTCCCAGCGCAGTGGCGTGGCCGTTTCCGCACTGCATTTCTACGAGCGCAAGGGGCTGATCAGCAGCCTGCGCACCTCGGGCAACCAACGGCGTTACACCCGGGACGTGCTGCGCCGGTTGGCGGTGATCCGCGTGGCGCAGCGGGTGGGCATGCCGCTGGAAGCAGTCGGCCGTGCCTTCGAAAGCCTGCCTGACGGCCGCGCACCAACCAAAGCGGATTGGGCCAGGTTGTCCGCGCGCTGGCGCACCGAGCTGGAAGAGCGCATCCACATGCTGCAGCTGCTGCGCGACGAACTGACCGGCTGCATCGGTTGTGGCTGCCTGTCGCTGCAGCATTGCCGCCTGGCCAATCCCGGCGACGTCCTCGGCGAACGCGGCGACGGCCCGATGCGCTGGGAGTGAGCGACAAAAAGGGAACGCGCTCCCGGTAGCGCCGGGCCATGCCCGGCGGACGAAAACGACTTAATCCCCTCCGTCCCCATTTTCTTACCAGACCGTGATGGTTTCGCCGCTCTGGATGCCTTCCACCGCGCGCTGGAAGGCCAGTGCCGCGCGCTGTGCGCTTACCGCCTCGAAGCCCGGGAAGTAGGGGCCGTAGGCGGCCATCGATTCGATCAGCACGTTCGGGCTGACCACGTTGATGCGCAGGCCGCGCGGCAGCAGCTCCAGTGCGGCTGCGCGCACGAAGCCTTCCAGTGCGGCATTCACCGAGGTGGCGTTGACGCCGTCGCGGATCGGTTGTGCGCTGACGATGCCGCTGGTCAGGGTGATCGAGCCGCCGCTGTTGAGATGGTGCTGCGCGGCCAGTGCCAGCCTCACCTGGCCCAGCAGTTTGTCCTGCAGGCCGAGGTTGAACTGCGCCGGCGTCATCTGCTGCAGCGGACCGAAGTGCAGCTTGCCGGCGGTGGAAATCACCGCATCGACCGGGCCGGTACGTGCGAACAGTTCGGCGACGCTGGCGTCATCGGTCAGGTCCACGCGCAGTTCGCCGCTGCTGCGGCCGGCGGCGAGAATCTGATGCTGTTGGCCGAGCTGGCGGGCGACTGCCTGGCCGAGGGTGCCGCTGGCACCGACGAGGAGGATCTTCATGGCGGTTCCTTGCGTGAGGGTGTGAGCGCAGTCTGCGCCGTCACATTGGGGTTAGGTAAGCGGCGTATGATTTGCAGATTCCTAACTTTGGATTAGCAATGGATACCCTTCGCTGCATGCAGGCCTTCGTCGCCGTGGCCGAGCGCGGCAGCTTTGCCGGGGCCGCCGAACAGCTGCAGGTGTCGGCGGTGATGGTGGGCAAGTATATCCAGCAGCTGGAGGCGCATCTGGGCACCGCGCTGCTGCAACGGAACACCCGCCGCCAGCGCCTGACCGAAGCCGGCAGCGCCTATCTGGCCGGATGCCGGCAGGTGCTGGAGCAGGTGCAGCAGGCCGAGGCCGATGTGGCCGGTCTGCAGGTACAGCCACGTGGCCTGCTGCGGGTCAGTGCGCCGACCACCTGGGGCAGCTGCGTGCTGGCGCCGCAGCTGGCCGGCCTGCTGCGCGCACAGCCGCAGTTGAATATCGAGCTGGACCTGAGCAACCGCCGCGTGGATCTGATCGAGGATGGTTTCGATGTGGCGATCCGGGTCGGGCCACTGCCATCGCAGGAACTGGTGGCGCGGCCGCTGCCGCCGTATGCGATGAGCCTGTGTGCGTCACCGTCGTACCTGCGCCGGCGCGGCACGCCGCGTACGCCCGCCGATCTGGCAGGGCATGACTGCCTGAGCCATCTGGCCTGGCGCGGTGGCCACGGCTGGCAGCTGGCCAACGGTGAACAGGTGGACTGGGAAGCGCGCCTGACCTGCAACGATGGTTTCGCGTTGCGCGAAGCTGCCGTTGCAGGAGCGGGTCTGGTGCTGCAACCGACGGCGCTGCTGGCTGGCGAAATTGCTGCCGGGCGCCTGAAGCCGCTGCTGCGCGACTACCTGCCCGAGGCGCGGCCGATGCACCTGATCTACCTGCCCGACCGCAGGCCACGCCCGCGGTTGCAGTGCTTCGTGGATTTCGTCATGACCACGTTGGGGCGATGAGCATCCACGCCATGCGTGGATGATGGTAGGTGCCGACCGTTGGTCGGCACACATCGGGATCAATCATTCGCCGCAGACAATTCCTGCCCGCGCACCTGCGCGGCGCGCAGCGCCGTGTCCACCAGCGCCTCGAAGCCACCGGCCTGGAAGCTCTCGATCGCGGCCTGGGTGGTTCCGTTCGGCGAGGTCACGCGGCGGCGAAGCTCGGCCGGGCTCTCACCGGCTTCATCAAGCATGCGCGAGGCACCCAGCAGGGTCTGCACCACCAGCGTGCGCGCGGCGTCGGCTGGCAGGCCCTGGGCAATACCCGCCGCTTCCATCGCTTCGGCCAGCAGGAACACATAGGCCGGGCCACTGCCGGATACGGCAGTCACTGAATCCATCAGCGCCTCGCTGTCGATCCACACGGTGCGGCCTGCGCTGGCCAGCACCTTCTCGGCCTGTGCGTGCTGCTGCGTGTCCACCGACGGTGTGGCGAACAGGCCGGTCACACCTGCGCCGAGCAGGGCAGGGGTGTTCGGCATCGCGCGCACCACTGCCTGGTCGCCTCCCAGCCAACGCTGCAGCTGCGCACTGGTGATGCCGGCGGCAATCGACACCACCAACGGCTGGTTTGCCTGGGCCAGCGCCTGCAGCGACTGGCAGACCTCACGCAGCACCTGCGGCTTCACCGCCAGCAGCCAGGTGCTGCCCTGCGCAGCGGCATCAATCGCGTTGTCATGCACCTGCACACCGAAGTCGGCGGCCAGCGCCTGGCGCAGTGCGGCCAGCGGTTCGGCGACGTGGATGTGCGCGGCGGGTGTGCCCTGGCGGATCAGGCCGGCGATCAGGCTGCGCGCCATGTTGCCGCCGCCGATGAAAGTGATGGAATCAACTGCCATGGAAAGCTCCTTGGAAAGTCAGGCTGGGCGCGGGCGCGCGCCGAACAGGGCGGTGCCGATGCGCACCAGGGTGGCGCCCTCGGCGATGGCTTCGGCGTAGTCGCTGCTCATGCCCATCGACAGCGTGTCGACCTGCGCGTGCTGGGCGGCCAGCGACTGGAAAAGTGTGCGCATGCGCACGAATGCATCCCGACGACGCTCGGCTTCGGGCCATGGCGCGGGAATCGCCATCAGCCCGCGCAGGCGCAGGGCAGGCTCGGCGGCAATTGCCGCAGCCAATGCATCCACGTCTTCCGGTGCACAGCCGTGCTTGCTGGATTCATCGTCGATGTTGACCTGGATCAGCACATTCAGCGGGCCGCGTGCGGCCGGGCGATGGCGCGCCAGCGCCGTTACCAGCTTGGGCCGGTCCACGCTCTGCACCCAGTCGAAGTGGGTGGCCACGGCATCGGCCTTGTTCGACTGCAGGTGGCCGATCAGGTGCCACTCCAGCGCCAGGTGCTGCAGCGCCTGCATCTTTGCCAGCGCTTCCTGCACATAGTTTTCGCCGAAGGCCTGCTGGCCCTGTGCGGCCAGCGCAGCCACGGCCTCGGCCGGTTGGGTCTTGGACACGGCCAGCAGGCGCGGCTCGGGCCGGCCGGCCGCCTCGGCGGCGGCATGCAGGTTGCTCAGGATCTGGGGCAGGGGAGTGGCCACGTAACGCGTTCCATTGAATCAGGAGGCTATACTGCCGCCCGGGGAAAGATCCTTCCAGTCGAAGCCGTTATTGGGGAGTAGCCGCTCATGGATATCGCCGAACTGCTGGCGTTTTCCGTCAAGAACAAAGCGTCCGACCTGCACCTGTCCGCAGGCCTGCCGCCGATGATCCGCGTGGACGGCGACGTTCGCCGGATCAACATCCCGGCCCTGGACCACAAGCAGGTCCATGCGCTGGTGTACGACATCATGTCCGACAAGCAGCGCCGCGATTACGAGGAATTCCTCGAAGTGGACTTCTCCTTCGAGATCCCGTCGCTGGCGCGCTTCCGTGTGAACGCGTTCAACCAGAACCGCGGCGCCGGTGCGGTGTTCCGTACCATTCCGTCCGAGGTGCTCACCCTCGAGGACCTGGCCTGCCCGCCGCTGTTCCGTGAAGTGATCCAGCAGCCGCAGGGCCTGATCCTGGTGACCGGCCCGACCGGCTCGGGCAAGTCGACCACGCTGGCGGCGATGATCGACTACATCAACAAGAACGAATACGGCCACATCCTCACCGTCGAGGATCCGATCGAATTCGTGCACACCTCGCAGAAGTGCCTGATCAACCAGCGCGAAGTGCACCGCGACACGCATGGCTTCAATGAAGCGTTGCGCTCGGCACTGCGCGAGGACCCGGACATCATCCTGGTCGGCGAACTCCGCGACCTGGAAACCATCCGCCTGGCACTGACCGCTGCGGAGACCGGCCACCTGGTGTTCGGCACCCTGCACACCAGCTCGGCGGCCAAGACCATCGACCGCATCATCGACGTGTTCCCGGCCGGCGAAAAGCCGATGGTGCGCTCGATGCTGTCCGAGTCGCTGCGTGCGGTGATCTCGCAGGCGCTGCTGAAGAAGGTCGGCGGTGGCCGCACCGCAGCGTGGGAAATCATGGTCGGCACGCCGGCCATCCGCAACCTGATCCGCGAGGACAAGGTGGCGCAGATGTACTCGGCCATCCAGACCGGCCAGCAGTACGGCATGATGACCCTGGACCAGCACCTGCAGGACCTGGTCAAGCGCAGCCTGATCACCCGCAACCAGGCCCGCGACTACGCCAAGGACAAGCGCCTGTTCGAGTAAGGCAGGGCAGCCACGGGCGGCGCGTGCAATGGCGCGGCCGCTCCGTGTTGTTTCCTCCACCGACCGTTACCTGGTAAACCGCTTTTCCGGGAGCCTGCCGTGAACACCACCGCGACCACCATCGATTTCACTTCGTTCCTCAAGCTGATGGCGCACCAGCGCGCCTCGGACCTGTTCATCACTGCGGGCATGCCGCCGGCGATGAAGGTCAACGGCAAGATCTCGCCGATCACGCAGACCCCGCTCACGCCGCAGCAGAGCCGCGACCTGGTGCTCAACGTGATGACCCCTGCGCAGCGCGAGGAGTTCGAGAAGACGCATGAATGCAACTTCGCCATCGGCCTGTCCGGTGTCGGCCGCTTCCGCGTCAGCTGCTTCTACCAGCGCAACCAGGTCGGCATGGTGCTGCGTCGCATCGAGACGCGCATTCCGACCGTGGAAGAGCTGAGCCTGCCGCCGATCATCAAGACGCTGGCGATGACCAAGCGCGGCATCATCCTGTTCGTTGGTGCCACCGGTACCGGCAAATCGACATCGCTGGCGGCGATGATCGGCTACCGCAACCAGAACTCGACCGGCCACATCATCACCATCGAAGATCCGATCGAGTTCGTGCACAAGCACGAGGGCTGCATCATCACCCAGCGCGAGGTCGGCATCGATACCGACAGCTGGGAAGCGGCCCTGAAGAACACCCTGCGCCAGGCGCCGGACGTGATCATGATCGGCGAGGTGCGTACCCGCGAAGGCATGGATCACGCCATCGCGTTCGCCGAAACCGGCCACCTGGTGCTAGCCACGCTGCATGCCAACAATGCCAACCAGGCGATGGATCGCATCATCAACTTCTTCCCGGAAGACCGCCGCAACCAGCTGCTGATGGACCTGTCGCTGAACCTCAAGGGCGTGGTCGCGCAGCAGCTGGTGCCGTCGCCCGACGGCCGCTCGCGAAAGGTGGCGATGGAGATCCTGCTGGGCACGCCGCTGGTGCAGGACTACATCCGCGACGGCGAGATCCACAAGCTGAAGGAAGTGATGAAGGACTCGGTCCAGCTGGGCATGAAGACCTTCGACCAGAGCCTGTTCGAGCTGTACCAGGCCGGCGAGATCAGCTACGAGGACGCACTGCGCTACGCCGACTCGCAGAACGAAGTGCGCCTGCGCATCAAGCTCAGCCAGGGCGGCGACGCGCGCACGCTGTCGCAGGGCCTGGATGGGGTGGAGATCTCCGAGATCCGGTGACCTGGCGATGTGTAGAGTCGACTGACAGTCGACTCTACCGGGCGCGCGGGCGATTGATGAATTCCAGTCATGACCGACTGCCGTCCAGTCGGTTCAATCCATCGCCGATGCAGGCGTATCGTCAGCGTTCCCCCTCTGGAGTACGACGATGCAGACACGTGAACTCGGCCGCAGCGGCCTGAAGGTTTCCGCCCTGGGCCTGGGTTGCATGGGCCTGACCCATGCCTACGGCCAGCCGGTCGAACCGAGCCAGGGCATCGCCCTGCTGCACGCTGCCGTCGAGCGCGGCGTGACCTTCTTCGATACCGCCGAAGTGTACGGCCCGTACACCAACGAAGACCTGCTCGGCCAGGCCTTGGCGCCCTACCGCGACAGGCTGGTGATCGCCACGAAGTTTGGTTTCAGGGACGCGCGCACCGATGCCGGTCTGGACAGCCGCCCGGAGAACATCCGCGCCGTGGCTGAAGCCAGCCTCAAGCGCCTGCGTACCGACCATATCGATCTGTTCTACCAGCACCGCGTCGACCCGAACGTGCCGATCGAGGATGTGGCCGGCACCGTGCGCGACCTGATCGCCGAGGGCAAGGTCGGCCACTTCGGCCTGTCCGAGGCCAGTGCTGCCACCGTGCGTCGCGCGCATGCGGTGCAGCCGGTGGCTGCGGTGCAGAGCGAGTACTCGCTGTGGTGGCGCGAACCGGAGCGTGAACTGCTGCCGACGCTGCAGGAGCTGGGCATCGGCTTCGTGCCGTTCAGCCCGCTGGGCCGCGGCTTCCTGACCGGTGCGATCAACGCCGACACCACCTTCGACGCCAACGATTTCCGCAACAGCGTGCCGCGTTTCGAAGTGGAAGCGCGTCGCGCCAACCAGGCGCTGGTGGATCGCATCAGCACGATCGCGGCGGCGCGGGGTGCGACCCCGGCGCAGGTGGCGCTGGCCTGGCTGCTGGCACAGGCGCCGTGGATCGTGCCGATCCCAGGCACCACCAAGGTCCATCGTCTGGAGGAAAACCTGGGCGCGGCCGACCTGCAGCTGGCACCGGAGGAGCTGCAACGCATCGCACAGGCGCTGGACGAAGTGTCGATCGTCGGCGAGCGCTACAACGCGCAGCGCGCCGCCCAGGCCAAGGGCTGATCAACAGCTGGGTGCGGACCGTTGGTGGTGGGTGCGGACCGTTGGTCCGCACTCCTTGATCCTCACCCCATCGGCCCACGCAGCGCATCAAGCACCGTCCGCATCGCCACGGTCACGTGGCGGCGCGAGGGGTAGTACGCGTAATAGCCATCGAAGTGCGGGCACCAGTCGTCCAGCACCGAAAGCAGGCGGCCATCGTCCAGCATCGGCTGTACCTGGTCCTCCGGCAGCCAGGCCAACCCGCTGCCTGCCAGCGCGGCGGCGCGGGTCATGCCCATGCTGTTGAAGATCCACTGGCCGCTCACACGCACGCTCAGTTCATTGCCGTCCTGGCCGAAATCCCACGGCATCAGCCCGCCATGCGTGGGCAGGCGCAGGGTGACGCAGTTGTGCCCGGCCAAGTCGTCCGGGTGCCGCGGCACCAGGTGCTGGCGGAAGTAGCTGGGCGCCCCGACCACGCGCATGCGCAGCGGCGGGCTGATCGGTACGGCGATCATGTCGCGCGCCAGCCGCTCGCCCAGGCGGATGCCGATGTCGTAGCGCTCGGCCACGATGTCGGCCAACCCGTAGTCGGCCGCCAGTTCCACCTTCAAATCCGGATACTGCTGCAGCAGCGGCGCCAGCCTGGGCCAGGCGATGTACTCGGCGGCGTGGCCGGTGGCATTGATGCGGATGGTGCCGGCCGGGCGTTCACGGTACTCGGCCAGCGCGGCCAGCCCATCCTCGATCTCGGCCAGGCGCGGGGCCAGCGTTTCCAGCAGGCGGGCGCCGGCTTCGGTGGTGGACACGCTGCGGGTGGTGCGGGTCAGCAGGCGCACGCCCAGGCGCTGCTCCAGTCCGCGCATGGCATGGCTGAGCGCGGACTGGGACACGCCCAGCTGGGCGGCAGCCTTGGTGAAGCTGCCCTCGCGGGCAACGTGGACGAAGGCCTGCAGGTCGTTGAGGTTTTCGCGGGGCATGAGGGGATGATACGGCCGGGCTGCGCCCGGCACCTGCCGAATCAACGGCAACGTCAAAAGCTGGCTTCCCGTGGGAGGCGGGGTGGCTCAGGTTGCGGGGGACGGCGCAAGTCCCCCTCCGGGGCCCTGCCCAGCCGCTGGCGGCTGTGCGTTCGGGCGCTTGCGAAGCAGTGCTTCGCAAGCAAAGCGCCCTCACCCATGTAGCCTCGGTCGCGCTTGCTCGTGTGCGCTGTCCTGCGCACACGGCAAGACCGGGGTTGGGCGTCCTGCCCAACCCGTCCGAGGCATGCCTCGGGCCCATGGCGCTCACGCCCCCGCAACCTGAGCCACCCCGCCTTCGACAATTTCCCGCGAGCTGTTGGAACGGCATTCTGCTTTGGTGGGTGCCGACCGTTGGTCGGCGCTGGGTCGGGCGTGTGGGTGTGTCGATTTCTGCGTCCGTGGTTCGTCGAATGAATGACTTCAACGGGAGCTGCACACGAGCACTGACACCAAGCCGCAAGCCCGGCCTCGTATTTCCCCTCCATCGAGAAGACCTATGGGCAGCCGGTCGCCCACTGGTTCGGGCTGCTGGCCGGGAAGAAGGGCCTGAAACACATGGAACTGGTCAGCTTCCTGGAAAGTGAGCATGGACTGGGCCACGGACATGCCAACGCACTGGTGGCGCACCATCTGGCCGGCAAGGGGTGACCGGCGGCTGGCGGAGGGCAGGCTGGGGCGCATTCAGCTGAACGATTTCATCTGCAACTGTCATGCAGATCGTGTCTAATACCGCTCCCCACCTGCTGTTCCCCCACCCGCATGTCCCTTCCTTCCCATGGCCCCGCGCCGTGCGACGACGCTGACGGCCACCTGGTCACCGCCGGTCCGCTGACCCCGCCGCCCGACAGCGCCGGCACCACCGCCGACGACAAAGCGCTGCGTCATTCGATCGCCGAGGACGTGCAAGGCATGGTGCTGGCCACGATGGTGGCCTCGCTGGGCTTGGCCATCTTCGCCAAGGGCGGGCTGATGATCGGCGGCATGGCGGGCATGGCGTTCCTGCTGCACTACGCGATGGGCTGGAACTTCGGCCTGGTGTTCGTGCTGGTCAACCTGCCGTTCTACTGGGTGGCGCTGCGGCGCATGGGTTGGGAATTCACCCTGAAGACCTTCGCTGCGGTCACCGCCTGTGGCGTGTTGACCGACCTGCTGCCGCGCTGGATCGACTTCTCGCACATCAACCCGCTGTATTCGGCGATCGTCGGTGGCGCGTTGTCTGGCCTGGGCATCCTGTTCTTCATCCGTCACCGTGCCAGCCTCGGCGGCATCGGCATCCTGGCGGTGTACCTGCAGCGCACCCGTGGCTGGAGCGCGGGCAAGGTGCAGATGTCCTACGACGCCTGCCTGATGGTGGCCGCGTTCTTCGTGCTGTCGCCTTCCAAGGTGCTGTACTCGGCCATCGGCGCGGTGGTGCTCAGCCTGGTGCTGATGTTCAACCACCGCCCCGGCCGCTACATGGGCGTGTGACCGTTCAACGGGGTTGCCGGCCAGCGGCCGGCACTACCGGCATCCACGCGCGGAGATCCATCAGCGGGCGGCGGCCTGCAGCCACGGCGGTGACAGCATCAGCAGCCGCGCATGCACCGGGCAATCCTCGGCGTGCGCACCGGGCAGGTAGCCCAGGCTCATCAGGAATTCGCCGGTGATCTCGCCGCCGGTGAAGCGGAACGTCTTCTTGAACAGCTTCACCCAGTCGGCCTTGTTGCGTGGGTGGTGCGCATCCAGCCACGCCGCGAAGCTGCCATGGCTGGCCCGCAGCTGCTGGATCACCTGCGCGTTGTGGATCGCCGCCAGCACCTTCAGGCGGTTGCGGATGATGCCCGGGTCCGACAGCAGGCGCGCGATGTCCTGCTCGGCGTAGGCCGCCACGCGGTCCACATCGAAGCCGTCATAGGCTGCGCGGAAGCCCTCGCGCTTCTTCAGGATCGTTTCCCAGCTCAAACCGGCCTGGTTGATTTCCAGTACCAATCGCTCGAACAGTTCACGCTCGTCCCGCTGCGGGAAGCCGTACTCGTTGGCGTGGTAGTAGTCGTGCACCGGATGGCCGGGGGCAATCAGGCAGTAACCGCTCATGGGGAAGGCTCGTTGGATTCGGATTCGGATTCGGATTCGGGTTCGGGTTCGGGATCGATGGCCACTGCAGGGTGCCCGCCGATGGACAGCATCGGCCAGCGCGGTGGCACGAGCGTGAGTTTGCCGTTACGCAGGGCCTGGTTGATCGCCTCGGCCGGCCCGCTGACGGTGCCGAACAGCGCACCGGCCCGGCGCCACTGGGAATCGCTGCCACGTGCGTACAGCACGCAGTCCGGTCCACGGTGGGTGTACAGCTCGCACAGCAGCACTTCGCCGGTACCATCACCGTCCAGGTCGCGATGCACGATCAGGCAGTCGCGCTCGCTCTGTGCGCAGGATTCGCCATCGATCGATCGGGTGGCCAGAGCTTTCCACCAGTCGTCCGGTGGCGAGCTGGATCCGGCGGCCAGCTTCAGCGCGCGCCGCAGGGCGGCGACGTCCTGCGGCCCCTTGTCGAGGCGGTGGCCGTCGTCCCAGCGGGAGGTACGCGCCAGTGCTGCCGCGACCACCTGTGGCGCGTTGGCATCGGCGATGATGGCCGGATGGCGCTGCAGTTCGCGCAGCGCCTGCACGCCACGGCGCCCCAGATCGAAGCGCAGCACGTTGACGTCGCTGCTGGTGATCGCCGGCGGGTCCGCGCGCAGGCGCTCCAGCTGGCTGGACAGGGTCAGCCGCACCGGGTCCAGCAGGGGCGAGTTGCCCAGCAGGGCCAGTGCGAGCACCACCCAGCACATCCAGCGGTTGACCGGTTCCAGCGCCTGCAGCCAGCGGCCCTGGCGACGCAGTACCGCCAGCGCATAGCCCAGGGCATAGCCGGCCACGGCCAGCGCGATCAGCAGTGCCCAGAACCGGTCCACTGTCCACCCGTACTGCACCACGCGCAGGCCCAGCGCATACAGCGCCAGCGCGGCGTAGACCGGCAGCGCCAGCAGGCTGGCCTCGACCAGACGGCGCAGCACGAGAGGGTACGGCGGGGAGTCTTCCCCCTGCTGGTAGACCGCATTGGTGAACGTCACCAGCAGCAGTGACACCACCACCAGCAGGCTGGCGGCCGAACGGGTCTTCCACAGTGGTTCCAGCCCGGCAAGCGGCAGGCTCAGCACGAACAACACGGCGATGAACGAGAGCAGTGGCAGCAGCCCGCGGCAGATCGCGAACAGCACCTGGCGGGTGATCTGGATCGCCCGATGCTGGGTGCGCCCGATCAGCACGCCAAACCCGGCCAGGCTGCCGGTGGCCAGTGCGATGAAAGCATCCTGGCGGAACAGATCGCGGAAGAAGGTGACCTCCAGCAGCTGGAACAGCGCCGCCCACAGCCACAGCAGCAGCCAGGTCAGCCCGGTGAACAGCGCCGCCAGGGCCAGGGTCAAGCCGTTCTGCCAGGCGCGCTCGAACAGCTCGGGGTAGCTGGCGCGCCACTGACCGTGCTGCAGCTGGAACTGCCACCAGGGCAGGGCCACGAACACCGCCACGCCCATGCCCAGGGTCAACGGAAACTGCAGCGCGCCCGATTCCAGTGCGGCCTCGCCATTGAGGTTCCAGCCGATCCAGGCGGCCAGTGCCAGCACCACCACCGAGCCGAGCGCCGCCTGCAGCCACAGGCGGCGTTGGCCCAGCTCGACCAGGCTCAGCGCCACCGCGCTGGGAATGGCCAGCACCCAGGCGTACCAGCAGTAGCGCCAGCCGATATCGCGGAACGGCCACGCATCGGACAATTCCTGCGCGGCATACAGCATCAGACCCTGCAGCAGGGCGATCAGGACGATGGCGCTGCGTGCCGGCAGGGTCAGGGGCGATGAAGACTGCATCGATGACCTTCCATGGCAAAGCACCATCCTAGCCCATCGCGGTTCGGCGCCATCGCGCGACCATCCCGCCCCCAGCAGGTAGAATGGACCCATGCCTGTAATGCCGACCTCCCTTGCCGATCACCTGCTCGTCGCGCTGCCGTCGCTGCTCGACGCGACCTTTGCCCGCAGCGTCGCGCTGATCTGCCAGCACGACGAGAACGGGGCGATGGGCGTACTGGTCAACCAGCCTTCCGAATACACGCTGGGTGAAGTGCTTGCGCAGATGGACATCACCACCGGTGATGGCGAGCTGCAGGCGCGCATGGTGCTCAATGGCGGTCCGGTGCATCCCGAACGCGGCTTCGTCATCCACGACGACGCGCGCGCGTGGGATTCCAGCCTGACCGTGGGCGACGGCCTGTACCTGACCACCTCGCGCGACATCCTCGAAGCGATGGCGCGTGGCGAAGGCCCGGCCAATGCGGTGGTCACCCTCGGCTGTGCCGGTTGGGGCGCAGGGCAGCTGGAAAGCGAGCTGTCCGAGAACAGCTGGCTGACCGTGCCGGCCGATGCCGAGCTGGTGTTCCAGCTGCCGCTGGAGCAGCGCTGGCAGGGGGCGGCTGCGCGCATCGGCGTGGACCTGTTCCGGCTGACCGACTACAGCGGCCATGTCTGAGCCCATCACGCCCGCACCGGATTCTGCTGCCCCGGCGATCCGTCGTGACGGCACGGTCCTGGGTTTTGATGTCGGCTCGCGGCGGATCGGCGTGGCCATCGGCAGTGCTTTCGCCGCCCATGCGCGCGCGGTGGCCGTGGTCGATGTGCACGGCAACGGCCCGGACTGGACCGCGATCGAGCGCCTGCTCAAGGAATGGAAGCCCGACGGCCTGGTGGTCGGCGATCCGCTTACGCTGGACGGCCAGGACCAGCCCAACCGCAAGCGCGCGCAGGGCTTCGCCCGCCAGCTGCGGGAACGTTTCAAGCTGCCCGTGGTGATGATCGACGAGCGTTCCAGCTCGGTCGAGGCCGCACGCCGCTTCGCCGTCGAGCGCGCCGAAGGACGCAAGCGTCGCCGCGATGCGGCCGCCCTCGATGCTGTGGCCGCGGCGGTGATCATCGACCGCTGGCTGTCGTCCCCCGACGACGCCACCCCCATTCCCTGACTGCACGACTCCCGCCATGACTGCCCAGCAAATCGATGCCTCCGGACGCCTGCGCCACCTGCTGACCCTGGAGGGCCTGCCGCGCGAAACACTGCTGCAGTTGCTGGACCGGGCAGGGCAGATCCGTGACGCCGCAGTCGGCCGTGTCGGCAACAAGCGCCACGTGCTGGCCGGTTCTGCGGTGTGCACGCTGTTCTTCGAACCGTCCACGCGCACCCGCAGCTCGTTCCAGCTGGCCGCGCAGCGCCTGGGCGCCGATGTGCTGAACTTCGACGCGTCGACCTCGTCCACGCGCAAGGGCGAAACGGCCTGCGACACGTTGCGCAACCTGGAAGCAATGGGCGTGCGCGGCTTCGTGGTGCGTCACCCCGATGACGGCGCCGTGGCCGCGCTGGCCGAGGCGGCGGGCGAGGGCACCGCACTGATCAACGCCGGCGACGGCCGCAGCGCGCACCCAACCCAGGGCCTGCTGGACATGCTGACCCTGCGCCAGGCCAAGGGCCCGGATTTCTCGAAGCTGAAGGTGGTGATCGTCGGCGACGTGAAGCACTCGCGCGTGGCGCGCACCGACCTGCATGCGCTGCGCACGCTGGGGGTGGGCGAGATCCGCGTGTGCGGCCCGCAGTCACTGCTGCCGGACGACGAGACCCTGAAGGGCTGCGTGGTCGGCGATGATTTCGATGCGATGCTGGAAGGCGCCGACGCGCTGATGATGCTGCGCCTGCAGCGCGAGCGCATGGAAGAAGGCCTGGTGCCGTCGCTGGAGCAGTACCACGCCCAGTACGGCCTGACCCGCGAGCGCCTGGTGCGTGCCGGCAAGGACGCTGCGGTACTGCACCCGGGGCCGATCAACCGCGGCGTGGAAGTGACCGACGACGTGGCCGATGGCCCGCAATCGTGGGTGCTGCGCCAGGTCGCCAACGGCGTCGCCGTGCGCATGGCCGTGCTGGAAACCCTGCTGGGCTGACCACTTTGGTGGGTGCCGACCGTTGGTCGGCACGGTTGATCTGTCCTCATCCGACCCGGTGGGTGCCGACCGTTGGTCGGCACTGAACCATCAGTGCGGTGAAGTGCGGGCCTGGCCATTGAATGGTTCCGGGCCTACCTGTACTGACGTGGTTGCCCGATAGAAGAGGGATACCGGCAGGCGCACGCTTGGGCCCATGAACCGCGCACGCCTACGCCTTGGCCGTCATTCCCGGATCGGGCAATCCTACATCCTGACCACCGTCACCCAGGAACGTCGACGCTACTTCGATGATGCCACTGCGGCACAGGAGGTGATGGATGTGTTCCGTCGCATTGATGATGATGGCCTGACGCACTCACTTGCCTATGTGGTCATGCCGGACCACATCCATTGGCTTGTTGAGATCCGTGCGTTCTCGCTGGACTACATCATGCAACGCTTCAAATCGAGCAGTGCATTGCGGATCAACCGCATGCTGGGTAAGACAGGACCATTTTGGCAATCGAGCTATCACGATCACGCCATGCGTTCTGAAGAATCACTGTTTCGCCATGCGATGTACATCGTCGCCAACCCGGTCAGGGCGAACTTGGCGAGCTGCGTGGGAGAGTATCCGTATGCCTGGTGCCGATGGGAGATCGATGGGAGGTGCCAAGCAATGGATTACCCCGAAGCGGAGAGATAGTGCCGACCAACGGTCGGCACCCACCAATACCCGAGCCGACCAACGGTCGGCACCCACCAATACCCAAGCCGACCAACGGTTGGCATCCACCAATACCCAAGCCGACCAACGGTTGGCATCCACCCACAGATGTTTCCCAGCAGAAACTATGGCTCAGCGCTTCTGCGCGAACATCCATTCCCACATCGCCGGGTCGGCGTAGGTGGCGTCCCAGGCATTGTGGTTGCCTTCCGGGTATTCGGTGTAGCGCACGTCACGCGCGTTGGCGTTCTGGAATGCGGCGTGCAGCCGGCGGTCGTCATCCGGCGGCACCACGTCATCCAGCGCGCCATGGAAGATCCAGATCGGCGTCTGCCGCAGGCGCTGGGCAATGGCCGCATACGGGTCGGTTTCACCGGCCACCTGTTCGACGAACAGGGTCGGACGTACCGCGCGCGGGGCCAGCACCGCGCCGCACACCGGCACGATCGCAGCAAATCGGTGCGGGTTGTCCAAGGCGATATTCCAGCTGCCGTAGCCACCCATCGACATGCCGGTCAGGTATTGCCGCGCCGGATCGGCACCGAACTCGGCGATCGCTGCATCCAGCGCGGCCAGGGCCACACGGTTGTTGCGCCCGCTCCATTCCCCGCGTCCCGGCGCCTGCGGAAATACGGCCAACGCAGGGAAATCGGCGGCCTGCTCGCGCAGGTACGGTCCCAGCCCCGCGTGGGTCTGCTTCACGCCATCGGCGCCGCGCTCGCCCGAACCGTGCAGGAACAGCACGACCGGCAGTGAGCCCGGTGTACGCGCCGATGCGGCCGGAATGAATACCTGGTAGTAGGCCGTCTCGCCATCCACCTTCACGGCGCGGGCTTCGAAGCGACCCCGCGCGCCATCCGGCAGCGACGTGCAGCCGCTCATCAACAGAAGGGCCAGCAGTGGCAGCCAGCGCGACAGCAAACGGACCATGAGGTTTCCCGAAGTGGCGAGATCGCCTGCATCGTAGTCCGCTGTCGCCAGCGCGGCATCGTGCGCCGCGTCACTGCGGGCGCGGGAAGCTGGCAATGATGTCCAGTTGTTCCTGCGCTTCGGCATTGCCTGCCGCCGCCGCAGCCTGCACCTGCGCCATATCCGGGTGCAGGACCACCAGCAGCGGGTTCTCGCAGACCGGGCAGTCATACTCGGTGGCGTCCTCGTCCAGTTCCATCTCCATGGCGCGCGAGCTGCCCTTCCACTCGCAGGCCGGGCAGGTGTGCTGCTGGTCGCGCCAGCCGGGCTGGAAATAGTTTTCGATCGTTGTTGCCATGGGTGTTCCGGTTGGGTGGAGTCAACGACCCGCGTGGCGGGGGCCGATCCTCGATGCGGTCAGTGCAGCAGCACCAGCGTGGCCAGGCCGAGGAAAGTGAAGAAGCCCATCGAGTCGGTCACCGCGGTCAGGAAGATACCGCTGGCCAGCGCTGGATCGAAGCCGAAGCGTTTCAGTGTGAGCGGCACCAGCACGCCGGCCAGCGCTGCGAACAGCAGGTTGCAGGTCAGTGCGATGGCGATCACCGCAGACAGCCCGGGTGAATGGAACCAGGCCAATACGATCAGGCCCAGCACCGAGCCGAGCATCACGCCGTTCAGCAGCGCAACACGCACTTCCTTCCACAGCAGGGTGCGCGCGTTGGAGGCGCCCACCTGGCCCAGCGCCAGGCCGCGCACCATCAGCGCCAGCACCTGGGTGCCGGCGTTGCCACCGAGGCCGGCCACGATCGGCATCAGCACCGCCAGCGCCACCAGCTTGTCGATGGTGCCCTCGAAGTGACCGACCACGCTGGAGGCCAGGAAGGCCGTGCACAGGTTGATCGACAGCCACATCAGGCGGCGGCGCATGGCGCGCCAGACCGGGCTGAACAGATCCTCGTCCTCGTCCAGGCCGGCGGCGCCCAGCGCCTGGTGCTCGGCCTGGCCACGGATGATGTCGACCACGTCATCGATGGTGATGCGACCAACGAGGATGTTGTTCTCGTCCACCACCGGTGCGGAGATCCAGTCATGGTCGGAGAACTGCCGCGCGACTTCCTGGTCGCTCTCGCCGACGTCGATGGCCGGCTGCTCGTCGTCGATCAGGCGGTTGATCGGGGTGGTGTCCTCGTGGGTCACCAGTGCCGCCAGCGACACCCGGCCAAGGTACTGATGGCGCCGGCTGACCACGAACAGGTGGTCGGTGTGGTCCGGCAGTTCGCCGCGCAGGCGCAGGTAGCGCAGCACCACGTCCACGTTGACGTCGGCGCGCACGGTCACCACGTCCGGGTTCATCAGGCGGCCGGCACTGTCCTCGGGATAGGACAGCACCTGTTCCAGGCGCTCGCGGTTCTCGCGGTCCATCGACTTGAGGACTTCGTCGATGACCGTATCGGGCAGGTCTTCGACCAGGTCGGCCAGGTCGTCGATGTCCAGGTCTTCGACCGCGGCGATGATTTCGTCCGGGTCCATGTCCGCGAGCAGGCTCTCGCGCACGTCGTCGCCGACGTGGACCAGCACCTCGCCGTCATCTTCCGGATCGACCAGGCCCCACACCACCTCGCGCTTGCCCGGCGGCAGCGATTCAAGCAGGTTGCCGATCTCGGCCGGGGCCAGGGTGTTGACCAGGCGACGCACCGGGCCCAGCCGACCGCTGTCCAGTGCGTCGGACAGCATCCGCAGTTGGCGCGCAGTCTTGTCGTGGCGTACGGCTTCAGCCATCGCAGCTCCCGCGGGATAAGAAAAGCCGCGATCCCGGCAAGGATGCGGCAACAGGGGTGTTCAGCGCGTCATTATCGCAAGGGGATGTTTCAACGCATAGCCGAGGGGCGGTGGTTGCGCCGGCCGCTGGCCCGCAATCGTCCCCATCGAAGTCCACGAGATTGCCGGCCAGCGACCAGCACTACTTTCGGCAGTCAGGCCGTTTCGGCCACCAGCGCCAGCCAGCGCTCGATCGCGCGGCGGTCGCGTGCGGCCAGCAGCTTCGGCGCGCGCGCGCGCAATGCGGCCAGATCGGCATCGCGGATCGCACGGCGCACTTCCAGCAGCGTGCCGGGGTGCAGGCTGAACTCGGTCAGGCCCAGCGCCAGCAGCAGCGGGGTCATCCGTGCATCGCCGGCCATCTCGCCGCAGACCGCCACCGGGATGCGGTGACGCGCGCCCGTCTCGATCACCATCTGCAGCAATCGCAGCACGGCCGGATGCAGTGGCGAATACAGTTCGCCCAGTGCCTCGTTGTTGCGGTCGGCGGCCAGCAGGTACTGCACCAGGTCATTGGTGCCGATCGACAGGAAATCGACCAGGTCGATGAAGCTCTCCAGCGCCAGTGCTGCCGCAGGAACTTCGATCATCGCGCCCAGCGGCACGTGGTCGGACACCATGTGGCCCTCGCCGCGCAGCTGTTCGGTCAGCTTGAGCATGCGCCGGCGCACCGCCAGCAGCTCCTCGCGGGTGCTGACCATCGGCACCAGCACGCGCAGCTTGCCGTAGGCGGAGGCGCGCAGGATCGCGCGCAGCTGGGTATCGGCCACCTTCGGGCGTGCCAGCGACAGGCGTACGCCGCGCAGACCCAGGGCGGGGTTCTCTTCATTGCTGAGGGTCAGGCCGGTGCGGTCGGCCTTGTCCGCGCCCAGATCGAGCGTGCGGATGGTGACCGGTCGCCCGCTCATGCCCAACGCGGCATCCCGGTAGGTCTGGAACTGTTCTTCTTCATCCGGCAGCTCGTTGCGCTGCAGGAACAGGAACTCGGTGCGGTACAGGCCCAGTCCCTGCGCGACCAGCGCGTGCGCCTGGGTGACGTCTTCCAGCGATTCGGCATTGGCCAGCAGGGCGATGTCGACCTGGTCGCGGGTGCGGCTGGGCTTGCTGCGCAGGCGGCCGAGCTCGCGCTGCTCGCGCGCATGCTCCTTCAGGCGCGCGCGATAGTCACGCAGGTTGTCGGCCTGCGGGTTGGCGGTGATGCTGCCGTCGGCGCCATCGATGATCAGCACGTCGCCATCGGCGATGCGGCTGAGCAGCTGCGGAACGTTCACGATCAACGGCAGATGCAGGCTGCGCGCCAGGATCGCGCTGTGCGACAGCGCGCTGCCGGCGGCGGTGACGATGCCAACCACGCCCTGGGCCTGCAGCTGGGCCAGTTCGGACGGGGCGACGTTGTCGCAGACCAGGATCTCGCCGGCCAGGCCCTTCATCACCGGCGCGCGTTCAGGCTGCAGGAACGCGTGGATGCGGCCGATGACATGGTCCAGGTCGTCCATGCGGCTCTTCAGGTAGGCATCGTCCATGCCATCGAAGACCTTGGCCAGGCGGTCACGCTGCAGGCGCAATGCGTAGCCGGCACTGTAGGGACCGCTGCGGATCAGCTCGTCCAGCCCGAACAACAGCTCGGGATCGTCCAGCAGCAGCGCGTGCAGGTCCAGGAACTCGCCCACTTCCTGGTTCAATGCGCCATGCAGGCGCTGGCGCAGTTCGTGCATTTCCGTGCGCGCGGCATCCACCGCACGATGCAGGCGGGCCAGCTCGGCCTCGACCTGGTGGGCGCCGATGCGTTGCTCGGCCACCTCCAGCGCATGCGGCAGGCGTACCCGTGCGCGGCCCATCGCCGCGCCACGGGCAGCACCGTGCCCAGCCAGCAGCTGGACCGGCCGCTGGCCGGAAGGAACCTGGCCGGCGCGCGCGCGCGGCACGCTCAGCTGTCCTCGTCGAAGCGGCGCTCGAACAGACCGACCACCGCTTCCATCGCGGCGGCTTCGTCCTCGCCGTTGATGCGCACCGTGACCGGAGTGCCCTGGCCGGCGGCCAGCAGCATCACGCCCATGATGCTCTTGGCGTTGATCTCACGGCCCTTGGCGGCCATGGTCACGTTGCAGCGGAACGGCGCCAGGGTCTGCACCAGCTTGGCGGTGGCCCGGGCGTGCAGGCCCAGGCGGTTGCTCACGGTGAGTTCTCGTTCAAGCATCGTCGACTATCGCTCCATTACGGGTGCCCGCCGCGGCTGTGGCGGGCAGTTGATCCAGTCCCTGTTCCGGATAATTCATCACCCGCAGCAACATCGGCAGGCTCAGCGCCGATACCCGGCGAACCGGGGTCCCCAACCGGGCCAGCTGCCCGGCTAGGTTGGCGGGGCTGGCGCCGTACAGGTCGGTCAGGATCAGCACGCCATCCCCTGCATCGACCCGCCGCAGGGCGGCCGAGGCGAGCGGGAGCAGGGCGTCCAGGTCTGCGTCGAACGGTACTTCGAAAGCTTCGGTTTTCAGCGGCAATTGCCGCAGGAGCCGGGTCGCCACCTCAAGCAGGGCGGGCCCGACCCCCGGATGTGTTACGAGGAGAATGCCACAGGTCATTACTGCACGTTAACAGGTCAAGGTGAATTGGCGATAGCAGCAGATGAGGGGCACTGTGTCCCGTATTCAGTGTTGCTCGCGTGGGAGCCCTTTTCCGTTGGAGAAGAGATTCGACCCCATCCGTTTTTCGATGCCTGGCAGAGATTCATCCACGCATGGCGTGGATCGTGTCGACCAAGGTCGACACCCACCAACAGCACACGGAATCTGTCAGAGGCGGGGCGGTGTGGGCAGGCAGGACCGTTGGCGCCATGGATTGCGCCATCGAGCCCCCAGGGGTGAGGGCGCTTTGCTTGCGAAGCACTGCTTCGCAAGCGCCCGAACGCCCAGCCGCCAGCGGCTGGGCCGGACCGCGGAGCGGGGTTTACGGCGTGTCCTGCAGATCCACACCGCCCCGCCATCCCACGGAATGCCGCTTCTGCTGTTGCTGTTGCTGTTGCTGTTGCCGGCCAGCGGCCGGCACTACCGGCGGGTGCCGGGCGCAGCCCGGCCGCCCCCCTCAATCCTGTTCGCGGTGATACGTGGCCACATCTTCCCAGCCCATCTCGCGGGCATGCCGGGCCAGGCGCTCGGCCAGGAACACCGAGCGGTGCTTGCCGCCGGTGCAGCCGAACGCCACCGTCACATAGCTGCGCGTGCCATCACCCAGCTTCGGCAGCCAGGTATCGAGGAAATCCATCAGCTGGCCCAGATAGCGCTGCACATCCGGCTGCGCTTCAAGGTAGTCGCGTACGCCCGGTTCGCGGCCGCTCAGCGCACGCAGATCGGGGTCCCAGTGTGGATTGGGCAGCACCCGCGCATCGAATACGAAGTCCGCCTCGGCCGGCACGCCGCGCTTGTACGCGAACGATTCGAACAGCAGGGACAGTCCGGTGGCATGGTCCAGCGTGAACTCGGTGATGATCCGCCGCCGCAGCTGATGCACGTTGAGGTTGCTGGTATCGATCACCGCATCGGCCTCGCGGCGCAGCGGTGCCGTCAATTCACGTTCGCGTGCGATCGCTTCGGGCAGCGACAGGCCCAGCTGGCTCAGCGGATGACGGCGCCGGGTGTCGGCGTAGCGCTTGAGCACAGCCTCATCGCTGGCCTCGAAGAACAGTACCTTCACTTCCACGCCGGCGTCAGTGGCCAGCTGCCGCCAGTTGCCCAGCTGGCTCAGATCGGCCTGTCCGCGAACGTCGATGCCCACGGCCAGGCGGCGCGGCGCGCTGCCGTCATGGTTGGCCAGCAGGCTGCGCACGAAGTCGGGCAGCAGATTGATCGGCAGGTTGTCCGAGCAGTAGTAGTCCTGGTCCTCGAAGGTCTTCAGGGCGACGGATTTACCCGAGCCGGACAGGCCGCTGACGATGATCAGGGTCGGGGCGGAGGGGGTGACGGTGCTCATGGACAGGCTCTTCGAGGGGCAGGGAAATCAGGGTGTTCGCCGTTCCAGCAGGTTGCTGTGGCGGGCGATGAACATAGCCGCCGGGTCGATGCCCTTGGTGCGCAGGATGTGCAGGCGGGTCGCGGCTTCGGTCAGTACGGCCAGGTTGCGGCCGGGCATCACCGGCAGGGTGATCAGCGGAACGTCCAGGTCCAGCACATGGCGGGTGCCCGAATCGCCGGTCAGGCGTTCGTAGCCATGTGGGGTGGGTTCGGTCATCGGCTTGGTCAGGTGGACGATCAGCCGAAGGTACTTGTTCTTCTTTACAGCCGTGTCGCCGAACATCTCGCGCACGTTGAGCACGCCCAGGCCGCGCACTTCCAGCAGGTCCTGCAGCAGTTCGGGGCAGGTGCCGTCGAGTACGTCCGGGGCGATCTGGGTGAACTCGGGGGCATCGTCGGCGACCAGGCGATGGCCGCGGGTGAGCAGCTCCAGCGCCAGCTCGCTCTTGCCCGATCCGGCCTCGCCGGTGATCAGCACGCCGATGGAATAGATCTCCATGAACACGCCGTGCAGGATCACCCGCGGCGCCAGCGTACGCGCCAGATGGTAGGACAGGTGGTTGAGCAGTTCGTGGCCGCGCTTGGGCGAGAGCCACAGCGGCGTGCCGGATTCGTCAGCAGCGGCGCGGAGGTCTTCCGGGCAGGGCTGGTTGCGGGTCAGCACCAGCGCCAGCGGGTGCGACTGCATGATCTTTTCGATGGTCTCCCAGCGCTGGCGTGGTTCCAGTGCATCCAGCCAGGACAGTTCCTCGGTGCCCAGGATCTGCACCTTGTTGGGATAGATCGCGTTGAGGTAGCCGGCCAGCGAGGGACGCCGCGAGACGGTATTGCCGGCCTCCAGCTCGCGCTTCTCACCGGACTTGCCGGCGGCCCAGCGCAACCCCAGCCGCTCGCGCTGCTGTTCGAACAGTTCACGGGCGGTGATGCTGGTATTCATGCGGCACTCGCAGGAGGGGTCATGTCCAGCGCCTCGCGCAGCGCCCGGGCATCGCCCGCTTCGCGCAGGGCCTGGCGGATGTCCGGCGCGGAAAACAGTTCGGCCAGCTCGGACAACAGCATCAGGTGCTGGTGGGTGTAGTGGGCGGGGACGGCCATGGCGAACACCAGGTCCACCGGTTCGTCGCCGCCGAAATCGACCGGGGCGGCCAATCGCAGCAGGGCGCCACGGGGGCGATCAAGGGTAGGCGCGCGGCCGTGGGGGATGGCGATGCCGTGGCCGATCGCGGTGCTGCCCAGGGCTTCGCGCTGGCACAGGTTCAGATAGATCTGTTCGGCATTGGCCTGGCGGCAGGCCAGCAACCCGGCGGCGGCCTGCAGGACGCTGTCACGGTCGGTGGCCGTGCAGAGCTGGGTCTGCACGGCCGCCAGGAGGTCAGTCAGGGGCATGTCTGCGGGGAACGGTGGCGATCAGCCACCATTGTCGCCCACCGGCAGCGGCGCGTGCTGCTGTTTTTTCTCCTTGTGCTTGATCACCAGGCGGTCAAGCTTGTCCGCAAGCAGGTCGATCGCGGCATACATGGTCTGGGCATTGGCCTCCGCGTGCAGGGTCTGGCCCGGGATGTTGAGGCTGGCGTCGACATGGTGTTCGGTCTTCTGCAGCTTGAGGGTCACCCGCGCTTCGCAGTGCTGGTCGAAGTGCTTTCCGATCCGGGCCAGCTTTTCCTCCACATAGGACTGCAGGGCCGGGGTGACTTCGACATCTTTGCCAAACGTTTCGATGCGCATCGGGTTTCTCCTGTGTTCGGATGTGCCAATGAACCTCTCCGCCGGGCGCGGCGGCGCGTCAAGCGATTCTGACCCTTTCGTGCGAGGCGGAAATGTTCATGGCTTCACGATACTTCGCCACGGTGCGCCGCGCTACTGGGATTCCCGACGATTTGAGCAGGTCAGCCAGCTTGGCGTCAGAAAGCGGCTTGCGCGGATTCTCATCGTCGATCAGGCGCCGGATCATCGCCTGGATGGCGGTGCTGGACGCCGCGCCGCCGCCCTCGGTATCGATGCCGGAGGCGAAGAAGGCCCGCAGTGGCAGGGTGCCGCGCGGGGTGCGCACGTGCTTGCGGGCGATCGCACGCGACACCGTGGATTCGTGCAGGCCCAGTTCGGTGGCAATCTCGCGCAGGGTCAGTGGGCGCAGCGCCTGCTCGCCGAATTCAAGGAAGCCGGCCTGCTGCAGGATCAGGCTGCGCACGACGCGCAACAGGGTTTCGCCGCGCTGCTGCAGGCCTTTCAGCAGCCAGCGTGCTTCCTGCAGCTGGGCACGCAGGTAGCCGGCATCGGCATCGCCGCAACGCCGGATAAGCTGTTCGTAGCCGCGGTGGATCACCACCTTCGGCCCGGCATGGGCGGCCAGTGCAGCGCGCCACACGCCGTTCTGCCGCCATACCACCACGTCCGGCACCACGTAAGTGTCCTGCGACAGCGGTGCGATCTGCGTGCCCGGGCGTGGGTCCAGCGAGCGCAGCAGCGCGACGGCAGTCTCGACCTCGTCCATCGGCTGCTTCAACTCATGAGCAAGCCCGGCGACGCCACTGCGTGGCAGCCGTTCCAGCGGGCCTGCGGCAATCTGTCGCGCCAGCGCCAGCCCGGGCGTTTCGCCGGGCAGCACATCCAGCTGCAGCAGCAGGCATTCGCCCAGCGTGCGTGCAGCCACACCCACCGGATCGAAGCGCTGGATGCGATGCAGCACGGCGAGGATCTCGTCATCGTCGGCGTGGATCGCCGGCAACAGGGTTTCAGCGATGGTGGCCAGCGGTTCGCGCAGATAACCGTCATCGTCCAGTGCATCGATGAGCGCGGCACCGATGCTGCGATCACGTGGGGACAGATGCGACAGATGCAGCTGCCACAGCAGATGGTCGGCCAGCGTTTCGGTTTCGGCTACGCGCTCGGCGGCGCTGCCATTGTCGTCGTCATCGTCGAAGCTGCCGCCGCTGCCGGACGCGTTCCAGTCCAGTTCCGCCGGCGCCCAGTCGTCGCCGGCATCGGCGCGTTCTGCGGGCGCATCGTTGCCGTTGTCGTCGCCTTCGCCGGCAGGACTGCTGCTGTCACTGCTGTCGGCCCAGTCCAGCAGCGGATTGCTTTCCACCGCCTGCGCGATTTCCAGCTCCAGCTCGGTGGTGGACATCTGCAGCAGCTTGATCGCCTGCTGCAACTGGGGCGTAAGCACCAGTTGCTGTCCCAACGATGTCTGCAGCCGAGTCTTCATGCCTGTGCCGAAAGGAAGGAAAGGGACCCGGCGACTGCTTCACAGCTTGAAGGAATCCCCGAGGTAGACGCGGCGTACATCGGCGTTGTCCAGGATCGCTTCCGGCGAACCCTGGGCCAGCACGCTGCCCTCGGCGAGGATATACGCGCGGTCGCAGATACCCAAGGTCTCGCGCACGTTGTGGTCGGTGATCAGCACGCCGATGCCACGCTGCTTGAGATGGGTGACGATGCGCTGGATCTCGCCGACCGAAATCGGATCGACACCGGCGAACGGCTCGTCAAGCAGGATCAGGCGCGGCTGCGCTGCCAGGGCGCGGGCGATCTCGCAGCGGCGGCGTTCGCCACCGGACAGGCTGGCGCCAAGCTGGTCGGCAACATGGCCCAGCTGCAGTTCGTCGAGCAGGCTGTTCAATTCGCGCTCGCGGCCGGCCGCATCCAGGTCTTCGCGCAGCTCCAGCACCAGGCGGATGTTGTCGGCCACGGTCAGCTTGCGGAATACCGACGGTTCCTGCGGCAGATAGCCCACGCCCTGCTTGGCGCGGGTATACATCGGGTCGCCGGTGATGTCCTTGCCGTCGAGCACGATGCTGCCAGCGTCAGCCGCAACCAGGCCGACGATCATGTAGAAGCAGGTGGTCTTGCCGGCACCGTTGGGGCCCAGCAGGCCGACCACTTCGCCGGCGTCGAGGGTCAGCCCGAAATCCTTGACGACTTCGCGCTGCTTGTACTTCTTGCGCAGGCCCTTGGCGACGAGCATTACTTCCTGCTCCCGGCCGGCTGCGCCGGCGTGGTGGCCTTGGGCTGTGCCGCAGGCGGGGCCGGGGTCTTGTTCTTCGGCGGGATGACGGTGCGCACACGGCTGCCGTCACCACCGGAGTTCATTTCGCCGGTGCGGGTGTTGTAGACCATGCGCTGGCCGGCATTGGTGCCGCGCGCGCTGGTGACCTTGTAGTTGCCGGTCAGGGTGATGATCTCGGTCTTGATGTCGTAGTCGATGCGGTCGGCAACGGCATCCATCCAGGTGCCGTCATCGAGCTGCTGCTTCATCTTGGCCTGCTTGCCAGTGAACACCGCGCGCACGGCTTCGCCATCCTTGAGGTAGATCTCGGCCTCGGACGAGCGCAGGTCCAGCGTGCCCTGGGTGATGATCACGCCCTGCGACAGCACGGTCTTGCCGTCGCCGGTGAGCGTGCCGGACTGGGCGCCGGAATCGATGTGCATGTCTTCGTTGCGGTCGGTGGACTTGGCGAAGGCGGCGCTGGGGACAAGAAGACCGAGCGCGAGTACGGCGGCAAAGGAAATCTTCATCGGGGTCCGTTCTACCGGTGGGGGCCTCCCGGGCGGGCCGGGGGCGGAGGGTGGGGCTGCCGGCCCTGCGCCTGTCCGGAGACGTCGCGGGCTGGCGGCGGAATCAGCGTTTGGGCGTGTAACGGCCCTTGGACTGGCTGAGGAAATGATACGTGTTGTTCTTCGAATCCACTTCGAAGCCGACGCCGGACTGTTCCATGCCCGGGCGGGTCATGGTCACCAGGGCGTCGGTGCGGGCGCGGTTCTCCTTCGGGAACACGTCCAGATGGTCGGTGCGGAAGGTGGTCGGCACCACGCCCGGATCGGCCGGGCTGTCGCCGGCCACATTGCCGCGCAGCTTCATCTGGTCGCCCTTGGCGCTGAGCCAGCCGGTCTCGGCACGCAGGGTCCAGTGCTTGCCATCCTTGTCCGGCATCTCGAACAGCGGCGTGGCGATGTTGATGGTCTGGTCGCCACGCTGGCGTTCCAGCCGCGGCGCACGCAGGGTGGTCGACTCCTTGCCGTGCTCATCCAGGGCCACGATCTGGAAGTCGTGCAGAACGTAGTCCACACCCGGCTCCTGGCTGTCGTTGGCCGGGCCCTTGTCGCGGTTGCGCAGGGCGGCCCAGCTGCTGAGCAGCGCCGCCAGCAGCAGGCCGACGCCCAGAAGGGTGCGCCAGTTCAGTGTCGGCAGGCTCATGCGCCGAACCTCGCCAGCACCGCATCCACGTGGCCCTGTGCGGCCAGCAGGATGTCGCACAGTTCGCGGGCGGCGCCACGTCCGCCGTCGGCGCGGGTCTGCCAGTGCACGCGCTCGGCGATCCACGGGTGGGCGTTGGCCGGGGCCACTGCCAGGCCGACCGCGCCCAGCGGCGCCAGGTCCGGCAGGTCGTCGCCCATGAAGGCCACCTGCTCCAGGCCGACGCCGTGCTGCGCGCACAGCGCCTGCACGCTGGCCAGCTTGTCGCCCACGGCGATCTGGGTGTCGATGCCGAGGTCGGCGCCGCGCTTGAGCGCGGACTGGCTGTTGCGCGCGGTGATCAGCACGGGGTGGATACCGTGCTGCTGCAGCAGTTTCAGGCCCAGGCCATCCTGCACGAAGTACGCCTTGCTCTCGTTCCCTTCCTTGTCGTAGTACAGCCGACCGTCAGTGAGGGTGCCGTCCACGTCGAAGCAGGCCAGGCGGACGCGGGCCGCAGCGGCATGCAGGTGGGCAGGGAAGGCGGGCAGGGGGGACCAGGGCATCAGGGCAGCAGGCTCGGTGGGGTCGGGTGGGGCATTACAGACTGAATGGGGTCTACGGACTGTCGGTTAAACCACCCGGGCCCGCAACAGGTCATGAATGTTCAGGGCGCCTACCGCACGGCCCTGGTCATCGACCACGATCAGGCCGTTGATTTTCTGGGTTTCCATCTGCCGCGCGGCCTCTACGGCCAGCTGGTCGGCCCCGATGGTGCGCGGGTTGCGGGTCATCACGTCGGCGATCTTCGCGGTGCGCACGTCAAGCGCGCTGTCCAGCGCGCGGCGCAGGTCGCCGTCGGTGAACAGGCCGATCAGCACGCCATCGGCGTCGACCACGGCGGTCATCCCGAGTCGCTTGCGGCTCATTTCCACCAGCGCCTCGCTGAGGCTGGCGTCGGCACCCACGCTGGGCAGGTCCTCGCCGCTATGCATGACGTCGGTGATGTGCAGCAGCAGGCGGCGGCCGAGGCTGCCGGCCGGGTGCGAGCGGGCGAAATCGTCGGCGGTGAAGCCGCGTGCGTCGAGCAGGGCCACGGCCAGCGCATCGCCCATCGCCAGCGAGGCGGTGGTGCTGGAGGTCGGCGCCAGCGCCAGCGGGCAGGCCTCGGCCGGCACGCTGACGTCCAGGTGGATATCGGCGGCGGTGGCCAGGCTGGACTGCGGGCGGCCGGTCATGGAGATCAGCAGGTTGCCCTGGCGCTTGAGCACCGGCAACAGCATGAGCAGCTCGTCCGACTCCCCCGAATAGGACAGCGCCAGCACCACATCGTCCTCGGTGATCATGCCCAGGTCACCGTGTCCGGCCTCGCCAGGGTGCACGTAGAACGCCGGGGTGCCGGTGGAGGCGAGGGTGGCGGCGATCTTGCGGGCGATGTGCCCGGACTTGCCCATGCCGGTGGCGACCACACGCCCGCGGCTGGCCAGGATCGCCTGGCAGGCCTGCTGGAAGGCCTCGCCGAGGCGGTCAGCCACGGCCTCCAGCGCCTGCCGCTCGATCTCGAACACGCGGCGGCCACTGGCGACCAGGCCGGCAGGGTCGGCAGAACGGGGGGGCAACAGGGATTCGGCCATGCGGACGCCACGCAGCGGAAGTAGAATGGATGCACATTTTATTAGGAAAGCCCGTTGGACGCCGACACCATCCGCAATCTGATCGAAACCGGCCTGCCTGGCGCCCGCGCCGATGTGCGTGGCGACGATGGCGTGCATTTCGAAGCGACCGTGGTCTGCGAGGCCTTTGCCGGCAAGATGCCGCTGGCCCGCCACCGGATGGTCTATGCCACCCTCGGCGACCTGATGGGCGGCGCGATCCACGCGCTGGCGCTGAAAACCGTGACCCCGGCCGAAGCCGGCTGAACCGCAGAAGATTCCCAATACATGGCCAAGATCGTTGTGACCGGCGGCGCTGCGCTGCACGGTGAAGTGAGCATCTCCGGCGCCAAGAACGCCGTCCTTCCCATCCTCTGCGCGACCCTGCTGGCCGATGCGCCGGTGGAGATCACCAACGTGCCGCACCTGCACGACGTGGTCACCACGGTGAAGCTGCTGGGCGAACTGGGTGCCAAAGTCACCATCGACCAGGGCACGCTGTCGCGCGGCAGCGCGATCGTGGTCGACCCGCGTTCGGTCAACCAGCACGTGGCACCTTACGAGCTGGTCAAGACCATGCGCGCCTCGATCCTGGTGCTGGGCCCGCTGCTGGCCCGCTTCGGCGCGGCCGAAGTGTCGCTGCCGGGCGGCTGCGCGATCGGTTCGCGTCCGGTCGACCAGCACATCAAGGGCCTGCAGGCACTGGGTGCCGAGATCGTGGTCGAGAACGGCTTCATCAAGGCCAGCGCCAAGCGCCTGAAGGGCGGCCACTTCACCTTCGACATGGTCAGTGTCACCGGCACCGAGAACGTGCTGATGGGCGCGGTGCTGGCCGAAGGCACCACCATCCTCGACAACTGTGCGATGGAGCCGGAAGTGACCGATCTGGCGCATTGCCTGATCGCGCTGGGCGCGAAGATCGAAGGACTGGGCACCGCCCGCCTGGTGATCGAAGGCGTCGAGCGCCTGTCCGGTGGCCGCCACGAAGTGCTGCCCGACCGCATCGAGACCGGCACCTTCCTGGTGGCCGCAGCGATGACTGGCGGCAAGGTCACGGTCAACCGTGCGCGCCCGAACACCATGGACGCGGTGCTGTCCAAGCTGGTCGAGGCCGGTGCGAAGATCGAGACCACCGACGACACCATCACCCTGGACATGCAGGGCAAGCGGCCGAAGGCGGTCAACCTGACCACCGCGCCGTACCCGGCATTCCCGACCGACATGCAGGCCCAGTTCATGGCGCTCAACTGCGTGGCTGACGGCGTGGGCGTGATCAACGAAACGATCTTCGAGAACCGTTTCATGCACGTCAACGAACTGCTGCGCCTGGGCGCGGACATCCAGGTTGAAGGCCACACCGCCATCGTGCGTGGCAGCGAGCACCTGAGCGGTGCGCCGGTGATGGCCACCGACCTGCGTGCGTCGGCCTCGCTGATCCTGGCCGGCCTGATGGCCAGCGGCGAGACCACCATCGACCGCATCTACCACCTTGATCGTGGCTACGAGAACATCGAAGAGAAGCTGTCTTCGCTCGGCGCCACCATCCGGCGCGTGCCATGATCCTGCGTGGCAAGTTCAGCCCGCGTCGCAAGGCACTGCTGGCCCTGGTGCTGATCGTGCTGGCGTGGCTGGGCTATGCCTGGTACGCCAACATCGCCATTACCCAGGGCATCGAGCAGAGGGACATGGACTGGAACGGCGATGGCACGGTCTCGCGCGACGAGATCATCGAGTCGTTCTACGCGGTCGCGGTGAACGACAGCCAGGACGGCAACCGTCATTGCCGCACCTTCGTCTGGCGCAGCACCGGCGAGCAGATCCGCGTGGACTGCCGCACCGAGTTCAAGCCCGCTGCGGCCGAGGAAAAGAAGTAAGAAAAACGCCCGCGAAAGCGGGCGTTTTTTCCGGGGCGTCCATCCACGCATGGCGTGGATCTACTCCAGGTTTCCAGTAGATCCACGCCATGCGTGGATGACGTGGATCTCCGTCAGTTCAGCGCCTTGATGGTCAGGTCCAGCGCATCGCGTCCGCCCTCACGCTGCAGCATGCGCGCCGGCACCGGGAACTCCGGCACGATCCAGGCGATCAGCTCCTTGTTGCCGTCGGCGCGCGAGACCTTGGTGGCCTCGTAGCTCTTGCCGCCCACGGTGATCGATTCCTTGCCGACCACGCGGTAGGTCATGTTCTTGATGCGGCCTTCGTCGACCATGCGATAGGTCAGCGGCTTGCCGGCGGCCAGGTCACGGGTGATCGCCAGGTTGATCAGCAGCGCATCCATGTCACCGGCCTTCAGCGCGATGGGGCCGGCACGGTCCGGCTTGATGTCGCCGGTCCAGGTGGCCTGGTTGCTGGTCCAGTTGTAATTGGCCTGCACGTTGCGCTTCTTCACCAGCAGCGCCGAGCGGTCCTGGCTGCTCAGCGGGCGCAGTTGCCCACGTACTTCCTCGAACACGGTGCTCTGGCTCAGGTCGGCGAGCTGGTTCTTCACCTGGAGGCTGTAGCGCCACTTGTTGCTGCCTTCGTTGGACAGGGTCATCGTGCCGTTGGCCTGCATGCCCATGTAGCTGGCCAGGTAATCCGCCTTGAAAGGTTGCAGGGCCATGGCCGGCAGGCTGGCCACGGACAGGGCAGCGGCCGCGATCCAGGCGAGGGGGCGGGTCGGGATGCTCATGCTCAGACTCCTTGGTATTCGATCAGGCGCAGATCGACGCGGTCTTCGCCGTCTTCGCGTTGCAGGATGCGCACCGGGGTGGGGACCCCGTTGGCGATCCAGAGGATGGTTTCATTTTTGCCGCCGTTGGTCCGGTAGACCCGCAGCGCGTTGTAGGACAGGTCGCCGACCTCGACGTTCTCGGTCTGCGGCGCGGCCTGGTAGTCATGCTGGCGGACCTTGCCCATGTCCACGTAGCGGTAGTGCATCGCGGCGCCTGGGCGGGCGTCGCGCATGATTGCCAGATTGATCAGCAGCGCACTCTGGTCGCCCGGCTGCAGCGGAATCGGCTGTGCGCGCTTCTTCTCGACATCGCCGCTCCACTGCGCGGTACCGGCCTGCCAGTTGTACGTGCCGACCGCCTTCTTGCCGAGAAACAGGCCCTTGCGCACCGTGCTCTGGCTCAGCGGTGCATAGGTGCCAGCGCGCTCCTCGAAGACCGTGCTCTGCTCGATGTTCAGTCCCAGCACGCTGGCGAACCCGCGGCGGCCGACCACCTGCATGTCCACCCGCCACTGGTTGCCGCCGGTGTGGGTGACCTGCATGCTGGCGTCGCCGGCCTCCTTGCCCTTGTAGAAGGCCTGGTAGGTGGCGCTGAACGGCTGCAGCGGCGGCGGTTCCCACGCCAATGCCGGCAGGGCCGGGGCCGTCGTTTCGGCCGGCGGTTGCACCGCTGGCGCCGGAACCGGCGAGGCAGGCGCCTGTGCCTGGCCCCAACCCACGCCGGGAAGCACGACAAGCGACAGCAGCAATGAAGTGGACAGCAGGGTCGTGGTCTTCATGGAGGACAGGAGCTGCAGGAGGGGGGCAGGATGCCAGCCCCGCAGTCAGCGGGGCGTGTGCGTGGGCGTTACCGGTTCAGGTTCCCGGCGGAATCTAGGACCAGTGGGCTAAACAGGGGGTGACCATCCAGCAGTGGCTGGCCCTCCCGTTCAGCCAGGCGGCCGGCGCACAGCAGCTGCAGGGTGGCGATCAGCAGCGGATGCTCCACCGCCAGCACACGCGCCGCCAGGCTGTCGGCGTCATCGCCGCGCATCACCGGCACCCGCGCCTGGGCCAGCACGGCGCCGGCATCCAGCTCGGGCACCACCAGGTGCACGCTGGCCCCATGCTCCGCATCGCCGGCGTGCAGCGCCCGCGCATGCGTGTCCAGCCCCTTGTGCAGCGGTAGCAGGGAGGGGTGGATGTTGACCAGCCGGCCATTGAAGCGCTGCACGAAGTCGGCGCCGAGAATGCGCATGTAGCCGGCGCAGACGATCAGATCCGGCGCGACCGCGGCCAGTGCATCGCCCAAGGCCTGCTCGTAGGCGGCGCGGTCACCGAATTCTTTCGGTGCATGCGCCCAGCGCAGGCTGTCGCCGACCCGTTGCAGCGCGGCTGCGGCTGGGCGGTCGGAGAACACGCCGACAACCTCGGCGGGCAGGCGGCCGTCAGCAATTGCGTCAAGGATGGCCTGCAGGTTGCTGCCGCGGCCGGAGGCGAGCACGGCAATGCGGGTGGGCGTGCTCATTGCCGGGCACTCCGGCGGATCAACGGCCAGGTCAGCAGACTGCCCAAGGTCGCCAGCAGCATGTCGGCATGAGCGTCCCACATGTCGCCCTGCTGCCCGTTGTAGGCCTCGGCGGCGTCGGGCGACAGGGCAAGCGCGATGGCCCACTCGAACCACTCGTAGACCAGGCTGGCGCACATCACCGTCATCACCGCCAGGCTGAAGGCCTGGCCCAGGCGCAGCGCCGGCCAGGCATGCCGGGCCAGCTGCAGCAGCGCGGGGGTGAAGCAGACGCCGAACAACAAGTGGATGAGACGGTCGAAGTGGTTGCGCTGCCAGCCGAAGGCGGCATTCGGTGACCAGCCGGCCAGCGCCTGTGCCCAAGCGTCGTAGGGCACGTTGGAGTACAGCCAGCGCGCGCCCACGCAATGCAGTGCGATGAAGCCACAGATCGCGATGAAGGCGCCATTGCCCAGCCAGCCACGCCGGTCCACCCAGAGCAGGGCAGCCAGGCCGACGACGGTCAGCGAGCTGTGCAGGGCCTGTTCGACGGGCCACAGCGGATCGATCCAGCTGACCAGGAACACGGCCAGTACGGCGGCGAAGGCCAGCTTCTTGGGCAGTGAAACACGATAGCCGCGGGCAGTGGCGTTTGCGGCGGTGGCGGGCGCGGACATGTCGGATCGGTCAGGAGGAAGCGATGGGTTGCCTGCGGGCTCAGGCACTGAGGTGGTCGCCGCGGTCGAACAATGCGGCCATGTCAGGCTTGGACAGGAACACCCGGGCATAGGCCGTCAGCGCCATGCCCAACGGGCCGGCAAGCACTGCCAGCCATGCTGCGCGCTGGCACCAGGCCAGCCCGGTGCGGCGCGACAGCAGGCGCGCAGTGTGCAGCTGTACGAAGCCAAGCGCCGCCGCCAACAACGAAATGACCCCGTAGACCGTGGCCAGCGCCGCGCCTTCGTTCAACCCCCGGGAACTGGCGACCAGGCCGATGAAACCGAGGAAGGCCAACGCGGCCAGCCAGTGGAAACCTGCCAGCGCGTAGAACAGCACCTTCAGCGTCTGCAGGTGGCTGGCCAACTGCAGCTGCGCCAGGGTCTGCTGTGGCAATGGCGGAGGCGCGCCCGGCATCGTCATGCAGCCGCGCCAGCTGCATCGAAGGCGGCCTTCACCTGCGGGCGCAGCAGTGTGACCAGGGTGAACACCCCTAGAACGGTGCCCAGCGGCGCGAACAGGCAGAGCAGGCCGGCCACGATCAGGCACAGCAGGTAACGACGCCGCCGGGCCACGCAGCGGCCGGCATGGATGACGAATGCGGCCATGCCCAGGCCGCCGACGACGAACACGGTCCCCAGGACCGTGAACACCCAGCCGAACAGGCGCTGTTCGGCCGGCGACGAGGGCTGGCCCCCGGAGTTCATCGGCAGATGGCCGCTCAGCGCACTGATGCCGAGCACGATGTACAGAATGAAAAACAGCGAGAGCAGCGCAATCAGGCCACCGAACACATAGTGGGCGATGGACAGCGCGCGCAGGTGGTCAGCGTCCTGCCTGCTGAAGACCGGCACCGCCGCCAACGGCGGTGGTACCGGGGTGGGTGCCAGGGGGGGCGTTGCGTCCATGCGGGCTCCTGGTTGCCGGGCTCAGCCGATGTGGACGCGCTCGGCGCCTTCGGCGGTGACCACCTGGCCGATGGTCCAGTGCTCCAGGCCCTGCGCCCTGACCGCCTCGGACACGGCAGCCTCCTGGTCCGGCGCGACGATCAGCACGAAGCCGATGCCGCAGTTGAAGGTGCGCCACATCTCGCTGTCGGCCACGGCGCCTTCCTTCTGCAGCCACTGGAATACCGGCGGCAGGGTCCAGGACGAGGCCTGGATGTCCAGGCCGAGGCCGTCGGGCACCACGCGGATGATGTTCTCGGTCAGCCCGCCACCGGTGATGTGGGCCATGCCGTGAATGGCCTCGCCGTGTGACTTCAGCAGCGCCAGGATCGGCTTGACGTACAGGCGGGTCGGCGCCATCAGCGCATCGACCAGCTTCACGCCGCCTTCCAGCTCCAGATCGGCCGGGCGGCCGGCACGGTCGTAGATGCGGCGCACCAGCGAGTAGCCGTTGGAGTGCGGGCCGGACGAGGCGATGCCGATCAGCACGTCGCCGGCAGCCACGCTGGCGCCGTCCTTCAGCTCGCTCTTCTCGACCGCGGCCACCGTGAAGCCGGCCAGGTCGTATTCGCCCGGGGCATACATGTCGGGCATTTCAGCGGTTTCACCACCGATCAGCGCGCAGCCGGCCTCGGTGCAGCCGTTGGCGATGCCGCCCACGACCGCCGCGGCGGTGTCGATGTCCAGCTTGCCGGTCGCGAAGTAGTCCAGGAAGAACAGCGGCTCGGCACCCTGTACCAGCACGTCGTTCACGCACATGGCGACCAGGTCGATGCCGATCGTATCGTGGCGGTTCAGCTGGTGCGCCAGCTTCAGCTTGGTGCCCACGCCGTCGGTACCCGACACCAGCACCGGCTCGCGGTACTTGTTGGACAGGTCGAACAGGGCGCCGAAGCCGCCCAGGCCGCCCATCACTTCCGGCCGGAAGCTGCGCTTGACCAGGGGCTTGATCCGCTCGACCAGCTCGTTGCCGGCGTCGATGTCGACACCCGCGTCACGATAGGTAAGGGGGGAGGGGGCGGAAGACGGGGTGTTGGTCACGGGCGTCGGCGCTGGCAGGGGTTGAACGGGCGATTTTAACAGGCCGCATTGGCGCAAAGGCCGTATTCGGGCAACAATTCCCCCGGATACGTCGAGCCAATGGATGTCCTGATGCGCCGCAGCCTGATTCTGACCCTGCTCCTTGCGCTGAGCCTGCCGGTGGCCACGATGGCCCAGAGCGGCCTTCGCACCGAGGGTGATGTCGCCACCGCCAGTGGCGCGTACGAGGCCGAAGTGCCCGTCAACAGCCAAGCCGAAGCCGATCGCAACGGCGCCCTGGCCCGCGCCCTGAGCGTGGTACTGGGCAAGCTGTCCGGTGATCGCAACGTGATGTCGCGCCCCGGTGTGGTGCAGGCACTGCGCAATGCCAAGGACTACGTGGCCAGCTACGACTACAAGCAGGACCAGAGCGTAGGCGCCAGCGGCGCGCCGAGCTTCCGGACCCTGCTGGTGGCCCGTTTCCGCGAGGACGACGTCGATTCGCTGGTCTCGGCGCTGGGCCTGCCGCTGTGGCCGCAGCCGCGACCAAAGCCGGTGGTGTGGCTGGCCGTGGATGACGGCAGCGGACCGCGCCTGGTCAGCGTGCAGCAGGCCAATGCCGCCCGCCCACTGCTGAACCGCGCCATCGAGCGCGGCTACAAGCTCGGCCTGCCCAGCGGCGGTGCCGCCGAGCAGGCGCTGGCCGGTGCCATCTGGCGCCAGGACAGTGCCGCCGTGGCCCGCGCCTCCTCGCGCTACTCACCGCCGATGCAGCTGATCGGCAAGCTCTACCGCGCCAACGGCGGCTGGCAGGCGGACTGGGTGTTCGTCGACAACGGCCGTGAGCTGAACAAGTGGACCAGCAAGGACGCCAACGCCATGCGGGCGATGGCGGCCGGCGCCGATGGCGCCGCCGATGCGCTGGTCAGGCGCTATGCGAAGGCCGGCGCCGCCGTCGGCCAGGCCGGAACCTACCGCGTGGTGGTCACCGGCATCAACAGTGCCGACGACTACCTGCGCCTTGCCGCCGGCCTGCGCGAGGTGCCGGTGGTGCGCAACGTCACCCCGCTGCATGCTTCGGCCGGCCAGCTGGAGCTGAGCCTGGAGATGACCACCGGCCTGGCCGGCTTCAACCGCATGCTGGGCGACAACGGTGTACTGGTGCCGAGCGCGCCGCTGCCGGCCCTGCCGACGCCGATCGACGACACCACCGGTGCCCCGGTCGCAGCACCGGTCAGCAATGAGTACCGCCTGCGATGACCCTGACCCCGGAAGCGGAAATCGCGCAGTTCCTGCGCCGGCTGAAGTACATCCTGTTCGCCGGCCTGGTCGGCTGGGTGGTGTGGCTGCTGGCCCCGATCCTGACCCCGTTCGTGCTGGCGCTGGCACTGGCCTGGCTGGGCGACCCGCTGGTGGACCGCATCGAGGCCACCGGCCGCTCGCGCATGACCGGCGTGGTGCTGGTGTTCGCGGCGATGGTGCTGGTGATCGTGGCGCTGCTGCTGGTGCTGGTGCCGATGATCGAGCGCCAGATCACCACCCTGATCGCGGTCGCGCCGCAGGCGCAGGCGTGGCTGATGGAAAAGGGGATTCCCTGGTTCGAGCAGAAGACCGGCCTGGAAGTGATGCAGTGGCTGGATCCGGACCGCCTGATCGAGTGGGTGCGCAGCCACTGGCAGCAGGCCGGCGGCGTCGCCACCACGTTCATGGGCTACGTCTCGCGTTCGGGTTTTGCGATGGTGACCTGGGTGGTCAACATCCTGCTGCTGCCGATCCTGGCGTTCTACTTCCTGCGCGACTGGGACAAGCTGGTCGAGCGGGTGGCCTCGGTGATTCCGCGCAACCACATCGGCACCATCACTGCGCTGGCGCGTGAGTCCAACGAGGTGTTGGGGGCGTTCATCCGCGGCCAGTTCCTGGTGATGCTGGCATTGGGCGTGATCTACGCCGGCGGCCTGTCGCTGGTAGGCCTCAAGCTGGGCCTGCTGATTGGCCTGATTGCCGGCCTGATCAGCTTCATCCCCTACCTGGGCGCGACCACCGGCGTGCTGATGGCGGTGATTGCCGCGCTGGTGCAGGCACAGGGCTTCGACCTGAAGCTGCTGATCCTGGTCGGCGTGGTGTTCACCGTGGGCCAGCTGCTGGAGAGCTACGTACTGACCCCGCGCATTGTCGGCGACAAGATCGGCCTGCATCCGGTGGCGGTGATCTTCGCGGTGATGGCCGGCGGCCAGCTGTTCGGCTTCCTCGGCATGCTGCTGGCGCTGCCGGTGGCGGCGGTGACCAACGTGCTGCTGCGCTATGCCCACCAGCGTTACCGCCAGAGCGAGCTGTACGTGGGCGAGAAGCCGGCGATCGTGCTTGATGGCGTGGTCGACGCCCCCCATATCATCGTTCCGACCGACAAGGGCCCCGACCTGAAGTGATGGGCGTGCCGCAACTGCCGCTGGCCCTGCATTACCCGCGGGACCAGCGCCTGGAGACCTTCATCGGCGCGCCGGATGGCGCGCTGGCGCAGCTGCGCGCGATCGCGGTCGGTGCCAGCCACGATTGGGTCTACCTGGAAGGCGCTGCGGGAACCGGCAAGACCCACCAGGCGCTGGCGACGTGCTCCAGCGCCGAGCAGGCCGGGCGCCTGCCGACGTACGTGCCACTGGCCAGCGCCGCCGGCCGCGTTCGTGCAGCGCTCGACGGGCTGGACGCACGCGAACTGGTGGCGCTGGACGGGCTGGACGAGGTTGCCGGCAACCGCGAGGACGAGATCGCGCTGTTTGATTTCCACAACCGCGCGCGTGCAGCAGGCGTGACCGTGCTGTACACGGCGCAGAAGGCGCCGGAAGAACTGGGCCTGGTACTGCCCGACCTGCGTTCGCGGCTGGGCCAGTGCGTGCGCGTGCTGCTGCAGCCGCTGGATGAGGAAGGTCGTGCTGCGGTGCTGCGCGAGCGCGCGCTGCGACGCGGCCTGGCCATCGACGAAGCGGCCATCGAGTGGCTGCTGTCGCACACCGGGCGCGAGCTGGGTGGGTTGATCACGCTGCTGGACTGGCTGGACCGCGAATCGCTGGCGGCGAAGCGGCGGATCACCGTGCCGTTCCTGCGCCAGGTGCTGGAAGAAGGCCGGCCTCGTTACTGAGGGTGGGGTTTGTTTGCAGGGCTGCGCCCTGCACCCGCGGTAGTGCCGGCCGCTGGCCGGCAACTTCAACAGCAACGTCAAATGCTGGCTTCCTGAGGGAGGCGGGGTGGCTCAGGTTGCGGGGGACGGCGCAAGTACGTCCATGTAGCCTCGATCGCGCCATCCATGGCGCTCACGCCCCCGCAACCTGAGCCACCCCGCCTTCGACAGGTTCCCGCGATCTGCCGGGACTGCGTACTGCACTGCTGTTGGTGGGTGTCGACCTTGGTCGACACGTGTCTTGCTTGTGGTGGGTGACGACCGTTGGTCGTCACCGGAGCAAGCGCAGCGAAGCGACCCGCTTTTGCTTTTCTTTCCTTTCTTCCGTGGCTGGACGCCCACGGAAACTGTCAGAGGCCGGGCGGGTGGGCCATGCAGGGGCGTTGGCGCCATGGATGGCGCCATCGAGCTTACAGGGGTGAGGGCGCTTTGCTTGCGAAGCACTGCTTCGCAAGCGCCTGAACGCACAGCCGCCAGCGGCTGGGCCGGGCCCCGGAGGGGGACTTGCAGCGTCCCCTGCATGGCCCACCCGCCCGGCCAAGCACGCGATCCGCTTTACGCGACCAACCACGAGGGGCTCAGCCGTTCGCCGCCAACTCAGCATCCAGCGCGCGCAGGCGATCCACGGTGCCGACGTCGGTCCAGCGCCCGCGATGGTGCTGCCCGGTCATCAACCCCTGCGCCATGAAATGCTTCTGCAGCGGCACCACCGAGAATTTCGGCGGCAGCCGCTCGCTGCCCGGCGCATCGCCGATCACCGCGCGCCAGTCGGCCACGATCGAAGGACGGTACACGCCGATGCCGGCATAGGTCAGGCACGGCCCTGCGCGGTCGTGGTGCAGCAGGCCCTGCGCATCGAGTCGGTAGTCACCGTCGGGGTGTTGCGCCGGATTGTCGACCAGCACCAGGTGTGCCTGGCCCTGCGGCTCGCGCGGCAGCGTGGCGAAATCGAAATCGGTCCAGATATCGCCGTTCACCACCAGGAACGGGGCATCGCCCAGCACCGGCAATGCGTTGAGGATGCCGCCGCCGGTTTCCAGCGGGGTCGGCCCTTCGTGCAGGAAATGCAGGCGCACGCCCCATTGGCTGCCATCGCCCAGCGTTGCAGGGAACTGCTCGGCCAGCCACGCGGTGTTGACCACCACCTCGCGCACGCCGAGTGCGGCCAGGCGTTCCAGGTGCCAGACGATCAGCGGCTTGCCAGCCACTTCCAGCAGCGGCTTGGGCGTGTGCAGGGTCAGCGGGCGCATGCGCTCGCCGAGGCCGGCGGCAAAGACCAGCGCCTTCATCGGGCCACGCGCATCGGTGCACCCAGCTCGGCCAGCGCCGGCTTGATGCGCTCGTCCAGCAGCTGCTGCAGCGGTGCCAGCTCGCGGTAGCGCGGCAGTACTTCATCCAGGTAGCCGATGAAGCGCGGCGCGTCGTCCAGGTAATGGCCCTTGTTGTCGCGGTAGCGCAGGCGGCAGAACAGGCCAAGGATCTTCACGTGGCGCTGGATACCCATCCAGTCGGCATCGCGCAGGAAGGTGGCGCGGTCGGGTACCGGCAGGCCGGCGTCGCGTGCGCGCTCGTGGTACTGCGCCAGCCACTCGTCCACGCGCTGCAGCGGCCAGCTCAGGAAGGCGTCCTTGAACAGGCTCACCGCATCGTAGGCGATCGGGCCACGCACCAGGTCCTGGAAATCCAGCACCGCGGGGCCGTCGTCGACCGGCATCAGGTTGCGCGGCATGTAGTCGCGGTGGGTCATCAGCTGGGCCTGGCCCAATGCGTTGTCCATCAACCGGCGGTGTACCAGCTGCAGCCCTTCGATCTCGCCGCAGTCCAGTTCCAGCTGCAGGTGGCGTTGCAGGAACCATTCGTCGAACAGGCCGGCATCGCGCTGCAGCAGCGCTTCGCCGAACTGGCCGAAGTCGGCCGGTACCGGGATCGCCTGCAGGCGCAGCAGCTGTTCGATCGAACGGCCGAACCATTCATCGGCGTTGCGCTCGTCGAGGATCCTGGCCAGGGTCGGGCCGCCGAGATCTTCCAGCAGCAGGAAGCCGGCTTCCAGGTCCTGCGCCAGCAATGCAGGCACGCGCAGGCCGTTGTCGTGCAGCAGGCCGCGCATGCGCAGCCACGGCCGCGGATCTTCCAGCCCCGGCGGAGCGTCCATCACGATGTGGCTGCCGCGCGTGCTGGTGGTACGCCAGTAGCTGCGCATGCCGGCATCCACCGAAGCGCGTTCGACTACCGCGTTGGCGTCATCGAGCTGGGTACGGGCCCACTGCAGGCGCTGCGCGCTGCGCTGGGGATCGGAGGCGGGTTCGGTCATGCGGGCATATCCGGGCGCGCCGGGCGCGCCAACGTCGGGAGCAGGGGGGAAGGAGGGACGGGGTCAGCGGCGGCCGCTGAACAGGCGCAGCACGGCCAGCACGGCCACCGCGCCCACTACCGCACCGAGGAAACCGGCCGGTTCGCCGGGAGCGTACCAGCCCATGTACTGGCCGAACCAACCGGCCACCAGCGCGCCAATGATGCCCAGCACGATGGTCAGCAGGCAGCCCATGCGGTTGTTGCCGGGCATGAAGAAGCGCCCGAGCAGGCCGACGACGAAGCCGACCAGCAGGATGTACAGCCAGCTGCTGCTGCCGAACAGACCATTCATGTGCATGTGTTCCGCTTTGGGTGGACGCAGCCTAGCAAGGCCAGGCTGCGTCCGTCACGGTGTGCCGTAATCAGCAGCAGCCGTGGTCGCCGTGGCGGGTGCCGCTGTCGGCAGCCACCGGCGAACCGCTGGTCTCGCCGCGCAGGCTGGCGGCATAGTGCTCGCTGATCACCTTGGACACGCAGGCGGTGACCTTCTTGCCCATCGGGATGTGCAGGAACTCGTTGGGGCCATGTGCATTGGAATGCGGGCCGAGCACGCCGGTGATCATGAACTGCGCGCCCGGGAACTTCTCGCCCAGCATGCCCATGAACGGGATCGAGCCGCCTTCGCCCATGTACATCGCCGGCTTGCCGAAGAAAGCCTGGCTGGCGTCGTCAATGGCCTGGGTCAGCCACGGCGCCATGGCCGGTGCGTTCCAGCCGGTGGAGGCCTTTTCCAGGTCCAGGGTGACCTGCGCGCCGTTCGGCGGGTCGCGCAGCAGTGCTTCCTTCAACAGTTCGCCGCAGGTCTTGCCATCGGCAGTCGGCGGCAGGCGCAGCGAGAGCTTCACCGAGGTCTGCGGACGCAGCACGTTGCCGGCCGATTCCAGCGGCGGCATGCCACCGACGCCGGTGACCGACAGCGCCGGGCGCCAGGTGCGGTTGAGCACCAGCTCGGTCAGGTCCTCGTTCATGGGGCGCAGGCCGTCGACCATCGGGAACTTCTCGAAGATCTCGGTATCCACCACTTCGGCCGCGCGCTTGGCCTGTTCCAGGCGTTCGGCCGGGATTTCCACGTTCATGCCGTCGATCAGGATGCGGCCGGTGTCCTGGTCCTCGATGCGCGACAGCAGCTGGCGCAGCAGGCGGAAGCTGGACGGCACCACGCCGGAGGCATCGCCGGAATGCACGCCTTCGTTGAGCACCTTCACGGTGAAGTTGCCGCCGGTCAGGCCGCGCAGCGAGGTGGTGCACCACAGCTGGTCGTAGTTGGCGCAGCCCGAATCCAGGCAGACCACCAGCGACGGCTTGCCGATGCGGTCGGCCAGGTGGTCGACGTAGGCCGGCAGGTCGTAGCTGCCCGATTCTTCACAGGCTTCGATCAGCACCACGCAGCGGGCGTGCGGCAGGCCCTGGGCCTGCAGCGCCAGCACCGCGGCCAGCGAGCCGAAGATGGCGTAGCCGTCATCCGCACCGCCGCGGCCATACAGTTTGTCGCCGCGCAGGACCGGGGTCCACGGGCCGAGATCGTCGTCCCAGCCGGTCATTTCCGGCTGCTTGTCCAGATGGCCGTAGAGCAGGATGGTGTCGTCGCCGGTTTCCGGGCCGGAGGCCGGAATTTCCAGGAAGATCAGCGGGGTGCGGCCTTCCAGGCGCACCACTTCAACCTTCAGGCCGGGCAGCTGCTGGGCCCTGGCCCAGTTCTCCATCAGCGTGACCGCCTGTTCCATGTAGCCGTTCTGCACCCAATTGGCGTCGAACATCGGCGACTTGTTGGGAATGCGGATGTAGTCGACCAACTGCGGGACGATTTCACTGTCCCACTTGTCATTGACGAATTGGCCGAGCTTGGCGCTGTCCATCTGAAACTCCGGTTGCATGGGCTGATCCCGCCATTCTACGCCTGTGCCACGGGTAGGGTTTTTCCTACATCACGTCGGGTATTTGGCTGGCTTTTAGAAATCCAGGAAACCGATAGGCTGTGTGCATGTGGTGACGGACACTGTTCCTACCGACGGGATTGCCGGTCGGGACGTCCAGAATCACAAGGAGATACACGTCGTGCCTTGGAGTGTCGTGTTGAGGGCACTGGTGCTGGTCGTGTGGATCGCTGGGGCGCATGCCGCCGAACCGATCGACATCAACCGCGCCGATGCCCAGGCGCTGCAGCAGGGATTGACGATGGTCGGAGCCGCCAAGGCCGAGGCGATCGTCGAGCACCGGCGCAGACACGGCCCGTTTCATCGCGTCGAGGACCTGGCGCAGGTGAAGGGGATAGGGAAAGCCATCGTCGAACGGAATCGACAGCGGATCACCGTAGGCAACAGGTTGTTGCCGGCGGATCCGGTACCCGGATCGGTACCGGTGCGAACCGTACCGAGGCGCTGACAGCAGGAATCGTCGGAACCGGCAGGACGCTGGTTCACCGGTCACGGACAGGACGCCCGTGACCACCGACCGCCGCAGGACGCGGCACCACTCACCAGGATGGTGGCATCACAGACCTGTGGAAGGGGCTGAGATACAAACAGGACAGACGCGGCCGCGTGCAGGATGCAACGCTACCCCCACAGCGCAGGATGCGAGGGGGCGGCAGCAGGCCGACAAGGACGTAACGATTGCCCGGTACGACACATGGCTGTGTCGCCGGGCAGTTTCATTTCCGGCGCCTGGTTTTGCCGCGGCCACCACGGGCCGATGGTGTACGGTGGCCGCTCCGCATGGAAAGGACCCCGCTGGATGCTTGTGCACCGCCCCACCACCCTGATGCTCGCCTTGGCACTGACCCTGCCACTGCAGGCCCACGCCGCTGCGCCTACGCCGGCCGCCAAGCCTGCAGCTGCCGCTGCGGCCACCGCCGAGGTACGCGGACCGACCGACCTCAAGCCGGGCGAATACCTGTGGCATCCGGAAATCTCGCCGACCGGCCCGATCGTGCTGGTGGTCAGCCTTGATGAGCAGCGCGCCTATGTCTACCGCAACGGTATCGCCATCGGCCTGACCACGATCAGCTCGGGCAAGGCCGGGCACGAGACGCCGACCGGCGTGTTCACCATCCTGCAGAAGGACAAGGACCACAGGTCCAACCTCTACAACAGCGCGCCGATGCCGTACATGCAGCGGCTGACCTGGGACGGTATCGCTCTGCATGGCGGCAGCCTGCCCGGGCATCCCGCCTCGCACGGCTGCGTGCGCCTGCCGCAGGCCTTCGCGCAGAAGCTGTTCAGAGAAACCCAGCGTGGCGATACCGTGGTCGTGGCCGATGCCAAGAGCTCGCCGATGACCCTGGCCTATCCGTCGGTACTGGCACCCGTGAATGCGCGTGGGCAGGCCCTGCCGGAGGCAGAGGGCGGAGCGCCGGCGCAGGCGTGGTGGAACGACAGCGCGGCCCCGGCCGGGCAGGTCGGCATCCTGGTCAGCCTGCATGACCAGCGCCTGTACGTGCTGCGCGATGGCGTGATGATCGGCGAGTCGCCGCTGAAGGCCGACGCCCTGCCCGCATTCCAGGGCACCACGCTGTTCGTGATGGGGCAGGGTTACAGCGACACCCCCAGCCCGCTGGACGTGAACCAGCGGCTGCACCAGTGGACGGCCTATCCGTTGCTGGGCCAGGACCGTGCCCAGGCCACGCCGGACCTGCTGGCCACGCCCTCGCTGCCGATGGCGCTGCCGGCCGATTTCGCCCGCCAGCTGTACCAGGTGCTGGTGCCGGGCACGACCCTGCTGGTGACCTCGCTGCCGGCGGTCCGCCCAAGCCCGGCTGAATCCGGAATGCAGCCGGTCTTGGAATCCGAGCCGCCAGGGTCCACCCTCAAGGGCAACTGAGTCCCCTCGTTGTGCCCATGACTGCATCCCGCCTGTGCCGGCTGGCCGCGTTCGGCCTGCTGGCGACCTCGGCCAGCGCCCCGGCGCTGGCACAGACGCCCGCCCTCGCCACCTCTGCCGATGATCTGGCTGCCCTGCTGTCGCGCAGTGCGCCCAAGGCCGACCGCCACGTGTTGCAGCTGGCGGCGCGCGCCATGCGCTGCGCGCTGCAGCGGCCGGAGCTGGGCATCAACGGTGATCGGCTCAGCGTGATCGATTACTCGCGCCCGTCCACCGAGCCGCGCCTGTGGGTGTTCGACCTGGCGCACCAGCGCCTGCTGTTCGAGGAATGGGTGGCGCATGGCCGCAACAGCGGCGAGAACCGCACCGAGCACTTCTCCAACCGCGACGGCAGTTTCATGTCCAGCCTCGGCGCGTTCACCGCGCAGGAAACCTACATGGGCGGCAATGGATATTCGCTGCGCCTGGCCGGCCTGGAACCGGGCTTCAATGACCGCGCGCGCGATCGCGCGATCGTCATCCATGGTGCGCCGTACGTGAACCCGGCTACCGCGCAGCTGCAGGGGCGGCTGGGACGCAGCCTGGGTTGCCCGGCGGTGCGGCTGTCGGTGGCCAAGCCGCTGATCGATGCGTTGCGTGGTGGCACGATGGTGTTTGCTTACTACCCCGACCAGGATTGGCTGAAGCACTCGCAGCTGCTGGCCGGCGGGTGCGGTGGCCAGGGCACGCTCGCCACGCGGTGATGCACGACGGCGCGCGGCATGATGCAATGCGCGGATGAACATCGACTCCCTGCTGCACACTCCGAGCCAGGTCATTTCCAGCCTGGACTATCGCCGCGAGCGCTGGCGGAATGGACTTGGCTGGACCCGCGAGATCCTTCGCCTGCCTGCGCAGGGGGATGACTGGGCGCTGCGCCTGTCGGCGGCCGAGATCGAGCAGGACGCCGCGTTCTCCGCCTTCCCCGGCGTGGAGCGCGAACTGGTACTGCTGCAGGGCAATGGCGTGCGCCTGCGCTTCGACGATGGCCGCGTTGCCGAGGTGCTGCCGCCGCATGGACGGGTGCGCTTTGCCGGCGAGGAAACCCTGCATGGTGAACTGGTCGATGGCACCACCCACGACTTCAACCTGATGTGGAAGCGCGAGCTGCTGCAGGCCGAACTGCTGCACCGGCCACTGGTGGGCGCGATGTTCTTCTTCTGCGAACCGGGCGTGGCCTGGGCGCTGCATCTGCTGTCCGGTCAGGCGGAGTTCGGTGCCGACAGCGGCCTGCCCGTGCTACGGGCCGGCGATACCGCGTGGTTGGCGGCCGGCGAACGTCAGCGGCACGCGTTGCAGGGCGGTGGCGAGTTGTTGGCGATACGGGTCAGTGCGGCGGCGGGATGATTCCTGGGCGCCGGTGGCTCAATCCACGCATGGCGTGGATCTACTGGGGTGTAGTTGCCATGCCTGGACACGCCGCGCAGTAGATCCACGCCATGCGTGGATACGGCCGCCAATGCTGCGTCATGGTGCGAACCAAGGTTCGCACCCACCAGAAGGCGGTTCGCAGGCGTCGGTGCGTTCAGTAGATCCACGCCATGCGTGGATGCGGCGACCTCAATACACATCGCGCCGGTAACGACCGGCCAGCAGCAGCGCTTCCTTGTCCGCAGTCCCCAGCACCTGTTCGATCACCGCATCCACCGCCGGGGCCATGCCCTGCAGGCTGCCGCAGACCAGGATCGTGGCGCCTTCATCCACCCACTGCCGCAGTGTTGCTGCTTCGGCCAGCAGGCGGTCCTGCACATAGCGATGCGCACCGCCATCGCGGCTGAACACTGCATCCAGCCGCGCCAGCGTGCCGTCGGCCAGCATTGCCTGCAGCTCTTCGCCGAAATGGAAGTCATGCGCGGCGGTGCGCTCACCGAACAGCAGCCAGGTACGGCGTGCGCCACGCTGGGCACGTTCGTGCAGATGTGCGCGCAGGCCGGCGATGCCGGTGCCGTTGCCGATCAGCAGCAGCGGTACATCGAAGGGGACGCCATGGAAATTGTCGTTGCGGCGCAGGCGCAGCTGCACCGGTTCACCGATGGCCGCGTGGTCGCACAGCCAGCCGCTGCCGATGCCAGGCGTGCCGTCCGCGCGCAGCTGTCGGCGCAGCAGCAGCTCGACCGCACCGTCGGCCATCACCGAGGCGATCGAGTACTCGCGATGGGGCAGCGGTTGCAGGGTCGCCAGCAATGCGGGCAGATCACCCGGGGGAACCAATGAGGGCAGGTGCGAGCGCGCGACGCGTGCCAGCAACGTCTGCCCGTCATCCAGCACGGTATCCGCATCGAAGCGTTGTGCGTCCAGCCAGGCACGCACGGTGTGCGGTGCGTGCTGCGGGCCGATCTCGGCGATGTCACCGGCCTGCCACTGTGCATCTGCATCGGCCGGGGGCTGCAGGCGCAACCAATACACGGGGCCGCCGGGGCTGCCCGGGTTCAGATGCTCACGTTGCAGCAGCGTCCACGGCTGGTACTCGGCCGGGCTCCAGTCGGGCAGTTCGCTGGCGCCGCCGCCGAGCTGGCCCAGCAACTGCTGCCAATGGCGCAGCGCGGCCGGATCGGCGTTGTCGACGTCGATCGCATCGAACAGCGGATGCGCACCGTGCTGGCGCAGCCACTGGTCGAGCTGGTGGCCGAATCCGCAGAAGTGGCCGTAACTGCGGTCGCCCAGTGCGAGCACGCCGTACTGCAGGTGCTGCAGCGCAGGCGGTGAGGTCATCACGCCGCGCAGGAACGGCAGCGCATGATCGGGTGGGTCGCCTTCGCCAGTGGTGCTGGCGATGAACAATGCACGCTGGCTGTCGGCCAGCAGCGTGGCGTCGACCTCATGCAGGCCGCGCACACGCACCGGCACGCCGGCACCGCGCAATGCCTCGGCACTGCGTTCGGCCAGTTCGCGGGCAAAACCGGTCTGGCTGGACCAGACCATCAGGATCGGTGCGACGTCGCCAGAGGCAGCATCGTCGCGCGGTCGCCCACGCCACCGCAGTGCGGCGCAGGCCAGCGCATACAGTGCGGTGGCGATGATCGCGATCTGCGTTTGCCGTGCCGGCGGCGCGCCCTGCCACCAGGCTTCGCCGAGATGCAGTCGCAGCAGCGCCCAGGCGATCAGCGCCAGCAGGAGCAGGACCAGTGCGTTGCCAAGCCACGCGCGCGATGGACGTGCGCTCATGCGTCCTGCTCGTCGAGCAGGCGCTGGAAGGCGCTACTGAGAAATTCCCGCGGGCCGTCTGCTGCACGCTGCAGGTAGCGTGCAGCCAAGCCTTCGCGTTCGGCCAGCGCCATGCCCTGTTCGTGGCCGAGCACGGTCAGTGCGGTCGCCCAGGCATCGGCGTGCATGGCATCGTCGGCGACCACGGTGACCGCTGCGGCGACCTGGCGCACTGGCATGCCGCTGCGCGGGTCCAGGCTGTGGCTGTAGGCCTGGCCATCGGCCTGGTACTGGTGCCAGCGGTCGCCCGAGGTGGCCACGGCCTTGCCATCCAGTGCCAGCACGCGCGGCGGCGTGTCGGTGTGCGCGTCTTCTTCCGGTGCCGATTCCACCAGCACGCGCCACGGTTGCCCATCGGGCTTGCGGCCGTAGCCGGCCAGTTCGCCGCCCACTTCGATCAGCGCAGCGGTGATGCCCTGATCGCGCAGCCAGGCGGCGACGTGGTCGACACCGAAGCCTTTCGCAATCGCAGAGAGATCCAGTTCCAGACCACCGGGTTGCAGCAGCGCATCATCGCGCCACTGCAACTGCTGCCAGCCGCAGCGGGCGCGGGTGGCCTGCAGGGTTGCGGCGTCGGGCACGCGGCGTGGGCCGGCCTGTGCACCGAAGCCCCACAGCGCGACCAGCGGACCCAGGGTGGGATCGAATGCACCATCGCTGGCGGCGGCGATGGCCTGTGCGCAGGCCAGCACCTGGCGGGTTTCAGCCGGCAGCACGCACCATTGGCCCGCGTCGGCGCGGTTGTAGCGACTCAGGTCCGAGCCGGGCTCCCAGGTGCTCATCTGCGCGACCACCGCATCCAGCCGCGCCTGGATGCCGGCATGCAGCAGGTGCAGGTCGCGCTGGTGCGGCGCGACCAGCGACACGCTCCAGGTGGTGCCCATGGTAGTGCCACCGAGGCGGGCGATGTCGAGCAGGGGATCGGTCATGGTGGTGTGCTGCAGATGCGATGCCGGGGCTGCCCGGCATCGCGGTCCACGTCATTACTGCGGCAGCACTTCCAGCGTGGCCACGTAGCTCAGGCGGCGCTTGGCGGCCTGCTTCACCGAGGTCTTGTTGTCCTCGGTGCCGGTTTCCAGCCAGTACATGCCAGCTTCCGGCCAGGTCACCTTGATCTCGCCCTTGGCATCGCTGGTGACCTTCAGTTCGTCCTGCGCGTTGCGGTAGCGGGTGGCGCCACGCACGATCTCGAACTCCAGGCCGGTGGCCGGCTTGCCGTCGACCAGCACGCGGAAGGTGGCTTCCTCGCCGGCGAACAGATCGTTGGGGTGGCCGACGGCGACCAGCTCGATGCCACGGTTGGTGGGCTTGAGCGCGGTGTCGTTCGGCGCACCGTTGGTGACGAAGGTCTCCACGCGGCCGACCGACTGGCTCACTTCCAGCTTCTTCGCATCCTTCGGCAGTTCACCGAAAGTGGCAACGCTGCCACGCCAGCGCTTGCGCTCGCCGTTCTGCTCGTAGGTGGCGAACAGGCCGTCACTGACCGACGCGATGCGGTAGGTGCCGGGCTGCTTCAGTTCGATGTCGAACACGCTGCGGTACTTGCCGGTCGCTGCGTTCTGCGGCTGCACGGTGCTGCCGTCCGGCGCGGTGATCACCACCGATTCCAGGCGCAGCGGCACGTGGTTGAAGTAGAACAGGTCGTTGGAGACCGCACCGTCGACGGTGATCCACGGTGCGTTGCCGGCGATCACGGTCTGCGAGGGCAGCAGCCAGGCCTTGTGGGCCAGGGCGGAGAAGGGAAGGGCAGCGGCCAGGGCGGCGGCGAGGACGAGCGTGCGCTTCATGCGGAGGACTCCAGTGGATGCGGGTGATGCGGCAAGGAAGAGGGGGCTACGACTTGATCCCCTCCGTCCCCTCTCAGGGTTTGACGGACAGGGTGACCTGGCCCAGTTCGGTGGCGCCCTGCGCCTTGCCGTTCTGCGCGGCGGTGGCCGGCCAGGTAAAGGGGATCTTCAGCAGTTCACGGCCGCCGACTTCGCGCACCGCCTCGACCACCAGGGTGTAGTTGCCGGGGGCCAGCTGCTTCAGTGCCGGCTGCTTGTCGTTGAACGACAGCGCGTGCTTGCCGGCCGGGCGGGTCGGGCCGGTCACGCCGTCCACCGGCACCTGCAGGGTGCGGCCGCTCTTGCGCCACCACTGGCGCAGGTCGGGCAGCCACTTGGTGCCATGGCCTTCGCTGTTGCTGGTCTGCTGGTACCAGACCGACAGGTTGGCCGCGACCTTCTGGTCGGCGCCTTCCAGCCACACTGCCACGTACGGGCGGTGGTACTCGGCCACGTTGAGCTTGGGCACTTCGACGTTGATGTCGAGGGTGGTGGCATAGGCCGGCGAGGTGGCCAGCAGGCCGCTGAGGGCGATGGTCAGGGTGACGCGCATGGGGCGGCTCCGGAAACGAAGGAAAGTCAGTGGATCAGCAGCAGGGCGATCAACAGCGGGATCATCAGGCCGAGGCCGACCAGCGGCCAGGTCATGCGCCGCTGCCGCGCATGCAGGTGCAGCAGGAACAGGCCGGTGATGCAGAACACCAGGCAGGCCACGGCGAACAGGTCCAGGAACCAGCCCCACGCCGGGCCCGCGTTGCGGCCCTTGTGCAGGTCGTTGAGGTAGGACACCGCGCCGCGCGAGGTCGATTCGTATTCCACCGCGCCGGTCTCGCGGTCGATGCTCAGCCAGGCGTCGCCACCGGGGCGCGGCAGCGACAGGTAGATCTCTTCGGCCGACCATTCGGCCGGGCGGCCGCCAATGGCGATGCCCAGCTGCGTATCCAGCCATTGCCGCGCCGGGCGCGGGATCGGCGCGTTGCCGTCCTCGCGGGTGCCCAGTTGGCCCAGCAGTTCGGCCGGCAGCTCCAGATGCTGGTTCTGCACCTCGGGCTTGGCCTCGATCTTCGCGGCATGGTTGAGGGTCAGGCCGGTCACCGCGAACAGCAGCATGCCGATCAGGCACACCGCCGAGCTGATCCAGTGCCACTGGTGCAGCGTCCGCAGCCAGAAGCCACGGTTCTGTTGCTGCTGCACGGTGGAAGTGGCAGGACGGCTCACGGCACGGTTCGAGGCGGACGGGGACTGCCCATTACATCATTGATGAGAATAGCTCGCAATTGCGTGTCGTTCTGTATCCCGGAGGGGGCTTTAGCGGTTGCCGGCCAGCGGCCGGCACTACCGCAGGATTGGTAGATCCACGCCATGCGTGGATGAAGCGGTGCCGACCAAGGTTGGAACCCACCAAGGCGGTGCGCGGCGGTCAGAACTTCGCGTTCAACGAAATCCAGTAGCTGCGGCGCTGGTCCTTGGTCGCGTAGTCGTCCACGCAGTTGAATTCGCTCTGGCTGATCAACAGGCACGACTGCGAGACGAAATCCTTGTCGAGCAGGTTGTTGACCCGTGCGTTCACCGTCAGCCAGGGCGTGGCCTTCCAGCTGCCACCGAGATGGAAGATGGTGTAGTCCTCGTAGTAGCGGGTGTGGCTGGCGCCGTTGGCGTCCAGCAGCGTGTCGCGGTAGCGGTCGTAGCGGCCTTCGCCGATCAGCGACAGGCTGAGCGCTTCGTTGACCTGCCAGTTGAGGCTGGCGTTGGCCATGTGTTTTGCCGGCGTGGTGCCGCTGATCGGCAGCCCCTTCTGTGCGCCACTGGTCTGCTCGCTCCTGGTCCAGGTGTAGTTGCCGCGCAGCTGCAGGGTGTCGAGCAGGTCGACGTGGGCGGCCAGTTCGGCACCCCGCGTTTCAGCCTTGTCGATGTTCACGCTCTGGGTGAAGGTGCTGTAGCCCAGAGCGGCCCAACCCGGACCGATGTCCACGCAGTAACCGCTGCCGGCCGGCGCCACTTCGCAGTTCGGGAAGGTGCCACCACTGGCGATCTTGTCTTCGAACGTGTTGAAGAAGCCAGTGACGTTGAAGCCCCAGCGTTGGCCCTCGTAGTAGGCGGCCAGCTCGTAGTTGGTGCTGGTTTCAGGCTTGAGGTTCGGCGAACCGACCAGTGGCAGCACGCCCTGGCCACCGAAGCCGGTGATGCCCGGGAACAGCTGGTCCGGTCGCGGGGTCTTGTAGCCGGTGCTGACGCCGCCCTTGAAGGTCCACGCATCGCTGGCGTTCCACACAAGGTAGCCGCGCGGGCTGACATGGCTGCCGAACACGTTGTGGTCGTCGTAGCGCAGGCCGAAGGTGGCGGTGAGGCTATCGGTCAACGCCCAGTTGTCCTCGGCGAACAGCGCCCACATGCGGTGCTTCTGCTTGGTGTTGCTGCGATAACCGGCGCCATCCATGCCGAACACGCCATCGATCATGTCGGTGTCGTTGTACTGGCCGCCGACGGTCAGCGTGTGCGCGCCGAAGTCCAGGTCGAGCATCGTGTCAAGCACGTAGCCTTCCAGTTCCATGGTGCGCAGCGGACGCGGCAGGAACGCCTGCAGGCGCGCCATCTCGCTGGGATTGAGCGCAGTCAGCGCATTGCCACGGCCGGCCGCGCAGTTGTTGGCAGCACCGGTACGACGGCAGACGTCATTCCACAGCGTCTGCAGGTTGGCGCGCTCGTCCAGGGTCAGCGGCAGCGAGCGGCCGAGGTTGCTGCTCTTGCTGTGGGTCAGCGAGGTCTGCCAGGTGCCGAAGCTGTAACGGCCCTGGTGGGTCAACGACAGCTGGTCGCGCTCGTAGCGCTGGTAGGCGGTGTAGCCCACGCGCGGCTGCACCACGCGGCGGGTGACGGTGCCGCTGCCGCTCGGGTTGGGGATGACCGCATTGCCGACGCGCCACAGGCTGGCCAGGCTGTCCAGCGTGCCGGTCTGTCCTTCGCTGTTGTCGTACTTCTGCCGCGACACGTCGTAGTCCAGCCACAGTTCGTGATCGTCGTTGACGCGGAAATCCAGGCGTACGCCAGTGTTCCAGTTGGTGTTGGCCACCGACTTGCCACCGCCGCCGAAGCCGATGCTGCGCTCCCACAGGCTGCCGTCGGGCAGGGTCAGTGCATCCCACTCCGGGTTGGAGGCCTTGGCGTCGTAGTAGCTGCCGCGCACCGCCAGGCTGAGGCGGTCCTTCAGCAGCGGGCCGCTCAAGTAAAGGTCGGTGGTGCGCGCATCACCGAACTGGTCATCCTGCTGCACGGTGAAGCCCTGGGTCACGGCGCCGTGCCAGCGGTCCTGGTTGCGTCGGGTGATGATGTTGATCACGCCGCCCATCGCGTCCGAGCCGTACAGCGTGGACATCGGGCCGCGCACGACTTCGATGCGTTCGATCGCGTCCAGCGGCGGCAGGTAGGCGAACTGGCCGCCACCGAAGTTGTTCGGGTACAGCTGACCGACATTGCTCTGGCGGCGGCCGTCGATCAGCACCAGGGTGTATTCGGACGGCAGGCCGCGCATGGAGATGGTGGCGCGGCCGTTCTTGTCGGTGGCCTCCAGGCCGACGTCGATGCCTTCGACGTCGCGCAGCGCGTCGACCAGATTGGTGTAGGGGCGCTTGCTGAGTTCTTCGCGACTGACCACGCTGATGCTGGCCGGCGCATCGACCACCTTCTGCTCGAAGCCGGAGGCGGTGACCACCACCTTGTCCAGCGTTTGCGGCGCGCCGGAAGCGTCACCGTGGGCGAGGGCAGGGGCGGTCATGGCCGCCAGCACGGCGCTGGTCAGCAGGGTACGGGACAGGGACGAACGGACACGATGGCGCTGGGCCATGGCAGTAACCTCGAAGGATGCAGGGTGGTGCGATGCCAGGCGCGAACGGTCGGCATGCACGGGGAGGCCCGGTCAGGGGCGGCAGGGATGAAGCAGGCAGCGGCGCGCGGGCACGCCGCGCAGGCGGTCACGCGGGGCCGTGAATCAGGCGAGCGGCGGCGCCTGGCCGCGTTGCTGGCGGCGCCCGGGCGCATCGGCCCAGGGCGTGTCCGGAGCGGCCAGCGGCCAGTCCGGGCGCACGCCGGGCATGGCCGGCGTGGCGGGTACGAGTTCAAGCTCGGTGCGCAGCCACTGGCTGGCCAGCACCAGCGGCGGGGGAGCCTTCTCGGCTGATTTCACCGGAGCTGCAGCACAGCGACGCAGCTTGGCCGGGGCCTCTTCCTGCAGGGGCGCTTCGCCACCGCGTTCTTCCAGCGGCATCTGCACGGCCATTCCGGCTTGCTCGTGTGGCAGCAGTGGCAGGGTGCCCAGCAGCAAGGCCAGCATCGCCACCCACGCCAGCAGGCTGGCCAGCGCAGGACGCTGGCCACGCATGGCGGTGCCCATCTTGCGATGGATGAGTGGACGAGGGCGAAGCGGGCGCAGCAAGCAGGGGTCCCCAAGGGTCTGCCGGCAGCGGCCGGCATCAACGGGGCGTGATTGTAATGAGAGCTGTTAGCTGTTGCAAATGAGAATGATTGCCAAATCGTCTCGGGCTGGCCATTGGGGCTCAGACCTCGCTCCAGCGCCGCAGCAGGTTGTGGTACACGCCGGTCAGCTGCAGCACCGCCTCGGCGTCGCCGCCGGTCTGCCGCAGGCGCTCGATCGCGCCGTCCATTTCCCACAGCAGGCGGCGCTGCACATCGTCGCGGACCATGCTCTGTACCCAGAAGAACGAGGCCACGCGCGCGCCGGCGGTGACGGGGCGCACCTGGTGCAGGCTGCTGGACGGGTACACGATCAGGTCGCCAGCGGGCAGCTTCACTTCATGCTCGCCGTAGGTATCGCTGATGATCAGTTCGCCGCCCTCGTACTCGTCCGGCGCGGACAGGAACAGGGTGCAGGAGATGTCCGAACGCAGCTGTTCGCCGTTGGCCAGGTTCATCACCGCGCCGTCGACGTGAAAACCATAGGTGCCGCCACCGCTGTAGCGGTTGAAGCGTGGCGGCAGGTATTTCAGCGGCAGCGCCGCGCTGAAGAACAGCGGGTGACGGGCCAGCGCGACGAGGATGATCTCGCCCAGCTCGCGGCGCAGCGGCGAGGCCTCGGGCAGCTGCTGGTTGTGCTTGGCCTGCGCGCCCAGATGGCCGACGGTCTCGCGGCCATCGGTCCAGTCGGCGGCATCCAGTCGGCGGCGAAAGTCGGCCACCTGGTCGGTGCTGAGAATGTCGGGGATGTGCAGCAGCATGCGGGACTCCTCAGAGGGACGGCGGTGCGGCCAGGGCGCGCACCTGCGGATGCGGCGACGCGGCCAGTTCCGGCACGATGTGCGCCATGAACGCCGGGCTGCCGTGCGCCAGCGCCAGCTGCAGCCAGTGCACGGCCTGGTCGATCTGTCCGGCCTGCAGCAGGATCGAGGCGTAGTTGGCCTGGCCACGGAAATCGCCGGTCTCGGCCGCGCGCCGGTACCAGCCCAGGGCGGCCTGCGGATCGCGCTCGATCTCCAGGCCGTCTTCGAGGTGGCGGGCCAACAGGTTCATCGATTTGGCATGGCCCAGGTGTGCGGCACGGGTATACAGGGCCAGTGCCTGCGCGCGGTCCTGGGTCACGCCGCGGCCGGTGGCCAGCAGGTTGGCCAGGTTGTACAGGCCCCAGTCCAGCCCGGTGTCGGCCGCGCGCCGGTACCAGACTGCGGCCAGTGCCGGATTGGCCGTGGTGCCTTGGCCCAGCTCATGGCAGCGGCCGAGCATGTTCATCGCCATCGGCGCGCCGTTGTTGGCGGCGGTTTCGTACCAGAGCAGCGCCGCCGAGGCGTCCTGTAGGGTGCCCTTGCCTTCCATGTGCATCTGCGCGAGCAGCAGCTGTGCATCGACCTGCCCGGCCTGTGCGGCGTCGCGCACGCGTGCGAACGCAGCCTGTGGATCGTGCTGGAGCAGCTCGGCCAGGGCGTCGCTGTCGATGGGGGTACGGGGTGCCATGATGGGGTGAGTATCGCCGGAAACAAAAACGGCGGCAGGAGCCCCTGCCGCCGTGGTGGAGCGAAGCTACATCAGAACTTCACGTTCAGTGCCAGGGTGGCCGAGCGACCCGGGGCGATGCTCGCGTAGTGCGAGGCATAGGCCTTGGTGAAGTAGGTCTTGTCGGTCAGGTTCTGCACGTTGAGCTGCAGGCTGATGTTGTCCTGGATCGCGTAGCTGGCCATCGCGTCGAAGCGGGTGTAGCTGGCAATCCACTTGGTGTTGGCCACATCACCGTACTGCTTGTCCGAGTAGAACGCACCGGCGCCGACGGTCAGGCCGATCGGGAAGCGGTACGTGGTCCACAGGTTGGCGCTGTGCTTGGCGGTGTTCGGGAATTCGTTGCCGTTGTTCGGCGATGGCACGTAGACGTTGGACGGGCAGGTGCGGCCCACCGGTGCGCCACAGACAAAGCCATTGTCCTTCAGCTCGGAATCGAGGTAGGTGTAGCCGCCGTACAGGCTCCAGGCCTCGGTCAACTGGCCGTTGAAGCCCAGCTCGAAACCGTTGATCTCTTTCTTGCCGGCGTTCTGGCTGGTGCCGTTGTCGACGGTCACGCGCGCGTTGTTCATCACGGTGTGGAAGATCGCAGCAGTCAGGTTCAGGCGGTTGTCCAGCAGGTCCCACTTGGTGCCCAGTTCGAGGTTCTTCGTGTCCTGCGGCTTGAGGTCGGCAACGGCCGCGCTCAGGCCGTCCGAACCGTCACCACCGTCCATGCCCGGCGGGGTCGAGGAGGTGCCCCAGGACAGGTAGATGCTGCCGTTGGCGGCCGGCTTGAACACCACGCCGGCCTGGTAGTTCAGGAAGTCGTTGCTGTTGCGCACGCGGGTCGGTGCCTTGCCGGCCACCGGCGTGGTCAGGGTGGTACGGAAGTCGTCGTAGCGCAGGCCGAGGTTGATCATCCACTGCTCATTGAGCTCGATGGTGTCGAACACGTAGGCCGAGGTGGTCCTGGTGCGCTGCTCGACGTCCAGCGCCTTGTCGCTGCGATAGACGATCTGACCGGCCGCCCACGGATCGTTCGGGTTCGGCTTGTTGAAGTCGGTGCAGTTGTAGCCGGTGGCCGCGCCGGACACCTGGCAGCGAGTGCTGTTGGCGCTGTTTTCAAGGGGATTGGCGGTGCCCGGCGACATCAGGTAGCTGCCACGGGTCATCTTCTCGTCGCTGTACTCCAGGCCCGCGCTGTAGCTGTGCTTGAGCGCGCCGGTCTGGAACGCACCGGTCAGGCCCAGCTGGTCGGCGAAGCTCTTGACGTCGACCGCACGGGTGTTGGTGCGACGCCACAAGGTGCCGTACAGGTTGGGGTTGCCCTTGCTGTCGTCCGGCTGGGTCCACAGGTAGTCGTTGCTGGTGTTGCCCAGGCGCGCGATGTTGCGAAGCTTGTGGCCACCGAAGTCGTAGCTGGCGTCCAGAGTGCTGATGTCGGCGCGGGTGCGCTGGAAGTCACGGTCGACCAGGCCGTAGTAGTTGTTGCGGTCCGGCACCACTGGGCGGCCATCACCGTTCCTGGCCACGTTCGGGCCGCTGGAGAACGGATTGTTGTAGGGGAAGCCACCCGCATCGGGCAGGTCATCGCTCTGCATGTGGTAGTGGCTGGCGATCAGCTGCGCCGGGCCGTTCAGGCCGAACGCGATCGACGGCGCGATGCCCCAACGGCTGACATTGGCCGCATCACGACCGGCGATGTCCGACGCGTGCTTCATCAGGTTCAGGCGGGCGGCGATGCCGTCGCCCAGCACGTAGTTGGCGTCCACGGTGCCGCGTGCGTAGCTGTCGGTACCGACGCCCATGCTGGCGCTGGTCTCGTTCTTCAGCTTCGGCGTCTTGCTCACCAGGTTCAGGCTGCCACCACCGGAATCACGGCCGCCGTAGGCCGAGCTCGGGCCCTTGACCACTTCCACCTGCTCCAGGTCGAAGATCTCGCGGGTCTGCGAGCCGACGTCGCGCAGGCCGTCAACGAAGACGTTGCTCTGCGAATCGAAGCCACGGATGAACGGGCGGTCACCGGTCGGATTGCCGCCTTCGCCGGCACCGAAGGTGATGCCCGGCACCATGCGCAGCGCATCCTGCAGGTTGGTCGCACCGGTTTCGGCGATCAGCTTCTCCGACACGATCGACACTGACTTCGGGGTGTCCAGCAGCTCGGCGGTGAACTTCGGCGAGGACGGGTTGAACCAGCTGCCGCGCACCTGCACCTTGTCCAGCTCAGTGGCGTTGCGGGAGCCGGCGTCGGCGCTGTCGGCGGCCTGCGCAGCCAGCGGCGCGAAGCCCGCGGCCAGGGTGGCGGTGGCGAGCAGGGAAACGCGCGGGGCGTGCTTGCGGGACGTGATGTAGGTCATGGCGATGGGTCGTGGCGTGGATCGGGAAAGGGGGAGAGCCGTAGCGCAGGCAGCGCGTGGGCACGTGGAGAGCTTCGTCTGTAGAGCCGAGCCGATGCTCGGCTATGGGCGAATGACGTCAGACGCACGGCAACAGCCGCAGGGCGTCTCAGCTGGCGTGCGGTGCGGGCGGTGCGTGGCCGGGGTTCAACCGCAGTGCGGGATCGTGCAGCTGCCAGCGCAGGGCGTTGGAGCGCCACAGCGGAACATGCACGACCAGGGCGGCGCGCGGGGGAGCCAGTCCGGTACAGGGCGTGGTGCCCTCGCCATCCAGCGGCGGCTCCGGTGCTGGCGCGGCAGGGTGCGGGCACTCGTCCGCCGGCGGGGCCGGCATCGGCATGACCTGCTGCAGATCTTCAGCCTGTGCCTGCCAGCCGTTGGCAGCAGGGCCGTTGTCGCGTCCTTCGTGCAGTGCCGACCAGCCCAGCAGCAGCGTCAGCAGCACGGCCACAAGCAGCGGCCACCCTTGACGGGCAAGCTGGCACAGCGTGGCGGTGGGCGCGGGCGAAGCCATGGCGCGAGGGGCGGAGTCGTTACGAAGATGTTACGTAGAATAACATCAACGATAATGATTCGCATGTACGGGGCGTGGCGGCGCCCCGGGGCGGCCACGGGGCGCCCTGGAAGGGTCCTCATGGCCTTCCGGTAGATCCACCCCATGGGTTGATGCTCTCTGGCCGGGCGCCCCGTGAATGGTCTCTCCGGGCGGACGCCGCCTCAATCCCGGTCGTCGCGGGTCCAGATGGCGTCGTGCTCGCGCTTCACCGGAAACTTGGGCACAGGGCTGTAGGCCGGCGCGCACAAAGCGCGCCCGTCACGCACGTCGAAGCGCGCCCCATGCAGCACGCACTCCACACTGCCTTCGGTGGTGTTGAACTCGCCCGAGGACAGCTCGAACTCTTCATGCGTGCACTGGTCTTCCAGGGCGTACAGCTCGCCGTCGAGGTTGAATACCACGATCGGCGTGCCGGTCACCTCGTCGAACACACTCTTCATTTCGCCCGGCAACAGCTCGGCGCCGGCACAGACAAAGGTCCAGGCCTCGCTCACGCGACTGCTCCGGTCAACGGCTTTTCAAGGATCTCGAAGCGCAGGTCGTCGCGCTTGGGGATGCCGAAACGCTCGTCGCCATACGGGAACGGCTTCTTGATGCCGGTGCGGCTGTAGCCGCGACGCTCGTAGAAGGCGATCAGTTCGTCGCGCACGTCGATCACCGTCATCTGCATCACCGGCACGTTCCATTCGCGTGCGGCGTGCGCTTCGGCGGCGTCCATCAGCTGCTTGCCAACGCCGCCACCCTGCTGGGCCGGGTCGACCGAGAACATGCCGAAATAGCCCTTGCCGTCGACATCGGCGACATGGGCGCAGGCCACCAGCTGGTCCCCGCGCTCGGCCAGCAGGATGGTGGAGCGCGGGCGGTCCAGGTCGGCCTGGATGCCTTCGGCGTCGATGCGGGCGCCGTCCAGCAGGTCGGCTTCGGTGGTCCAGCCGACGCGGCTGGCATCGCCGCGGTAGGCCGAGGTGACGAGGGCAATGAGGGCGGGAATGTCGGCCGGCGTGGCGGCGCGGAAGGTCAGGGTGCTCATGGGGACATTCTAGGTGGAGCGGGGAAGGGCACGGGAGGCTGCTGGCTGACGTGACTTTGCCGAGTGTGGCCAATACGTGGACTTGACGCCATCTTCATTATTCGTTCATATCTGTGACCAGCACCCGCCCACCGTGAAGCAACGCGTGGCTGTCTGCCGGCGTGGGTGCCGCCTGGTCGAAGGTCAACTGCCGTTCGGCGCGGGTGGGGCACACAGGGACGTCGATCCAGGGAGGATCTGCATGCAGTCTGGCCTCATTTCATATCCGCGCGCGGCAATGGCTGGCAAGGGTCTTCTTCTCGGTGTCGTTGCCCTGTGCGTGCTGGCACCGGTCGGCGTTTCCGCCCAGATCGTTCCCACCTGGCGGCAGGAGTACGACAAGCGACTGAAGTACGGGGACCTCGTCGAGCCGCTGAAGGGCGAGATCTTCGGTGAGCAGGTCAACCTCTATGACGGTTCGATCAGCTTCAAGGCCACGGATGTTTCGATTCCGGGCAATGGCAGCCTGACGATGACCTTGGGCCGCAGCTACCGCGATGGCGATGGCAGTAGTGAGAGCCCATTCTCGGATTGGGATCTGGATATTCCGTCCATGTCCGGCGTCTATGGTGATCTGCCGGAGACCGCTGCTGTCGGCTACTGGGCGCCTGCTGCGCGCTGCAGTACGGTGGCGGCGCCCCCCGCGCTGGAGGTCTGGAACCGTCGCCAAACCCAGACCGTCAATTTCAGTCCCACTACATTCTGGGATGGCGTGCGCCTTTCCCTGCCAGGCGGTGGCGGTGAGCCGGTCCTGGGAGGCAGCGGTGATGCGCGCCAGCCGCAGCCACAGTTTGGCGAACCGGCGCCTTGGAATACCAAGGGCGGCTGGACGTTCAGTTGCCTGACCGCCCTGAAGAGCGGACAGCCGGGACAAGGCTTCCTTGGTCATGCGCCCGACGGTACCAAGTACTACTTCGACTGGATGGTCGCCAAGCCCCACAACGGTGCAACGCTGCAACCCTACGGGCCAGAAAGCAATGCACTGCTGAATCGAAAGCGTGTGTTCCTGTACCCATCGCAGGTTGTGGATCGCTTCGGCAACTGGGTGCGCTACGAGTGGAGTGGCGACCGGCTGTTGCGCATGGTTGCCAACGATGGCCGCGAGATCAGCCTGGGCTACAACGCGAAAGGACTGATCGCGTCCGCAACCGCTGCAGGGCGCACCTGGACTTATGGGTACACGGAGGCCGATATCCTGCGGACAGTGACGCTGCCGGACGGTACCCAATGGGTCTACAACCTGCCGCCGCTGTCAGTCACCCACAAGTATGCCGACTACATCGGGCAGAGCATCTGGGAGTACATGGACTACCCGGCCACATGCTCGCGCGTCAACAAGATCGTGCCCAGCGAGATCACCCTGAGCATCCAGCATCCGTCGGGTGCGCTGGGAACGTTCCTGTTCCGCCCGTTCCGCCACGGGCGCAAGAATGTAAAGCTGGATTGCCAGACCTCTGGCGACAATCACCTGTTTGCCGATGGCTGGAACTACACGCCGGTCTACCGTGACGCAATGTCGCTGGTGACCAAGACCATCAGCGGTCCGGGCATGCCCACTGCACAGTGGACTTATCAATACACCAATCTCAACGGTGCTTTCGCCCAGGACCTGGGCGGTCCAGTAATCCCGGTGGGCCAGGCAGAGCCGAAGATCACCACCGAAACGCTGCCCGATGGTGTCGTTCGCGTCTATGAGTTCGGCAAGGAAGTTGCCTACAACGATGGCCTGTTGTTGTCGACGACAACGCGATCGGGCGGCGCGGTCGTGCGCATTGACCGCAACAACTACTATCCGGATGCCCAGCTGGATGCGGCGCCCTTCCCGAAGGAGGCCGGCAAGGACTTCAAGTACGGTGCCAACGATCTCAAGGCCCATTACAACCGCCCCGTCCAATCCACCGTTGTGGAACAGGATGGCGTGCAGTTCACCCGCACCGTGCAGGCCTTTGATGCATTTGCGCGCGAAGTCACCGTTGTCGAAGCGAATTCCGCCGGCCAGAGTCGCACCAGCAGCACCAGCTACTACGACAATCCCGCGCTGTGGGTGAACGGCCAGGTGGCGCGCAGTGTGCTCAACGGCATCGAGCAGTCCCGCACCGAATTCGATACGGCCAAAGCACTGCCGCTACGCGCCTATGCATTCGGCCGCCTGGCGCAGCAGGTGACCTACGCAGCCGACGGCACGGTTGCCTCGGTGGCCGATGGCCGCGGCAATACCAGCCATCTGTCGGGATGGAAGCGTGGCGTTCCGCAGCAGCTGCGCATGCCGGCTACGCCCGAAGCGCCCAATGGCGCGGTGCGCACGGTTGCCGTCGACGATAACGGTTGGATCACCTCGCTGACCGACGAAACCGGCGCAACCACCAGCTTCAGCTACGACAGCATGGGCAGGCTGCGCAGCCAGCAGTTCCCAGGCGGTGACAGCGTGAACTGGAATGGCGTAACCATGGACCTGCAGCGGCTGGGTGGCGCGCAGCTGGGGGTGCCCGCCGGTGCGTGGAAGCATTCCCGCACGCAGGGCGGGCGGCGCACGGATACCTACCTGGATGCGATGTTCCGCCCGGTGCTGGTGACCGAAAACGCCAACAACGTGCTGGACAGCGCCGTGGTGACCCGCTACGACACCAGCGGCAAGACCGTGTTTGCCTCGTATCCCACGCGGCAGTTCTCCGATATCAATGCCACCCTGACCGGCACCACGACGCAGTACGACGCGTTGGGCCGCCCCACGGCGGTCAGTCAATCGTCCGAGCTGGGGGCACTGGTTACCCGCACCGAGTACGTGGGCAATCTGTCGGTGAAAGTGACCAACCCGCGAGGCCAGGCGACGACGACACGCCATCTTGCCTACGACCAGCCCAGCTATGAGATGCCGCTGACGCTGCAGCACCCGGAAGGCGTGGTGACCGAGATCCAGCGAGATACGCTGGGCAAGCCGCTGGCGATCACCCGCCGCAGTGCAGACGGCAGCCAGTCGCTGACCCGCCGCTACGTCTATGACGGCTACCAGCAGCTGTGCAAGACCATCGAACCGGAAACCGGCGCGACCGTGCAGGACTACGACGCGGCAGGCAACGTGCTGTGGTCGGCGGCCGGCACGGGTTTGACCAGCACCACCGACTGCAACCGCAGTGAAGCGCTGGCCAGTGGACGTGCGGTGAAGCGCAGTTACGATGCTGCCAACCGCTTGTCGACCCTGATCTTCCCGGATGGGCGCGGAAATCAGAACTGGTCCTACGCGCCTGATGGTCTGCCTGCCGAGATCAGTACGCAGAACGACCCGGCCCGGCCGATGGTCGTCAACCGCTACCAGTACAACCGCCGCCGCCTGCTCAGTGGCGAAACCCTGCAGCATCCGGATCTGGGAAGCCTGAGCCTGGCCTATGGCTACGATGCCAACGGCACACTGGCCAGCAATATCTACCCGGGGGGGCGCGTCGTCAGCTATACGCCGGATGCACTGGGTCGGGCGACGACGGTCGGTGGCTATGCGAAAGAGGCCAGTTACTTCGCCAACGGCGCATTGGCCCGCTTTGTCTATGGCAACGGGATCGTGCACACGTTGACCCAGAATGCCCGCGGGCTGCCCGACCGCAGCCGCGATGCCACTGCAGCGGCCGCAGTGCTGGATGACAGCTACGACTACGATGCTGGCGGCAACGTGATGGCCATTTCCGATGGCCTGCCCGGGGCGCCCGGCAACCGGGACATGACCTATGACGGCCTGGACCGGTTGCGGACGGTCACTGCACCGGGCTTCGGCAACGCATTGTATGAGTATGACGCGCTGGACAACCTGCGCCGTGCCAAGGTCGGCAGCCGCGATCGTACGCACTATTTCGATCCGACGAATCGGTTGGTCAACGTGATCGAAACCGGAACCGGGGCAACCGTGACCGGTCTTGGCTATGACGTGCAGGGCAATCTTTCGGTGCGCAATGGCCAGGCTTTCGCGTTTGACTACGGCAACCGGCTGCGTGCGGCGGGTACAGCAGAGAGCTACGAGTATGACGCCCACGGGCGCCGGGTGAAGGCCAGCGCCAGTGGCAAGGGGGCAATCTACTCGTTCTACGACAACGGCGGTGTGCTGCGATTCCAGCGCAACGAACGTACCGGCAAACAGACCGACTATCTCTACCTGTCAGGCAGCCTGGTGTCCCAGGTGCATGGCGAAGCCGCACCCGGCGTTCCCGCGCTGAGTGCGCCGGGCTACATCACCCAGGGCAGCGTGAACCTGACCTGGAGCCCGGCCGGTGGTGCCAACCGCTATGAGCTGCAGCGTGCCCTTGCGGGCACCTGGAGCACGGTCTTTGATGGCGCGGCGCAATCGTTCACCAGCACCGGCCTGGTCACGGGAACCTATCAGTTCCGCGTGCGCGGCTGCCGGGCGGTGTGCGGCGGATGGAGCAATGTCGCATCAGTGGCCGTGGCACTGGCGCCATCCACTGTGCCGACCTTGAACCTGCCTGCCACGGCCTTCAACGGCAGCTACAACGTGGCCTGGTCTGCGGCTTCCGGTGCCGAGCGCTATGAGCTGGAGGAAAGCGCCAATGGTGGCGCATGGGCCCAGGTGCACAACGCCATCAGTCAGTCCAAGGCCTTCAGTGGCAAGGCAGCGGGAAGCTACAACTACCGGGTTCGCGCATGTAACCCGGTGGGGTGCACGGGATACAGCGCAACGGCTGCGGTGACGGTGGTGTATCCGCCTGCCACTGCGCCAGGTCTTTCTGCGCCGGCACGCGCTGCGCCGGGCAGTATCGGCATTGGCTGGAACGGGGTGGCTGGTGCCACGCGCTACACCCTGCAGGAAAGCAGCAATGGTGGTGGATGGGTCACGCTGTTCGACGGCAACGCGGGTTCCTACGCCACCGCCGCGCGTGGTGTGGGCAACTACGGCTATCGGGTTGCCGCCTGCAACGGCGCGGGCTGCGGACCCTGGTCGGCCACGTCGACGGTAGCGGTGATCGGACCGCCGACGATCGAGCCGGTGATCAGCGCGCCGGGCCTGGTGAACGTGCCGCAGTACAGCCTGAGCTGGTCGGTGCCGGCCAACAGCGAGAGTTTCGTGCTGGAGGAGAGTGCCAACGGTGGTGGCTGGACGGTGGTGCATAACGGCGGCGGGAACAGCTTTGGTGCCAGCCGTGGCAATGGCAGCTACGCCTATCGCGTGAGGGCATGCAATTTCGCGGGGTGCAGTCCCTACTCGGGCATCGCCAGTGTCTCCGTGGTGCTTCCTCCCGCGGCCACTCAGATCTACGTGGCCGAGTGGCTCAGCACGCGCAAGGCGCCCTATCAGGTGCAATGCAGCGTCGGCTGGCGCGCGGTTCCGGGGGCAACGGAGTATCAGCTTGAGCCTTCCGGAGCTGGACGGCGCCTGTACACCGGCCCCAATACCTACGTGCAGTCGAGCGGCGGGACCTACTGCGCCAGTCTCTACATTGTCAGGGCCTGCAACGCCGGTGGCTGTTCGGCATGGTCCGCAGACTTCCCCGTCACCCGCGGCGTATTGAATTGGGACTAAGCCATGAATGGACTCTGTTCGCTGTTGATTCGGGCGGTACTCGCGGTGGTGGTGCTGGCGGCCTGTGTGGCTCCGGCGGCCGCACAGGAAGTCGTCGAGTACATCCACACTGATGCACTGGGTTCACCGGTGGCGATCACCGATGCCAGCGGAAATGTCATCGAGCGTACGGTGTATGAGCCGTATGGGGCGGTGGTGAATCGGCCGTTGAAGGATGGGCCGGGATATACGGGGCATGTGACGGACTCGGGGACCGGGCTGAGTTATATGCAGCAGCGGTATTACGATCCAGAGGCGAGCGCGTTTCATTCTGTCGATCCCGTTGCTGCTACAGAAGTTGCGTTCGGACGGTATCACTACGCGCAAAGTAATCCATACGCGTTTACTGATCCTGATGGACGGCAAGCATGCGGAAAGGACACGGGGTGCAGGTTGGACAAAGGGGGGGGCGCGGTGGAAGTATTGGTGGGTCGAGGATTTCGGCAGGAAACAGAAATTCGGAGCCTTCAATTCCTCCTGCGGGGAGTATGGGGGAACTGATCGAAAATACCGGGGAGCGTGCAATCAGAAGGACGTCGTTCACAGCAAGTGGTTCTCTTGCCCTGGGTCTTGGCGCGGAGGCTACCGCGACCAAGACGACGCGCCCGTGGCAAAGTGACCGGCTAGGCGTTTACAAAGTGATGGGCTTGGGCGGATTCATCGGCGCCCAGGCGAATTTCAAGGTGTTCTCTTGGGGTGACCCCAAAGGGACAACTGATCTGGCGCTTAAGGGTAACCCTCTGGGATACTTTAAGGTGCGAATAGGCGATGGCCTCGCTATTGGTTTGAGTGCCCGTTTCAATGATCACGGCGGAGGGTCTCTATCGGTTTCTGCTGGCGGTGGCTTTGGTGGACAGGCAATAGTCAAGCCTCCCGCGATGGGGGGATGGGAGAAAGAGCTATGAGCTGGTTGTTCTTGCTTTCAATTCTGGGAATCATCATCTTCTATCCAGCATATTTCTACTTTCTTCACGAGTTCAAGGTGAGACTGGAGCGTGATCATCCGGAGTTGAGCAGGCGCAAACGTCCGGGAGTTTCTTTGGAATTTGAAGGCGCCTATCAACGGCTCCGCGCAGTGAACAGAGGGCGCCTGGATGGAGTGATCTTGAGTAAGAGTGTTTGTGATTCGCATCGGCTGGCGAGCCGATTCCTGTACTTGGGGATGACTTCCTTCATGGTGCTTCTCATGCTGGGGCTTTACGACTCTGTATGGGGTGGCGGCAAGCGTTGATGCATGGTCGACATGTTTAGCGATTGTCGTTGAGGCTGCTATCAGCGTATCCGCAGCTGACGCCGCCTTCGCAGATGTCATTCCTGATCGTCGTACGGCATGTCAGAGTAGGTAGTCGCTGAAAACAAGAACACCACGGTTTACCGTGGTGTTCTCGCATGTCCTTGACTACGGCGAATCCTCAGCCAAGCAACTTACGCACCTGGTCAATGCGGTCACGAGTTGCTCGGCCTCGGCGTGCCGAGTCGGGCAGGGTGGCTAGGTCGTGTGCAAGCGCGCCATCGTTCAGGAACGAGATTACGGTAGCCTTCTCCAGCGCTTCGCCGATGCGATGCTGAACAACGATACGGCGTCTCCGCATCGACTTAGCAATTTCAAGGGGTTCTTCAGGGGCGAAGGTCGGCTCGACGCAAAGCGCCTTGATAAGCAACTTTAGGGAAAGTGACTTGGTTCGGTTTTGATGAAGATCGAAATTTTTCTATCTGCAGCCTTATCGATGCCGCTTCTTGCCTCCTGTGTGCAGGACCGCGGTTGTCTTCTTCGGGGGGGGCTAACCCGGACCACGACAGCTCCTCATCTCAGAAGATCCATGCTGATATGGATGAACTCATACATTCGCGCCCTGTGGATGGGGCGCGGGAAGTGAAGGCAGAGTTGGTGGTATCGCAGCTCGAACGCTCTCGGAAGGTCGGAGAAATGGAAGGATCTTCTATGTATTGACTGATGGCGGCGGGAGATCCTTGACTGCGGGAACTTGCGGCACTGACGAGCGGTCAATGCTAGAACGAACCCTGGCGCGTACATCGCGGCCGAAGACTACTTCTTTAAGGTGAAATGATGGATCCCGGACGTCGGTGGTTTGCAGTTGTTACGCTGGTTTTCATCCTTGGCGCTTGTTCTTCATCCAGTCAGGAGGGGCGCGCGGCGGGGGCTCCAAGCGCCTGTAAATTTCGAGGCAATGACTTAGGGTATGAAACGTGCATGACCACGATGTCTGCGCTGTTGTCTCAGCCAGAAAAATTTGACGGGCGATTGGTTTCTTTCTATGCATGGATAGATCAGGTCAACGGTGTGATCTTGCTCTTTCCTTCGCGTGATGAACTGGACGCAAGGAACTCATTCAGTTCATTGGTGGCCTATCCAGAATCAAGCCCGGATGCCTTTCGAGAGATTCCTTCGGTTGAGAGTGGGGAGGAGAAATTCCTGCGGGTGACCGGCACGTTTCGCTGGAATCGCGATGGTGCCCCCAGGCCCCCAAGTGCTCCAGTGGATGTAGATCGAATGGGGGTGATGGAAGGCGTTCATTTGGGTTTATAGCGAATGAGTCGAGTGGGTTGGTGACAGGCGCTTGGCGAGCGTTGTCGGCACAGCTTGTCGTTGCTCGTTTGGTGCATGATGGAAGTGCTCGCCTCGTGGGCGTTCTATGCAGAGTTGCATTGGTTGGCGCTTGCGTTCTTTCCTACGCAAGTCGACGTTTATGCCCGACATCCAGCGGGTCGATCTGGGCAATTGTTAGGAACGGAAAGGCCGCAGTCTCCCGCGGCATTCTCGTCTTGCTCGCTGCTACTCAAAACACACCCCAGCAACTTCCGCGCCGTCGCCAACGCCGTCATGAACGGTTCGATCTTGGCGTGCGCCATGTAGGACGCTAGGGAGGTACGGCAGGTGGCCCCGACGCTGAAGTGCTGCATCAGCGGGCGGGCGTGGTGCGGGCCCTATCGCACTTTCATTCTTTCAGATTGTGCAGGATCACCAGTTGTTCATGGACGTGCTCGCCGCTGAGCACGGGCGAGACCGCGGCGGCCTTCCCTGCACCTCCCCGATAATCCGCAGGCCGGCGAGGCGGTGCAGCTCTTCGGTGAAGTGCGCCAGTAGTTCCACCTCGCGTGCTTTCGCGTTTTCCTGGCCTGGCTGCTACAGGAGAGATGATCGGGCCGCCGACGATCGAGCCGGTGATCAGCGCGCCGGGCCTGGTGAACGTGCCGCAGTACAGCCTGAGCTGGTCGGTGCCGGCCAACAGCGAGAGCTTCGTGCTGGAGGAGAGTGCCAACGGTGGTGGCTGGACGGTGGTGCATAACGGCGGCGGGAACAGCTTTGGTGCCAGCCGTGGCAATGGCAGCTACGCCTATCGCGTGAGGGCATGCAATTTCGCGGGGTGCAGTCCCTACTCGGGCATCGCCAGTGTCTCCGTCGTGCTTCCTCCTGCAGCCACTCAGATCTACGTGGCGGAGTGGCTCAGCACGCGCAAGGCGCCCTATCAGGTGCAATGCAGCGTCGGCTGGCGCGCGGTTCCGGGGGCAACGGAGTATCAGCTTGAGCCTTCCGGAGCTGGACGGCGCCTGTACACCGGCCCCAATACCTACGTGCAGTCGAGCGGCGGGACCTACTGCGCCAGTCTCTACATTGTCAGGGCCTGCAACGCCGGTGGCTGTTCGGCATGGTCCGCAGACTTCCCCGTCACCCGCGGCGTATTGAATTGGGACTAAGCCATGAATGGACTCTGTTCGCTGTTGATTCGGGGCGGTGCTCACGGTGGTGGTGCTGGCGGCCTGTGTGGCTCCGGCGGTCGCACAGGAAGTCGTCGAGTACATCCACACTGATGCACTGGGTTCACCGGTGGCGATCACCGATGCCAGCGGAAATGTCATCGAGCGTACGGTGTATGAGCCGTATGGGGCGGTGGTGAATCGGCCGTTGAAGGATGGGCCGGGATATACGGGGCATGTGACGGACTCCGGGACCGGGCTGAGTTACATGCAGCAGCGGTACTATGATGTGGAGACTGGGGCATTTCTATCCGCCGATCCAATAGCTTCATCAGTGGCTGCTTTTGGGCGCTACGCGTATGCGCTGGGGAACCCGTATCGGTTCCTTGATCCGGATGGAAGGCAGCCCAAGGATGCTCGGCAGGCTATTACTGGGAGCAAAATATAAAACAATGGCATTGCGGCCGGGGTAAGAGTGGCGGCAATCGGAGGGGCTCTCCCGTCTGGCTTTACAAAGGAAAATGCACAGGCTCGATATGATGCCATGAAGGGTGTTGTTGATGCTACGAAGGTAAAGATGGAGTCAATTCCGAACGCGAATTCAGACACCGCTGCCAAGATTTTTTCAAAGGTTTATCAGAAGTACTCTGTTAGATTCGGATGGGAAGTGAGTGCGGAAATCGTGATGAAGAATAGCGGTGCCTTTCACCTTTCCGATATTGGGATATCCAGTCAGGTTCGTGACGTGGACTGGCTGGGTGGGACTGCCGGTAGGCCTCTCGTAGGGGGATCAATATCCACACGCATCCAGCATTGGACGGATACAATCGTGCCTACTCGCCATTCTCATATTGGGATGTTGAAACGTACAAGAAAACAAATTCGATTAATTACGTTTCGGATCCGTCGGGGGTCTATAGGCTGAACAAGGATGGTGTGTCGGAGGTTGTGAAATGAGAATAAATTATCAGCTTTTCGTGACCTTCTTCTTGGCGATTTCCGTGGTCGGTTGCGGTGATCAGGAAGGACGGCAGACGCCGCCCGCAAAGGATTGTGGGATCGGTCAGAATCCAGCTTGCCGAGTCGGCTTCCGGGCGCTGGCTGCGACCCCCCGTCTATTCGATGGGAAATCGATACGCGTGGAAGGCTATCTCGGAGTTAGTCGAGGGCTCTTTGTATTGAACTCCAGCAAGGAGCTGTTCGAAGCTGGAGTGACTGATGAGACCCAAGTTCGCATCAGGGGCCCAATAGATCTCCAGCGTGACGTTTTTAATCGGTATGCCTATTCGTGGGTATCAGTGACTGGGGAGTTCAGGCTTAGGAGGACGGACGGGTCGACGGATGATCTTCTTCTCGGCGAAATGCATGCCCCACTTGACGTTCAGTCGTTGAGAGTCCCAGGTCCGATTCCAAGAGCGACTTTCGGAGACGTGTCCGTTGATCTCGAAGATCTGAAGTGAGTTTCAAGTATCAATCGCGGCTCCCATGAAGCGGTTCGTGATAACAGGGATTTTCTGATGGTATCCGAGGCGGGTGCCGACAGGTCACTGCATACTGGACGGCGCCTGTACACCGGCCCCAATACCTACGTGCAGTCGAGCGGCGGGACCTACTGCGCCAGTCTCTACATTGTCAGGGCCTGCAACGCCGGTGGCTGTTCGGCATGGTCCGCAGACTTCCCCGTCACCCGCGGCGTATTGAATTGGGACTAAGCCATGAATGGACTCTGTTCGCTGTTGATTCGGGCGGTGCTCACGGTGGTGGTGCTGGCGGCCTGTGTGGCTCCGGCGGTCGCACAGGAAGTCGTCGAGTACATCCACACTGATGCACTGGGTTCACCGGTGGCGATCACCGATGCCAGCGGAAATGTCATTGAGCGTACGGTGTATGAGCCGTATGGGGCGGTGGTCAATCGGCCGTTGAAGGATGGGCCGGGATATGCGGGGCATGTGACGGACTCCGGGACCGGGCTGAGTTACATGCAGCAGCGGTACTATGACTTCCAAACTGTCGCATTTCTGGGGGCTGATCCAGTTGCAGCTAGTTCGGAAGGGGCTTCATTCAATCGCTATCGCTACGCTTCTGCCAATCCGTATAAGTTCAAGGATCCGGACGGCAGGGCAGACATGAACGTGTTCAGTGAAGCTGATCCGAACGGGCTGAGAGCGGCAGGAGATGCGCTCAACATTCCGGGCAAGTTCACGGTCGCAGGGCACGCCAATAACATGGTCATTCAGGACCAGCGAGGGGGGCGCATGGAAAACTACTCCACAGTCAGCTCATGGGATATGGCTCGGACCCAGTTTGGGCTAAAACAGGGCCAGGAAATATTCATGGCAGGTTGCCACCTTGGGGCGGAAATCGGTCAGGCAAAGGCTTTTGCTCAGGGATGGGCGAACCTGAATAAGTCGTCCGTCTATGCTCCCAACGGATTCGTTCGCTATCCAAAAAACTACAAGCCTGGAGATGATATGACGCTCCGTGTCAGTATGGGTGAGAACGGAACCGGAGGTGCAGGTGTATGGCAAAGGTTCTCGCCTGGAGGGACGGGGCCGACGGGTCCCGCCATTCGTTCGATTACGATCAAAGCTGATGGTTCAATATCCTATCAGTTTGCTGAGCCTGAATTGGGGTCCAGAATTCGTAGAATAGAAACGGTGAAGGTGAAGCAATGAAAATTCTTTCGAATTCCGTTGTTTTGTCTTTGCTGCTTGTTGGCTGCGGTAACGGGGAGCCCCAGGAAGAGCGGCTTTCCCGAAATGAGAAACATGATGAAGCGCCAAGTTTGGCCCTTTCCGAGGAAGAATTGGAACGTCAGATTTCGATGGCTGAAAACGGGAATGCAGAGGCCCGTCTAAAGCTCGAATGGCACTACTCGACGCGTGGCGACATGGAGCGGTATCGCTACTGGCTTGAGGAGGGGGTCGCACGAATGGACGTTAGTTCAATGCAGCGATTGGCACTGTTCCTCTCCCTTGAGCAAGGCGGGGGGGACTGTAAGCGCGCAATGCAAATCCTCGAGGAAGGCTTGCGTCTTGATTCGCCGGAGACTACGCGCGAACTGATGGAGATGGATCTTCAGAGATTGCGGCATGAACGGGTCGGGGTTCCACCTTGCGGGGTGGGGCTCTCCAATTAGAGGCAGCAGTTGCGCAAATGCCGATAATAATTCGTTCGGATTCGATGATAGGAACGGGTGGTGCGGAGCGCATTCTGGTTTGAACACGAGGTTATTGGTTGGGCAGGTCTCGATGAAGATCATAATTTCTCTATCTGCTGCCTTATCGATGCCGCTTCTCGCCTCTTGTGTGCAGGACCGCGGTTGTCTTCTTCGGGTGGCCAACCAGGACCACGACAGCTCCTCATCTCAGAAGATCCATGCTGATATGGATGAGCTCATGCATTCGCGTCCTGTGGACGGGGCGCGGAAAGTGAATGCAGAGTTGGTGGTATCGCAGCTCGAACTCTCTCGGGAGGGTCGGAGAAATAGAAGGATTTTCTATGTACTGACTGATGGCGGCGGGAAATTCTTGACTGCGGGGACTTGTGGTATTGACGAAGGCCAGTGTGCCTCGGTCATCGTGAAGCGAATGATCGGGGCCTGTGAAAGGATGTAGATTGCGCGTGCGCTAAGTTTTGGGAGGGGATTCAGTGAAAAATTCCCAAGTGCTTGATCGCTTTGGGCGGCTGGTCGATATTATTGTAGCGGCGCTTTGCTTGTTAGGGCTTGCAGCCTGTGGCGGGAGAGATGGAGGTTTGGGTGTGGTCATAAATCATGAGCCAAGAAACGCAGCGGCTAATCACTACGCACAGGCGCTCGAGTCAGTTTTCAGTTCCGAAAGTGTGCCAGAAGCGCAAATATGCAGGGTGCATTTAATTGATGTCAGGAAATCATTTGATCAGGCTGGAAGCGAAAGATTGAGGGTATATTTCGTCTTAGCCGATCATCAAGGTGTCGTCAGGTCGGCGGACACCTGTGGGCTTCCTGTGAATGAGTGCGTGACGATTGTTGCCGAGAGGTCGAGGGCGGGCTGTCGGCTGGAAAAAGGGCTGGCTCTCCACTGATTCGGGCGGTACTCGCGGTGTTGGTGCGTGTGGCCTGAATATAGTGCTGGCCGCTGCCCAGGAAGTGGTCGAGTACAGTTACACCGATGCGTTGGTTTCAACGGTGGCGATCACCGCTGTCAATGGAAATGTCATCGAGCGTACGGTGTATGAGCCTTCTGGTGAGCTGGTTCAGATGGCCATGGCTGAAGGGGCGAGGGGCGAAAGGCTATCCCAAGTAGAATGGGAGCACGTTGTCGTCAAACAGTCGCTGACGCGCTATTGATAGAATCATTACTGCAAACGCGGGGGGGGGGGGGCGGGCGGCCCACGGTGTTCCTTCCTGGGTTTCTCGACAAGTGGCGGGAGTGCTGTGAAATCCACAAGTTCATCTCGATGCCGACGACGAGCGATGGTTCTTCAAGGGCTTGCGCTAACTTCAGCGCTATGTCTCGTATCTGTCGCTGGTTGTTCGCTACATGAAATAGGAAGCGGTCGACTGGATGACGACTGTCTTTTGGTGGTGGCTGACTATGTAAAGTCGTCGCGGGGGTGGGGTGGGGATATCTACAACATTGCTCCTGAGGGGACGGTGGCAGGGTTGCGCGGATATGCAGTAATGCATCGCTCGGACGACGGGAAACTACCGTCCGAGGAGTTGAAATCATTTCATGTCGATTTGGATTCCAAGTGCAAGGCTGTTGTTGATGAACTTGGCTATCAATGATTCTGCGAATTTTTCGGCTGGCAGAGGAGGGGCGGTTTGCGGGAGTGCAGCGAAAGTGAGCGGTATCCCATGGCGCTGGATGGCGACGCGGGGGTGTGGGCGTGAATGTTGATTTCCGGTTTTTCGTGGTTATTGTTTTTATTTTTTATGGGGCTGGTTGCAGGTATCAAGAAGGTGTGGGCGTACCGTTTGGAACGACCTGTGGCGTCGAGGGCAGCTCCGCCTGCCGGGTCAGCTTCCGGGAACTGGCTGCTACGCCCCGGCTATTCGATGGAAAGTTGGTGCGGATGGAGGGCTATCTCGGGGTGAGCCGGGAGCTCTTTGTACTGAATTCAAGCAAAGAGTTGTTTGAGGCCGGAGTGACTGAGGAGACCCAAGTTCGAATTAGAGGGCCAATAGATCTGCAGCAAAGCGTATTTGATGAATACGCGTATTCATGGGTCTCGATAATCGGGGTGTTCAGGACAAGGGAGAGTGACAATTCGACAGGTGATCTGCTGCTTGGCGAAATTCACGCCCCCCTTGAAGTTCGCTCCCTACGAATCCCTGGTCCCGTTCCACGTGCGGAATTTGGAGATGTGCTCGTCAATCTTGAAGATCTGAAGTGAGTGATAGGTTGTGGAAATGGCGTTATGTGCTTTCATTTCTGCCTTCTGTGGCAGGAAAGCGGGATGATCCACAGGCGCGCCTAACATGTGATCGCATGGTCTCCATGTTAGGATTGACACTTGCCAGACAGAGACTTCGGAACATTCTCGATGGCTGGCAGAGTCACAGATATCACAGTACGCCATTTCACTCCTGGGCTGTTCAATTCTACACGTCGCGCGATTGCGTCTGTGTCATTGCGAGCTGATCGATCACGTCGATAGGCTTTGGGGCAATTTCCGCTTGGTTGAAGAATAGGAGGTTTCGCATTGAGCGCTATCGATGTAAAGAATCTCGTTCTAGCCTGTCTGCGGAGGCTTTTGGAATCCGAGCCTGCTTCCGTGGAGCAGGTGTCTAGCTGGTACCAGAGGGCGGAATTTATCAAGAACGTGCTTCGGTCAAGTTCGTATGAAATCGGTGTTCCTCACGTGATATGGCACTATCTTGATGATGCCGATATCCGTATTCGCGATCCCCGCTATGCCGAAGCACAGGTGTTGGCCGTTAGGCGGAGTATTGATGAGTGGGCTTGAGTGCATTCAGAGAAGCTATGAAAAATACATGTTGCTGGCCAGATTTCATTGCGGCATCTCTCTCAAACTCTAACCCTCCGGATCTCCCTCTCCTCCGGGAAGACTGGGCTGGGATGGCGTTTGATCGCAACCTGTATGAGGATTTTGCTCCGAATGATGTTTGGGTGGCGTGGCTGAGCGCACTTTCGGAGCACTTTGCAGATATCGCGATGTGCGCGGTTCGATGTTCAGAGAGCTCCGACGGCGGAAACCCCGTGGAAATTGAGCGAGGTCTGGATGGCCTGCGCTCCTACTGGTTGGAAGATGGGAACTTCATGCGTGATCATTTCTTGTTTTCGCGTGATGGTCGCTGGGTTGTAAAGCTGGATCAGGACGTGACGTTATTTGCGGGAGATGTCACTTTCCTTGCGGATGTTGTCGCGCGACTTGGTGGTGTAGAGCATGTCGAGAAGATGATGCGACGGGACCTGATTGGTACAGCTGAGGACGTAGTTGGTCTCGGTGGGTACGTCAAGGGGCTTCTTGCGCCATTGAACGCATCGAATCCATAGCTGATTGCTACGTAGAAGATTGGGTGTGCGGGCGCTATGTGATGGAGTAGCTTCAAAGGGCCTGCAACGCCGGTGATTGTTCGGCATGCTCCGCAGGCTTTTCCGTCACCCGCGGCGTATTGAATTGGGACTAAGCCATGAATGGCTCTGTTTGCTGTTGATTCGGGTGGTACTCGCGGTGGGGCCGTGGCTTGTGTGGCTCCGGCAGTCGCACAGGAAGTCGTTTCAATGTTCGGAGGCTGCAAGAAATGGCGAACTGCAAGTTGGATGCTGAGCACTCAACCGCGTGGAGTGGTCGAATCCAATCATGCCTGGCTGCTGTGGTTCTTTCGCTGGGGTTGCAGGGTTGTGATTGGTTGTCGGATCCGGTGATTGTTGTAAAGAATGTTGGAAGGGGCGTGATTTATGGCGTCAGCTTGGAGGTTGGCGGTGGTGTGGTAGGCGTAGGATCAATTCCTGTCGGTGAAAGCAGGGTTGTGAAGCCTGAGGTCGCTACTGATTCCTCACTTCTTGTAACTTACTACGAGAGCAGTGTCCGCGTGGTTTGCCATGGGGATGTGTATTTTACGAATAATCTGTACGTCAGAGTTGAGGCGGATGTGGGTGGAGGGGTTTGCCGTATTGCAGAAATTGCGGATTGATTTGATCTTCGGCGCCTGTTTGACGAGTTTTTATAGCGCGTAGCCAGGGTGAAGAACGATGAAAAGCCTTGTTGAGAGCTTCCCCATTTGGGCTTCCATCATTCTAGGTGCCATGTGGGTAAACGCATTTGCGGCTCACAGAATGTTGCTGAAAATCGAGCGTGAACGGCCGGAAGTACTCGCTGCAGTCGGAATCATCAAGGTTGATTGGTGGCTTAGGTGCTTGCGCGGTATTGCAGTGCTTGCCCCTACTTCCAAAGGGCAGACGCTCCATCAGGGGGAACGGTGGGTGTTGAGGGGCGTCGTGATGATGTACGTTTTCTTGATTGCCTCCGGGGTGTCCATGCTTGTTGGCATGTAGAAGACGGTGTCACAAGGCCGTTGATGATGGATGGATCGGCATTAGGGTGAGATTGCCCGTTCCTGGCATCACTCAGCATTTCCCCGTTACGCCTCTGCTTGCTTGCGTCCAGCGCGCAATAAAAAACGCCGCAGTTCCCTGCGGCGTTCTCGTACTTCCCTGATTCTGGCGAATCCTCAGCCCAGCAGCTTCCGCACCTTGGTCAGTGCGGTCATGAACCGCTCGATCTCGGCATGCGTGTTATAGAAGGCCAGCGAGGCGCGGCAGGTAGCCGCGACGCCGAAGTACTGCAGCAGCGGGTGTGCGCAGTGCTGGCCCGAGCGCACGGCCACGCCTTCCAGATCCAGAAGGGTGGCCAGATCGTGCGCATGCGCGCCATCGATCAGGAACGAGACCACCGCAGCCTTCTCCGGCGCTTCGCCGATGATGCGCAGGCCGTCGACGCGGCGCAGCTCTTCGGTGAAGTGCGCCAGCAGTTCGGCTTCGCGGGCTTCCACGTTCTCCTGCCCAAGCTGCTGCAGGTAGTCGGCAGCCACACCCAGGCCGATGAAACCGGCGATGTTCGGGGTGCCGGCTTCGAACTTGTGCGGGGCATCGTTGAACACGGTGCCGTCGAAGCTGACTTCCTTGATCATCTCGCCGCCACCGAGGAACGGCGGCATCGCGTCCAGGTGCTCGCGGCGCGCCCACAGTGCGCCGGTACCGGTCGGGCCGCACATCTTGTGGCCGGTGATGGCGTAGAAGTCGCAGCCGATCGCGGCGACATCGACCTTGCGGTGCGGCACGGCCTGCGAGCCATCGACCACGGTGATAATGCCGCGCTTGCGCGCTTCGCGGCAGATCTCGCGCACCGGGTTGACCGTGCCCAGCACGTTGGAGACGTGGGTGACGGCCAGCAGCTTGACCTCCGGGGTCATCGCCGCGCGCAGCGCATCCAGATCGAGTGCGCCGTCAGGCGTGATCTCGGCCACGCGGATGGTGGCGCCGGTACGCTGCGCGACCAGCTGCCACGGCACGATGTTGGCGTGGTGCTCCATGCGCGTGATCAGGATCACGTCGCCGGCCTTCAGCCGCGGCAGCGCCCACGAATAGGCCACCAGGTTGATGGCGAAGGTGGTGCCGCTGCACAGCACCAGGTCGCTGGGCCGCACGTTGAGGAAGCGCGCCAGCGTGTTGCGTGCGCCTTCGTAAGCGTCGGTGGCTTCGCTGCCCAGTGCATGCACCGCGCGGCTGACGTTGGCGTTGTAGCGGCGGTAGAACTCGTCCACCGCGCCGATCACCTGCACCGGCTTCTGGCCGGTGTTGGCATTGTCGAAATAGACCAGCGGCTTGCCATGCACTTCACGCATCAGCAGCGGGAAGTCGAGGCGGACGCGGTCCCAGTCGGGGGCGCCGGTGCGTTCTTCGATCGGGCGCGGCGTGGACAGGTTCATGCCACACCTGCCTCGGCCAGCGCCTTGTCCAGACGGTGTGCCAGCTGCGCACGCAGTGCGTCCGGCAGGATCTTCAACGGCTCGTGGCAGAACGCGGCGCTCAGCAGTGCCTGCGCCTGTGCCTGCGGCAGGCCGCGCGAGCGCAGGTAGAACAGCGCGTTGGCATCGAGCTGGCCAACGGTCGCGCCATGCGCGGCCTTCACTTCGTCGGCGTCGATCACCAGCGTCGGCTGGGTGTCGATCTCGGCGTCGGCCGACAGCAGCAGGTTCTTGTTGGACAGGTTCGCGTCGGTGCCATCGGCGCCTTCGCGGATCTGGATGCCACCATGGAACACCACGCGGCTGCGGTTGGCGGCGACGCCGCGCCACAGCAGTTCGCAGGCGGTATCGCGTGCGATGTGGTCGATACCCAGGCGGGTTTCGACGTGGCGGCGGCCATTGCCAAGCAGCACGCCGTTGGCGGTCAGCTGGGCATTGTCGCCTTCCAGGCGCACGTTCAGTTCATGGCGGCTGAGCGCGGCGCCCAGTTCCAGGTCCACGCGGTGGTACTGCGCGTCGCGGGCCAGCACCGCGTCGGTGCGCAGGAAGCTGGTCTGGCGCGCGCTGCCGGCCTGCACGCGGGCGTGCTTGAGCACGGCATCGCGAGCGACGTGGGCATGCAGCACGGTGTTGTCCAGGTGGGCGGAGTCGCCCACGCTGAAGCGGTGCTCGACCACGCCCAGGCTGGCGCCGGCACGCAGTTCGATCAGGTGGCGGTGATGCCAGGCCAGGTCGGTGTCGCCGGCGACGCTGGCGAACACCAGCTGCAGCGGCACGTCGACCTGCACGCCTTCATCCACGCGCAGCACCACGCCTTCATCGGCCAGCGCGGCATTCAGGCGGGCGAAGATCTCCTCGCTGCGCTCGTAGCGGCGGCCAAGGAAACGCACGGCGTCTTCGCCAGCGGCCAGTGCGGCCGACAGCGGCTGCAGCTGCACGCCGGCCGGGAGGGCCTGCACGTCGCTCAGCGCGGCATCGAGGCGGCCGTTGACGAACACCAGGCGCGGCGCCGGGATGTCGTCCAGCAGGGCGGCGTCCAGCGCCGGGCCCTGCAGCGGTGCCGCAGCGAACGCACGGCGTTCCAGCTGCCGCAGCGAGGTGTACTTCCAAGCCTCGTTGCGGGCGGCCGGCAGGCCGTCACGCAGGGCCGCATCCAGCACTTCGCGGCGCGCATCGCTGCCGCAGAAGGCCTGGGCCATCGAATCAAGCAAGGCGCTCATCAGACCGCCGCCTCGGGCACGACCCGGTCCTTCAGGAAATCATAGCCGTGCGCTTCCAGTTCCAGGGCCAGTTCCGGGCCACCGGTCTTGACGATGCGGCCATCGGCCAGCACGTGCACCACGTCCGGCTTGATGTAGTCCAGCAGGCGCTGGTAGTGGGTGATGACCAGGAACGAGCGATCAGCAGCGCGCAGTGCGTTGACACCATCGGCCACGCTCTTCAGTGCATCGATGTCCAGGCCCGAGTCGGTTTCGTCCAGGATCGCCAGCTTCGGTTCCAGCACGGCCAGCTGGAAGATCTCGTTGCGCTTCTTCTCGCCACCGGAGAAGCCTTCGTTGACGCCACGGTGCAGCAGTTCGTCCTTCAGGTGCAGCACGGCCAGCTTCTGGCGCACCAGCTTGAGGAACTGCATGGAATCGAGTTCCTCCTCACCGCGTGCCTTGCGCTGGGCGTTCAGTGCCGCGCGCAGGAAGTAGGTGTTGTTCACGCCCGGGATCTCCACCGGGTACTGGAACGCCAGGAACAGGCCGGCAGCGGCGCGCGCTTCCGGGTCCTGCTCCAGCAGGTCGACGCCGTCGAACTGCACGCTGCCTTCGGTCACTTCGTAGCCTTCGCGGCCGGCCAGGACATTGCCCAGGGTGGACTTGCCGGCGCCGTTCGGGCCCATGATGGCGTGCACCTGGCCCGGCTGGACGTCCAGCGACAGGCCCTTGAGGATTTCCTTGTCGCCGATGCGGGCGTGGAGGTTTTCGATCTTCAGCATGGTGGGGATTTCCGTGGGGCGGGCCGCGGCCCGCCGGTAAAGAGAATGCGTTTGCGAGGGGCAGGGGCGGGCGGTCAGCCCACCGAACCTTCCAGCGAGACTTCCAGCAGCTTCTTGGCTTCCACCGCGAACTCCATCGGCAGTTCGCGGAACACCTGCTTGCAGAAGCCGTCGACGATCATCGACACCGCGTCTTCCTGGCTGATGCCACGGGCGCGGCAGTAGAACAGCTGGTCGTCGGAGATCTTGGAGGTGGTGGCCTCGTGCTCGACGGTGGCGCCCGGGTTCTTCACCTCGATGTAGGGGAAGGTGTGCGCGCCGCACTGCTTGCCGATCAGCAGCGAATCGCACTGGGTGTAGTTGCGCGCGCCATCGGCGTTGCGGTCCACCCGCACCAGGCCGCGGTAGGTGTTCTGGCCTCGGCCGGCGCTGATGCCCTTGCTGACGATCTTGCTCTTGGTGCGCTTGCCGATGTGGATCATCTTGGTGCCGGTGTCGGCCTGCTGGCGGTGATGGGTCAGCGCCACGGAGTGGAACTCGCCCACCGAGTCGTCGCCCAGCAGCACGCAGGACGGGTACTTCCAGGTGATCGCCGAGCCGGTCTCGACCTGGGTCCAGGTGACCTTGCTGCGCGCGCCGCGGCACTCGGCACGCTTGGTGACGAAGTTGTAGATGCCGCCGACGCCGTTCTCGTCGCCCGGGTACCAGTTCTGCACGGTGGAGTATTTGATCTCCGCGTCTTCCAGCGCGACCAGCTCGACCACGGCGGCGTGCAGCTGGTTCTCGTCGCGCATCGGCGCGGTGCAGCCTTCCAGGTAGGACACGTAGGCCTTGTCCTCACACACGATCAGGGTGCGCTCGAACTGGCCGGTGTGGCCGGCGTTGATGCGGAAGTAGGTGCTCAGCTCCATCGGGCAGCGCACGCCCTTGGGGATGAACACGAAGCTGCCATCGGAGAACACCGCCGAGTTGAGCGCGGCGAAGTAGTTGTCGCCGACCGGCACCACGGTGCCCAGGTACTGGCGGACCAGCTCCGGGTGCTCCTTGATGGCCTCGGACATTGAGCAGAAGATGATGCCCTTCTCGGCCAGTTCCTTGCGGAAGGTGGTACCGACCGACACCGAGTCGAACACCGCGTCCACCGCCACGCCTGCCAGCTTGGCACGCTCGTGCAGCGGCACGCCCAGCTTGTCGTAGGTGTCCAGAAGCTCCTTAGGCACGTCATCCAGCGAGGCGTACTTCGGGCCCTTCGGCGCGGAGTAGTAGCTGAGCGCCTGCAGGTCGATCGGGGCGATCTCCAGCTTGGCCCAGTCCGGCATCGGCATGGTCAGGAAGTGGCGGTAGGCGTCCAGGCGCCACTGCGTCATCCACTCCGGCTCGTCCTTCTTGGCCGACAGGGCACGGATGGTGTCCTCGTCCAGGCCCGGCGGCAGGGAGTCCGACTCGATCTCGGTGATGAAGCCGGCCGAATACTTGCGGCCGAGCTGCTCGTGGATCTCGCGGTTGGGGGTGTCGTCGTGGGCGACGTTTTCGATGGTTTCGGTGGCCATGGGGGGGCTGCCTGTGGATCAGGAGACGACGTCGACAGCGATGGTGCGGCGCTGTTCGTCATCGGCAAGGGGGAGAGGGGGCAGGATCTGGGCGAGGGTGACATCGCGCAGGGCCTCGGAGACCACGTCGTTGATCAGCCGCCAGCTGCTGCGCGCGCCGCACTTGGGCGCCATGCCGCACTGGTGGTGGTCGTGGCTGCATTCGGTCAGGGCCAGCGGCCCTTCCATCGCTTCGACCACTTCGAACAGCGAGATCTCGATGGCCGGGCGGGTCAGGCGGTAGCCGCCACGGACACCGCGCAGGCCTTCGACCAGGCCGGCCTGGGCCAGTGGCTTGAGCACCTTGCTGACGGTGGGCGGCTCCAGGCCGGTGAATTCGGCCAGCTCGGTGGCACTGAGCACCTCGCCCGGACGGGCGGCAAGCACGGTCAGTACGACGGTGGCGTAATCGGTGAGCTTGGTGACACGCAACATGGGGATGCGAGTGGTTCTTAAAGCGGACTGAAATTGTACGCTTTTATTCGCCGCCATCCAACCCGGGCATTCAGCCGGCGCTGGGCCGGGCGGGAGGACGCGCCGGGCCGTTGCCGGGGCGCCATGCTGCGCTACCGGGGTGATTTTCGCAATCACCCGGAATGGGCGAGAATCCAGGTTCCATCCGCTGCAAACAGCCCGTGCCGATGCCGAAGAAGATCCAAGCCCGCAAGTCCGCCATCCATGGCAACGGCGTGTTCGCCGTGGCCCCGATCAAGCAGGGCGAGCGCGTGATCCAGTACAAGGGCCTGCTGCGCAGCCACGGCGATGTTGATGCCGATGACAGCGGCGACGTCGAAAGCGGCCACACCTTCCTGTTCACCCTCAACGACGACTGGGTGATCGATGCCAACTACAAAGGCAATGACGCGCGCTGGATCAACCACAGCTGCGAGCCGAACTGCGAGGCCGTGATCGAGGAAGACGAGGACGGCGACAGCCGCGGTGACAAGGTGTTCATCGAGGCGCTGCGTGACATCACGCCCGGCGAGGAACTGACCTACAACTACGGCATCACTCTGGCCGAGCGTCACACTGCCAAGCTGAAGAAGATCTGGGAGTGCCGCTGCGGCTCGCCCAAGTGCACCGGCACCATGCTGCAGCCCAAGCGCTGACCGGTACCGGGTAGGGCCGGCCGCTGGCCGGCATGGCGCGATGCAGGTGCCGGCCAGCGGCCGGCACCACCTGGAGCTCTCCACCTGCCGTGCACGGCAGGGTCACTGCCCTGCAAGGGCCGTTCTTCCATTCTGTCGGCACCCCCAACCGGAGTGCACCCATGGCAGAACGATTGAAGGGCAAGCAGATTGCCATCCTTGCCACCCACGGCTTTGAACAGTCCGAACTGACCGAACCCAAGCGGCTGCTGGAAGCCGAAGGCGCGCGCGTCAGCGTCGTGTCGCCTGCAAAGGAGGCGACGATCAAGGGCTGGAAAGAGAAGAACTGGGGCGACGCCGTTGCAGTGGATATTCCGCTGGATGAGGCCGATCCGGCCAGCTTCGATGCCCTGGTGCTGCCGGGAGGGGTCATCAATCCGGACACGCTGCGTACCGACGAGGCTGTACTCGGCTTTGTCCGCGCAGTAGACGAAGCAGGCAAGCCTGTGGCGGCGATCTGCCATGGCCCGTGGCTGCTGATCAACAGTGGCCTCGCCGATGGCCGCGCGCTGACGTCCTGGCCGTCCCTGCAGCAGGATCTGACCAATGCGGGGGCGAACTGGCGCGATGCCGAGGTGGTGGTCGACGGTAACGTGATCACCAGCCGCAAGCCGGATGACATTCCGGCCTTCAGCGAGGCGGTGGTAAAAGCACTTGCCGCGTGATGCCTTGCCGGTAGTGCCGGCCCCTGGCCGGCACGCAAGTGAGACGCGTGCCGGCCAGCGGCCGGCACTACCTTCTTATTTGCCCAGCAGGCCCGCTGGCACCAGGTTGCCCAGGTTCTGGTTGAAGGTGACCACCAGCTTGCCGTTCTTCACCTGTGCCGACTGCACCTGCAGGGCGCCGAGCATGCCGGCCACGGCCGGGTCCAGCTTGTAGATCGGCTCCCGCTGGGCGTAGTCGCTCAGCCAGGCGTTGAGCAGGCCGCGGGTACGGGAGTCGAGACGACCGCCCTGGTTGGCCGGGGTGAAGTCATCCACGCTCGGCTGCTGCAGGTGGAACCCCTGGGTCTGCGCGTCGTAGCGCAGGCCGCTGCTCAGCTTCACCGTACCCAGTTTGGCCGGGCTACCACCGGCAGTGGCCAGTGCCACGTCCATGCCAAGGTTCAAGCGCTCGCCGGCCGGAAGGCTCAGCTGCGGGTGGCTCATCGTCAGGGCGATCAGGCCGCCGAGCGCGTCCTGCGTGCGCGGGAAGCTGCCATCAAGGTACTGCTGTACGTCGCTGGCACCGACCGACAGTTCCCGGCCGGAAATGGAAGGCGCAGCCTGGGCGCCGATTGCAGCGGCGATCAGCACGGTGGAGGCCGCGAGGCGGGTCATCAGGGAACGCAGGCGCATGGCAGAGACCGATGGATGCGGAATGGATGGTTCAAAGAGTAGCGTTGCCGGCTGAATCGCGCGTGCATGCCGCCGCAACGGTTCAGTCCAGCGATGGCCGCAGTTGTGCCGACTGGATCTGCCAGGCGCTGCCGTCGGCGCTGGGTTGCACCCGGTACCAGCCGCCGAAGCGGAAGGTGCCCTCAGGAGTCATCGCGCGGATCCGCACCGGAACCTCCAGCAGCTGCGGCGGCTGGTGGCCGTCGCGCGCGATCGGCAGCTCGCTGGTCAGGCGCAGGCTGCGTACGTCCGTCAGCTGGCGCAATGCGGCATCGTCAGCGCGCCGGGCATCGCTGGGCGGGAAAGTCCACGCGGCGTCGGCGGCCTTGCGATCGCGATTGAGCAGGGCCATGACATACGCGTTGAGCATGGCCGCGGGCAGCTCGGCGTCGGCCGCGACGGCAGCAAACAGGGGATCGACATCGATGGCCCGCGCAGCCGCTGCATCGCTTGCTGCGGCGGTCTGCGGCTTCGTGCTGGCAGTCGTGCTGGCCGCTACCGGCGGTGCGGCATCCGCTGCGTTGGATTGCGATGGCGGCCTGGAGCAGGCCAGCAGCACCAGTGGTGCGATCAGTATCAGGAACCTGCGCATGCCAGCCTCCTCCCCGAGGCGAACGGAAGGAGGCAGTGTATCGGCTGTGCGGCGATCAGCGGGAGGAGGGCAGCTGTTCCAGTGCATCCAGCGCCGGCAGCACCTGCGCGGCGATGGCGGCCAGGGCATGGCCTTCTGTTTCGGCGTGGCGCTGCACGATGTCGCGCAGCAGCTGGGTGGCGATCACCAGGGTCGCGCGCTCGTCGCCGCTGACGCCAGCGGTGCGCGGCGCCGCTTCCAGCAGGCGCATGAGGTCTCGGCTGGCGCGATGTTCCAGTTCGATGGTGCAGCGCCCGGTGCACTGCAACCCGTCCTTTTCGATGGGGGTCACCGAGATCCGGTAGCGGGTGGAGGGGCTGGCCATGAGGGGACGCTCGCCGTAGCTGTGGAGGATGTGCCCACCTTAGGCAAGGCCGTGCCCGGCGGCGATGGCCGGGGCTGCACGCAGTGTTCCACCCGGTACGTTCCGGGGCCGCAACGCACCACGCCCAGCCAATGGCGACGGGCCTGTACGCGCATTCCCGGGGATGCGGCAACGCTGTGTTGCGGGCTGTGGTTGGGACAAAAAAAACGGGACGGCCAGAGCCGTCCCGTCGGAATCCGCGTTGGGGCGCGCGCTTACAGCGCGGCGTCCTTCAGCTTCTTCAGCGGACGCACCTTCAGCTTGGTGGTGGCCGGCTTGGCAGCGAACCACTGCTCTTCCTTGGTGAACGGGTTGATGCCCTTGCGCTTCGGCTTGGCCGGCACATTGACGGTGGTGATCTTCAGCAGGCCCGGCAGGGTGAACGAGCCAGCGCCCTTCTTGTGCACCGAGGAGGCGACGGCGCTTTCCAGCGAGGCCAGCACAGCGCGGACGTCCTTGGCGACGACGCCGGAGGCTTCAGCGATGTGTGCAACCAGGCCGGACTTGGTCAGCACTTCCTTGATCGGCTTCGGAGCGGCCGGCTTGGCGGCTGCCTTCGTCGCGACTTTCTTCACTGCCTTCTTCGGGGCAGCCTTCTTAGCGGTCTTTGCCATGGTTTCCTGTTCCGTGAACGGTTGGTTGTTTGGTCGGCGCCGAACCCCGTCGGCAAGCGCAATGTAGGGCAACTCTTGGGCGCCGCCAATAGCCCGAAGCGCGGAAAGTGCATGTTTTTTCATATCCAGGCCGATTCAGTACATGGCCGGCGGTGGGGGCTGGGGGCGTGTCAGCGTGCTCGAAGCCCGCCGCCTGCCCATTGGTGCACTGCGCGAAACCACTGAAAACAAGAGGAAAATGCGTTGCGCGCTGGCGAGGAAGTGTCCATCTTCCGGGGTCGGGGGCGACGTGGGGCGTGCGGCGGAGCGACGCAGGGCTAACGCGTGGCATGCGAGGGTGGCCGTTCATCACCGCCACGCAGGAGCAGCACAATGGGAATCTCGCGACACGCCACCGCGCACTGGGAAGGCGATCTGAAGTCGGGCAAGGGGCAGCTGAGCACGCCGCAGAGTGGACTGCTGGACAAGACCCGCTACGGCTTCAACAGCCGCTTCGGCGACGAAAAGGGCACCAATCCAGAAGAGCTGATTGCCGCCGCACATGCCGGCTGTTTCACCATGGCGCTGTCGGCCAAGCTCGGCGAGGCTGGCTTTACCCCGACCTCGCTGGACACCGAAGCCAAGGTCGACCTGTCGATGGAAGGCGGCCCGCAGCTGTCGCAGATCCGGCTGAAGGTAAAGGCGGTGGTGCCTGGCATCGACGCGACGCAGTTCCGCGCCATTGCCGATGACGCCAAGCAGAACTGCCCGGTGTCCAAGGCGCTCAGTGCGGTGCCGATCAGCCTGGAAGCCGAACTGGCCTGAGCCGACGCATCTGTAGAGCCGAGCCCATGCTCGGCTTCTGCAGCTCCCGTGATCTGGCCGGAGAGCAGCCGAGCGCGGGCTCGGCTCTACAGTGTCCCTTTACCAATCGATGGTGCCGGTGATGACGGTCTGCACCTGGCCGCCTGACCATACCTCGCCATCCTCATCGACCAGCAGGGTCAGGCGCGCGTCATGGCCGACTTCGCGGCCCTGGCTGACTTCGAACGGCGTCCGCCCACGCGGCAGCGCGTCGCGCAGGTCCAGCCATGCGGCAAGCACCGCATTGGCCGCACCCGAGGCGGCGTCCTCGAAGCGGCGACCGTTGCCGACGAAGGCACGCACGGCCAGATCGAATCCCTCACCGCCATCGCTGAAGGCATAGGCGAACACGCCCATGCTGTCGGTGGACTCGGCCAGTGCGGCCACCGCATCCCAGTCGGGTTGCAGGGCGCGCAACGCGGCTTCATCGGCCACCTGCACCACCCACCAGCTGCGCCCGCCCTGCATGCGCGCCGGCGGCAACGAACCCAGCGGCCAGCCCCTCAGTGCAGCCTGCAGGCGTGGATCGCAGGCCTCGGCAGTTTCGGCCAGCTGCGCGCGCGGGGTGCGGATGGCGATGCGCTGTTGCGTACCCTCACCGCTGACGCGCAGCGGCAGCGCGCCGGCAATGCCGTCCTGCACCAGCACACCGTCAACCGCTCCGGCCAGGCCCACCTGCAGCACCGCATGCGCGGTGCCGACGCTGGGGTGGCCGGCGAACGGCACTTCCTTCTGCGGGCTGAACATGCGCAGCCGGTAGCTGGCACCGGCTGCCTGGGGCGGGAACACGAAGGTGGTCTCGGGCAGACGCGTCCAGCGCGCGATCGCCTGCATGCTGGCGTCGTCCAGGCCGTCGGCATCGAGTACCACGGCCAGCGGGTTGCCAGCGCCGGCGCGCGGGGAGAACACATCCAGCTGCAGGAAACGGCGGGTGGTCATCGGGGCGAAACTCCAGGATCGGTTGGCGCGCAGCTTAACGCGCGGTTGTAGAGCCGAGCCCATGCTCGGCTGTGTCGGGGGTGTGAGAAGAAGCAGCCGAGCGTGGGCTCGGCTCTACAGCCAACGGATCTGGCCGTCGATGACCGGCTGCACCTGGCCGCCGATCCACACCGTGCCCTGCGCGTCGACCTGCACCTGCACGCGGCCATCGCGGCCCACTTCGCGGCCCTGGCTGGCCACGTAGCGGCCCTCGCGGCCGGGCAGGGCATTGTGCTGCCGCAGCCAGGCGCCTATCAGTGCATTGGCACTGCCGGTCACGGGATCCTCGGGCACGGCGGGCGCATCAGCGGGGCAGAAGGCACGCACCACGCGGGTGTGGCCGGTGCCGGCTTCATCGGCGAAGACGGCCAGGCCTGTAGCGTCGGTGGCGAGGCTCCAGGCGGCCAGCGCGGCCATGTCCGGCAGCAGGCTGCGCACGGCGTCGGCATCGCGCAGTGGCAGCAGCCACCAGCGTGCGCCGTTGTCCCAGAGTTCGGGCACCTGCCCGTCGGCAGCGAGCGCCAACAGCGCGGCGGGCGCTCCGCCTGCCTCCGTGTCCAGTTGCCGTGCCGGCGGGCTGGCCAGCTGGATCTCCAGTGCCTCGGCCGGGCCGCTCACCCATACCGGCAGCAACCCTGCCGCGCACTGCTGCAGCAGGGCGCCGGCGCGAGGCTGGGCCAGGCCGCAGGTCACCGCCGCCCAGGCGGCGCCGACGCTGGGGTGGCCGGCAAACGCCAGCTCGCGGGTTGGGGTGAAGATGCGGATGTGGTAATCGGCGCCGGGCGCGGTGGGGCGCAGGAAGAACACCGTCTCGGAGAGGTTCAGCCAGGTAGCCAGGGCCTGCATCTGGCTGCTGGAGAGCCCGTCGGCGTCCAGGATGGCGCCCAGCGGGTTGCCGGTGCCGGGGCGGGCGGCGAAGACATCGAGCTGCAGGTAACGGAGGACGGCCATCTACGGGGATATTGCGCTTAGAATCAAAGGTTCCGCCCCCGAGGGCGGCTTCCCCACATTCTACATAGCCAATCCATGTCAGCTTCCCCCCTTGTCGATCGTTGGATCGTACTGAAGTTCGGCGGCACTTCGGTGTCGCGTCGTCACCGCTGGGACACGATCGGGAAGCTGGCGAAAAAACGCGCGGAAGAGACCGGCTCGCGCGTGCTGGTGGTGGTATCGGCGCTGTCCGGGGTCACCAACGAACTGACCGCGATTGCCGACGGCGCGCCCGATAGCCGGGACCGCGTGGCAGCGCTGGTCGAACGCCATGAAGGCTTCCTGGCCGAACTCGGCCTGGGTCGCGAGGTGCTGGCCGAACGGCTGGCCGCGCTGCAGGGCCTGCTCGACGATGCGCGTGCAGCCACCCGTCCGCTCGACTGGCAGGCCGAAGTGCTGGGCCAGGGCGAGCTGCTGTCCTCCACCCTGGGCGCGGCCTACCTGCGCGCCTCGGGCCTGGACATGGGCTGGATGGATGCCCGCCAGTGGCTGGACGCGATGCCGCCGCAGCCGAACCAGAGCGACTGGTCGCAGCGGCTGTCGGTGAACTGCCAGTGGCGCGCAGACGCGGAGTGGGTGCAGCGCTTCCGCGCGCAGCCGACCCGCCTGCTGATCACCCAGGGCTTCATTTCGCGGCATGCCGATGGCGGTACCGCCATCCTCGGCCGTGGTGGCTCGGATACCTCGGCGGCGTACTTCGGTGCGCTGCTCGGCGCCAGCCGGGTGGAGATCTGGACCGATGTGCCGGGCATGTTCAGCGCCAATCCCAAGGACGTGCCGGACGCGCGCCTGCTGACCCGCCTGGACTATTACGAAGCGCAGGAAATCGCCACCACCGGCGCCAAGGTGCTTCACCCGCGCTCGATCAAGCCGTGCCGCGATGCCGGCGTGCCGATGGCCATCCTCGATACCGAGCGCCCGGAACTGCCGGGCACCAGCATCGATGGCAGCGCCGCACCGGTGCCGGGGGTGAAGGCGATCAGCCGCCGCAACGGCATCGTGCTGGTGTCGATGGAAGGCATCGGCATGTGGCAGCAGGTCGGCTTCCTGGCCGATGTGTTCAACCTGTTCAAGAAGCACGGCCTGTCGGTGGACCTGATCGGTTCGGCCGAGACCAACGTCACCGTGTCGCTGGACCCGTCCGAGAACCTGGTCAACACCGATGTGCTGGCCGCGCTGTCGGCCGACCTGTCGCAGATCTGCAAGGTGAAGGTGATTGTGCCGTGCGCGGCGATCACCCTGGTGGGCCGCGGCATGCGCTCGCTGCTGCACAAGCTGTCTGACGTGTGGGCCACCTTCGGCCGCGAGCGCGTGCACATGATCTCGCAGTCGTCCAACGACCTGAACCTGACCTTCGTCATCGACGAGGCCGATGCCGATGGCCTGCTGCCGATCCTGCACGCAGAGCTGATCGACAGCGGCGCGATGCCGGTGGAGGAGACCGAAGTGTTCGGCCCGCGCTGGCGCGAGATTGCCGGCACCGTGCGCCCGCGCGGCACGCCGTGGTGGCGCGGCCAGCGTGCGCACCTGCTGCAGCTGGCCGATGCCGGTACGCCGCGCTACGTCTATCACCTGCCGACGGTGCGCGCCCGCGCCCGTGCACTGGCCGCAATCAAGCCGATCGACCAGCGCTACTACGCGATCAAGGCCAACAGCCACCCGGCCATCCTGCAGCTGCTGGAAGCCGAAGGCTTCGGCCTGGAGTGCGTGTCGCACGGCGAGCTGAAGCATGTGTTCCAGCACCTGCCGGAACTGTCGCCCAAGCGCGTGCTGTTCACCCCCAGCTTCTGCCCGCGCAGCGAGTACGAGGCGGCGTTCGCGCTGGGCGTGACCGTGACCGTCGACAACGTGGAAGCGCTGCAGCGCTGGCCGGACCTGTTCCGCAACCGCGAGCTGTGGCTGCGCGTCGATCTGGGCCGGGGCGAGGGCCACCACGCCAAGGTCCGCACCGGTGGCAAGGAGTCCAAGTTCGGCCTGCCGATCGCCCGCGTCGACGAGTTCGTGCGCGCGGCCACCGAACTGGGCAGCCGCGTGGTGGGCCTGCATGCGCATCTGGGCAGCGGCGTGGAAACCGCGCAGCACTGGCGCCTGATGTGCGATGAGCTGGCCGGTTTCGCCCGCCGCATCGGCAGCGTGCAGACCATCGATATCGGTGGCGGCCTGCCAATTCCGTACAGCGACGAAGACGAACCCTTCGACCTGGACGCCTGGGCCGAGGGCCTGGCCGAGGTCAAGGCGCTGCACCCGGCATTCCGCCTGGCGATCGAGCCGGGCCGCTACCTGGTGGCCGAATCGGGCGTGCTGCTGACCCATGCCACCCAGGTGGTGGAAAAGGACGGCGTGCGCCGTGTCGGCCTGGACGCCGGCATGAACGCACTGATGCGCCCGGCGCTGTACGACGCCTGGCATGACATCGAGAACCTCAGCCGCCAGGGCGGTTATGCCGAAGCGGCGTTCGATGTGGTCGGCCCGATCTGCGAATCCAGCGATGTGTTCGGCAAGCGCCGCAAGCTGCCGGTGTCCACCGCGCCGGACGACGTGATGCTGATCGCAGATGCCGGTGCCTACGGCTATGTGATGGCCAACACCTACAACCAGCGGATGTTGCCGCGCGAAGACGTGATCGAATGATCACCATGCGCGCCCTGCACCCGCCCACCGACACGCCCCGCGCCCTCGCGCGGGCCCGTGCCTGACCGGATACACCATGACTGCTTTCGACAAACACCAGGTTTCCCGCTTCCGCTTCGTCCGCTGCGACTTCGCAGCGGATACCGGCGTGGCCCGGCTGGTCTACGCCTTCGACGACGGCCCGGAGATGGTGGAAACCATCACCGTGCCGGGCGCCCCGTTCGTGCTGGACGAGGCGCGTGCCGCCGCCGTGCAGCGTGCGCTGCAGCTGCTGCACCTGATCGCCGGCGTCAGCTACTACAAGGCCGGCGTACCGGATACGGTCAGCATCGACAGTTACAGCATCGATGCCGATACCGCCGCACTGGTGGAGACCATTTACCTCAATGGCCTGGGCGAATTCGCCTACCGCAACGGCCTGAACCTGCGCGGCCGCTTCCGGTTGCCGGTGCAGGGCGAGGCCGTGCAGGCGCCGGCGCTGGGTCTGCGGCCGCACGCGCTGGTGGCCATCGGCGGCGGCAAGGATTCGCTGGTCAGCATCGAAGCGCTGCGCCGTGCCGGCGTGGACGAGACCGTGACCTGGATCGGTGGCTCGCAGCTGATCCGTGCGTGCGCTGAGCGCACCGGCCTGCCGACATTGAACCTGGGCCGCACGCTGGCACCGGAACTGTTCGAGTTGAACCGCCAGGGCGCCTGGAACGGCCATATCCCGGTGACGGTGGTGAACTCGGCAATCATGGTGCTGGCCGCGTTGCTGCACGGCGTGGACCAGGTCGTGTTCTCCAACGAGCGTTCGGCCAGCTACGGCAGCCAGATTCCGGGCACCGGCGAAGTGAATCACCAGTGGTCCAAGGGCTGGGCCTGCGAGCAGGCGTTCGGCAGCCATGTGCGCAAGTACGTGGCGGCGGACCTGCAGTACTACTCGCTGCTGCGCCCGATGTCCGAGCTGGCGGTGGCCCGCCAGTTCGCCAAGACCGATTTCTACGACGCGCACTTCTCCAGCTGCAACCGCAATTTCCACATCCTCGGCGAGCGCCCGGTGAACCGCTGGTGTGGCGTCTGCCCGAAGTGCCATTTCGTGTTCCTGGCGCTGGCCCCGTTCATGCCCAAGACGCGCCTGGTGCGCATCTTCGGCCGCAACCTGCTGGACGATGCCGAGCAGGCCGGTGGCTTCGACGCGCTGCTGGAATTCCAGGACCACAAGCCGTTCGAGTGCGTGGGCGAAGGCCGCGAATCGCGTGCGGCGATGGCGACCTTGGCGCAGCGCCCGGAATGGAAGGAAGACCTGTTGGTGAAGCGCTTCTGCAACGAGATCCAGCCGCAGCTGGATGCCGCCGAACTGGAACTGGCACCGCTGCTGCAGCTGCAGGGCGAGCACCGCGTTCCGGCTGCGCTGTGGGAACGGGTGCGTGAAGATTTCGAAGCTTGAAGGAAAGCGCGTCGCGCTGTGGGGCTGGGGCCGTGAGGGCCGCGCCGCGTTTGCGGTGCTGCGTGAGCGCCTGCCAACGCTTGGCCTGAGCCTGTTCTGCCCGGCCGCTGAAGCCGAAGCCGCGCGTGCGGAAACGCAGGGCGCGCTGCAGGTACTTGGCGAACCCTCGGCCGAAGCGCTGGCGGCGTTCGATGTGGTGATCAAGTCGCCCGGCATCAGCCCTTACCAGCCGATCGCGCTGGCGGCGGCAGAGCAGGGCACCACCTTCATCGGCGGCACCGCGCTGTGGTTTGCGGAGCACGCGGCTGACGATGGCATCGTGCACGACACCGTGTGCGTGACCGGCACCAAGGGCAAGAGCACCACCACCGCGCTGGTCGCGCACCTGCTGCGGGCCGCCGGGCATCGCACCGGACTGGTCGGCAACATCGGCCTGCCGCTGCTGGAAGTGCTGGATCCGCAGCCCGCGCCCGAGTACTGGGCGGTGGAACTGTCCAGCTACCAGACCGGTGAGGTGGCGCGCAGTGGCGCCCGCCCGCAGGTGGCCGTGGTGCTGAACCTGTTCCCGGAACACCTGGACTGGCACGGCAGCGAACAGCGTTACATCGAAGACAAGCTGCGGCTGGTGACTGAAGCCGCACCGCGCATCGCCGTGCTCAATGCCGCAGATCCGCACCTGGCGGCACTGTCGCTGCCCGAGAGTGAGGTGGTCTGGTTCAACCAGCCGCAGGGCTGGCACATGCGGGGCGACATCGTGCATCACGGTGAGCAGGCCGTGTTCGATACCCGCAACACGCCGCTGCCGGGCCGTCACAATCGCGGCAACCTGTGCGCGGTGCTGGCCGCGCTGGAGGCACTGGGCCTGGACGCGGTGGCGCTGGCACCGGCGGTGCAGGATTTCCGCCCGCTGCCGAACCGCCTGCAGCGCATCGGCGTGGCCGATGGCCTGACCTACGTCAACGATTCGATCAGCACCACGCCGCACGCCAGCCTGGCCGCGCTGGAGTGCTTCGCCGGGCAGCGCATCGCGCTGCTGGTGGGCGGGCACGACCGTGGCCTGGACTGGACCGATTTCATGCAGCACATGGCCCACGACGTGCCACCGGTGGAGATCGTGACCATGGGCAGCAACGGCCCGCGCATCCATGCCATGCTGCAGCCGCTGGCCGATGCCGGCCGCTTCGGCCTGCACGCCGCCGGCGACCTGCCCGAGGCGATGGCGCTTGCACGCGCGACGCTGGGTGCGCAGGGCGGGGTGGTGCTGCTGTCGCCGGGCGCGCCCAGTTTTGGTGCCTACCGCGATTACGTGGCGCGTGGTCGCCATTTCGCCGAACTGGCCGGATTCGACCCGGACAGCATCAGCGCGATTCCGGGGTTGGGCATCGCCTGATCCGCCGGATCGGGGTCGGATCCCTTTCCTCAGGAAAGGGCTCTGACCCCGGCGAGTTACCATGGGCGTATCCCCGGACGGACCCGGATAGCCGCGTGTGCACCTTCATTACCCTGTTCCTGCCCGCATCCTTATCGCACATTGAAGCCGCCGCGATCATGCAGCGCAGCGGTCGGCGCCTGTTTGCGCAGGATTCGCCCAGCCTGCAGTCAGCGGTCGGGCCCGGTTGGCAGCCGTGGTTGAGTGCCGTGCACTGCGATTGCGGCACGTCGCTGGCCTCGGCGCAGGCGGTTCGTGAGTGGAACGGCGATGCCGAACGCTGGCGCAGGAAGGGCTGGAGCGAAGCGAAGATCGCCCGCGCGTTGGCGGCGCAGTTGGCGCGGCATGAACAGGATCAGCGGGCACTCAGCGATGAAGCCCTGGATGATGCCGGCCAGTGGTTGCAGCGTATCGATGCGCTGTTGCAGGCTGGGGCCGCGCGCATCGGCCTGCTGGTGCGCGACTACGACGGTTCGGTGGGTGCCCGGCAGCCGAAGCCGCCGGAACGCCACTGGCTGCGCGCGCATCTGGCGGCGTCGGATCTACTGGCATTCGAGCCGGGCACGTTGCACTGGATCGAACGCGGGTAGTGCCGGCCGCTGGCCGGCAACCTGCGGGGAAATTCATCCACGCATGGCGTGGCTCTACTGTAGCGCCGAGCCCACGCTCGGCGGCCTTCATTCGTCTTCGTCGATGAAAGCGTAACCGCCGTCAATGAGCTGCTGCAGGTACGCATCGAAGCTTGGCGCGATGACTGCGTAGCTGTCCGGATCGTGCAGGTAGCGCACCACCTGGCCGACGGTGCCACCCGGTGCCGGATCGAAATCCAGGTACAGCATCGAGGTGCCGCCGTTGTTCATGCAGTGCGAGAAGCACAGGCGCCTGCTCATCGGCAGATCACCGTCGATGCCTTCACCCAGGATCTCCGGCTCCTCATCCAGCCACTCTTCGTAGATGGAACGGATGCTGTCGTCCCACTGCTGCTGGTCCTCGAAGATCTGCGCGACCGAGCGCAGGTAGTACGGGTAGCCACCGTCCTCCACGTCCGAGCCGAGCATCAGTACGCAGACCTTGCCGCCGGGGTACTCCCGGTAGTGGGTGCCATCCACGCGCGATAGGAGTTCCACCAGGCTGTCCGGCACCTGCGGCCACTGCACACGCAGGCGCTGCAGGTCTTCAGCGCTGGCGCCCTGCACGTGGACCCACTGCGGGGCATCCTCGGCAGGCAAACGCGGGATCAGGCCAGACAGAAAGCGATCAACAAGAGTCATGCGAAAAAAGGGGACGGAGGGGATCAAGTCGTATCCAACCACACCTGCGTCACGCCGCCAATGCAGAATGCGACGCGGGAGGGGCGAATACGGCTTAATCCCCTCCGTCCCCTTTTTCTTGCGGAGCAGGCGCATGAACCGTTGGCGTTGCGGCGTGGCGATGGTACTGGGACTGGCGGCGATGCCAGCGTGGGCGGCGATGAAGACGCAGCCGGTGGAATGGAAACACCAGGGCACGACCTTCAGTGGCGTGCTGGTCTATGACGATGGCGAGCATGACCAGCGCCCTGGCCTGGTGATGGTGCCGAACTGGAAGGGCGTGAACGAGTCGGCAGTCGAGAAGGCCAAGCAGCTGGCCGGTGATGACTACGTGGTGCTGGTGGCCGATGTCTATGGCAAGGACGTGCGGCCGAAGACCGATGCCGAGGCCGGGCCGGTCGCCAGCAAGCTGCGCAACGACAGGCCCCTGTTGCGGGCACGCGCGCTGGAGGCGGTGAACGTGCTCAAGGCGCAGGCGGGGAAGGTGCCGCTGGATGCCAGCCGGATCGGCGCGGTGGGCTTCTGTTTCGGCGGCACCACGGTGCTGGAACTGGCCCGTGCCGGTGCGCCGTTGGCCGCTGTGGTCAGCCTGCACGGTGGGTTGGGTTCACCGCTGCCGGCGCAGGCCGGTGGCAGCCATCCGTCGGTGCTGGTGCTCAACGGCGCCGACGACAGGAGCGTGACCGCCGAGGACATCGCTGGCTTCCAGAAGGAAATGGACGCGGCCAAGGTCGATTGGGAGTTCACCAACTACAGCGGTGCGGTGCACTGCTTCGCCGAGCGCGACGCCAACAGCCCGCCGGGGTGCCAGTACAACGAGCGGGCGGCCAAGCGCGCGTGGAAGGCGCTGGATGAGTTCTTCGAGGAGCGCTTCGAGAAACGTTGATTCGTGCAGTGGTAGTGCCGGCCGCTGGCCGGCAACCTCATGATGCTGCGGATGTCATCGGGAATGCCGGCCAGCGGCCGGCACTACCGATGCTTCAGTGCCGACCAACGGTCGGCACCTACCGATGCTTCAATGCCGGCCAGCGGCCGGCACTACCAGATGCGGTCAATGCGACCGTTTCAGTGCCGACCATCGGTCGGCACCCACCGGAATGCCGGTTTGGTAGGTGCCGACCGTTGGTCGGCACTACCGGTCAATGCGAGCGCTGCACCGCGTAGCGGGCCAGGCCACGCAGGGCGGCCACGGCATCGTTGTCGCCCAGGCCATCGAGCGCGCGCTCGGCGGCTTCGGCATATTCCTCGGCACGCGCGCGGCTGTACTCCAGGCCGCCGGTGGCACGGATCGCGGCCAGCACTTCCGGCATCGCCGAGGCGTCGCCGTCCTGCACGATGGTGCGCAGGCGTTCGCGGGTAGCGTCGTCGGAGTGGGCCATCGCGTGGATCAGCGGCAGCGTGGCCTTGCCCTCGGCGAGGTCGTCGCCCAGGTTCTTGCCCAGCTCCTCGGCGTTGGCCGAGTAGTCCAGCACGTCGTCGGCAATCTGGAACGCGTAGCCCAGGTGCATGCCGTAGTCGAACAGGGCCTGCTGGGTGGCTTCGTCCACGCCGCTGGCCAGCGCACCCAGGCGGGTGCCGGCGGCGAACAGCACCGCGGTCTTGCGCTCGATCACGCGCAGGTAGGCGGCTTCGTCGGTATCCGGGTTGTGCACGTGCAGCAGCTGCAGCACTTCACCCTCGGCGATGCGGTTGGTGGCGTCGGCCAGGATCTGCATCACCGGCATGCGCTCCAGCTCGACCATCAGCTGGAAGCTGCGCGAGTACAGGAAGTCGCCCACCAGCACGCTGGGCGCGTTGCCCCACAGCGCGTTGGCGGTGCTGCGGCCGCGGCGCAGGCTGGATTCGTCCACCACGTCATCGTGCAGCAGGGTGGAGGTGTGGATGAACTCGATGATCGCCGCCAGCTGGTGGTGTTCCGGGCCGGCCTGGCCCACCGCGTGGCCGGCCAGCATCACCAGCATCGGGCGCAGGCGTTTGCCGCCGGCGGAAATGATGTGGTCGGCGATCTGGTTGATCAGCACGACGTCCGAAGACAGCCGGCGCCGGATCAGGGCGTCGACGGCGGCCATGTCGGCCGCGGCAAGCGACTGGATCTGGGGCAGGCCCAGGGCGGGACGGGTGTCTTCGGTGATGGTCATGCGATCAGGCTTTCAGGCTCACCACTGATTATAGGCGCTGGCCGTGAATTCGGGCGCAAACCGGTCCGCGCGGAAATTCCAGCCCGGCCTGCGCGGCCCTCCGCGTGAATACGTATGCAGGTTGCGCCATGCCCGGGAGCCCGCCGCTAAGCTTGCCGGATCAGGATTTCGGCCCGCTGCCGGCGGGTCCCGCATGCCCGGAGGGGGGCTGTCGATGTCGCACTATCCATGGTGGCGCGGAGCCGTCATCTATCAGATCTACCCGCGCAGTTACCTCGATGCCAACGGCGATGGCGTGGGCGATCTGCCCGGCATCATCCAGCGCCTGGACCACATTGCCGCGCTGGGCGTGGATGCAATCTGGATCTCGCCGTTCTTCAAGTCGCCGATGGCCGACTTCGGCTACGACATCGCCGATTACCGCGACGTTGATCCGCTGTTCGGCAGCCTGGACGACTTTGACCGCCTGTTGGCCAAGGCCCACGGCCTGGGCCTGAAGGTGATGATCGACCAGGTGCTGAGCCACACCTCGATCGAGCATGCGTGGTTCCGCGAGAGCCGCCAGGACCGCAGCAATCCGAAGGCCGACTGGTACGTCTGGGCCGACCCGCGCGAGGATGGCACCCCGCCCAACAACTGGCTGTCGCTGTTCGGTGGCTGCGCCTGGCAGTGGGAGCCGCGCCGTGAGCAGTACTACCTGCACAACTTCCTGGTCGACCAGCCGGACCTGAACTTCCATCACCCGGATGTGCAGCAGGCCACACTGGACAATGTGCGCTTCTGGCTGGACCGCGGCGTGGATGGCTTCCGCCTGGATGCGATCAACTTCTGCTTCCACGACGCACAGCTGCGCGACAACCCGCCCAAGCCGGCGGAGAAGCGGGTGGGGCGAGGCTTCAGCCCGGACAATCCGTACGCCTACCAGTACCACTACTACAACAACACCCAGCCGGAGAACCTGCCGTTCCTGGAGCGCCTGCGCGCGCTGCTGGATGAGTATCCGGGGGCGGTCAGCCTGGGCGAGATCTCTTCGGAAGACTCGCTGGCCACCACGGCCGAGTACACCCGCGATGGCCGCCTGCACATGGGCTACAGCTTCGAGCTGCTGGTGGACGACTACAGTGCGGCCTACATCCGCGATACGGTATCGCGGCTGGAAGCGGCAATGACCGAAGGCTGGCCGTGCTGGGCGGTGTCCAATCACGACGTGGAGCGTGCGGTCAGCCGCTGGGGCGGTCACCCGGCCGATCCGCGCCTGGCGCGGATGCTGGTGGCGATGCTGTGCTCGCTGCGCGGCTCGGTCTGCCTGTACCAGGGCGAGGAGCTGGGCCTGGCCGAGGCCGAGGTACCGTTCGAGGCCCTGCAGGACCCCTACGGCATCACCTTCTGGCCGAACTTCAAGGGCCGTGATGGCTGCCGCACGCCGATGCCGTGGACCGATGCGCCGCTGGCCGGTTTCACTTCCGGCCAGCCGTGGCTGCCGATCCCGGCCGAGCACCGCGCCGCGGCCGTGGCGGTGCAGGAGCGCGACCCGGACTCGGTCCTGGCCGCGTTCCGGGGGTTCCTGGCCTGGCGGCATACCCAGCCGGCCCTCCTGCACGGCAGCATCAGATTCCTTGAAAGCGCCGAGCCTGTGCTGCTGTTCGAGCGTATGCTTGCAGATGAAACCCTCCTGCTGGCCTTCAACCTGTCGGCCGAGGCGGTGACCCGTCCGCTGCCGCCGGGGAACTGGCAGCAGGTGGCGGTACCGGGCCCGGATGCGGGCACGGTGCAGGGCAACGAACTCCAGCTGCCGCCGCGCGCGGTGTATTGCGCCCGATGCAGCTGACCGTTTTCTCCGGTGGCGGTACTTGCGGGGACGGGGCCGAAGCGCCCCGTCCCTTTTTTGTGAGCGGCATGGCCGGGCGCCGGTCGGTGGCATGCCGGTGACCGGGCGAAAGAAAACCCGCTGCCTGCGCAGCGGGTTTCCGGTCCTGCTCCTGGCTTCCGTCGCCGGGCATGGCCCGGCGCTACCGATGGGGTGGTTGCCGGCCAGCGGCCGGCACTACCCGGCTGTGGTCAGAACTTGTAGTTCACGCCCAGCATGTAGGTGCGGCCCCATTCGATGTACTCCAGCGGGCGGTCCTTGCTGCCGGCGTAGGTGCGGTACGGCTCGTTGGTCAGGTTGCTGCCCTGCAGAAGCAGGGTCAGGCCACGCAGGGCGCTGCTGTCGCTGAAGGTGTAGCTGACCTGCGCATCGGTCACGTTCTCGCCAACCACGTAGCGCAGGCTGCGGTTGCCGTTGAAGTTACCGATCTCGCCGATGAAGTCCGAACGCCGGCGCTGGCTGACGCGTGCTTCAAAGCCACTGCGCTCGTAGTAGGCGGTGAAGTTGTAGACACGCTTGGACAGGCCGGGCAGGCTGATCGGGTCACTGCCCACGCTGGAGGCGCTCTCCGGATCCAGGATGGTGATGTCGCTCTTGTTGAAGGTCGCGCTGGCCTGCACGCCGAAGCCACGCAGGCTGTCGGTCAGCATCTCCAGCGGGAACGATGCGGTCAGCTCCAGGCCCTTCAGCGTGCCGCCCTTGCCGTTCTGCGGCGCGGAGAAGGTGCCGGTGGTCAGCACCGGTGCGGTCATGCCCGGCGGCGGCACGTAGCTGCCCAGCAGCGCGGTGAAGTCGTAGTTATCGACCGACTGGGTGTAGACGTAGCTCTTCAGGTCCTTGTAGAAGATCGCGGCGGCCACGTAAGCCTTCTCGCCGAAGTACTTCTCATAGGACAGGTCCAGCGCGGTGGCACGCCATGGGTCCAGCAGCGGATTGCCGCCGCTGCCGCCGGGGCGGCCGGTGCCGGTGTCCACGCCGAACTCCAGGCCGGCGCGCATCTGGTCCACACGTGGGCGTGCGACCTGCTTGGCGACGGCGAAGCGCAGCGTCTGCTGGTGCGGGAACAGGAAGGCCAGGTTCAGGCTCGGCAGCCAATCGTTGTAGGTGCGGCCGTTCGAGTACGGCTGCACGTTGTTGCCGGCCGACTGCGAGCTGTCCCAGTAGCGCGAATCCGAACTCTGGTCGGTGTGCTGCATCTGCACGCCGATGTTGCCGCGCACGCCGACGTCGCCGATGTCGGCGTTGATGTTCAGGCGCGCCCAGGCGGTGGTGATCTTCTCCTGCACCGTCCACGACTTGGGAATCAGGTAGTCCAGGTTGTCGACCGGGTTGAAGGTCATGTAGCGGCCGACCGCGGCCGGGACGTTCCAGGCCGGGATGGTGCCGAGGCCGGCGAAGCCGAGGTTGACCGGGCGATACTGCAGGTCCGAGGCGATGTTGGCATCGCCCTGCGCACCCAGCAGGATGTTGCCTTCGGACTGGGTCTTCACCTTGCGGCGGTCGGCGTAGTTCACGCCGATGTCGATGTCCGGCGCCCAGGAGGCGATGGCATCGGGCAGGGCGATGGTGGCGGCCAGCTTGCCACCCTTCAGGCGGTCTTCCACCTGCGGCACCTTGCCGTAGCCGGAACCGTAGATGGTGTTGGTCAGGAACAGGGCGTCGGGATTGGAGTAGTTCAGGCCCGGGCTGATCTGCGAGAAGCCGTTCTGGCGGATCGACACGCCGACCGTATCCAGCTGTGGCATCGGGGTCAGCTGCAGGTTGTTTTCCAGGTTCAGCTCATCGCGCGTGGCCTTGGAGTAGTTCAGGTCGGCGACCAGCTTGACGCCGCTGAAGTTGAACTCGTTGTTCCAGCCGAACGCATCGATCTTGTCCTTGCGCTTGTTGTACATGCCGCGCACCAGCGGGTACACGCCGCTGGCGGTGCCGCCGGTGAACGAACCATTGGCGTTGACCTGCGGGTTGCTGACCAGCAGGCCCGGGGTGTAGTTGCCGTTGTAGTTGCTGAGGTTCAGCTCGAACTGGTTGGCGGTGTCGATCTGCTCGGCTTCGGTGTGGAATGCATCGAAGGTGCTGGTCCAGCTGTTGTTCGGCCGGAACTGGATCGTGGCCATCACGCCGTCGCGCTTGTTGTTGCCGGTGCGGCGCAGCGCCTTGATGCCATCGGAGAAATAGGTGCCTGCACCCACGCCCGGGCGGTCGCCCTTGTCGGTGTGCTCGGTGGTCCACGGCTCGTACAGGCCGACCTGGTTCTCCTGGATCGGCATGTCGCTGTGCGCATAGCCGATGGCGATGCCCAGTGTCTTGTCCAGGAACTGGTCGATGTAGCTGGCGCTGAAGCGGTTGCCGTATGGATCGACGTTGGCGGCGCGGCCCAGCGAGCTCTTCTGGTAGCGGCCACTGACCGCGATCACGCGCTCGCCGAAGCTGAGCGGGCGCGCGGTCTGCATGTCGATGGTGCCCGACAGGCCCTGGCCGACCAGCGCCGCGTCCGGGGTCTTGTACACCGTCACGCCGTTGACCAGCTCGGACGGGTACTGGTCGAACTCGACGCCGCGGTTGTCGCCGGTGCTGACCACTTCGCGGCCGTTGAGCAGGGTGGTGGCGAAGTCCGGCGACAGGCCGCGCACGCTGATCACCTGCGCACGGCCCGCCACGCGCTGCGCGGCCAGGCCGGGCAGGCGCGAGATGGACTCGGCGATGCTGACGTCGGGCAGCTTGCCGATGTCTTCGGCGGAGATCGCTTCGACCACCGAGGTGGCGTCCTGCTTGACCGCGATCGCGCTCTCGATGCCGCGGCGGATGCCGGTGACCTGCACCGTATCCAGGTTGGTGGCGGCGGTGCCGGCCGGCGTGGTGGTGCTCTGCGTGGACTGTGCCGACGCCACCGTCGGCGCCAGGACAACGGCCAGCGCGATGCTCAGCGCGCTGCGCTTGTGGTTCAACATTTTCCCCTCCCAGGCAATGTTGCAGATCGATTTGTGAGCGTTCCGGCGGGGCCGTGAACGTGCGACGCGGTGGCCGCTGTCGTCGCCGCTATGGTAGGCAGCGCATTCTTCGCGGGAATCACCCTGCATACGTATTCAATGGCATTTGCAGGGATGTAATCGCTTTCAGACTCCCGCCACGGTAGCGCCGGGCCATGCCCGGCGAGCGTCACGCGGGGGCGTTCATCAATCCGATGGCGTGAAGCGAATGGCCTGGCCACCGCCCGGTGCCAGTACCAGCATCAGTGCACCGGCGCTGGTCACCTCGCGGGTTTCGCGTGCGAACGCGAATGGATTGCTGCGGAAATCCGCGCCCTCGCCATCGCGGTAGATCTCGGCGCGGTAGCGCACGCCAGGTTCCAGGAAGCCCAGCGATACCGGCAACACGCGGCCGTGTTCATCCGTGATGCTGCCGAGGAACCAGTCGCGGCTGTTGCGGTCGCGGCGCACGATCGTCACGTAGTCACCCACTTCGCCATCGAGCACGCGGCTCTGCTCCCAGTCCACCGCCACGTCCTCGATGAAACGGAACGCCTCGCGATGCTGCAGGTAGTGTTCGGGCAGGTCGGCGGCCATCTGGATCGGGCTGTACAGCACCACGTACAGCGCCAGCTGCCGCGCCAGCGTGCTGGGGATCGCCTGGCCGTGGCGGCCCTTCAGGCTGAGGATGCCGGGGGTGTAGTCCATCGGCCCGGCCAGCATGCGGGTGAACACCAGGTTGACCTCGTGCTCGGGCGGGTTCGGTGGCTGGCCCCACGCGTTGTATTCCATGCCGCGCGCGCCTTCGCGCGAGATCCAGTTGGGGTAGGTACGGCGCAGGCCGGTGTCCTTGATCGGCTCATGCGGGTTCACCGACAGGTGCCGGCGCGCGGCTTCCTCCACGACCTTCAGATGGTGGCGGGCCATGAACTGCCCGTCATGCCACTCGCGCCACAGTGGGCCCCCCGTGGGATTGCGGCGGTCGACCTGGCCGTCGTCGCAGACGTAGCCGGTCTTGAACTGGTCCACGCCCAGCCGTGCATACAGGTCCAGCGCGGCGCCCAGCTGGTCCTCGTAGTGCTCGATGGCGCAGCCGGTTTCATGGTGGCCGATCAGGTGTACGCCCTTCTTCAGGCCATATGCCGACAGCGCTTCAATGTCGAAATCGGGCGTGGCCCGGGTGAAATCGAAGTCATAACCATTGCCCACCCACATGCCGTCCCAGCCCGGGTTCCAACCCTCCACCAGCACGCCACGGAAGCCGTGCGCAGCGGCAAAGTCGATCACCTTCTTCGTCTTGGCGGTGGTGGCCGCGTGCTTCGGCCCGGTCGCCCAGCTCTCGTTGTCCAGGTGCATCGACCACCACACGCCCAGATACTTGGCTGGCTTCACCCAGCTCACATCGCCCAGCGCGTTGGGTTCGTTGAGGTTGAGGATCAGGTCCGATTCGACCAGGCCACCGGCGCGGTCGGCGATCTGCAGCGTGCGCCACGGCGTGGCGAAGGGCAGGGCGCGGCGTACCTTCCAGCCTTCGGCCGAGGGCGAGAGCTGCGCGCGCAGGTGCTGGCCCTCGGTGCGCCGCAGCCACATGCCGGCGTAGTCCACCAGCGCCGCCTCGTGGATCGCCAGATGCAGGCCATCGCGGCTGCGCAGGGTCATCGGCGTATGCACCAGCGGTACTTCGCGCAGCGGCGTGCGCTGGTAGAGGTATTCGTAGTGGATCGGTTCGCCGGCGGGGATCCACCAAGCGGTGGATTCAGGCGCGATGGCGAACTCGGTCAGTTCGTCATCGATGATCGCCTCGTGCAGGTTCGGCTGTTCGGGGAACACATAGCGGAAGCCCAGGCCATCGTCGTAGGCGCGGAACACCACATCCAGCCGACGCTTGCTGCCGGTGGTTTCGGCCAGCTGCACGGTCAGCTCGTTGAAGTGGTTGCGGGTGAGCCGGCGCTCGCCCCACGGCTGCTCCCAAGTGTCATCGACGCTGCGCCGCTGCTGGCCAAGCAGGGCGAAATCGCGGTCCAGGCGGCCGTCGCGCAGGGCAAAGCCAAGCTTCGAATCCTCCACCACGGGTTCGCCGAAACGCTCGACGCGGTAGCGCGCGGTGCCGCCGTCCAGCACGAGGCTGACCTTCAATACCTTGCCCGGCGATTCGACGCTGGCCACCTGCGGCGTGGCCTGTACCAGCGTCGCCCACCCCATCAGGGCCAGGCCGAGCATGTGCGCGAATAGCGCGCGTACAGCAGTGGATGACATCGGCAATTCCCCTCCCAAGGCGCCGTTGGCAGACCCGGACCATAAGCCAGCGCGGCGGGCGCGCCACCGCGCGATGCCATGAATACGTATGCAACTGGACGCAGTCGACAGCCCCGCGTCTACCATGGGGCCCAGGCACCTTGAGGGAGGGGCCGCGCCCGCCCGCCTGCAACGACGGTGCGGACCTACAACGCGTGCAGAGAGGGAGGGAGGCCGACGGGCGCAAGCCGGTCCGCCGCTTCGATGCTGAAGATCATTTGCCTGACCGCTGCCCTGGGGGCAGCGCTGGGGACGACCGCGCAGGCGGCCGACCTGCAATTCGACGGCCGCCATGCGCGCGCCGAAGCCGCTGCCAATGGCAGCTTCGTGCTGCATGCGCCGAAGGGCGCAGTGCAGATCGCAGCCGCACCGATGCGCAGCCAGACCGGCAGCGTGATGTTCGATGCACTGTTCGCGCTGGCCCAGCAGGAGATGGACCAGGACCGCGTGGATGCGATCCGCGATCCGGCCTTCGACGAGGGCCGGCCGGTGCCGTGCGAGTGCTTCCAGACCGGCGCGCGCTGGCCCTATGTGTGGACCCGCGATGTCAGCTTCGCCGCCGATCTGGCGCTGGCGCGGCTGGACCCGCAACGCACCCGGCAGTCGCTGCAGTTCAAGCTGTCGGCGGCGCGCGACGGGCACACGCCCGGCCTGTTCGTGGCGCAGGACACCGGTTCCGGCGGCAGCTGGCCGATCAGCAGCGACCGCGTGGTGTGGTTCCTGGCCGCGCGCCACCTGCTGGATGATCCGGCGTTTGCCGATCAGGTCTGGCAGGCGCTGCAGGGCACGCTGGCACAGGACCGCGCGATGGTGTTCGACGCGCAGGTGGGCCTGTACCGCGGCGAGACCTCGTTCCTGGACTGGCGCGAGCAGACCTATCCGGACTGGACCCGCGAGGACGTGCGCTTCATCGGTGATTCCTACGCGCTGTCCACCAACGTGCTGCACTACCAGGCGCTGCGCCTGGCCGAACGCCTGGCCGGCAAGCGCGGCGATGCCCGCGCGGACGAGTACAAGGCGTGGGCCGATGCGTTGGCGCAGCAGATCGATACGCGCTTCTGGCGCGAAGACATCGGCCAGTACATGAGTTACATCGGTGAAGCCGCGCACCCGGTGCCGTACGCCAAGGTGGATCTGCTCGGCCTTTCGCTGGGCATCCTGGCCGGGGTGCTGCCGCCGGAGCGCGCGCGGCGTGCGCTGGCGGCGTATCCGATGGGCCCGGCCGGCAGCCCGGTGGTGTGGCCGCAGGAGGCGCAGCAGCCGATCTACCACAATCGCGCGATCTGGCCGTTCGTCAGTGCGTACTCGCTGCGCGCGGCGCGGCAGCTGGATGATGCGCCGCGCATCGCCGCCGAAATCCGCTCGTTGATGCAGGGCGCCGCGCTGGCCGGCTCCAACATGGAAAACTACGAGCTGGTCAGCCAGGCCGTGCATGTCGAGGAAGGCGCACTGAGCGGCCCGGTGGTCAATTCCGAACGCCAGCTGTGGTCGGTGGCCGGCTATCTGTCGATGGTGGTCGAAGGCGTATTCGGCGTGCAGGACGATGGCCGCGTGCAGCCCAAGCTGCCGGCCGTGCTGGTGCCCGAACTGTTCGGCAAGCAACGCCGCATCTCCCTGGAGGCCAACGGCAAGCGTTATGTACTGGAGCGGCCGAAGCAGCTGGGCGATGGATCGCTGGTTGCGGGCAAGGTGACGACGCGTGGTGCCACCACCACCGTGCAGCTGGTCCCCGCCGCATCGGCACCGCGCAGCGTGGCGATGACGGCCGACGCCAATGCGCGCGCGCCGGCCACGCCGGCCGCACCGCAGGCGCGGCGCAAGGGCAGGGGCTGGAACGTCGAGGTCGCTGCCGGCCAGGTGCTGTGGCAGGACGGTCGCGCGCTCACCGCCAGCAACGGCCAGGCGCACATCAGTGACGATGGCCTGCAGCATTGCCTCAGCCTGACCCGGCGCGACAACGCATTGGAATCGCTGCACAGCCCGACGGTCTGCGTCGGTCCGCAGCAGGTGCTGAAGGGCGAGGATCGCTGGCAGTTCACCTCGGCCAAGGCCGGGCAGGTGCGTCTTCGCCTGCAGTACCGCAACCCGAACGGGCCGATCAACACCGGCGTCACCGCTGCGGTGAAGCAGCTGGTGCTGCAGTGCCCGGGCCAGCCGTTGCAGCGGCACACGGTTACGCTGCCGCACAGCGTGGCGGTGCAGGACTCGACCTCGGCGGCATTCAAGGTGCCCAAGGGCCGATGCACGGTCGCGCTTGAAGAAGGCTTCAACATGAGCGCGCTGCGGCACTTCGCGCACTACACCGGGGGCAAGGGCGGGCGCGACGGCGTGCTCAACCAGGCGCAGGTGCAGGCGCTGACGGTGGCGCCGGTGGCGCCGGTGGCGATGGAAGAGGGTGCACGATGAATCGCACGGCAAAACCGCAGCTGTCGTTCTGGCAGATCTGGAACATGTGTTTCGGCTTCCTCGGCATCCAGTTCGGATTCGCCCTGCAGAACGCCAATGCCAGCCGCATCTTCGAGACGCTGGGCGCGGATATCGACGCGGTGCCAGGGCTGTGGATTGCCGCGCCGCTGACCGGCCTGCTGGTGCAGCCGGTAATCGGCTACCTGTCCGATCGCACCTGGACGCGCTGGGGGCGCCGTCGTCCGTACTTCATGATCGGTGCGGTGTTGACCACGCTGGCGCTGCTGGTGATGCCGAACTCGCCGACGCTGTGGATCGCGGCCGGCACGCTGTGGGTACTGGATGCCTCGATCAACGTATCGATGGAGCCGTTCCGTGCCTTCGTCGGTGACCAGCTGGCGCCACGCCAGCGTCCGGCCGGCTATGCCATGCAGAGCTTCTTCATCGGCGTGGGTGCCATCGTCGCCAGCTTTCTGCCGTTCATCCTGGCCCACTTCGGCGTTGCCAACACCGCGTCCGCCGGGGAAGTGCCCGACACTGTGCGCTATGCGTTCTACTTCGGCGCGGTGGTGCTGCTGGCGGCGATCACCTGGACGGTGGTCAGCACCCGCGAATATTCACCGGCGGAGCTGGCCGGGTTCGATGATGCCGAGCCACCGGAACATCAGGCGGCGGCCGCGATCAACGGCCCGGCTTCATGGACGCGGGTCACCCTGTGGCTTGGGCTGGGTGTGTTGTTGGCGCTGCTGATCGCCTGGCGGCAAGGCGACCGGATGCTGTACGTGCTGGCCGGCCTGTGCGCCGGCTACGGCCTGCTGCTGGCGGCCGCGCGCGCGCTGCCGGCCACGCATATGCTGGCCGCCATCGTCGGCGACCTGCGCGCGATGCCGGTCACCATGCGCCGCCTGGCGTGGGTGCAGTTCTTCTCGTGGTTCGCGCTGTTCGCCATGTGGATCTACACCACCGCTGCGGTGGCCGGTACCCACTTCGGTTCGACCGATCCACAGTCGGCCGCCTACAACGAAGGTGCCAACTGGGTGGGCGTGCTGTTTGGCGCCTACAACGGCTTCGCTGCGCTGGCGGCGGTGCTGATTCCGCCGATGGTGCGTGCGATCGGCCTGCGCTGGAGCCACCTGGTCAACCTGTGGCTGGGCGGCGCCGGCCTGGTCTCGCTGATGTTCATCCGCGACCCGCACTGGCTGCTACTGTCGATGGTGGGTGTGGGCTTTGCCTGGGCCTCGATCCTGTCGTTGCCGTATGCACTGCTGTCCGACAGCGTGCCGGCGTCGAAGATGGGTGTGTACATGGGCATCTTCAATTTCTTCATCGTGATCCCGCAGCTGGTGGCGGCCAGTGCGCTCGGCTTTGCCCTGCGCGCATGGCTGGGTGGCCAGCCGATGCATGTGCTGGTGCTGGGCGGCTGCAGCCTGTTCCTGGCCGGCCTGTGCGTGCTGCGGGTTCCGTCCCGTCCGGAGGTGGTGTGATGCGTGGTGTCCTGGCTGTTGCTGTTTCCCTTGCCCTGTTCGCCGGCCAGGCCGTGGCCACGCCGCGCCCGGACTACGTCGGCACCACCGAGCCGTTCGCCAGTGATGCGGTGTATTTCGTGGTCACCGACCGCTTCGTCAACGGCGATCCGTCCAACGATCACCGCGACCAGGGCGGCACGCATCGCACCTTCGATATTCCGGTGCCGTGCCCGGACAAGGTGGACGGCAACATCGGCTACCTCGGCGGCGACTTCCGCGGCGTGCTCGACAACGCGCAGTACATCCGCAACCTCGGTTTCGGCGCGGTATGGATCACGCCCATCGTCGACAACCCGGACGAGGCCTTTACCGGCAGCAAGCCGATCAGCTGTACCAGCACGCTGACTGATCGCGGCAAGACCGGCTACCACGGCTACTGGGGCATCAACTTCTACAAGCTCGATGAGCACCTGCCCAGCAAGAACCTGGATTTCGCCGGGCTGACCAAGGGCCTGCACGGTGCTGGCTTGAAGGTGGTGCTGGATATCGTGGGCAACCACGGCTCGCCGGCCTGGACCATGCCGACGCGACAGCCGCAGTTCGGCCAGATCTTCGACAAGGACGGAAAACTGATCGCCGACCACCAGAACCTGCCGCCGCAGAAACTGGATCCGAAGCACAACCCGCTGCACGCGTTCTACAACAACATTGGACCGGTCGACAGCAAGGATGGCTCGATCTTCGATGGCAATCTGGCTGAGCTGTCCGACTTCAACCAGGACAATCCGGCGGTGATGGACTACCTGGTCGGTGCCTACCTGCAATGGACCGCGCAGGGCGTGGACGCGTTGCGCATCGACACCATCGGCTGGCTGCCGCACCCGTGGTGGCATGCCTTCGTCAAGCGCATCCGTGCCGAGCACCCGGGCATGTTCATGTTTGGCGAAGCCTTCGACTACAACGCGGCGACCATTGCCGAGCACACCTGGCCATCCAATGCCAACGTGAGCGTGCTCGATTTCCCGTTGCGCGGCGCACTGGAGCAGACCTTCGGCACCGCCAACAAGGGCTTCGAGACCCTGGCTGAGCCACTGCACCTGAGCGGTGGCCCGTATGCCAATCCGTACGAGCTGATGAGCTTCTACGACAACCACGACATGCCGCGCCTTCAGGCCAGCGACACCGGCTTCATCGACGCGCACAACTGGCTGTTCACCGCGCGCGGCATTCCGGTGGTCTATTACGGTTCGGAGACCGGCTTCATGCGCGGCCGCGCCGAGCACGCCGGCAACCGTGCCTACTTCGGCCAGCCGCGCGTGGACGCTGCACCGCAGAGCCCGATCTTCGCGCCGCTGCAGCGCATTGCGAAGCTGCGCGAGGCCACCCCGGCCCTGCAGCGCGGCCTGCAGGTGAACGAACGCCTGCAGGGCAATGAGGCGGTGTTCTTCCGCGTGCTGCAGCACGGTGACGTGGCGCAGACTGCGCTGGTGCTGCTGAACAAGGGCGACCAGGCCAGGACGCTCACCGTGGCGCGTTACGTCCAGTCCGGCCGCTGGCGCGATGCACTGGACGGCGGTTCGTTGCAGGTGGATGCCTCCCTGGAGGCCGAAGTGCCCGCACACGGCGTGAAGGTGTATGTGCTGGATGCCGCCGTGCAGCAGCCAGCGCTGCAGGCCGAGCTGGACAAGGCGATGGCCGACCAGCGGGCGCGGGACGTGCGGCTGGGGCGGTAGTGCCGGCCGCCGGCCGGCTACCCATGAATCCATGGCACCTTCAGGTGCCGGCCAGGGGCCGGCACTACCGGGGTGACCATATCCGGCACAATAGCCCCCCCCCTCACGCCCTGCCGTACCGCCATGACCGACCTCGCCCCGCAGACCCCGATCGAAACCCTGCTGAAGGCGGCGATGGACGGGGCGGTGCCGATCCGCGCCTTCATGGAGGCCTTCGTCGCTTCCGAGGTAGTGCTGCTGACCGGCAGCCTGGTCACGCCCGACGGCAGCGGCTTCGACCCGCTGCTGTTCGACAAGCAGGGCATCCTGCACGTGGCCGTATTCACCGATCCGTCGCGGGTGGGCATCTACAGCCAGCAGGCCGAACACCAGATCCGCTGGCGGATGCTGGACGTGCTGCGCCGCGTGCCGGGTGGCTATGGCGTGGTGATCAACCCGGGCACCCAGCTGGGTTTCGAGATCTCGCCCAGCGGCGTCGGCGAGATCCTGAAGGACTTCGCCCAGGGTTGATTGTCATGTAGAGCCGAGCCCATGCTCGGCTGCCGTTCGCGCAATGCCGGATCAGTCGAGCACGGCGCGACTCTACAGAAGGCTTCCCTTCGAGCGCCGTCCGTGATCCTCTTGGGCAATATCGGGATCAAGGCATTGCCATGGAATTCAGGGTATTACCCGCTGGCGCACCGGAACGGCAGCAACTGGCCGGGTGGTACCACGCACAATGGGGCCAGGACGCGGGCCTGTCGCTGGAACAGGAACTGCAGCGGCTCAATCCGCCACAGGACGCCGAAGGTTTCCCGCACCTGATCGCCGTATTCGATGACGGTCAGGTGGTTGGCGCAGTCCAGCTCAAGCGGCGGGAAATGCAGGCGTTCCCACAGTACGAACATTGGCTGGGCAGCGTGTTCGTGGCCGACAGCCATCGCGGGCGTGGGCTGGCTGGCGCGTTGGTGGAGCAAGCAGCGACGCAGGCGGTGCGGATGGGGGTTTCCGATCTCTACCTGCAGACTGAGGCCCTGGACGGTGGGCTGTATGCGCGGCTGGGCTGGGCGCCGCTGCAGGTAGCCGATAGCTGCAGCTATCGCGTGCTGGTGATGGTGCGTTCACTGTAAGAGACGTGCCCTGGAAGAGAAGTTTCCTGGTGCTCCGTCCAGTCAGTGAACCGGATGTGCACTTTGAAAGAGCGCGGGAGCGCAGGCTGGTGGCTGGCGACATCGGGCATCGGATGCTCAATCCGCAGCCAGGTTGCCTGCCACCAGGACAGCGTTGTGTCGTACATCGTCGCGCTCGACGTATCGCAGGAGGTCCTGGGCGAGAACGCGTTGGCTGATTGCTGCCAAACGCGCATTCTCCGCATCCGATTTACCCTGGGAATGGGCAGAGAGCAAAAGCATGTTGACGATGTGGGATGAAACTCTGGACTGCAGTTCAGCCTGGGATCGTTCTTGGCCATCCTCGTCGAACAGCAGGTGGATGGACAACGCGAGATCATCACTGTACTGGCGCTTCAGGCTGGGGAGACCAAGGGTGATGTGAAATGCCCCAAGAAGTGAGAAGGCGACGGCGACCAAGGAATGCGTTCCCAGTTGCAACCATATCTTCATGACATATCTCCTAGCGGGGGCGGATCCATTCGCAGCGATCCAGCCTTCCGCTTACCGATCCGCATCGATAATAGCCGCCATTGAAGTTGTAGCGGATCTCGCGAGGCCAATCACCCTTGTCGACATCAATATCAATCTGTCCCCCATTCTTGATGGTGTCTGATTCAGGTAATGCCTGGCCGAAAATATCCTTGGCCGTACCTTTGATCAGTCGAGCCGCCCCTCTTGCCATTGGATTGATCTGCCAGCAAGCGGTGTCGCCGTTGTCCATCAGCAGGCAGCCGCCAACGCCTCTCCCGAAGAAATGCTCGAGTGATCGGAAAAGTGAGCCAAGGAGGTTTCCATTGATCTGCCCGTGTTGCCAGGCCGGATTGCTTGCCGTGTGCGCGATTCGGATCGCATCATCTACTGCTGGAATGAATTGGTTTGCGACATGCAGGCTGGAGAAGTATCCGCTGTCATTTGCAGGCTTTATGAACACCCATTCTTTCGACATGCGGACAACCGCTTCAAGCTGAAGTCGCTCGCCTTCTGCCAAACCTTGTGAACTGCTGTCGAAGTCGCCTTGCCCATCCCGGGTCTGCACCGGTTGGCTCGGTAAACGCCAGCCTGGAACGTTGATGTCAGCAGCGATTCCCAATTCGCCCAGGGAAGGAGCTGGGTGGAGCCTTCTGGGAACCTCGCCAGGAGGAATGTAATTGACGGTGACGTAAAGCGCTTGGGCGGTGGGGGTTGACCACGAGGTAGACCTCCCAGCCACGACGGAATCCATGTGCCATTTCGCCAGCGGATTCGTATTGCCAGGATTGAGTGCAATTGCCACAGGTGACTACCTGGACGGCGTGCGCCTTGAACGTGGAAAGCGCGGAGCCTGCCAGAATCAAGCTAGCTGCAGAGATCATTTTCACAACGTGACTCCTTGGACGAATGGGTGCACCTGCTGCGGGTACACCTTCCTGATCCACGGCGTTCCCACTGATTCACCTTGCGCTTCGTGGCGATTGCCGCGTATCGGTATCCGCCGTGCGGTTCGTCGGAGATCCGAGGATCTTGATGTAGGGCATCCAATCTGGCCCCGATGGGACCATCTGCTGCATCCAAGGACCGTCGGCGTTATCCTGCAAGCGGGCTCCATGCTTCTGGTGGTTGATAACGTGACCATGGCCGCACCCTCCCATTCCCGCTCGGCGCTGATCTTCCTGATCGCGGCGATCGTTGCCGCGCTGGTGTCCATTCCGGTGCTGCGCGCGGTGGGCATGGTGCAGTGGCCGGTGTTCGTCATCGCCTGGCTGATCAACCTGGGCGCGGCTTGGCATCTGGCCCAGTGGGCGCGCCAGCAGGGGCGCTCGCGCTGGGCGTTCGGGGTACCGGCAGCGCTAGGTACGGTCGCCTCGATCGTGGTGTATGTGCTGCTGGCGTTGCTGGGGCCCAGGGCTGCGCTGCGCTGAGCGTTCGCGGCTTTCGTCGGCAGCGTGCCGAGCATGGCCCGGCACTACAGTGGAGCGGGGTAGTAGAGCAGGGCAGAGCCGGCTTCCAGCGCTTCCTCGTAGAAGGGAGCAAAGCCGCGGTAGGTATCGGTGTTGAGTACATCGACCTGCAGGCGGCCGCAGCGTAGATCCCGGATTTCATCGAAGCAGAAACGGAAGCACTCGGCCAACGCGAGGTCGAATGCATGGTGTTCACCGTCCTGCAGCAGGAACAGCATTGCCTGGTGGTGTGCACCGACGCTGGGCGCGTTCCACTCGAATTCGGCCTTGCCAGTGTATCGGCCAGTGAAACCGTAGATCATGACTGGCACGGCAGCTCTCCACAGAATCCATGTGCCCGCAGCAGCTCCGCCACCGATGATGCCGGCCACGCTACCGGCACCACCACATACCTCATATCGTTACCTTGCGCCGGTTGTCATCGCTCACGCGGTCGATCAGCTTGTTGTACGGGTCGAAGCCCGCTTCATCCGGCTTTTCGTCCACCGTTATCGTGATCTTGGGCTCCGCACTGGTGATGTGGTGGCGCTGCAGGTACAGCACTCTCTGGTCGCGTTCCTTGCCTGAAGGCCCGTTGGCGAACACGCCGATCTCGATCCAGTCATCCATCTTCCCGTCGCTTTCCTGGCCCTTGCCATCGGCATACTGCTTGCTGGCATGCAGGTCCAGGGTCACGTCGTAACGACCGTCATCGCGCTTGCGGGCGCTGGCGGCCATCACGCGGTTGTCGTAGAAGCTGATCTTCTCGAACAGGTCAGTGACCAGCTGCTGGCGGTCGGCCGGGGTCTCGGCACGGATGTAGCTCAGCAGTTCGCGTGAGGTGGTGTACGGCGGCTGCTGGTAGCCCTTGTCCTGCAGGAAGCGCTTCAACGCGCGGTTCAGGGCCACTTCGCCGATCTCTTCACGCAGCCGGTAGAACACCAGCGAACCCTTCTGGTAGTGGATGTACTGCTGGTTTTCCACGCGCTCCAGCGGCTGTTCCTCGATGGCCTCGCCGCCGCGGCCGGACAGGTAACCGTCCAGTTCGCGCTTGAGGAACTGACGCATGTGCTGGCGGCCGTACTCCTGCTCCATCACCATCAGTGCCGAATACTGCGACAACGATTCGGACAGCACCGTGGCGCCCTGCACGTTGGCACCGATCACCTGGTGCGCCCACCATTGGTGTGCGATTTCGTGCGCGGTCACGTAGAACACGTAGTCCACCTTGTCCGGGTCACGCAGGTCGGCGATGAAACCGATGGCTTCGGAGTAGGGGATGGTGTTGGCGAACGACTGCGCGAAGCGGGCATAAGCCGGGAACTCGATGATGCGCACCTGGCGATGCTGGTACGGGGTGAAGTTCGCCTCGTAGTAGGCCAGCGATTTCTGCACCGCTTCGATCATCCGCTCCACGTTGTAGCCGTGCGCCGGGTCGAAGTAGACCTCGATCGGTATGTCCTTGTACTTTGCCTTGCGCACCTCCCAGCGCGCCGACAGATAGGCGTAGAAGTTCAGCATCGGTCGATCCATGGCATAGTTGAAGCAGCGCCGGCCATTGACCGTGCTCTCATGCTGCAGATAGCCCGGGGCCAGCGCCACCTGGTCCGGTGCCGTGCAGATCGTGGTGCGGAAGTCGAGCCAGTCGGCATCGTTGGCTATGTACGTGTTGGCACGCGCGGCTTCGTCTTCCAGCTTGGGCATGCGCCGCGGCTCACCCAGGTCGCGCTTGCGCCGCTCGTTGCGGTCGGTGATCTCCGCGCCCTCGTTGTAGCCGAACGACGGCAACACGCGGCTGTTGAAGAACGTGCCGTTGTCCACGATGTTGCTCGGCGCCTGGCCGGCGGTGATGCCATTGGGCTTCTGCACCACCCGGAAATGGACACGGCGGCTTTCGCCCGGTTGCAGAGGCTTGTCCAGCCGATAGATGCGATACCCCAGGTCCTTGGCATGGAAGGCCATCGTCTGTCCGCCAAGATCGGCGGCTACCAGCTGTTTGTCATCGCCCATCGAGACATGCAGTTCCGGGATCGGCTGCGCGTGGAGATTGCGGATCGTCCAGTTCGCATCGATCACCATTGACTGCGATTCGGGGGACAGATCCACGCGGTTGTCCACCGCCACGATGCGGGGCTGCGGCAGGTTGCGGTACTTCGACAGCTCGCGCTCGTAGCGGGCCTGCAGATCCAGCTGCTGGTCCGGAGAAAGGAACTCGTTGCGGATGTTGGTGCTCCAGTACAGCCAGCCCCCCACGCCGACGAACGCCACTGCTGCCAGCGCTGCAAAGGCGCCGGTCGGGCCGCGCAGGCGGCGGCCGGCCAGAGCCAGGCGCTGGCGCAGGCCCTGGCTGACACCGCGCACCCGGAAGGCCGACGCCAAGCACATCAGCGTCAGCAGGAACAACGCCCAGTAGCCCTGGAACGCCAGTTGCCCGGTCAGGAAGTGGCCGTAGCCGTTCATGTCCGAATAGGGCGCGTTGGGCCAGCTGCCGAAGTTGTACAGGTTCTGCGTGTAGTCGAGCAGGCCGAGCACGCCCTGGCCGATCATCACCACGATCAGCAATGCGTATCCGACGAACTTGTTGTTGGTGAGCACCTGCAGCACCAGCGCCAGGCCCCCCATCAGGATGTAGACCACCGAATCCAGCGCGAGGCTGCGCAGGTACAGCAGCGGCTCCAGATGCGTGTAGCCCTTGGCCAGCTGCACGCCCATCGCGGCCAGCGCGCCGGCGGCCTGGAAGCAGATGATCACGGCCAGCAGTGCGGTGAACTTGGCCAGCAGAGGCACCCAGTTCGGCACCGGCATGGCATCGGTCACTTCATTGATGCGCGCACTGCGTTCCTTCCAGACCAGCTCACCGGCGAAGAACAGCACGATGATCACCAGCAGCCAGCTGAAGGCCCCCTGCAGGCCCATGATCATCTGCGAGGTGACCGGCCAGATCGAGGTGCCGTACAGGGTCTGCCGGAACAGCGCGCTGGGCAGGAAGTTGGCCAGGCCCAGTACCAGCAGCACGATGAACGGCACGCTGCGCAGGACACCGCGTGTATCGAAGCGGACTTGGCGCAGGAACTGCTGCCACGCCGTGCTGGCAGTGAACGCCGGTATCACGCGCGGCAGTGTCGCGCGGGTGGGACGGACCACGCTGGCTTCGGAAGCCGGTTGCGCCTGCCTGCGGCCCCAGCGCCGACGGCCACTGCCGCTGCGTTCGGTGCGGAACAGCGCGAAGGTGGCGGCAAACAGCGCGGCAGCCACGCCCAACCACAGGGCGCGATTGGCCAGCAGGTAGCCGGCCAGCTCGGGAACCCCGCTGTTGCGTTCGGCGGTGGACCAGTAGCGGATGGTACGGCCGAGTGCGCGCATGCCCAGCGGTTCGCTCAGCACCGCGATCCACGTATTGTCGATGTCGCGCAGCAGGGCCGCGCTGGCGCCGTACAAGACCAGGTAGGCCACCAGGCCGATGTAGACCCAGAGGATCGAGCGGGTCAGCGCTGCCAGCAGCGACAGCAGCGCGGTGGTGAACAACAGGTTCGGAATGACGACGACCGCGAACGTCCAGGCATAGCCCTGCCAGCTGATCGGGCCCATGCGCTCGGGATCGACCCACGGCATGAACGGCGCCAGCCACAGGCCGAATGCGATCAGGATGTAGACCAGCAGCCCGGCCGCCAGGGCGGCAGCGATGCGCCCCGCCAGGTAATCGCGGCGCTTCACCGGGCAGGCGAAGATCAGTTCGGCAGTACCGAGTTCGAAGTCACGCAACAGCGCGTTGCTGACGAACAGGGCGGTGACCAGCATGCCGAGCAGGGTGAAGATGCCCAGCATCTGTGCGATCACGGTGGGCGCGTTGCTGTGCACGTTGCCGGTGCCGCCACCGATCTGCACGGCGTCGCTGGACGCGGCGGCAAAGGCAAGCAGGGCGAACAGCCCGGCCAGCAGCCACAGCAGCGGGGAGCGCAGCTGCTCGCGCAGCTCGAAGCGGAAGAAGTTGAGGATCATGGCGTGCTCCGCTCAGGCTGCGACGCGGCTACGGGCCTGAAGGCGCAGGCGCTGGAAGTACACGTCCTCGAGGTCGGGAGCCACGGCCGCGAAGCCGTCGCCAGGGTCGTTGGCGCTGTGCACGTGGATCACCGGGCGGCCACCGACCAGGCGGGTGGACAGCACCACGTAGCGTGCCTCGTGGTCGGCCAGTTCCGAAGGATCAACCTGCTTGCGCCAGACCTGCTGCTGCAGGGCGTCGATGGCATCGGCCGGGCGCCCGGTCAGCAGCACCTGGCCTTTGTTCATGATCGCCATCGTCGGGCACAGATCGGTCACGTCCTCGACGATGTGGGTGGAGAGGATCACCGCCACGTTCTCGCCGATCGCCGCCAACAGGTTGAGGAAGCGGTTGCGCTCTTCCGGGTCGAGGCCGGCGGTGGGTTCATCGACGATCACCAACCGCGGGTCACCCAGCAGCGCCTGGGCAATGCCGAAGCGCTGGCGCATGCCGCCGGAGTAGGTGCCCAGCTTGCGCTTGCGCGCGTCCCACAGGTTCACCTGCTGCAGCAGCCCATCGACCACCTCGCGGCGCTGCGCGCGCTGCGTCAGGCCCTTGAGCACCGCGAAATGCTCCAGCAGGTCCAGCGCGCTGACTTTCGGGTACACGCCGAAATCCTGCGGCAGGTAACCCAGCCGGCGGCGCACCGCATCCTTGTCGCGCAGCACGTCGATCGGCGCCTCGCCTGGAATGCTGAGCGTCGCCGTGCCGCTGTCGGCTTCCTGCAGGGTGGACAGCGTGCGCATCAGCGAGGACTTGCCGGCGCCGTTGGGGCCGAGCAGGCCGAACATGCCCCGCGGGATGTCCAGGTTGACGTTGTTGAGGGCATGCACGCCGTTGGCGTACGTCTTGGACAGCGAATCGATCTTCAGCATGCGACGTACACCTTTCCATGGGCGATGTCTGCGCGTTATCCGCGCATCAGCCTCTGTGCGCATCCGCCGTTGGTCATGGGGGAAGAATTCCGCCGTCGCACGTTGAGGCGTGGCGTAAGGCCTGGTGGCGCTTACCGGCGCAGCGACGATTCCCGCACCACCAGCTTCACCGGGATGCTCTGGCTCTGCACCGGCTGCCGGCCGATCAGCGTCAGCAGGCGCTCCACCAGCAGCTGGCCGGCCTGCTTGGTGTCCTGCTGGACCGTGGTCAGCGCCGGGGACACCGAGGCCGCCAGCGGGATGTCGTCGAAGCCGGTCACCGCCACGTCCTGCGGCACCCGTAGCCCGGCCTCGCGCAGGGCGCGCATCGCACCGATGGCGATCAGGTCGCTGGCGGCGCAGATCGCATCGATCGGCTCGCCACGCGCCAGCAGCGCCTGGCAGGCTTCCTGGCCGGAAGCCTCGGTGGTGATCGCATCGTGCTGCAGCGCCGGTTCGGCGGCCAGGCCGTGGTCCTGCAGGGCCGCGACGTGGCCGCGGTAGCGTTCCTGGAATTCGGGGTAATGGCTGGAGGCATGGCCGAGGAAGGCGATGCGGCGGCAGCCCTGCTGCAGCAGGTGGGTGGTGATGTCATGCCCGCCCTGGAAGTTGTCGCTGCCGATCGACACGCCCGGCTGGCCGGGCAGGGCGGCGCCCCAGCGCACGAAGTGCGTGCCCTGTTCGACCAGCCGCTGCAGGCGGTCGCGCGATTCGTGGTAGTCGCCGTAGCCGAGCAGGATGATGCCGTCGGCCTTGTTGCTGTCCTCGTAATCGGCCTGCCAGTCGGTGGACAGCTGCTGGAACGAGACCAGCAGGTCCTGCCCATGCAGCGCGCAGGCGCGGGTGATCGAGCCCAGCATCGAATGGAAGAACGGATTGATCAGCGAATCGTCGTTGGTCGGGTCTTCGAAGAACAGCAGGGCCAGCGTGCCGGCGTTGCGCAGGCGCAGGCTGGAGGCGTTCTTGTCGACCTTGTAGTTCAGCTCGCGGGCGATGCGCAGGATGCGCTCGCGGGTCTCGGCGTTGACCATCGGGCTGCCGCGCAGGGCCCGCGACACGGTTGGCTGGGAGACCCCGGCCAGGTGGGCGATGTCGAGGGAGGTCGCTTTGCCTTTGATCGTCATGGGAACGCGGGAGGGGACAGGGGGAAGGGTGCCCGGGCATGATGCCATGGGGTGGCTGCCGGCCGTCCTGGCCGTCACTGCTTGTGGCCACGGTCGCGGTCGTGCGACGGTCAACACCATAGCCTGATGGAGCCAAGCGGTGACCTTTCGCCTGTCCCCGGGTGTCCCCGACGATTTCGAGGCGCGGATCCGCATCCTTGCGCCAGAGGAGGGTGGGCGTCGCAGCCCGGCCCGGAACGGTATCCGCTGGGACTTTGCCTACGCCGATGACGCCGGGGCGCCAGAGCTGTTCATGATCTGGCCCGACTTCCGTCACGCCGAGGGCGACAGCTGGGCGACCGAGCTGCCGCTGCCGGTGGGCGAGCCCCTGTTGGCCGGCCTGACCGTGGTCAATGAGGTGCTCAGGGCGGGGCTGCACCGGGAGCGTATCCGGCCCGGCGTGCGCTTCCACTGCCATGAAGGGCCCAGGGTGGTGGCGGTGGGGGAGGTCACACGGGTCACCGGCTTGCTGCTGGATCGCCCCCTGCTTCGTTGAGGTCGGTTCCGACCCGGATCGGCCGGATTCCCGACGGGCCGGGGGCGAAGGGAATGGTAAGATGCCTCGTTCCGATATCCCCCCCATTCGCAACCGCGGGAGGTCCAGCGTATCGGCACCCCGTCGGGTGTGCTATCACTGGTCCAGCCCCGGACAACGGAAGAATCCATCTATGGCGCGCGGCATCAACAAAGTCATCCTGGTCGGCAATCTCGGCAACGACCCGGACGTGAAGTACACCCAGAGCGGCATGGCGATCACCCGCATCAGCCTGGCCACCACCAGCGTCCGCAAGGACAAGGATGGCAACCAGCAGGAGCGCACCGAATGGCACCGCGTGGTGTTCTTCGGCAAGCTCGGCGAGATCGCCGGCGAGTACCTGCGCAAGGGCAGCTCGGTCTACGTCGAAGGCAGCCTGCGCTACGACAAGTACACCGGCCAGGACGGCGTGGAGAAGTACTCCACGGACATCATCGCCGATGAAATGCAGATGCTGGGCGGCCGCGGTGAAGGTGGCGGTGGTGGCAACTACGGCGGCGATCGTCCGCAGCGCCAGCAGGCGCCGCGCCAGGAGTACGGCGGCGGCGGTGGCCAGCGTGGCGGCCAGGGCGGTGGCTATGGCAACCAGGGCGGCAACCAGGGCGGCGGTTACGGCAACCAGGGCGGCAACCAGCGCCCGCAGCCGCAGCAGGCGCCGCCGATGGACGACTTCGCTGACGACGATATTCCGTTCTAGAGGATACCTTTTAGTATCTGTTAACAAGGGCTCTTGGCGCATTTGCCAAGGGCCTTTTTTTGTTGTTAACGTTTTCCATCGGCTGCTGATTTCTCGGCTTACCGACTACCTTTGGGAAATGTCAACATGGCAGCTGGCTATAGGGTGAAAACAGTTCGGTTCCTGTCTGGAGAGCGATTTCCGATGCTTCTGTGTAAGGAGTCGGGAGCCCCCCTCTGGCATCCAAACCTATTTTTGGTGACCGAGCTTCGGGCTGCTGGGCTGGCGAAGAACACGCTCGAGCACGCGGCCAGGGCTGTGATGATTGCCCATCAAGTGTTTCGTCATCTCGGTATAGACATTCACGATCGAATCAATGACGGTCGGCTCCTTACCTTGGGCGAGGTTGAGTCGCTCACCAAGCTGGCTGGATTGCGGCAGGATGAGCTCGACGCTATGAGCCAGATGGATGAGTCACCCCGAGCGGTGGTGTCTAGGGTCGTAACACTGGAGCAGGCCCGAATGCGCCCCACGGTGAAAGCGCTGGCGCAGGTGGGTGCCGACACGAAGGCAACCCGTATGGCATACATTCGCGACTACTTGTCCTGGCTAACAGCCGGTCGGCGCCTGAAGCTAGAGGTGGGACATCCCCACAATCACAGCTTGCTCGAGGCCACTCAAACATTCGTCAGCCTTATCAATGCCAGAATGCCCAGCCGCCACTCCGCGCAGGGTAGCCGTCAGGGGGTAGACGCGGAGGTCCGTGCACGCATTCTCGAGGTCATTGATCCCGACAGTGCGGACAACCCCTGGAAGAACAGGCACGTCCGGGTTCGCAATCAACTTATCTTCCTCTGGCTACTCCTTCTGGGCGTGCGTAACGGCGAGCTGCTTGCTACCTACGCTAGTGACGTCAACATTCGGACCGGGGAGGTCACGATCGTTCGGCGGCCTGGCAACCCCGAAGAGCCGCGAAAAAGTGCGCCGCTTGTCAAAACACGAGGTCGCCTACTTGCACTGGGTCCTGATCTGGCGGAGTTAATCCAGAGGTACATAATGGGGGAACGAGCAAAGATCAAAGGTGCGCGCCGCCATCCCTATCTCTTCGTGGCGACGGGGACAGGCCAGCCGCTGTCAAAGCCGGCGCTCAACAAGCTTTTCAGGGAGTTACGTAGCAAGGTTCCTGGCCTTCCTGATGACCTCTCCCCGCATGTCTTGAGGCACACCTGGAACGACGACTTCTCCGATCTCATGGATAGCCGAGGTGTGTCCGCAGAAGACGAAGAAAGGATGCGGACCCAGACGATGGGCTGGTCACCTAGGTCGAAGATGGCTTCGCACTACACGAAAAGGCACGTGCAGCGAAAAAGCAATGAGGCGTCGCTGGAGATGCAAGCCAAGTCCTTTAGCCGCCCAGTGAGGAGGAGCAGGTGAAACATGCCCACTTATATCAGGAAGAAGCTAGCGAGGCGCGTGCACTCACTGTATGGGTAGGCAGTCGCACTAAGTCGGGCATCGAGTTCGATCCAAACGCCCATATCTGGGCATACCGCGATGGTGTCAATAACATTCATTTAGACTTCGACCAGCTGCCAACCGCTTCGCCAGTGCTGCGTAATGGTGCCAAGTCGGTATTGACGTGGTATGCAGAGAATCGCTCTCCCGACCATCTAAAGAATATGTTTCAAAGGCTGCAGCACTTCCTGCGTTCTACGCCTATGCAGGTTTCCAGCATCACAGCCGTAGATTTGCTGAACTACCGTGCAGGCCTCCATCAGTCGAAGGAATGGTACTTGGGGTCTTTCGCGGGGTTCCTCCGCAAATGGGTCCAGCTGGGCTACCCAGGGGTCGATGAAGACGTCGAGCTGCTTCTCAAACAATTGCGGCTCAAGGGCAATGACAAGGGTGTGTCTGTCCTTACATGGGATCCACATGATGGTCCTTTCACCCATGTCGAAGAAGAGGCCCTGCAATCAGCGCTCAATCAAGCATATGCGAAAGGTGATGTGTCTACCGCGGACTTCACCTTGGCGTGGCTTTTTATCCTATTGGGTCAGCGCAGCAAGCAGTACGCGTCCCTAAAGGTCTGCGATGTCAGGGTGGAAACAGATGCTGATGGGATGCTGAAGTATTCCATCCAGGTGCCAAGCGCTAAGAAGGGTGCCAAGTTTTCGCGTGCTCAGTTCGTAGAACGCCCGCTTGTCGAGCAGTTTGGTGAGCATCTCTGTTCGTACGCTGAGGGCGTTCGCGCACGCTTCTGTTCGATCTTAGATGATGCAGGGCAAGCCCCTCTCTTTCCCGCTGAGCGCTCGAAGATGGGTGCCCAAGGATTCGAATTCCATCGGACTGCCGTCATGATTGGCCGGACGATCACGACCGTTCTCGAAAGCCTGTCAGTGGTCTCAGAGCGCACGGGTAAGGCGATGAGCATAAGCGGCGTCCGGTTCAGGAGAACGATCGGCACGCGAGCTGGCGAAGAGGGCTACAGTCCTTTGGTCATCGCCCGACTTCTCGATCACACGGACACCCAGAATGTTGGCGTTTACTCGGCCAGTTCACCTGCAATCATCGAGCGCATTGATCGTGCCATTGCTATGGAGATGGCTCCCTTGGCCCAAGCGTTCGCGGGAACTCTTGTGGAGGGACTGGGCTCGAATACTTCGAGGCGCGTAATGGATCTGCGTATTGACCGAAGTGGTTCCCCTATGGGCGATTGTGGAACGCACGGATTCTGTGGATTCAATGCTCCGATCGCCTGTTACACCTGCTCCAGCTTCGAGGCTTGGATGGACGGGCCACATGAGGCGGTACTACAGCACCTGCTTGACCAGCGTGAAAAGCAACTCAGGGATTCCGATAAGCGCATTGCTTCCATCAATGACCGAACCATCTTCGCAGTTGCGGCTGTGATAGAGGAATGCCGCCAGGTTAAGGTGCGTCGTTGCTCACTTGGTGGAGCTAAAACCTGTGGCTAAAGTAGTTCTTTTTCAGCCGCTTAGTGAGCTAAATGCCGAGCAGAATGTCTCTGCGTTTATTGCTCTGTGCCGGAATGAGCTGACCATCTTTGGTGCCGAGCTTGCCTTCGATGAGATGGCGTGGGAGATCGCGGATTCTGTCAGGATCAAAGCTCGGCGAGGCGCGGTTCGCGCTATTTTTAGCTCATGGGACTCAGTTAACGAGCGCGTGCCACGCCCAATGCTCGAGCCCTTTGGTTCGTTCGCCAAATCCTACATTCGATATCAGCATGGGATGCGGCCAACGAAATGTATAGGGTTTCGGCTCGCCTCCCTACGAGCGTTGGCGGCTGCACTGGAAGATCAGGGGGCTTGTAACGTTGCTTCAGTCACTGCGGCGACCTTCAACAGAGCGGCTCTACTGGTCCGGGCGAAGTTCAGCCCATCTGCGGGCTATCGAGTCGGCTCGCAATTGGAGATGCTTGCGTCGTTCATTGATGACAACCGCTTAGCGGCAGTCCCATTGCGCTGGTCCAATTTCATACCTCGCCCGACGGAGGCGAACGGCAGGGTAGGAGACGAGTTTGAGGCTGCGCGGCAGGCTAAGCTTCCCAGCCCCCGCTCGTTGGAATGCCTAGCGCTGGCGTTTCGCGCAGCGAGTGAGCCTGCTGATCTCTTTGTGACGTCGACGGCGGGGATCATGTGCTCGGCCCCGGATCGGGTGAATGAGGTTTTGCTGCTTAGAGCGGAGCCTGAGGTCACAACAGCTCGTCCCGATGCGTCGCCGGCATATGGGCTGCGGTTCTGGCCCTCCAAGGGTGCAGACCCCATGATCAAGTGGGTTGTGCCATCTATGAGTTCGGTCGTGCGCGAGGCCGTGAGAAGACTCAATGACCTATCAGCAGAGGCGCGTCGCGTGGCGCGTTGGTACGAACGCAATCCCAAATCGATGTTCATCCCACCACATCTCGAGCATTTTCGCGGCGGTGACTTGTCAATTGCAGAGCTCGGCGAGATCCTTTTTGTAGAATCGGTGTCGCCGGCGACCACTAGGGCGTGGTGTTTGGGTAATGGCGTGCCTGTCGAGAAGCGTCGCGGCAGAATAGTAGCCAAGTTCACGAATGTTGAGGCTGCTGTCATCAGTTTCCTGCCCCGAGGGTTCCCATGGTTGGACGTCGATTCTGGTCTGCGGTACAGCGAAGCGCTTTGCGTAGTTCGGCGTAATGAGTTGCATCGGACTAAGCGAACGTTTCGTTGCGTCATCGAGGCGCCAGATCAGAACTTTATCTCTACTGGTCTTGGTGGTCGCACAGAGCACGGGTTCAAGTCCGTGTTCGATCATCTGGGCTACTTCGATTCAGACGGATCTCCAATCGTCATTCGTACTCACCAATTCAGACACTATCTGAATACCTTGGCTCAGGCCGGTGGCATGAGTGAACTTGACATCGCAAAGTGGTCTGGTCGGAGTGACATTCGTCAGAATGACTCGTACAACCATGTCTCTGATCGCGATGTCCAGGCTCGGCTGGTGGGCTTACGTCAGGAAAGGCAGCGGGAGTCGGTGACTGAACTGGCGACCGATCCGCTACCGCAGGTTCGCGTTAGTCTAATTCCTCGAGACAAGTTCAAGGAAATGGGTATCCAAGCCGCTCACACAACCGATTTCGGAGTCTGCGTGCACGACTTCGTCATGTCTCCCTGCGCCCTGCACCGTGACTGTACGAATTGCAACGAGCAGGTGTGTATCAAAGGCGACGAAATCGGTGATGCAAATACGCGTGCCAAACTTGCCGAAACCACTAGTCTGCTAGCTGAGGCAGAAGCTGCGGATGCTGAAGGGGTATATGGTGCGTCGCGTTGGGTTGAACACCAAAGGCTGACGCTAACGAGACTGTCGGAGCTTGTTGCAATTCTGGACGATCCGCAAGTTCCACCAGGTGCGCTAATCCGCTTGACTCACATTCGTCCGGCCTCTCGGGTTCGGCAGGCATTGGGTGCCCGCCGGTTGTTGGATCAACATGACGAGGAGTCGGTGCAAACGGAATGGGCGATCGAAGTGCGAGGCACCGCTTCATGAGAAGAGCAAAAAATCTTAGTGATGAAGACATCGCTAGCATTGTCGGAATTCTTGACGGCTGGTCAGGTCGTTTGACCTGGCAATCTCTGCTGGACGCGGTGGAGCGGCACCTCTTTACGCGATATACGCGGCAAGCATTGCATAAGCACACTCGCATTCAGCAGGCCTTCGAACAGCGTAAGGCGGGTTTAGCCGCGCAAGGGGGGCATCTGCGGCAGGTCAAGGCTGTTCCTGAAATGCAGATCGCTATGGACCGAATTCTACGGCTGGAGGCGGAACTAGAACGAGTCTATCGCGAGAACAACTGCCTACTGGAGCAGTTCGTAAGATGGTCGTACAACGCGAGCCTGCGAGGCCTAGACGCTGAGTACCTGAACTCTCCCTTGCCATCGCTGAAAGGGATCGATTCTCGCGGTCGGCCACCTGACAGTGTTGGGTCCTTTTCCTCCAAGAAGAGCTAACCTAGCCTCAACGAGTACCAATTACTCGGGTATCTTCTCGCAGAGTGCAGGTCCCACCTTCCGCCAGTCATCAAGAAAGGCATCCGCCGGGCCTACACCATCTACGATCGGCAGGCCAAACCATCGGACACCTAGGGCTGCTGCTCGTTTGGGTAGTGCGGCGATCCTGATTCCATGGATTTCACATGGCTCAAGTAGGGACACTAGGTTGGTCGCCCCCCACTCACGAATTGCGCGCAGATCGAATTCTAAGTCTCGTTACCACCGGGGCGGCCGCCATGCCGTCCAAATGTCCGCTTCCGGCCAGAAGCGGACATAATGGCCTACAGCGCAGGTGCCGCGTGTATCAGATGGTTCAAGCAATTGGCAGTTGACAGTTGCACATGCCTGTGGACCACAGACACCGAATTGATAGCTTCAAGGATCCGATGTTGGGAACAGTGGATAGTGGGGCCAGTGCGCAAACTTCGCTGTCTCTCTCGGCTTATCCTTCTTTTAATATTGGAGGCTACGGGCGTGAAATGCTCGCGTTCTCGAGCAATTTGCGCGTCGCGCCGTCGAAAGCCGGGCGACGGAGCGACCTGAACGTGTCCCGTACCGTGGAAAGTTTGGCGCTGTAACTCAGTTGAGCGCCAGAGCTGGATGTGCGATCCTTGCTGTGAGGCGTGTGCTGCGTGCGCCCGGGCCGTGATCGGTTCGTATACGGAGAACGTTAACTCGTTTCTCTGCCGATCTCTTATGCTGCCTGCCGCCTCGAAACCATCCCGCAACTACTCGCCAGATTCATGAAATAGCGCCACTTTGGGCGCGTTTCGTCGTGTCCGGTGACGATATTGATTGGTCCGGCGGCTCACACAGGAGTTCCGATGACCACCCCTGTTTCTCCCGCCAGCGTGCTAAAGCGCTTCATCTCAAGCGAGTCGGCCGGTGGACTACTATTGATGGCAGCAGCCGCAGTGGCCATTGCCATTGCGAATAGCCCGCTCTCGGAAGCATACCGGCACCTGCTCCATGCCGAATGGGGACCCACGCTTACACCGAAGTTGGGCCCTATGACACCACACCTGTGGATCAACGATGGCCTGATGGCGATCTTCTTTCTGCTTGTCGGCCTGGAAATTAAGAGGGAGCTCACTGACGGCCGACTCTCCACATGGAAGCAGCGGCGGCTTCCTGCTCTGCCAGCGCTTTTCGGTATGGCGATCCCGGCCCTAATCTATGCATGGATGACCAAGGACACGCCTGGACAGCTAAACGGCTGGGCAATTCCTGCAGCGACTGACATCGCGTTCGCCTTGGGACTTCTGGCATTACTCGGAAAGCGCGCGCCGCTACCTTTGAAGATCCTCCTTATGTCAATAGCGATCATTGACGACATGGGCGCTGTCGCCATCATCGCGATCTTCTACACCTCTTCGTTGAACATGCTGGCTCTCGTCGGCGCGGCGGCGGTATGTGTGGCAATGTGGTGCATGTCCCGCGCGGGAGTCGCGCGCCTTTGGCCTTACGTCCTTGCATTGCCTGTGCTTTGGTACCTCACGCTGCTGTCTGGCGTGCATGCCACATTGGCGGGCGTCATCGGTGCGCTCCTCATTCCCTACGACTCACTGCACGGCAGAGACTCAAGCCCATTGGTTCGCATTGAGCATGCCATCGCTCTTCCGGTGGCAATTCTCGTGATGCCAATATTTGGCCTGGCAAATGCGGGCGTTGACCTGCGCGGCCTTAGCGTGTCTGACTTCCTCTCTTCAATCCCGCTGGGCGTCGCGGCAGGCCTCTTTATTGGAAAACAGCTCGCAGTGTTTGGAGGTGTCGTGATCGCGGCCAAGACCGGACTCGCTGCCAAACCGGAAGGAGTGAGTTGGGCGCAGATCTACGGCGTATCGCTGCTGTGCGGCATCGGGTTCACCATGAGCCTGTTCATTTCAGGCCTGGCGTTCCCTGGCCATGAAGAATGGGTTGACCAAGCGAAGCTCGGCATCATCGCCGGGTCCGTAGCGTCGGCTCTGCTGGCGCTGGCAGTACTGCGCATTTCAGCCCCTCCCGTGCGGTAATTCGATGCCCACCGGCTACCCAGCCGGTGGGCCAATGATATTAGGCGCTCTTCGGTTTGATTTCGATTTCCCACTAAACCAACAGCAGCGATTGGGAATTCAGGCACTCATAGTGCCTACCGGCCTGCGGCAGTCCCACATTAGGGCCCGCTTGTCCATTGGCCTACTACCGCTTCATAGGTGCGTAATGGGAAGAATTACTACTTTCCAAGCATGTCTTCAGTACTGGGCTTGCTCAGCTCGGGCCATCCATTAATTTCCATCGTCCGATGTGTGATGAGCGTCCGTACACCCCTGTCGCGCCCATGGCCCCTTTCGGCCAGGAGCGGACATTGAGCAACACCTGACTCAAGCCGCGCCGCGAAGCGGCGTCGGCTTGAATGAATTTCTAGGCAGCACCGTCAGTGAGCCAGTTGGCTACGAAGGTTGCACCGAGTGCTGCATGTACGACCGTGCCAAAGAGCGCTGCAAGCTGGCTTGAGGTGTCGTTTCCGAATGGGGCAAGCAGCGTTGAATTCCCCATGGACACTACTAGTAGGATGACGCCGACGAGAGCCCACGCGCCCTTGTTATGTGCCAATAATCGAGTAAGCAGGATGAGTACGACTGCGCCACCGTTGAACCACCAGGCCATGCCAGAAAAAAAAGTCTGCAACTGCTCCATGAAACCTCCTTGTGCGGCATAACGCCGATTAGACTCCGAAACCGGTGTCTTGCACTGATTGTTCAGGCCAGTGCCACCTGGGGTCAAGGAGTTTTCCTAAGTTGCGTCAATGGCTCAGCTGTTCATTCCGGGCCCTAGGGGCCTAAATGCTTGCCCTGCAATCCAGCGAAGGCGGGTGTGTGTTAGCTACGCACAACGGAACGTGGGTGTAACGGGTGCGGCGCATGTCGGGCACTATGTGTCCATAGGCTGAGTTGAGATCGAAGCAAGTTGTGCACTTGTAGCGAGCTACCGGGCGGCAACTGCCCGCTTCGCGTCGGACGCTGCTTTGTAAGGCCCGCGACTGCTTTCGGCCAGAAGCCGACATCCGCTCGGCACAGTTCTAACCAGCACTTGCCCCAACGCCTTGCTACTTAACCGCCGCACGCCACGCGGGCCACGCCTCGCCGATCACGCCAAGCGCGGATTTCAGGAACAGCAGTGCGATCACCGCGCCTGCTGCGATGTCTGGCCAGCCGCTTCCGGTCAGCGCTACGCCACCGGCAGCCACCAGCACACCGATGTTGGCGGCGACATCATTGCGGGAGCACTCGAAGGTGCTTTTCATGTTGATGTTGAGCGCGCGGAACCGCCACAACAATGCCAGGCACACCAGATTGGCCACCAGCGCGATGGCTCCAAACCCCAGCATCAAGCCGCTGGAAGGCGGCACGCCGTGGATCAGCTTGCTGACCACCTCCACCACGATGAAGACAAAGAAGGCCAGGATCAGCAGCCCCTTGGCGAGGGCCGCACCGGCCTCCCAGCGCGCCCCCCGGTTCACTGCCCACAGGCTCAGGCCGTACACGATCGCGTCGCCCAGCATGTCCACGGCATCAGCCTGCAGGGCACTGGAGTGCGCCACGATGCCCGCGCCGAACTCGATGAAGAACATCGCCAAGTTGATGATGAGTACCGCCACCAGCACGCGCCGCTGCGCACTGTGAAGGGCCAGCGCTTCCAGTTCCTGGCGCTTGTGGCCGCAGCAGTGGTCCATGGATGTCTCCCGCCAGGCTGTGGCCGGGCTTGAAAAAGGGTGGGAGAGTCGTTATCAACCCTGTAGCCCCTACAAGGTCAAGCCCATGCCCAGCCACCTCACCATCGGCCAGCTGGCCCGCCAGACCGGCACCAAGGCCGAAACCATCCGGTATTACGAAAAGATCGGCTTGCTGCAGCCACCGTTGCGCTCGGAGGGCAACTACCGCTACTACGGCGCGCAGGACCAGAGGCGACTGTCGTTCGTGCGCCGCGCCCGCGAGCTTGGCTTCTCCATCGAACAGATCCGCGAGCTGATTGCCTTTGGTGAACAGCGGGAGCACGAGTGCAGTTCGGTGGACGATGTGGTGAAAGCGCACATCGCAGACATCACGCGCAGGATCCAGGACCTGCAGGCGCTGCAGGGCGAGCTGGAGCGGATGATCGGCAATTGCCCGGGCGGCCGCGTGGCCGACTGCAGGGTGCTGGAAGCCCTTCAGCCGCAGCCTGCCGCTTGACCTTGTAGCCGCATCAAGGTTTACAACGCCGGGCTACTTCGCCACCGCGCGGCCCTGCCGCCCTGACGACCCATGACCCTGCTGCCACATCCGCTTGCCCTGGCGCTGAGCGCCGCCCTGCTGTCCGCCGTTGCCCCGGCCAATGCACATGAACCGCCTGCCGCGCACGACGACCACCACGATGAGGCCGTGGAGCTGGATGCGGTGGTGGTGCAGTCAACCCGGTCAGGGCGCCGCGTTTCCGACGAACCGATCCGGGTAGACGTCGTGTCGCAGGAAGAGATCGAAGAGAAGCTGCTGATGTCGCCGGGCAACGTCTCCGTGCTTGTGGCGGAGACGGCGGGCGTGCGGGTGCAGAACACCTCGCCGGGCATGGGCGCATCCAACATCCGCATCCAGGGCCTGCGCGGCCGGTATACCCAGCTGCTGGCCGATGGCCTGCCGCTGTACGGCGGCCAGTCATCGTCCATCGGCATGCTGCAGATTCCCCCGACCGACCTTGGCAGTGTCGAGATCATCAAGGGCAGCGCGTCGGCGTTGTACGGTCCAGCAGCGTTGGGCGGTGTGGTGAACCTGATATCGCGCCGGCCCAAGGAAACCGCCGAGGCCGAAATGCTGCTCAATGCCACCAGCCGTGGCGGGCAGGACGTGACCGGCTACGCAGCAGGGCCACTGGCCGAGCACTGGGGCCTCTCGGTGGTGGGTGGCTACCATCGCCAGGACCGCCAGGACCTGGACGGAGACGGCTGGGCTGACATTCCCGGCTACGAGCGTGCCACGGTCCGGCCGCGGTTGTTCTGGGAATCGGAAAACGGAGCGCGCGCACTGCTGACGGCAGGCGCAATGCGCGAGAGTCGGCTTGGCGGAACACTGCCCGGTCAACGGGCGCCCGACGGGCAGCCCTTCGCTCTCACGCAGCGCACGGAGCGCATTGATGCCGGCGCGGTGATCGATGTTCCAGTGCGCGAGAGCGACCGTCTGCAGCTGCGCGCATCGGCCATGTCCACCGATCACGACCACGGGTATGGCCCTGAGCAGGACAACGACACCCATCAGACCGGCTTTGCGGAAATCAGCTATGCGTCCGGCGTAGGCGCCACCAGCTGGCTGGCGGGCATTGCCGCGCAGCAGGACCGGTTCCGTTCCGCCCGATACCGGCAGTTTGATTACCGCTACACCGTGCCTGCCCTGTTCGTGCAGGCGGAGCAGGCGCTGCGCGATGACCTCACGCTTTCCGGCAGTGCGCGCTGGGATGACCACAGCGTCTATGGTGGGCACTTCAGCCCCCGCGTGTCACTGTTGTTCCGCCCTGACGAGTGGACCCTGCGCGCGTCGATCGGCAGAGGCTTCTATGCGCCTACGCCCTTCGTCGAACAGATCGAGGCCGCTGGCCTGTCACGCCTGGAGTCGCTCACCGGCCTTCGCGCGGAAATCGCTACAACCGGGTCCATCGATGCAGGCTATGTGCATGGCCCCTGGGAGATGAACCTCAGCGTGTTCGCATCCGATATCGACCATGCGGTACGCCTGGTGGAATCTGCGAACGCGCCGGGAGAACGTGTGCAACTGGTCAATGTGGCGGGCGTCACCCGCACCCGGGGTAGTGAGTTGCTGCTGCGCTATCGCTGGCAGGACATCACGGTAACCGGCAGTTATGTCTACACCGATGCGCGCGAACCTGGTGAGGAAGGCGCCGGCCGCCGCCTGGTCTCACTCACACCCCGGCATAGCGCAGGCCTGGTTGCCATGTGGGAACAGCATGACCGTGGCCGCATAGGCCTGGAAGCCTACTACACCGGCATCCAGACGCTTGATGACAATCCCTGGCGTCGACGCAGCCGACCGTATCTGGAAGTCGGTGCGCTGGGAGAGATCGTGCTGGGAAGAGTCAGCCTGTTCCTCAACCTGGAAAACATCCTCAACGTCCGCCAGAGCGGCTACAACCCGATGCTGCGGCCTCGCCGTGCCGACGATGGCCAGTGGACCGTGGACGCATGGGCGCCGCTGGAAGGGTTTGTGGTGAACGGTGGCGTGAGGCTGAAGTTCTAGGGTTGAGCTGATGCGGGAGGCGATGTCCGCTTTCGGCCAAAAGGAGACATCGAATGCCGTGTTGAGCCGCCGCTGCGCCAGCGAGCGTCGGATGTCGTCAGCCGCTCGGCGGTGCCATGGATGCATTCGATGATGTCATCATCGGCGAACCACAACGGGAGCGATTGAGTGGCCATCCCCTTTTCTGAAGAACAAGTACACAAGCAGTTGTTGGCGATGGGCATGGAAACGGTCGTGATGGACTCGACCGAGCTGACTCAAGCCTTGGAAGGCCGCGCCTTACTGCCCGAAGTAGAAGATGAGGAGAGCAGCTTCGAGCTGTGGCGCATCATCAAGCAGCGCGCTTTGCAGCGCATTGATCGCATCCACGATAGCGTTCGCTACGGAACGTTCGTCGGTAGCAAAGTCGACCTGCCCACGGACAGTACCAAGCCGATGCAGCTCGACTTGTTGGGTTACCACGAAGACGGCATTTTCGTACTTGAGCTCAAGGTCGGCAGTTCATCCGAACGGAACGCGTTCTCTGAGTTACTAGCCTATAGCAACTACATCGCCCAAATGTTTGCGCTTTCGGGTCCGGCAGACATCGCCAACGTTCTGGTGGCGCCCATGGGGGCGAAAATTACTCGCCATGCGTACCTGTATGACCTGCTCATCTCCAATCGGGACGTCATCGCTTACCGCCCAATCTTTTCGGAGCAGACGCTTGAAAGCTTGAAGCTGGAGCTGTATGTCCCGACTGATGAGGATTTCCGCTACTTCGCAAATAGGCTGCTATCGCACCAGGCGATGGGCTGCGTTGTTGCCTCGTTCCACGACCTAGAAGGCTGGTACGACAGTGAGGAGGATGAGGGAAACCTCAACGAGTACACCCGCGAGGCGTTGGGCGCCCTGAGTACGTATGCCGCGCAGTTAATGGAGGCCGAGCAGCTGCACGGATTCGTGTTCGTCCGTAAGCCCTGGAAAGAGCTCCCTCGTTACTACCGCAATAGCCTGATTGTGTGTGCCGTCAACCCGTTCTTGGTGGCCGATCCCGAGCGCTCAGTTCCGATGCTCGAGCAGATGGACGAACAGCATCGCGACATTTTCATGGACAGCCCGCGGTACGCCTTCGATGGTCGGCTGCTGCGCCTCGCCAAGCGCGCTATTGACGATTGCCTGGCGCACGGAACCGAATGCGAGCGCGAGGTGCCTCTATGGGAGGGTATGGTTCACGAGCTTCAAGAAGTGGTCTTCACGCACAACTTTGGCTTTCGCCCGACCGGCATCTTCCGCGAGGCGTACGTAGCCTCCCTACAAACGTTGTACATCCGCAAGGCGGGCGGAAGCGACGAAGACGCTAGCACCCTGAAAGTCGCCGAGGTGAATAACTGGATGCGCGCCTGGATGTTTATGGAGATGTGCGGGTTCGTTGCCGGGGAGGCAGATGCTGTTGTTGACGACGAGGAGGCTGACGAAGAGGGGCCGGCATCGTAGGCCGACCTGCCACCCGACGTGCACCCGGTTTTGAGTAGCAATGAGATTCGGGGCAATGTTGGACGTAACCGTGAACGGCGGCTATGGGTCGCATGACGCCCTGCGGCCAGAAGCGGACATTCATCGCTAGACGAACACGCTTCTCCAGTTGCTCCAGGCCGGTCCCGGCTGGGAGCGGGCGAGACCGTATGCGGATGGTGATAGAGACCATGTCACAGTGGTCGAGATCGTTGCCATGGTGCGCAGATGGACATTCGCACTGTGCGGGCCGAAGTTGCCAACTCCGGCCCGAATGGACATCTTTATTAGAAGCGGACCATGTAGCCGATCGTGAATCGCGTCTGGGCTGCATCCTCGACAATGGGGCTGTTCTTCACCTGGCTGCCGAAGCTGGTCGGTGTCGGCAGCTGCGTGGATCAGCGCAGTGCAGCCTTGCATCGCCGCAACGATGCCCGGGTCCAGCAGGTCGCCTTGCACCGGCTGGGCGCCCAGCGCTTCTACAACTGCCTCGGCGTGGGGGCTGCGCACCAGCGCACGTACGTGGTGGCCGTCTGCACACAGGCGGCGGATCAGATTGCGGCCCACGTAGCCGCTTCCTCCGGTCAGGAAGAGGGTGGAAGAACTCATCAGGGTTACCTCGGGGGAGAGAACGGATTCAGCGCGGCGGCGTGTCGATCAACGCGCCAATGTCCTGCAACAGCTGCTGCCGCTGCGAGGAAGGCCACTGCACGTAGTCCAGCGACTCCAGCAGATTCATGCCTTCGAGCGCGAGGTATGCCAGCAACGCGCTGCGTGGGTGCGTGGCCTGCTGCTGGATCTCGGCCAGGATCTGCGCCTGGTTCTGCTGGATGGGCGCGCGCAGCTGCGGGTCCTGCGCCATGGCCGCGCACAGCGCCAGGGCCACCGGCTGGAACGCTTCGGGAAAGGGTTGCTCGGCCGCAGCAAGTCGCCCACGCAGCACCGCATCCTGCTCGAAGCCCTTGTCCGCAGCTAAATTCCTCATAAGGAGAACGTTGGGAATTGGTGGACGTTCGCGCATCGGGCCCGATTAGGCAGGATACGATGCTGCACATCCTGCGGGCCGAAAGCGGACGGGGCTGTCACTTGATAGACCTTGCTCGAAGGTTGGTCTCGAAAACACGGATTGATCAGTGTTTCCCTAGCGAGTATGTGAGAGGGATCCCCAGTTGTGTATGAATCGCTCCTGTTGCGATGTCTCAACGGCACCGTGGCGTACCTGCCTCACGCGCCTGATTGCATCTTCGCTGCTCAGAGAAGTCTTGGTGGCGAGGAGAAGCATGCAGGCGACAGTACCTGCTCTGCCCAGCCCCCCTTTGCAATGGACCACAACCCGTTCGCCGTCGAGGAGATCATTGCAGATGGACTTCTCCAACTCCTTCCATGTTTGGAGGAACCCGCAGTCGGGTGCGGCTCCATCCCTAATCGGCAGTCCGTACCACCGTAGGCCATGGGCTACCGCACGCTCTGGCAGAGCGGAGATCTGAAGATCCTCGAACTCCCAGGGTTCAATTAGACTGATGAGGTGGCTTGCGCCCCATGAGCTTATAGCTTGAAGGTCGATATCTAAGTCTCGCGACCACGAACCCGTCATCGCGATATCTTGGCGCTTGCCTGGAGCGAAGGTTACCCCGATAGCTCCTCCGCAATGACCGACAGGGAGAGTCGCTATCTGAAGAGGGTGGGAAAGACTGGTCCTAGTCACGCTCATTCCTGCAGTGGATGGTGCGCTCTTACGTTAAGAGCAGCTAGCTCAAGGTTCGTCTAGAGTTCTTGCGCGATGGTTTCGACTGCTGCCGCTCAGTCAGGCTATCGCTGCGAGCAGCGACACTCTCTCCCTGATGCGTGTCTGGCAGACCTGCAAGCCGCTGTCATTAGCAGGGTACGGTGATGCGAATAGAGGGGCCTCAATCCAGAACCTATGTTGATCCGGGTGGATGTATGAACGGTGGTCGTCAAGCAGCAAAGCTTGGCCAAGTAGCGGAGATACAAATCGAAGATCTTTGGTAGAACCAGTCCATTCGACGTAGCGGACCTCTGTGAACCAGAGAGGCACATGCGCTTCCTCCGCCAGAAGCAATACGATTCTCAGCGCCAAATGCTTAGGCACTGTCGTGAAAAGTACAACCTCATCGAAGGTAGTTGCAGCATGCTCCAAAAAATTGCGAAGTCCTGGTCGCGGAATCTGGCTGACCGCATTGGAGATCAGGGTCCCCTCAAGATCGAGGGCAAGGATTCTGGGGCGCATGCGATAGGAGCCTATCTAAGTTTGAGTGCGTCACGAGAGGCGCGATCTAAGTCTTGGCCTCTCGTGCTGCGCATCAGGATCGGAGGAGCGAGCCAGTAGGCGTCGCCAATGGGCAGCAGGCACTCCAGTGCGACATCGACCATTAGCGGTCGCCGCCACGCAGGGCCTGGCAGGAAGCAGTAGTCAGACTTGCTTAGCGCTCCTGATGCTTGCTTCCGAGAGAGCCAGTTTGCTCGACTTCGTATCTCGCGGCTCAGCACGATCAATGCCGCGGATTCGTCGCCGCCGTTACTTAGGTACTCACTGGCTGCTCCCCTGACTGATGACCAAAGCACGTATCGCTTGCGTCCCAAACTCAGCTCGTGCCAGTCCTTTTCCTGTATGCGCAGGATCTCTTCGGCGTGTTGAATGCCGATCCGGTGCTTGCGCAGCAATGACACAAGATAGGCAGCAGCTTCGCGGTCAGAAAGCTGACGCCAAAGCCACTGTTGGTCCTGTGCTCCAAGAGAGGGATGCCAAGCTGTCAGCGCATGGGTCAGCGCAGTACTCAGATCGTCAGGCAGCTGGCCGCCTTCCCGATAGCTCCAGCTAATGGGTTCGTAAAGAGATCGCCTTGTATAGCCGTTTGACGGACCCGTCTCAGCTAGAACTCCCGCTGTCTTAAGGAACAGCAGCAAGCGCTGCGCAACCGCTGTGTCAGCGGCTACAGGGGCGGAAATCGAAGTGGAGCGCTCGAGCGCGCACCATGCGCACGCATAGAACGGTCCAAGCGATACCAGCAGCGAATCGAGCTCTGGCCCCGGAGGAATGAGGGTCTGTTGGTCACGCCCATAGATCACTCGATCCCCGGAAGTTCAACCGGCCCTGATGCTAGCAAGTCACCGGAATGTCGTCTACACAATTTTCATGTAGTGCCGGCTGTGGCCATAGATTTCGTTCCGCTCCTCCAGGCGGACCCGATGGCTACCAAGACGATCTACCAAAGTGCATACCTTCGGTTGATCGGTCTGCTCCGGGAGCGACGGGAGTCGTTGGGCATCAGTCAAACTAGGCTAGCCTCCCATCTGGGGTGGCCTCAGCAGCGCGTGTCTTCTGTTGAGTCTGGAGCGCGTCGCTTGGATGTGTTGGAGTTCTGCCTCATCGCCGCTGCCTTGGGGTTCTCCCCGACCGAGGTCTCTGATGAGGTCTTGAAGATATTACAGAGCGTGCGCGGCAACCAGATCAAGGACAAGCAGTAGCAAACAATCACAGCGTCGCGCTAGGCCAAGTGTCACCGGAACTTTTCCAGAGACCACCGCCATCGGCTCGCTCATGTCCCGCTTGCTACCATTGCTGCGTTTGGTTATTTCCCTAGGCACACCTTCGGCAGTTGTCAATACATTGATAGTGGTCTGTACGCCAACGCTCCTTGTCTGCTGGCAGTCCACGAGGCTCAGCACTTTCTAGGTGCAACTCGGGATCAAGTCCATGTAGTGTCGATAGGTACGCTGTCTTCTCGCTTTACGGTCAGCCCCAGTCGCAATCGCATTGGTGGAATGTACGATTGGGAGGGTTGAATCCGGCCAATGCTCCTAATCTACTGTTTGGCATCGCCATCTCTGCCCAGGAGACGCTGGCAAACCAAATGCTTGGGCACCCGGCCCAAGTGGGCCGCAGAGAAGTAGCTGGAGATCGTCGCTATGCTGCGATCGATGGAGCTGGTTCAGGTGCTGGGCGAAGCGGCGCCCGCTCCTCCGACCACACTAGCCAATTGAGACTTGCCAATCGAGCAGGGGTATTCCCGTGGTTGCCCGCAAATGGGCACTAGACGGTTAGAGAATTAGGGCTTTCTACGGGCAGGGTCCATGTCGTCCCGTGGCGGGAAATGGAGGGCTGGCTGCGCGGGAGTCCCTTAGCTTGCCAGCGAAGCCATGCCCGCTTAGGATCTAGTTGTACTAGATTGAGAACCTTAGATGCGACGCTTTGTGGGTGAAAGCGTGGCCGGCCCCCTAGGTCGACCAGGGGGCATTTGCGGCAGAGTTGCCGTTCCTTATAGGAGCTCGGGGGAAAGATGGATCTGTTTACAAAGAACGGCAAGCCTCTGCAGGTGAATGGGGAATTTGTTTACAGCCGCTCAGGCGCAGTTGTAGGTCGCATCAAAGGCGAGCGTGTTTTTGGCCCCGATGGAAAGTATGTGGGCTCTATTGTTAACGACCGCCTGATATACCGATCTACTCAAAGCGCAGCAATTAGTTCGCCGTTTTCCCAGGCGCGCCGTGCTGGCACTGCTAGGGCGAACAGGGTGGGTTCGGCCGCTTGGGGCGATGAGCCGACCATTCCCGACTAAGGTTGCTTTCCATGCACTTGCCGTTCAACGGGAAATTCTAGCGGACGACGCTCAGGAATGGGATGGGGTTTCAGAACGATGGGCGTGCGCTCTAGTTCCGATGCGGCAGCGATTAAGCGAGATTCGGGGGATCTATCGAGGGCGGATCGATGCCGCTTTGGGTCGGAAGCAGGCGTCTTCCCGGTCATCAATTTCTCGCGGGTTCCAGGTCCTCAGCCGAACAGAAATGTCGCTATCCATGATGGCCAACCAAATCATCTTCGCTGCTATTGGTGACATGAGGGCGTCTTCCCTGGCGCCTTAAGTATCTGCCTAATAGCGGCACATCGCTAACTTCCAGTCAAAAGGTGCCTCAATGCCAGACGCAGGTCCAGTTATTCCGGTCTCCGGAGGCATCACACTTCGATTTCTAGAGTTGTGCCAGTTCCGCCGCCTCGGCAAGGTTCAACTGGACGTCAACAAGAAGACCACTATTCTGGTCGGAGCGAACAACAGCGGGAAGACCTCGGTACTCACCGCTCTCCGTCACTTCCTTGCAGAAAGTTCGTCCTTTGGCTCTTTTGACATCAGCCTCTCGCAATGGCCAACACTGCGAGCTCTTGGAAAAGTATGGGAAGCCGTACCGGAAGACCCCTTAACCGTGCCAGGTGACGAGGAGCAGTGGAAGCAGCAGCTTCAAGCTCTTCTCTCGACCATGCCAACGCTGGACCTTTGGTTCGATGCCGAGGCGGGCATGTACCACTACGTCGCACCGTTCCTTTCCAAGTTCAGCTGGAAGGGTGGTGCAGTGGGTATCCGGCTTCGCTTGGAACCAGCGTCAACCGTTGAAGAGCTAAAGCAACTTGCCTGGATATACCGCACGGCGCGCGGGCCCGTGAAGGAAATGGGTGCTGACTCGTTGGCTTGGCCCATAGACCTTTTGGACTTTTGGCTCCGTGAACCTTCGAAACTCGGCCAGGTTCGTGCATATAAACTCGATGCAGAGAACAACCCAATAACCGGCTTCAAGACCTACGCCAGCCAGGCGCTTGCTGAAAATGCCAGCCGCATTGATCGGAAGCATCTGTCCAAGGTCATCCGAGTCGACTTTGTTGCCGCTCAGCGTGGGCTGGGCAGTGAAGAGGCTGAGTCACGGTCGGCATCCGGGCCGCATCGAGTTGGCATGTTCTCCAACCAACTCCTCAAGTTTGCCCGTCAGCACTTGAACGTCGCCAGTACAGGGCATGGTCACCGCGCGGACCTCGTCAAAGCGGTGGCAGAGGCGCACAGAGACCTTGACAAGAAGATTCACGAGGCCATTGCCGATTCGGTCGAGGAGGTGAAGCAGCTAGGCTATCCGGGTCTGCATGATCCCCAGGAAATTCGTTTTCGCACGCGCATCCAGACGGCTGACCTGCTAGACCATGGAACTGCGGTGCAGTACAGCATGCAGAAGGAGTCGCTTGAAGAACTCCTTCCTGAACACTCCATCGGACTCGGCTACCAGAACCTCCAGTCCCTCAGTTATCAGTTGGTGTCATTCAAAGCTGCTAGGCTAAAGCCCGACAAAGGATCTCCTGCGCCCGTTCACCTTGTGATGATTGAAGAGCCTGAGGCGCACCTTCATGTCCAAGTGCAGCGTATCTTTCCCGACAAGGCACACAAGCTCATAAGCCCGACGGGAGCAGACGCCTCAGCGCTCAAGAGCCAGTTGCTGATCAGCACCCACTCGAGCCATCTCGCGCACGCTGAGGACTTTGACCGCCTCCGGTATGTACGCCGCGTGGCAAAGAGCGCGGCAAGCCCAATGCCAACCACTGAAGTAGTCAATCTCGGGCAGGTCTTTGGTGATGACAAGAAGACACGTCAGTTCGCAGAGCGATACTTCCGTGTCCAACACACCGACCTGCTATTCGCCAATGCGGCCATCTTCGTGGAAGGCGTTGCTGAGCGCATGCTCATCCCTCTTTTCATGGAGCGAGATTTCAAGGAGCTGAACAGTCGATATGTGTCCTTCCTTGATATCGGAGGGAGTCATGCCCACCGACTCAAGCCACTCGTCGAGAAGCTGCGGATCCCTACTGTCATCATCACCGACGTCGACCCTTGCGAGGAACAGGACGGCAAACCCAAGAAGAACGGCGAGCCAACCAAGAGGCTGGTCGCGGTCGCAAACACCGGTCAAGCTGGTCTCCATTGCGGCAATCCGACGCTCCGTGGGTGGCACCCAAGGCTTCAGATGCTCGATGATTTGAAGAATCCGACCGACGCTCAGTTGGTATGGGGTGAGGCCGCAGCGGGCCTCGTGCGATTCGCTTGGCAGCTGCCAGTTGCTGAAGCTAACGGCAGCTGGCCCAGCTCCTTTGAAGATTCCCTCGTTCTTACAAACATGCCTTGGTTCAAGGCGCTCATGGAAGGCAAAGCCGATGATGATGGCGTTGAGATTGAGCCACCGACTGGCGCGCTTGGATCTGTGGCAAGAGCCGCGGCCGAAGCTGGAAGCGTTGCAGAGATGGTCAAGGCACTCCATACGGTAATGCATGGCTCGCTACGAAAGGGCGAGTTTGCTGCAAGCATCTTCGAGCAGCTTTCTTCTGATGAACCAGTTGTCTGCCCGAAGTACATCGCCGATGCCCTGGCTTGGTTACAGGCGCAGCTTGAGCCCAGCAAGGAACCGATGACATGAGCGCGCTAGCCGTCCCTGGCAACAACGAGCGTGATGACGGGGTTGTCGATGAAATCTGCGGCTATCTCACTGAGGAGCCGCCTCGCAGCTACTTCCTCTTTGCCGGCGCGGGGTCCGGAAAGACGCGCACATTGGTCGAGGTGCTGCGTCGAATGACCGGCGTTGTGGAGCATGAAAAAGGGGGGCGACTCGCCCGACGACTGCAGATCTATGGCCGTTCGATACGCGTGGTCACATACACAAAGAACGCTGTCGCGGTCATCAAAGGTCGCCTTGGAGACAACGACTTGGTGGATGTCTCCACAATCCACGCGTTCTGTTGGGAACTCATTAGCGGATTCAACGACGACATCCGAGAAGCCCTCGTCGCCATCAAGCAAGCTCAGCTGGAAAAGGAAACTGCAGAGGCGGTTGCCAAGCCTAGAGGGATCACTGCAGCGAAGCAGCGGGACTTGGACGAGATGAAGGCGGACATCGAGGCATTTCGGCTGACGGATGTGTTCATCTACAACCCGGACCGCGAGACGCATGGTGCCGGCGCGCTCGCCCACAAACATGTGCTGGACGCGACGGCGTGGCTGCTGCAGCACAAGTCTACGCTGCAGACCATTCTGAAGGACCGCCACCCCATCATTCTTATCGATGAGTCTCAAGACACCATGAAGGGTATCTTGGACGCCTTGATGAGCTTCGCGGAGCCGAGGGGTTTCGGTCTCACTCTGGGACTGCTTGGCGACCATCGGCAGCGCATATACACGGATGGTCACTCGGATCTTCCGAGTCTAGTCCCAGTGAGCTGGGCGACGCCAGAGCTGAAAATGAATCATCGCAGTCAACGTCGAATCGTCACGCTCATCAACAGAATATGGGAGGCAGAGATCGATGGCAGAACGCAGCCTGCCAACGGCGTCGAGCAGCATCCGCGAACTGAAAAGGCCGGCGGAGTGGTCCGACTCTTTGTTGGCGACACATCGCTCTCGCCGGAGGAGAAGGTTGCAAGCGAGCGGTGGTGCGCAGACCAGATGCGGCAAGCCAGCGGTTCCGATGCTTGGAGCCAAGGTCACTATCAGCTGCTCGCTCTAGAGCACAAGCTTGTCGCAACTCGCGGCGCGTTCCTCGACGCGTACAGTGCAATGGTTCTGATCGACCCAAATTCGGCTGCGCCTACGGGAAGCGGCGAGAACAAGGGGCCTACTGCTGTGCAGGTGCTTTTGAATGAGCTTGCGCAGTTGGAGGCCTGTGTTGGCCCCGATGGTGCCATAGACGAGCTTATGGCCACCGAAGTCCTTCGCTGCTTCGGTCGTCTCGATAACATGCCAGAACAAGCGGCCGAGCGTGCTAGGCGTTCCGACGAGATGCTTCGAGCCATTTCCGCCTTTGCTACTGCCTGTCAGAATCCTGGCGCCACTGTTGAACAAGTTCTCACGCCGATACTGGGCGCGAATCTGTTCGAGGTCGATCATCGACTTCTAGATGCATTTTCCGACAAGTCTCCTGCTCCACCTGCTCCGGCCAGAGGAGAGGATGAGTCCAAGAAGGACCGCATACGTCGGGGGTGGTGTGCGCTGTTCGACACTCCTTGGAGTCAGTTGCAGAAGTATCGCACCTACCTCGCTGGAAATTCTGTGCTTGCCACCCACCAGGTGGTCAAAGGCTCGGAGTTTGCTCACGTTATGGTTGTGATGGACGATAAGCTGGCTGGTGGCAACCAAATTTCATATGACAAGATTTTTGGAGGGATCCAGCTCAGTAAATCGGACTGGGACAATGTTGGGAAAGGAAAGGAAACGACCATCGATCGTACCTTGCGCCTCCTATATGTCACCTGCAGTCGTGCTAAGGAGTCGTTGGCCCTCGTCCTATGGTCCTCCGCCCCTTCAGTCGCGCTGAACAGAGTCACTGCGAGCGATTGGTTCTCGGAGGGTGAGTTTCTAGCGATTCCGTGGCCCATCACAAAGTCGCATTCGTGAAATAAAAACTGCAAACTACTGTTGAGATTCATAGGGGGCGTTCGGTGAGCAAGGGCTCAAAAGTTCCATCAATCTCAGAACTCTACCTCGCATTTCGCCAAGCGAAATCTGCGCTCTTCTTTGAGAAGCGCGGGGTTGGCCTTGTCGAGCTCGCGGCCTACGAAGAGAGTCTGCCTGACAACCTGAAATCGCTTCAGGCAAAGCTGTCTAATGGCAAGTGGTTCGATAAACTTCAGGTTGGCGAGGTGTGGATAGTGCCGAAGCGCTTCCATGCCAGTCCAGACGGCTCTGGTGGGCTCATACGCATCGGGGCAAGTCGTGAGGATGGCGCTGCTAAACCGATTGAGGTGCAGCTGCGAATAACGCCACATCCGGACTTCGCAATCGCCGAAGTTCTCTATTTGTGGCGGTTTGGTGGCCTTCTGGATTCACTCCTCTCAAGTGACGTATTGGGCTATAGGCTAGATCTTCGTCAGGGGGCGGTTATTCCCCATCGTCGCTGGCTGTTTGAATACTGGCCGAAACGTTATCAGCAATTCCGTTCAGCTCCGCTCAGTGCGGCAAAATTCAATCTTGAGCTTGGTGATCAGACGCTAATCGTTAGCGGTGATCTTGCGAATTTCTATGAGACTATCGATCCCTCTTTCATGTTGGATCGCTCGCTAATTGCGGAGCTGGTGAGTGCTGGGGCAGATGAATATTTCATTGACGAATATCGGCATGCTACGGTGTCGTTACTTGGTGCGTACGCTAAGTTTTATAAAGTGGCGTCAGCGCGTGCAGCGACACCTATCCGTATAGGTGTTCCGATAGGGGCGTTGACGAGCAGGCTGATAGCTAACCTGGCTCTTGCGCCGCTCGATAGTCATGTCGCATCTCGCCCTGGTGTGATTTGCTACAAGAGATATGTGGATGATTTGGTAATCGTTGCCGATGCGGATGGTGAGCGAGATTTGGCTGATACGATTCGGCGGTTTCTGCCGCTCAATTCGAACGTCGATCCGAGCGGTACCGGTGTTTTTAGGCTGGATTCGGAAGCGCTTAATCGGCGAGGTTCGGAGTTCGAGCTTCAGGAAAGAAAGGTTCGTGCGCACCACTTGGCGGGTGTTCCTGGTGCGGACTTCGTAGACGCTGTCGCATCAGATTTTGCTAAGGCATTGAGCGAGCGGCGCGCCTTTGTAGATTCATCTACTTTGGTGGGGGACGGTGTTAGTCACCTCATTCGTGCGGGCAACGTGGAAGGCTCTCCCTTGCGAGTTCTCCGGGAGGCTGACCGCGCTCGGCTCGAACGTTTTGCGTTATCCACGAGTCTGCGTTCGCTTGAGCGTGTATCAAGTCTTATCGATCACAGTGAAGCTCGAGATCTTGTAAGAACAAGCCTAGAGCGAGTAGGGCGGGTGCTTGATGCTGAGGACAGCTGGGTAAACGACCTCGACGTGACCTTGCGACTTCTCAAACTCGCAATCTGTACCGGTGATTGGAAATCTGCTAAGGAACTTCGTAAGCGCACCGATCGCGTATGGGGAAGTGTGGATGCTCTGAAAGCGACAACGAGCAAGCTCTACTACCGAGGTAACGAAATCGATTCCAGTCGCCGTGCTCCGTGGACGTGGCTTCGCAACTACCTTCATGAGCGTCGACTGGAGGCGATCTGCTCCTGTCTACCAATTGGCATGGATGCCAAAGCTATCGCCAGTCGCTTCCCTGGCGGCCTAAGGGTTAGGACAGTGGAAGTGAAGGCGACAGTACTTCGCCGGCGTGCTGAGCAGCTTGCTTCAGCTGACCTCCGTTCGCGGGACCGAGAAGACGATGCGCTTCCAAGTCGAAATTCTACTGACGTCGACCGCCAATGGCTCCGCTCGGGGCTTTCAAGGAACAAGGAGTTGGCAACTCGACTGCAGGCCATAGACGAATACATTGCCAAGTGTGAAGGCGTTGGTGATCCATCCTGGATAATGCCCGCCGCTCGCTTGTTCCTTTGTACACGCCCACCATCGTATTTCGACATTGCACGGCGCTGGCTTTTTCGTGTAGAAGACCTGGGGTTTGATGGATCTACTTTCGATGATCTCATTCGAATAGTTAACGCAGTTCGCGGTACGGAATACAAAGATGCCGTCGGTACTGTCCTTGACCGCAGTACGATATCAATTGAGCGGCCCTCTGCTGGACGGCCACTAGAGGCTGGCGCCGTGCCAATGGAGCCGCGGATAATACTGGGTAATCTCGTTGTTGATGACGCCGCATGGATCGGGGCAGCTACCCGTACCCGTGGCAGCCCGTACGGCGCCGCTCGGCATACAAAGAGCAGACTTCAGGGGCTGACCGATGTCTTGGAGAAGGCGGCGGCAGCATCTAGAAGCAAGGCTGTTGAGTTACTCGTTCTGCCGGAGCTCTCCTTGCCTCGGAAATGGTTTCGTACTGTCGCGAATCATGTCGTAAAGGCCGGTCATTATGGATTGGTTGTCGGTCTCGAATACATCCATCATGGGACGCATACGCAGCCATATGTCGCAAATCAAGTTTTCGCGGTCCTTCCGGGGCCCTTCTTCTCTGTCGCGGCGTGGCCATGGACAAAGCGGCTTCCAGCAAGAGAAGAGGCGGCCATGCTCTTAAAGCAGAAAACGCCTGTTTCATTTGCGCCTCCGCATGTGAGTTCGCTGCCTAGGACCGTAATACACTCCGCTTGGGGTGCCTTCTCTGTGCTTATTTGCAGTGAACTTATCGAGGCGCGCCGAGTTGCTGATCTGCTCGGTCGTGCACAGATGGTGCTCTGCCCAGCTTGGAACCCCGATACTTCCTCATATGATCATCTTATTCAATCTGTTGGCTTCCAGCTTCACAATGTCATTGCGATTGCGAATAATGGACATTACTCAGATTGTCGTGCTTGGGCCCCAAGAACAGTTCGCTGGGAGCGGGACCTTTGTCGGCTTATCGAGCGCGATGTGAACGATGTCGTCTGTTTTGATGTGCCGTTGACGAGCCTGCTCGCGTTCCAGGGGGGGGATAAGCAGGCCGTGGATCGATTCGCGCGTCTGCGTTCCGCGCTGGCTAAGCGAGACTTTGTCGGAGCGCGTCGGGCTCTTAAAAAGCTTTCAGACGAAGCTGCGGGAGCGTGGCGTCCATTGCCGCCGGACTGGAGCTAGTTCATGTTCTAGCAGGAAGTGAATTGATCCTGGCTTTGTGGGTGGTCGTTAGTCTTTCATTGTGCGCTTCCTTTTCGCCTTTAAGTCCATAATCACGTCCGTCGATGCCTCGGTTCCTGTCTGCGACATGACAATCTAACCCTGGTCGACTCGCTCTAAGCTGCCTAGTGTTTTGCTGAGCGTGCCGCGAGGGGGAGCATGGGGAAGGGCTCGTCGGGCCCGTGCTACCGGTTTGATGGGTTATGGCGCAGCTTGGTTTCAGCCCAGCGATAGACGTTTGGCTGCTTCCAGTAGCTCAAGGCGGGACGCAGAAGCCGGTAACCGCGTCGACACTCTGGGCTGACAAGCAGATGTTTACGTTCGACCAGGCTCAGTCGATGAGAGTGCTTGCCTTGTCTGGCCAGGGAGTAGTTGTTGACATCTTTAGTATTCACAACCGTTCTGATCGGACGCTCGCCTGCAGCAGAAAAGAAAGCCCCGCTCATGCGGGGCTTTTCTTTGTCCGCGATTGCTACGGAGTTGTGCCCCGCAGCATTGAATTTTCGTGCACCGCAACTTGCAAGCATCCAATTTCCTCCCCTATGGTGCAATCGATTGCATTGCTGTGGATCGTTGCGTTTGATACCGGTTGGGAGGCCGGAAGGTGGATGTCCATCCATTCGATCAGACCGGCTCCTTCGAGGGGGCTCACGCGGCGCGATGCGCTGCGCATGGCGGTTGCTGGAGGCGTAGCTCTGGGTACTGCGGGAGCGTTGCCTGCATTCGCCACCACTGCACCGCTGAAGGGCAACCTGAAGCAGGCCGTGGCCCGCTGGACCTTCCCGCAGCTGTCAGTTGCCCAGCTCTGCGCGACGGTGAAGGACATCGGCTTTGCCGCGATCGACCTGGTCGGCCCCGAAGACTGGCCCACGCTGAAGGCCCATGGCGTCTACAGCTCGATGTGCAACGGCGCGGAGCTGGGCCTTACCAAGGGCTTTGCCGGACGTGAGTTCCACGACCAGCTGGTAGAGCGCTACACGCGGCACATCGATCTGGTGGCCGATGCCGGTTACCGGAATCTCATCTGCTTCTCTGGCAACCGCAACGGTATGGACCCGCATGACGGCATGGCCAATGCCGAGGCTGGCCTCAAGCGCATCCTCGGGCATGCCGAGAAGCGCGGTGTGGTGCTGGTGATGGAGCTGCTCAACTCCAAGGTCGATCACCGCGACTACCTGTGCGACCACTCGGCCTGGGGCGTGGAGTTGTGCCAGCGGCTCGGCTCGGACAACTTCGGCCTGCTGTACGACATCTACCACATGCAGATCATGGAGGGCGACATCATCGCCACCATCGGCAAGCATCACGCCTGCTTCAAGCACTACCACACCGCAGGTGTGCCTGGCCGGCATGAGATCGGAGACCAGCAGGAGCTGAACTATGCAGCGATCTGCCGCGCGATCCGCGACACCGGTTTTGAGGGGTATCTGGCGCAGGAGTTCACGCCTGCCGCGCCCGATCCCGTTGCCTCATTGCGCGAGGCGATCCGCCTCTGCGACGTCTGAAACGATATCCACCCAGGTGAGAGACCCATGGCAGATAATCACTACGACGCCATTGTTGTTGGCTCGGGAATCAGTGGCGGCTGGGCAGCGAAGGAGCTGACCGAGAAGGGCCTGAAGGTCCTGATGCTGGAACGCGGGCGCAACATCGAGCACGTCAAGGACTACGTCAACGCGATGAAGGAGGCGTGGGATTTCCCGCACCGCAACCGGCCAACGCAGGCAATGAAGGCCGCGTTCCCGGTGCTGATGCGCGACTACGGGCTGGCTGAGAACCTGGAAGGGATGTGGGCCAACGAGCAGGACTCGCCCTACATCGAGACCAAGCGCTTCGACTGGTTCCGTGGCTACCACGTCGGTGGTCGTTCCTTGATGTGGGGGCGGCAGAGCTATCGCTTCTCCGATCTGGATTTCGAGGCCAACCTCAAGGACGGCATCGCCACCGATTGGCCAATCCGCTATGCCGACATCGCGCCGTGGTACGACCATGTAGAGAGGTTCGCCGGCATTGCCGGCACGCGCGAAGGACTGGACGTGTTGCCGGACGGCGAAGTCCTGCCGCCGATTCCCTTGAACATCGTCGAGAAGGATGTGGCCGCGCGGATCAAGAAGGCCTTCGGCGGAACACGGCACATGATCCACTCGCGCACTGCCAACATCACCCAGCCGATGCCCGAGCAGGGCCGCGTGAACTGCCAGTACCGCAACAAGTGCATCCTGGGCTGTCCCTTCGGTGCCTATTTCTCGACCCAGTCGGCGACGCTGCCGGCGGCGATGAAGACCGGCAACCTGACCCTGCGGCCGGTCTCGATCGTCAAGGAAGTGCTCTACGACAAGGACCGCAAGCGTGCGCGCGGCGTGGAGGTCATCGACGCCGAAACAGGCCAGACCTACCAGTACACGGCCAAGGTCATCTTCCTCAATGCATCGTCCTTCAACTCGACCTGGCTGCTGATGAATTCGGCGACCGACGTCTGGGACGGGGGGCTGGGCTCTTCGTCGGGTGAGCTCGGGCACAACGTGATGGACCATCATTTCGGTGCGGGCGCCTCGGGCCGGGTCGAGGGCTACGAAGACAAGTACTACTTCGGTCGTCGTCCCTGCGGTTTCTACATTCCGCGGTTCCGCAACGTGGCCGCCGACAAGCGCGGCTACCTGCGCGGGTTCGGTTACCAGGGCGGTGCCAGCCGCACCGGCTGGTCGCGCGAGATCGCCGAGCTGAACATCGGTGCCGACCTGAAGGAAGCGCTGACCGTGCCGGGCGACTGGCGCATCGGCATGACCGGGTTCGGTGAGATGCTGCCGCACCACGACAACACGATCCGCCTGGACCGCGAGCGCAAGGACAAGTGGGGGCTGCCGGTGCTGGCGATGGACGTGTCCATGCGCGCCAACGAACTGGCGATGCGCAAGGACATGGCCGCCGATGCCGCCGAGATGCTGGAGGCGGCAGGGGTCAAGGACGTGAAGATGCACGACAACGACTATGCCCCGGGCAAGGGCATCCATGAGATGGGGACCGCGCGCATGGGACGTGATCGGAAGAGCTCGGTGTTGAATGCACACAACCAGGTCTGGGATGCGCCCAATGTCTATGTGACCGACGGTGCCTGCATGACTTCCAGCGCCTGCGTGAATCCCTCGCTGACGTACATGGCGTTGACGGCGCGTGCCGCCGACCATGCGGTGCGCGAACTGAAAGCGGGGAACCTCTGATGGATCGCCGCGAACTGCTGAAGATGATCGTCGCCGCCACCGGTGCGGCCATGGTCGGCCTGCCTGCGCTGGTGCAGGGCAAAGCGCCAGCGGCCGGGGCGATGGCCGCGTTCTCCGATGCCGATATCGGCACGCTGGACGAGATCGCCGAGACCATCCTGCCGCGGACCCGGACACCCGGGGCGAAGGACGCGGGCGCCGGTGCCTTTATGGCGACGTTCGTCAGCGACTGCTACACCGCTCGCCAGCAGGCGGTGTTCCGTGCCGGCCTGGCCGACATCGACAAGCGTGCCGGTGGCCGCTTCCTGTCGCTCACGCCGGAGGCACGCACCGCGTTGCTGCGTACCCTGGATGCCGAAGCCAAGGCGCGCAATGCCGATGTGACCGAGACCGGTACGCCAGAAGAAGGCGAGGCGATGCCGCATTACTTCACGATGATCAAGCAACTGGCCATCTTCGGCTTCTTCACCTCCAAGGTCGGTGCGACCGGGGTGCTGCAATACGTCGCTGTGCCGGGACGTTACGACGGCGACCTTGCCTACGTTCCCGGTACGCCTGCATGGGGGACCAGCTGATGGACGACACCTGGATGATCCGCGCTCTGCTGGGCACCGCCGGCCTGCTTGCCGCTGCGACGGCATTCGCACAGGACGGTGCCGATGCTGCGCGTGACCCGAAGAAGACCGAGGTGTGGACGCCGGTGCCTGCGGTGGTGGCCACGCCACCGGGCAAGGCACCGTCGGACGCCATCGTGCTGTTCGATGGCAAGGATGTCTCGGCCTGGGAGGCGGAGCAGGGAGGGCGTGTACCCTGGAAGGTTGCCGATGGCGCCATGACCGTCGTTCCGGGCAGCAAGGGCATCCGCACCAGGCAACGCTTCTGCGATATCCAGCTGCATGTCGAATGGCGTACCCCCACCGAGACGAAAGGCTTCGACGGCCAGAACCGGGGCAACAGCGGCATCTTCCTGCAGGAACTGTATGAGTTGCAGGTGCTCGACAGCTACAACAACCCGACGTATGCCAACGGCCAGGCGGGGTCGATCTACAAGCAGGCGATGCCGTTGGTGAACGCCTCGCGCGCACCGGGGCAGTGGCAGGCCTACGACATCATCTGGAAGGGACCGCGCTTCTCTCCGGGCGGTGGGCTGCTCTCGCCGGCGCGCATCACGGTGCTGCACAACGGTGTTCTGGTGCAGGACGATACGGCTGTGGCGGGCAGGACCGAGTACCTCGGTCCTCCCTCCTACTCACCGCACGGATGTGCGCCGCTCTACCTGCAGGAGCATGACTCGAAGGTCAGTTACCGCAACATCTGGGTGCGCGAACTGTAGCTGCACGACTACTTCACCAGGTAACTGGCGAGGTCGTCGATCTCCTGCTGCGACAGCTGGGCAAAGGGCGGCATCAACCCGCCGCCCTTCCTGATTCTGTCCTTGACCTGGGCGGGCTGAAGCCGCTTGCCGACGTCGGTAAGCGCCGGGAAGGTCGGCGGTACGCCGGCGCGTTCAGCACCGTGGCAGGCAGTGCAGTGCTGGGCGTAGAGTTTCGCGCCAGCGGCGGGATCGTCCTTGGCCCAGGCTGCGGCTGCATGGCTCACGCCGCCCAGGGCTACGGCCACTGCCAGGATCATTTTCATGGGGAACTCCTTCATGCGTCAGTGCCGTGCACGGGCGGGCACGTTGGGCAGGTGTTCACGCAGGTAGTCCGCGCCGGCCTGGATGACCTTGGCCGGATCGCGTGGCTGGTCGTGTTCGACGATGTACCACTGCACGCCAGCGGTGGCGGCGGCCGGCAGGATCGCGTTCCAGTCCAGCACGCCCTGGCCGACCGCAGCGAAACCACCTTCGTCTTCGGCCTGGCCCTTGGGTGCATTGTCCTTGGCGTGTACCGCAAAAACGTGACCGCGGAACTTGCCAAGCATCACCGCCGGGTCCAGTCCCGCTCGCGCGACCCAGGCCAGGTCCAGTTCGGTCTTCAGATCGGGTCCGGCCGCTGCGAACAGCAGCTCCAGCCCGGTCTGACCGTCGAAGTCGGCCAGCTCGAAATCGTGGTTGTGATAGGCCAGCTGCATGCCCTTGCCGCGCACCTGTCTGGCGATCCGGCCCAGCTCCTGGCCCAATGCGGTCCAGCCGGCGGCATCGCGCGGACGGTCCTTCTGGTCCAGGTAGGGCACCACCAGTGTGGTGTTGCCTATCGAGCGGTTGAAGGCCACCACGCCATCGAGGTTGTCGCGCAGCTCGGCCAGCTGCACGTGCGACGAAACCGCCCTGATCGAGTACCGGTCCAGCAGTCGCTTCAGTTCCGGAGCGCTGACGTTCTGCGTTCCGACGGTCTCCACCGCGCGCACGCCCGCGTCGTGGACGATTTTCAGCTGCTGGTCGAGCGAGCCTGCATTGCGCAGGGTGTACATCTGCACCGCGATCGGCTTCTGCGTGGTGGCCGCTTCGTCTGCGAAGGCGGGCAGGGCAGCGAGCAGCAGGATGAGACCTGCACTTCTACGGAAAAGAGCTTTCATCAACAGTTCCTCGCGGGATTCAACCGATGGCGGTCCAGGCGCGTGACCTGGCCGATGCAATGACGCGATCGACGATCCGCGCCGAGCGCAGGCCGTCTTCGAAGGTGGGCAGGCCTTCGAAGCGCTCGCCGTCAACGGCACGATAGGTGTCGGCGACGAACGCTTCGAAGCAGTGGCCGTAGCCCTGGGCATGCCCCGCTGGCAGCGGCGACAACCGGCGCTGTTCGGCACTGCCGGCACCCGGGCCGCGCACGAAGATTTCCTCGCGCTGCTCGGGCCGGCCGATCCACAGCCGCTCGGCATCCTCCTGGTTGAACGCCACGCTCGCATTGGCGCCATCGATCTCGAACCAGAGCCGGTTGTGGCGTCCGGCCGAGACCTGGCTGACCGTCAATGACGCCAGCGTGCCGGCGCCGGTCCTGAACATCGCTGCGGCCACGTCCTCGCTCTCGACCGCCTGCCTTGCGCCGCCTGTCGCCGGCGTGCTGAAGCTCTGGCCAGTGGTGGCGCTGCGCTCGGCGATGACCGTGGCGAACGCCGCGCTCGCTTCGGTGAAGCGTTCGCCACTGACCCATTCCACCAGGTCACACCAGTGCGAGCCGATGTCGGCGAACACGCGCGACGCGCCGCCCAGCGCCGGGTCAACCCGCCAGTTGTTGCTGGCCGGGTCCAGCAGCCAGTCCTGCAGGTAGCTGCCATGGATCAGGTGCAACGGCCCAAGTTCACCCTGCGCGATGCGTGCACGCGCCTCGCGGACCACCGGGTGGTAGCGGTAGACGAAGGGGACGGTGGCAACCAATCCGGTCGAGGCAGCCAGCGCCGCGAGCGCCCGTGCATCGTCCACCGTCGTCGCCAACGGTTTCTCGCAGATCACGTGCTTGCCGGCTTCCAGCGCGGCCTGCGCCATCACGCGGTGCAGGTGGTTGGGCGTGCAGATGTGCACGACCTGCACCTGGGGGTCAGCGACGACGTCATCGATATCGCGATAGGCGTGCGGGACATTCCACGCGTGTGCCACCTCGCTCGCGCGCTGCGGCGACGAGGCCAGTACGCCGCGTACCGCGGCGCCCGCCAGCAGTGCCGCGCGGCGATGCACCGCGCCGATCATGCCGGTACCAACGATGGCGATTCCAAGCGGGGGCATCGTCCGGTCTCCTCAGGGTGTGTACGGCGCTGCAGCAGCTGCCGGGCGGTCGCGGAACAGCAGCAGGAAGGCGATCAGCACCACCAGTGCAACACCGGCCGGGAACAACCAGATCTGTTGCCAGTCCGGGCCTGCTGCGGTGGTGAAGTGCTCCACTACGGCACCGGACAGGAAGGTGCCGATCAGCATGCCCACGCCGTAGGTGGCCAGGGTGATGAAGCCCTGTGCGCTGCTGCGCGCGGCGGGGCCGGCATGGGCGTCGGTGTAGATCTGGCCGGTGACGAAGAAGAAGTCGTAGCAGATGCCGTGCAGCACGATGCCGATCACCAGCAGCGGGAAGCCGCCACCGGCATCGCCGAAGGCGAACAGGGCGTAGCGCACCACCCAGGCGGCCATGCCGACCGCCAGCATGGTCTTCACCCCCAGCCGCACGAACAGGAAGGGCATGGCCAGCATCAGCAGCACTTCGGACACCTGGCCCAGCGACTGCAGGCCGGCGGCGCCCTGCACGCCCAGGTCGTTGAGATACGGATTGGTGAAGTTGTAGTAGAACGACAGCGGAATGCAGATGGCGATGGAGGCCAGGAAGAACACCAGATAGGCACGCGATTTCAGCAGCCGCAACGAATCCAGCCCCAGGATCTGTCCCAGCCCGGCCTCGCGCTGCTGCGCCAGTGGTGGCGTGTGCGGCAGGGTGAACGCATACAGGCCCAGCACCAGCGATGCCGCAGCCGCCATCCGGAACGTCAGTTCAAGCCGATGCGCCTGTTCCCAGCCCAGCCAGCCGATCAGCACGCCTGCGACGATCCAGCCGACGCTGCCGGCCACGCGTACCAGCGGGAACTGCTTCTCCGGCGATTGCATGTGCCGCATCGCCACGCTGTTGGCCAGGGCCAGCGTCGGCATGAACAGCAGCATGTAGCCCATGACGCACGCGGAAAACACGCTGAAACTGGTGGCGGTGGAAGCCAGCCACATCAGCACCGCGCCAGCCAGGTGCAGTACTGCCAGGATGCGCTGCGCCGCGAAATAGCGGTCCGCGATCAGGCCGACCAGGAAGGGTGCCACGATGGCGCCGATGGACTGGCTGAGGAACGCGGTTGCCACTTGGCTCGCGCTGGCCTGCAAGGGGCCCTGCACAAGGTACGTCCCCAGGGTGACGAACCACGCCCCCCAGATGAAGAACTGCAGAAACATCATCGCGCCCAGGCGCGACATCGCGTGCGTCATGGCTTGCCCTCCCGGGGCGGAAATGGTTCAGATTCCCAGCATGCGGTGAAGTGATTCCAGATCCGTGCCGCTCCCGGCAAAATCGTCGAAGGCGCGTTCGGTTACATGGATGATGTGATCGCGGATGAAGGCGGCGCCCTCGCGTGCACCGTCTTCCGGGTGTTTCAGGCAGCACTCCCATTCCAGTACCGCCCAGCCCGGGAAGTCGTACTGCGCGAATCTGGAGAAGATCGCCTTGAAGTCGATCTGGCCATCACCGAGTGAACGGAACCGGCCCGGGCGATCGATCCAGTCCTGGTAGCCGCCATACACGCCGCTGCGCGCGCTGGGCCGGTACTCCGCGTCCTTCACGTGGAAGACGCCGATGCGCGCGTGGTAGCGATCGATGAAACCGAGGTAGTCCATCTGCTGCAGCAGCAGGTGGCTGGGGTCGTACAGGATCTTCGCGCGCGGGTGGTGATCGACCACGTCAAGGAAGCGCTCGAAGGTTGCGCCATCGTGCAGGTCCTCGCCCGGGTGGAGCTCGAAGCACAGGTCCACGCCACAGGTGTCGAAGACATCCAGGATCGGTCGCCAGCGGCGGCCGAGTTCGGTGAAGGCTTCTTCCACCAGGCCCGGCGGGCGCTGCGGCCACGGATAGAAATAGGGCCAGGCCAGTGCGCCGGAGAAGGTGGCATGCGCGGCCAGCCCCAGGCGCTGGCTGGCCTGAGCCGCCAGCCGCAGCTGCTCCACCGCCCACGCCTGGCGCGCCGGCGGGTTGCCGCGCACGTTCGCCGGGGCGAATCCGTCGAACAGGCTGTCGTAGGCAGGATGGACGGCGACCAGCTGCCCCTGCAGATGGGTAGACAATTCGGTGATCTGAAGGCCGTAACCGGCCAGCATGCCGGCAATATCGTCGCAGTACGCCTGGCTGCGTGCCGCCTCGGCCAGATCGAACAGGCGGGGCGCGGAGGTGGGAACTTGTACGCCAGAATAGCCCAGACCCGCGGCCCATCCGGCCAGCGTGTCCAGCCGATCAAAAGGAGCTGTGTCGCCGATGAACTGCGCCAGGAACAGCGCTGGACCCTTGAGCGTCTTCAACGTGATTCGCCCTCGATGCAATCGATTGCATTATCCTAGCAGGGGCGCACGCAGGACCTGTTGTGCACTGCACAGCGGACGGGAGAACTAACGCCATGGCCACCATCTACGACATCGCAAAGCACGTCGGCGTCTCCGCCGGCACGGTGTCGCGGGCACTGTCCCGGCCGGACAAGGTCCTGCCGGCCACCCGTGCGCGCATCGAGCAGGCGGCCGCCGCGCTGGGCTATGTGCCCAACACGGTGGCCCGCACGCTCAAGACCCACCGCAGCGGCAAGATCCTGGTCACCGTCCCGGACATTGCCAATCCGTTCTTCGCCCAGATCCTGCAGGGCGCGGAGGACGCAGCGCAGGCGGTCGGCTACGCGGTGCTGCTGGGGGATACCCAGCATCAACCGGACCGCGAGGAGCGCTACGCGCAGATGCTCCGGCGCAACGAGGCCGACGGCATGATCGTGCTGGGGCATCGCCTGCCACCTACGGCGCGTGACATCGTTGAGCAACGCGGTTCCGCCGCACCGGTGGTCAACGGCTGTGAATTCGATCCCGCACTGGGGATTCCCAGCGTCCACATCGACAATGCCGCCGCCGCGCGCACGGTGATGGAACACCTGTATGGACTGGGACACGAACGGATCGCGGTGGTGGGAGGCCCCCCCGACAATCCGCTGCACCAGCAACGGATGGAAGGGGTCCGGGCGGCGGGCAAGGCGCGTGGGCGCCTGCGCCAGCTGAACATCATGCCGGGTGACTTTTCGGTGGAGTCCGGCCATGCAGCTGCGATGTCGATGTTGGCCGTCGCGCCGGTGCCGACTGCGGTCTTCTGTTTCAGCGACCAGATGGCGTTGGGCACTCTCGCTGCCTGCCGGGAGCTGGGCATCCGCGTGCCGGAGGACCTGTCCATCGTCGGCTTTGACGACCTGGCCTCCTCGCGCTACCTCACGCCGCCGCTGACGACGATCAGGCAGCCGATGCGGCAGATTGGCGAGCGCGCGGTCAACCTGCTGCTCGCCATCATCGAACAGGTCGATGTGCCGCTGCAGCAGACGCTGGAGTTCAGCTTCATGCTGCGCGGTTCCACGGCGGCCCCCAGGGGCGGGTGAACACCGCGCCACGGGGCGCCGCCTTGATCCCGGATTGACGCGAACCTGTCAGACTCACCGGCAGCCAGCCCGGCAAGGGCCGTGGCAGCAGGTGCGATCGCGCAGGAGGGGGCAATGCCATTCTTCACCGATTCGGCGGAAGGCGCGGTCGAAGGCATTGGCGCGGCACGTCGCATCGGCTGGATGCGTTTTGTCGGCAATGGACTGGGGGCGATCCCCATCGCGTCGATCATCCTCGAACGGCAGAATGGCGGATGGGCGTGGGTCCTGCTGCTGCTCAACGCGCTGGCGTGGCCCGCGCTGGCGCTGCTGCTGACCCGGCGCTCCCGCCAGCCGGCGCGCGTCCAGTTCCGCTGCATGGTGGCCGATTCCCTGTTCGGCGGCGGCTGGATCGCATTCATGGCGCTCAGTGCCGTGCCCAGCGCGCTGTTTGCCGCGCTGCTGGTGGCCGACAAGATCGCAGCCGGTGGCGTGCGCCTGGCGACGCGCGCCACGTTGGCGCTGCTGCTGGGCTTCGCACTCACCTGGTGGGCGCTCGGCTTCCCATTCCAGCCGGTGACCTCGCAACGCACGATCATGCTGAGCATCCCGTTCCTGTTCGTGTATGGCATCGGGCTGAGCATTCTCAGCTGGCAGCTGGCCCGTCGGGTGAAATCGCAGAACCGCCAGTTGAAGCGGCTGAGCCGGATGGACCCGCTGGTGGAGCTGGCCAACCGCGGCTTTCTGATCGTCCGCGCGCAGCAGGCACTGGACAAGGCGCAGGGTCAGGGTGGTTTCGCCTGCCTGCTGATGCTTGATGTGGATGACTTCAAGCGCATCAATGACTCGCATGGTCATCGTGCCGGGGACGAAGTGCTGCGCCATATCGCGTCCACCCTGCGCGCCTTCGCCCGGCCCGGTGATACCCCTGCGCGGCTGGGAGGCGACGAGTTCGTGGTGCTGCTGCACGACTGTGCGCCCATCGATGCGATGCAGGTGGCCGAGCGGGTCCGCCTGCACCTGCTGGAAGCAGCACGGCAGGCAACACCGGGCATCGAGTTCAGCGTCAGCATCGGCATCGCGGCAACGCCGCGCGGTGGCAGCGTCGAGGACTGGCTGGCACTGGCCGACCGTGCGCTCTACCACGCCAAGCGCCAGGGCAAGAACAACGCCAGCTATGGCGAATAGTGGGCCGGGGGCGGTGGGCATACCGCAGAACGAGGGCGTAGCGCTCGTCCATGCTGTACCCGGAATCATCGCCACCAATCCTCTACCATGGGCCACCCCGCCCGGACGCACCGCCCATGCAAGACGCCCTCGTTGCACAGCCCAAGCCCCCCGTTGCGCGGATCGCGGCGTGGTTGATGATGTTGCTGGGCATGTGGCTGGCGTTGAAGCTGGGCCTGGTGGTGACCCTGCTGTCGGGGCTGCTGGTGTTCCAGCTGACCCACGTGCTGGCCTCCACCGTGGAAGGCAAGCTGCCGCCGGGACGAGCGCGGGCGATCGCGGTGATCGTATTGTCGGCCATCATCATCAGCGCGCTGGTATTGGCCGGCATCGGCGTGGCCTCGTTCTTCCGCAATGAGACCGGCGGCCCGGACGCGCTGCTGGCGCGCCTGATGGAGATCCTCAATACCTCGCGGCACCAGGTGCCGGCGCTGCTGCAACCCTACATTCCCGAAGACATGCCGGCGCTGCGCGCGGCGCTGAACGACTGGGCCGCCGAGCACCAGCGCCAGCTGGGCGTGGCCGGTACCTCGGTGGTGCAGGTGGGCGTGCGCGTGCTGATCGGCATGGTGCTGGGTGCGATGATCGCGCTGTACGACGAACTTCCCGTGCCCAAGATGGGGCCGTTGGCGCAGGAGCTGATCGGGCGCACCAGCCGCCTGGCCACCGCATTCCGCCAGGTGGTGTTCGCACAGGTGAAGATCTCGCTGCTCAACACCGTGTTCACCGCGATCTTCCTGCTGGGCGTGCTGCCGCTGTTCGGTGTGCACCTGCCGCTGTCCAAGACCCTGGTGTTGATCACCTTCGTCGCCGGCCTGCTGCCGGTGGTGGGCAACATCATTTCCAACACGATCATCACCATCGTTGCGCTGTCTGTCTCGTTCTACGTGGCAGTGGCGGCGCTGCTGTACCTGATCGTGATCCACAAGCTGGAGTACTTCCTCAATGCGCGCATCGTCGGCGGTGAAATCCAGGCCCGCGCCTGGGAGCTGCTGCTGGCCATGCTGGTGATGGAGGCGGCGTTCGGCCTGCCCGGCCTGGTGGCGGCGCCGGTGTTCTATGCCTACGTGAAGCGCGAACTGGTCGACCAGCGCTGGATCTGACCCGGCGTAACCTGTCGCATCTGATCGGCTGGCGTCGGGGCGCCGGCATTGTCGGCGCGTTCGCGCGCGCTGCGCTATATCCCCCCTCGCGGATGGGGCGGCACTGGCTTGGCGCCGCCGGAGCCGGTCGCTACAGTGAGCCGCACTTCAGGGGAATTCTGCATGGCCGGCAAGGTATCGCCCATCAGGTTGCGGACCTGGGTCTGGATCCTGGCTGGGCTGTTTGTCGTGTGCACGTTGCCGTTGATGGCCATCGCCCTGGTCCAGGGAACACTGCGCTACACCGACGCCGAAGGCAACCTGGCCAGCCTGCGGCAGCTGCGGCAGACCTTCGATCTTGCCAACCTGGCTTCGGCCGAGCGAGGCCCGGCCAACAGCCTGCTGGGGGCTGACCCGGCCGATGCCGCCGAACAGGCACGGCTGGCTGCGCAGCTGGCCGTCGCACGCCAGCGGGTCGACACTGCCCTGCTGCAGCTGGAGACCGTGTTCAAGGATGACCCGGGCGTGTACGACGAGCATCGCCTGCTGGCCAGCGCGCAGCGTCGCCTGAAGTCGGCGCGGGCTGCGGTCGATCATGTCGCGGCGCAACCGCATGACGCACGCCGTGTGGAGGAGGTGGAGCGTGCGATCAGCGGCATGTTCGCGGTGGTTGATCGCCTGCATCTGCTGACCTCGGCGCAGATCAACGCGCTGGTCAGTGCCGACCGTGAGGCGGCGATTCCGGCAATGCAGGGCCAGCTGTTGTTCGATCTTCGCGAGCATGGTGGCCGCCTGGCCTCGAACGTGATGGCGCCGGTGGCGGTACCGGGGGCGTGGCGCGAGGAACAGGTGCGCGCTGCGCTGCAGACCGAGGGCCGCCTGCTGGAGCTGTGGCGGTTGGCGAGCAGCCACGAGTCGGTGTTCCGCAGCGACCCGGAATTGTCCTGGCACTGGGACATGGCGCGGCGGCAGCTCTTCGGTGAGTCACTGCCGATGATCGAGCAGCTGATCGAGGATGGCCGCCGTGGCGTGCCGCCGTCGTGGACCGCCGCCGCGTTCACCAATCGCTACGTGCCGACCCTGCAGTCGCTGGAGGCGCTGCGCGATGGCTACCTGAGCGTGTCCATCGCCCGCTTCGAACGCAGTCGCAACCGTGAGGCCATGCGCCTGGCCGTGCTGGTGGCGACCGCGCTGGGCACGCTGGTGGTGCTGGGCATGGCCCTGCGCATTGCCCACCTGCAGATCCTGCAGCCACTGCTGCAGGCGCAGCAGCAGGTGATCCAGCTTGCCTCGGATACGCCCGGTCCGGAGGAGAATGTCACCCACCCGCTGGCCGAGATGCAGCGCCTGTTCGATGCCATCGAAGTGCTGTGCGAGAAATCGCGCGAGCGTTCGACGTTGACCAGCGAGCTGCGCCAGCTGGCCGGTACCGACCAACTGACCGGGCTGTTGAATCGGCGCGCGCTGGATGAGGTGGTGCAGCGGAGACATGCGGGGGGCGAGGCAAGCGCCGTGGTGATCCTGCTGGACGTGGATCGCTTCAAGGCCATCAACGATGGCCATGGCCATGAAGCCGGCGACGAAGTGCTGGTGCAGGTGGCGCAGTTGCTGCGGCACCACCTGCGGCGCAGCGACAACATCGCCCGCTATGGTGGCGAGGAGTTCCTGGTGCTGCTGGCCGACGGTGATCTGGCCGGCGGGCGCCAGCTGGCTGAATCATTGCGATTGGCGCTTCAGCAGATGGACATCGCGCTGGCCGGGGGCATCGTGCTGCGCGTGACCGCCAGTTTCGGGGTGGCCAAGGGCGGCACCGATGCGCTGGGCTGGCGCAGCCTGCTGCGTGCCGCCGATGCGGCCATGTACCAGGCCAAGGCACAGGGGCGTGACCGGGTACGGGTGGCGGGGGACGGTCGCATCACGCGCTGATGGCACGCGTCAGCCAATGCGTGCATGCACCCGTCGCAGCGTCTGCAGGATCGCCCGACGCGCGGGCGTGCAGCTGCTGCAAACGCAGGTGGTGTGGTGAGCAGCGCGTCACGCACGCGCCACGCGCCCTATCTCGTTTTCTGTGAAGAAGTCGCCATGGACCTTCCACGCTTCGGTCACCGCTCTGCGCAGACGCTGGGATTCCACTTGATGAAGGACGACACCATGACCCAGCTCACCCTGCCAGAACTGGCCAGGAAGATGGCCGACATCGATTTCACCATGCTGCAGACCCGCGCCGGCGGAGAAATTGCCGGTCGTCCGATGAGCAACAACGGTGACGTGGACTACGACGGTGACAGCTGGTTCTTCACCACGGAAGACACCGACATGGTGCACGAGATTGAGGCTGACCCCGCCGTTGCGCTGGGTTTTTCCGGCAGCAAGTCGCTGCTGGGCAAGCCGCCGTTGTTCGTGCACGTGCAGGGAAGGGCGGCGCTGGTGCGCGATCGCGCTGTGATGCGCGAGCACTGGGTGAAGGATCTTGAGCGCTGGTTCGAGCAGGGCGTGGATACACCGGGGCTGGTGCTGATTCACGTGCGCGCCAGCCGCATCCACTATTGGGATGGCGAGGACCAGGGCGAAATGGCCGTCTGACCCGGCAGCGGGAGGCTGGCGGCCATCGCGGCCATTGCGCGGCGCGCCAGGCCTTTGCCATCCTCCCCGCTGTTTTCCGTAGCGTGGAATCCCGATGCGTCCTGCGTTCTTCTGGCTGGCTTTGGCCCTGCTGCCCACACTGGTGGTGGCGCAACCCGCGCGTGCGCCCAAGGCCAAGGCCCCGGCGCAGGATCCCTTCAGCGAGCTGTTCGATACCGCCTGCATGCAGCACATCGGGGCCCCGGCGCGGTTGCAGTCGCTGATGGAATCCAATGGGCTGTCGCCGCTGCAGCCGGCCGAAGCCGCCACGCTGTTGCAGGGGCAATCGGGCGTGGCGTGGATGGTGCCGCTGGCCAGTGGCCGCTATGCGGTGAGCTGGGCTGACGATGGAACGTGTACGGTCTACGCCGAGAAGGCCGACGCGGCGGTGGTGCAGAAGGGGTTTGCCCGGTTGGTGCAGGCCGCACCGAAGCCGTTGCAGGTACGGTCGCTGCCAGGGCGTGGGCCACTGTCGGCCGATCAGGTGGCCATCCAGTACGGCTGGGCTACGCCGGGGCAGGGCAAACTGCAGGTGCGCTTCCGCCTGGTCACGCGGCAGGCGGCCGAAGCCGGGGTGCAGGCCATGGCCTCGGCCGCCCCTGGCGAAGCGATGCAGGCACAGGGCGCACCTGGGCCCTGACAGGGGCGATGCTCGCGATTCAGCCTTTCACGCGGCATGTGATATATCGTTTATCGATAAATCCACCCCGGGGCGGCGAGGCCACCCCAATGCCGGAGGCCGCTTGACCGCTCGTCCCGCCCGCGCCAGACCCGCGCGAGGCTTGTTCACCCTGGCCCTGGCGGCCGTACAGGCCGTCAGGGCGATGTGCTGGCTGGGCATCCTGGCCGCGCTGCTGGCCGTGCCGCTGGTCGCCCACGACCGCCGCTGGCTGCTCGACAGCGTGCATGACGCTGCGGCTGTCGCCGCGCATGGCAATGACCTGTTCCTGCATTTCTGCCTGGGCCTGGGCGCGATCGTCGCGCTGCTGGTGCTGTGCCTGATGTTCCTGCGCCACCTGCTGCGGCTGCTGAAGTCGGCGGCGCGCGAGCGGCCGTTCACCCACGCCAACGCACAGCGCCTGCAGCGCATGGCCTGGCTGATGCTGGCGATGGAGCTGCTGTCGATCCTGATCGGCGCCTACGCGGCCTGGATGGGCCCGGATTTCACCTGGATGGAGGTCGGCGGTGGCATGTCGATCACTGGCTTGGTGGCCGTGCTGATGCTGTTCGTGCTGGCGCGCGTGTTCGCCGTGGGCGCAGCGATGCGCGATGACCTCGACGGTGTCATCTGATGGCAATCGTCATTACCCTGGACCGCATGCTGCAGGAAAGGGGCATGACCCTGTCCGAGCTGGCCGGGCGCATCGACATCACCCTGGCCAACCTGTCGATCCTGAAGACCGGCAAGGCGCGCGCCATCCGCTTTTCCACCCTTGATGCGATCTGCCGCGAGCTGCAGTGCACGCCCGGTGACCTGCTCGGGCACGACCCGGCGCAGGCACATGACGCTGACTGAGCGGTCGCTCTTTTCCCTTATCTACTGACGAAACGGACCTGAAATGGAATGGTTGGCTGACCCCTCGATCTGGATGGGCCTTGCAACCCTGGTCGTGCTGGAGATCGTTCTCGGCATCGACAACCTGGTGTTCATCGCGATCCTTGCCGACAAGCTGCCGCCGCACCAGCGTGACCGCGCGCGGGTGATCGGCCTGGCGCTGGCCTTGCTGATGCGGCTGGTGCTGTTGGCCGCACTGGCCTGGATCATGAAACTGACCGCGCCGCTGCTGACGCTGTTCGACCACAGCTTTTCCGGGCGTGACCTGATCCTGCTTGGCGGTGGCCTGTTCCTGCTGTTCAAGGGCACCATGGAACTGCACGAACGGCTGGAAGGCCGCGAACACCACGAGGACGGCAAGAAGGTCTACGCCAGCTTCGCAATGGTGGTGGCGCAGATCGTGGTGCTCGACGCGGTGTTCTCGCTGGACTCGGTGATCACCGCGGTCGGCATGGTCGACAACCTGGGTGTGATGTATGCGGCCGTGACGATCGCCATGGCGCTGATGCTGCTGGCCAGCAAGCCGCTGACCCGCTTCGTCAACAAGCATCCCACCGTGGTGGTGCTGTGCCTGGGCTTCCTGCTGATGATCGGCTTCAGCCTGGTGGCCGAAGGACTGGGCTACAAGATCCCCAAGGGCTACCTGTACGCGGCGATCGCCTTCTCGATCCTGGTCGAGGCGTTCAACCAGTGGGTGCGTTTCAACCGCGAGCGCAACGAGCGCCGCCTGCCGTTCCGCCAGCGCACCGCCGATGCCGTGCTGCGCATGCTGGGCGCGCGCCCGGCCAATGGTCACGACGATGAAGGGGGGGATGGGCAGGTGGACACTGCAGAGCGCTTGCAGCCGGCCGAACACGAGATGATCCGCAGCGTGCTGGGCCTGGCCGATCGCCCGGTGTCGAGCGTGATGACGGTGCGTGCCGACGTGCAGTGGATCGACCTGGCGCGTGGGCAGGAGGATGTGGTGGCACGCCTGGTGGCGTCGCCGCACACCCGCCTGCTGGTGGGTGAGGGTGACCTGGACAGCCTGCGTGGCGTGGTGCAGAGCCGCGACCTGCTGGCCGACCTGCTGCAGGGGAGGCCGCTGCAGTTGGAGGGCAACCTGCGCGAGCCGCAGTACGTACTGTCCAGTGCCAGCGCGCTGCAGGCGCTGGAACTGATCCGCCAGCACCCGGTGCCGTTGGCGGTGGCGGTGGACGAGTACGGCAGCGTGGAAGGCCTGGTGACCGCCAACGACCTGCTGGCGGCCATTGCCGGTGACCTGGTCGATACCCAGGACGAGCGCTATGGCGTGGTCGCGCAGGGCGAGGACCAATGGGAGGCCGACGGTGCGCTGACTCTGGACGACCTGCAGCGGCTGGCCGGCGTATCGCTGCCGCGCAGTGCCGACTACATGACCATCTCCGGGCTGGTGCTGGAGCAGTTGGGTCGGCTGCCGGACATCGGCGATGTGGTGGAGGTGGCGGGTGTGCGCATCACCGTGCTGGCGATGGAGAAGCGCCGCATCGCCCGCCTGCGGGTGCAGCGCCTCGACGGAATGGCCTGACCCACCTGTTGATGTAGAGCCGAGCCCATGCTCGGCTGCATGTTGAGAGGCCGAGCATGGGCTCGGCTCTACACAACGCCGCCCGCAGCCGTCACCATGGCGGCCCCCACTTTCCCTCCCGGATGGTTGCAGTGCTGAGTACGATCGGTTTGTTGATGGGCCTGTATGTGGCCTGGCGCCTGTTCTGGCCACTGCGCATGCCCCCCTGGCAGAAGGTCGTGCTGTCGCTGCTGCTGGTGGGCGTAGCCGTGCAGCTGCGTATCGTCGCCACGTTCTGGGGCACGATGGCCTCGCCCGAGATTCCGAAACTGGCCATCGCCACGCTGGCTACCGGCTCCACGGCGGTGTTGCTGTTGGCGTTGCTGATGCTGGCGATGGATGCGGGCCTGCTCGCGTCCCGCCTGCTGCGCTGGCCACGTGCGGTAGCCGCATTGCGCACGCGGCGCTTGCGGCCGGCGGCCGGCGTGCTGGCGCTGCTGGTCAGTGGTTATGGTGTCAGCCAGGGCATGGCGGTGCCTCATGCCCGGCAGATCGAGGTGAGCATTGCCGGGCTGCCAGCGGCGTTCGACGGCTATCGCGTGCTGCAGCTGACCGACATCCATGCCAGCCGTCTGCTGACCGGCGACTGGGTGCGTAGAGTGGTGACCGAGAGCAACGCGCTGAAGCCGGACCTGATCGTGATCACCGGCGATCTGATCGATGGCAGCGTCGAGGCCCGTCGCGACGACGCGCGTCCGTTGGCCGATCTGCAGGCGCCGGACGGCGTCATTGCCATCACCGGCAACCACGAGTACTACGCGCAGTACCAGGCATGGATGCAGGCGTTCCGCGCGCTGCACATGCAGGTGCTGGAGAACAGCCACCTTCAGGTGCGACGCGGTGATGCGGCGCTGACCATCGCTGGCGTCACCGACCCGGTGGCGGCGCGTTATGGCCTGCCGCTGCCGGATCTCCAGGCTGCACTTGAGGGTGCCAATCCGTCCGCACCGGTGATCCTGCTCGATCATCGCCCACGCAATGCGCGTGAGGCCGCTGCGCGCGGTGTGAAGCTGCAGCTGTCCGGGCATACCCACGGCGGGCAGATCATCGGCATGGACCAATTGGTGAAGCGGGCCAATGGTGGCTTCGTCTCCGGCCGCTACGACGTGGATGGGATGACCCTGTACGTGAGCAATGGCGCTGGCCTGTGGGCCGGATTCCCCGCGCGCATCGGGGTGTCCTCGGAAATCACCCTGATCACGCTGCGCCGCGCCCCGTGACCTGAAGTGGGGCATATCCCTTTCCGCAGGGAATTCGCTGCCTATCGTGCTGGGATCCCTCTGTAGAGCCGAGCCCATGCTCGGCTGAGCCAGGGGCAGCCGAGCATGGGCTCGGCTCTACAGGTAACCGCCTCCTCAAGAACTCCGCAGCGGTGGCCGCGCATGCGCATTGCGCCGCAGCGACTGCGCCCGCTTGGCGATCGCACGCACCACGACAGCGGTGAAGAGCAACGCGGAGGGTACCGCGTACCAGAAGTTGCCGGGCACGCGCTTGAAGTACGAATAGGTGAACACTGCGGCGATGATCCACATGCCGGTCACGTGCAGGCGACGCCACACGGTGGGGCCCATGCGGCGGGCGATGCCACGATGCGAGGTGATGGCCAGGGCGAGGATGGCTACATAGCCGATCGTGCCCGGCAGGTTGGCCAGGGCCGAGCGTGCCGGCCAGAACGCGGGGTTGAGTATGCCGAAGGCGGTGATCGCCACCGCATGCAGCAGGTGCGAGAACGCGAATGACAGGCCGATGATGCGCCGCTCGCGCAACATGTGCTGGGTGAACGGGCCGGGCAGCAGGCTGGCGAACGACGATGCGGTGAACGCGGCCAGGAAAAGCAGGAACGACGTGCGTGCAGTGACCCGGATCGCCGCGCGGCTGCCCTCGACCACGTCGGGCTGCAGGGTGAACGCCGCCAGTGCGGCGGCGATCAGGACCACAGCCATGGTCACGAAAAGGCGCCAGCCGTGCAGGAAGGAAGTGTTGGAAGCAGCCATGATCAAACCTCGAATCAGACAGGGGTAGTGCCGGCCGCTGGCCGGCAGTCGCAGAACCCGGCCAGCGTGACCAGCACGCCGGCCGCGCATAGTTCGCCCAGCAAGGGCGTGGCCACCACGCGCAGTTCGTCGGCGGCCACGCCATGCGCATCGGCCAGTGCGTTCAGCGCGTCATCCACGTGGGTACCGTCATCAGCGAAGGCCGACAGCAGCGCATACGCCAGTGGTGCCAGTTCCTCGACCTGCAGCTGGTAGTCCGCCAGGCGGCGCAGCAGCAGAAGCGTCGGCTCGCTGGCGGCGGCATCGTCCAGCGCGGCGTCCTCATGCACCGGCCACCGGTAGCCCAATACCCGCACCAGCGGCGACAGCGCCAGCACATCGCTGCCCGCCGGCATGGACTGCAATGAATGCCCGGCATCACGTGCCTCGATGTGCAGCGTCTGCTGCGTGCTTTCGTAGTGCGCCAGTTCCGCCGCCCAGCCGGGCAGCGCGAACGCATACTGCACAGCCAGCCACGCAGCGAACTCGCTGGCGATCTGCGGGAACAACGGGGTATGGCAGACGTGATGTGCGTAGTAGTGCTCGACCAGACCGCGCCAGCGCGCTTCGCCCAGCTGTTCCAGCAGTCGCGGCAGGCTGCCTGCCAAAAGGGTGTCCAGGCTGTCGATGCACAGGCGGCGGTAGACCGCCATCCGCCGTGCCTCGACGCCATCGGGCGCAGGCATTGACGGGTCCCGTACATGATCGGCCCAGCGCCGTTGCACGATGGCCAGCGACTCAGCCATGGGCCACCTCCTGCCAACGTGCCTCAACCTGCGCCTGGCGGATGTGCGCAACCTCGGCCAGCAACTCCGCCAGCGGCGGAAAGTTGAAGTCGCGTTCGAGCAGCGTGGGGCGCACGCCCAACCGCGCATAGGCCTCGCGCAGGAGCGCCCAGACCACGCCTTTCACCGGCGCCCCATGGGTATCGATCTTGAAGCCGTCGTCTTCATCGAAGTGGCCAGCTACGTGCAGCGAGGCGACACGGTGGGACGGCACGCGGGCCAGGAACTCGAAGGCGTCGTAACCGTTGTTGCAGGCATTGACGAAGACGTTGTTGACGTCCAGCAGGAGGTCGCAGTCGGCTTCGGCGAGCACGGCGTTGATGAAGTCGATCTCGCTCATGTCCGCGCCGGCAACGGCGTAGTAGGAAATGTTCTCCACGGCGATGCGTCGGCCCAGCATGTCCTGCACCTGGGCGATACGGCCGGCGACATGGTGAACGGCCTCGGCGGTGAACGGCAGTGGCAGCAGGTCGTAGACATGGCCACCGGCGGCGCAGTAGCTCAGGTGGTCGCTGTACAGCTGCACCTGGTGCAGGTCGAGGAAGGCACGGGTCTGTGCCAGCAGGGTGCGGTCCAGCGGATCAGGACCGCCCAGCGACAGCGACAGGCCGTGGCAGGTCAAGGGGTGGCGCTCGCTGAGTTGGCGCAGCACGGCGCCGTGTGCACCGCCGACGCCGATCCAGTTGTCGGGGGAGACTTCGAGAAAGTCGATGGCACCGGCCGGCATGGCCAGCAGTTCGTCGATCAGGCCACGGCGCAGGCCAAGACCGGCGGCATGGGTGGGCAGGGGCAGGGACATGGCGGATGCTCCACAGAGAGCGCCGCCTTGAAGGCGGCGCCGGGTGAACGTCGATCAATCGGCAACGCGGGAGAACAGGCCCTTCGGCATCGGCTTGCCGTTGGCGGTGTAGACGCTGCGCAGGTAGTCGTGCGCTTCCTGCTCGCTGATGTAACCGTCGTGGTCGGTGTCGATGCGGTCGAACTCGGCGGCACGCTTGGCGGCCACGGCGTTGAACTCGGCACGCGAGACCTTGCCGTCGTGGTCGCGATCAGTGCGGGCAAACGAGGCGTCGCCGCACTTGCCTTCGCCACACTGGCCCTCGGCCACCTTGGCCTTGCCGGCGGGCTTGCTGGAGGCGGTCTTGTTGGCCCCGCACTTGCCTTCACCGCACTTGCCTTCGGCGGCGGCGCTCATGGCCACCGCGCTGATCGCCAGCGGCTGGATCGCCGCGGCCTGGCCGGCCAGCAGCAGGCCACCGGCCAGGGCGATGCCGATGGCACCGATGCGCGGCAGGCGGGAGGAGGGGGTGTTCTTGGTCGAGACGGACATGGTGGTGACTCCTTGGGAATGGCACGCCAGGCGTGCGGGATGGACGCCGCCTGAAGGCGACGGAAACGAAAGGAAGAAGCGCGGGAAGGCGAAGCAGGTCAGGCGGTGCGACGACGGCGCAGCGCGTAGCCCAGCAGCAGCACGCCACCGAGCAGGGCGCCACCGAAGCCGATGCCGGGCAACAGCGCGGCAACCGGCAGCAACAGGGCGATCAGGCTGACGCCCCAGCCCAGGCCGTCACTGCCGACGGGGGCATGCTGTGGGCCGGCCAGCAGCCGGTCCACGCTGAGCGCGCCACCGCCGTTGAGGATCAATGGCAGCAGCATGGCCAGGAACAGCAGCGGCAGCTTGAAGTTGCCGTAGCCCTGGTCGGTGATCACATAGCCCTGCCAGAGTTCACCCAAGCCGTTCCACTGGTCGGGCCAGTGCACGGCGGCGATGGCGACCACCGTCAACACCCAGAAGACGTAGGCCACCGAGCGCGTGGCCAGGCCCAGCAGCAGCATCACTGCACCCACCAGTTCCAGCCACGTGGCCAGCTGCCAGTTCAGCGACGCGGGCAGTGTGGAGAACGGGAACGGGAAGCGGCCTTCCAAGTCGGCGAACCAGTTCTGGCCGCCCAGCTTCTCGCGGCCGGATTCAAAGAACTCCCAGGCCAGCAGGGTGCGCAGCGCCAACGGCGAGAGCCAGCGGCCGACGGCGTCCAGGCGGGGCGTATACACGGAAGAAGCGGTGCTGATCATGGTGGTGTCCTGCGGGCCAGTGGTCGATGGAAGCCATTCCAGGCGGCGCAGGTATCGGCAACGTGTGCCGTTGCCCGGGGTTTTGTCAGCGACTGTGGCCGCGGCCGGGGTTTCGTACAGTCAGATACAAAGACGATGCGCTGATGCGCATCGGGGCGTTGCGCGCCCGCGTGCGGGCAGCGATATCCACCCGAAAGCGCCCGGCCAGGACCGGCGCGCGAATGTATCCCACTGTAGAAACCCGCCTGCGCCCTACAGTCCGGTACAACTCCGCGCTGCGGAGAAACAGCGCCGATACACCGGCAGGCGGAAATGGCCACTCCCAACTCCGGAGTGCCCCCCATGATCCGTACCTGCTTGCTGGCCGCCGCTCTCGCCCTCGCCGCCGCCCCTGCCTTCGCTGCCCAGGCCGATACCGTTGCACCGCCCACCGTCATCCTGGTGCACGGCGCGTTCGCTGATGGCTCCAGCTGGAGCAAGGTCATCAGCACCCTGCATGACTGGAAGCTGCCGGCGGTGGCCGTGCAGAATCCGCTCACCTCGTTGGCCGACGACGTCGCCGCCACCCGTCGTGCGATTGCCGCTGCGCCTGGCAAGGTGGTGCTGGTCGGCCACAGCTGGGGTGGCACGGTCATCACCGAAGCGGGCAATGACCCGAAGGTGCAGGCGCTGGTGTACGTGGCCGCGTTCGCACCGGATGCAGGACAGTCTTCGGCGCAACAGGGCGAGGGTTTCCCGGTTGGCCCGGGCCTGGCCCGACTGCAGGAAAGGGATGGCTACCTGACGTTGCCGGCTGATGCCGTCGCCCAGGACTTCGCGCCGGACGTGATGAAGAAGTCGGCCGCACTGCTGTACAGCACGCAGGTCCCGTTGAAGGCCAGCGCGCTGGGCGAAGTAGTGAACGTTGCGGCGTGGCGCAGCAAGCCGAGCTGGTACGTGCTCAGCCGCGATGACCGCATGCTGTCGCCGCAGCTGCAGGCCGCCACCGCCAAGCGCATCGGTGCACAGCTGCAATCGATCGGCAGCAGCCATGTGTCGCTGCTTTCGCATCCGGCGCAGGTGGCCGACAGCATCCTGGAAGCGGCGGGAGTGAAGCCGGCCGAATTGCCGCTGGCCGAGCAGGGGGGCTGAACGATGGCCGCCCTGCGTGTGTATGCGCTGCCGTTGCTGCTGAGCCTGCTGGGTGGGGCTGCGCTACTGATGGCCTGGCCCAGCCCGGAGGCCGACGCGCAGCCGGCACAGGCCGTTCCCGCTGCCGGGTTTGACGGTGGCGGGCCCTGGCACAACAGCCCACCGCTCACACTGAAGCAGTTGCGGGGGCAGGTGGTGCTGGTCGAGTTCTGGACCTACACCTGCAGCAACTGCCTCAACGTGGCGCCGTATGTTCACCGGTGGCATGCACGCTACGCGCCGCAGGGTCTGAGGGTGATCGGCGTGCATACGCCGGAGTTTGCCCATGAAGGGCTGCCCGGCAACGTGCGCAAGGCCATCGCACGGTTGGACATCACCTGGCCGGTGGTGCAGGACAACCAATACCGGATCTGGAACGCCTGGCGCAACCGCTTCTGGCCCGCACTTTACCTGCTCGACCGGCAGGGGCGGGTGGTCTACCGCCATTACGGCGAGGGCGACTACGCACGTACCGAAAGCGAGATCCAGCGCCTGCTGGCCAGCCCCTGAGCCGCGCTACCATGGCCGCGCAGCGCGGCCCTGACCTCCGTCTTCATCGAGAACGCAATGAACCATGTATCGCACATCCTGGTCGTCGACGATGACAGCGAGATCCGCCAGATGCTGGCCGACTACCTCCAGCGCAACGGCCTGCGCGTGAGCCAGGCCGACGGTGGCCGGGCCATGCGGGCGCTGATGGATACCCATGCCGTGGATCTGGTGGTGCTGGACGTGATGATGCCGGGCGAGGACGGACTGAGCCTGTGCCGCAACCTGCGCGCCGGCAAGCATCGGGCGGTACCGGTGGTGCTGCTGACCGCGCGCGACGACGAGACCGACCGCATCATCGGCCTTGAAATGGGCGCCGACGACTACGTGACCAAGCCCTTTTCTTCGCGCGAGCTACTGGCACGCATCAATGCGGTGATCCGTCGCACGCAGATGCTGCCGCCGAACCTGCAGGTGAGCGAAGCCGGCCGCCAGTTGGCCTTCGGCGAGTGGCGCCTGGATACCACCGCCCGCCACCTGCTGGATGCACAGGGCACCGCGTATCCGCTCAGCGGCGCCGAGTTCCGCCTGTTGCGCGTGTTCCTCGATCACGCCAATCGGGTGCTCAGCCGCGACCAGCTGCTCAGCCTCACCCAGGGCCGTGATGCCGAACTGTTTGATCGCTCGATCGACCTGCTGGTCAGCCGCGTGCGCCAGCGCCTGGGTGATGACGCGCGCGAGCCAACCTACATCAAGACCGTGCGCAGCGAAGGGTATGTGTTCAGCCTGCCGGTGCAATTGCTGGGGCCGGACGAATGAACACCGCCGCACGTCGTCCACGCTGGCCACGCACGCTGTCGGCGCGTCTGCTGCTGGTGCTGCTGGGCGGACTGTCCCTGGCCCACGCACTGTCCTTCGGCCTGCTGTTCTTCGAACGCTACCAGTCCACCCGCAGCATGATGCTGCGCAACCTCGACGAGGATGTGGCAGTGAGCGTCGCGCTGCTGGAACATTTGCCTGCGGAGCAGCGTGAGGCCTGGGTGCCGCGGCTGGAGCGGCGCACCTACCGCTATCTGCTGCGCCCGGCCGCGGCCGGACCAGGGCTGCAGACCGATCGTGCACGCCAGGTCACGGCGATCATCGACGACAGCCTGCAGCACCGCTATCCGTTGCAGGCGCGCCAGGTGGCTCGCCTGCCGGAGCGGTTCGAGGTGGAACTGCGCCTGCACGACGGCACACCCTTGACCATTGAAGTCACCCCGTCGGGCCTGCCGCTGGCACGTTGGCTGCCCGCCGTGCTGCTGCTGCAGCTGGCGCTGCTGCTGGTGTGCGCGTGGCTGGCAGTGCGTCTGGCCATGCGCCCGCTGCAGCAGTTGTCGCATGCGGTGGAGCATCTGCAGCCGGGCAAGGACGGGCCTGCACTGCCTGAAGATGGCCCTGCGGAAGTAGGCGGCGCAGCAGCCGCACTCAATGCCCTGCAGACACGCATTCGTGGCCATGTCAGTGAACGCCTGCAGATCCTGGCCGCGATCTCGCATGACCTGCAGACCCCCATCACGCGCATGAAGCTTCGGGTGGAGACCCTGCCTGAAGACAGCACCCAGCAGCGCCTGCTGGCCGACCTCGATCACCTTGGGCAGCTGGTGCGTGAGGGCGTGGCCTATGCGCGCAGCAGCCACGTTGCCGCTGGCGCGCCGGTGTCGATGGACCTGGGCGCGTTCCTCGCCAGTGTGGTCGGCGACTACGAGGACATGGGCAAGCCGGTCACTGGCGGTGCGCCCGCTGGACTGGTCGTGCAGACCTGGCCGCAGCCGCTGCGCCGCGTGGTCGGCAATCTGGTCGACAACGCATTGCGCTACGCCGGCGCCGCCGAGATCGAGGCGGGCCGCGATACGGCCGGAAGGGTGTGGATCAGCATTTCTGACCGTGGCCCCGGCATTCCCGAGGACCAGCTGCAGGCAGTGCTGGCACCGTTCCACCGGCTGGAGAGCTCGCGCAACCGCGATACCGGAGGGACCGGTCTGGGACTGGCCATCGCGGTGCAGCTGGCGCAGTCGCTGGGTGGTTCGCTGAGGTTGCACAACCGCGAGGGTGGCGGGCTGCGGGCGGAACTGCAGCTGCCGGGCTGAGTTGCCCGGCCTTGTGTTCCAGCAAGGATGCTTCTGCTTCGGCCCTGGCGGTGAGCGCTTCACCGGTCATGAAACCCAGTGCATGCACGCAGTCGACAGCCGATGACCGGCATTTCACCCCGTCCATGCCACGCTGCGCGGAACCTGCCCAACCGGGACCGAGGCTGTTGAAGGCGAACACGCAATGACTGCGGCGCGGCAGCGCTCGATGTGGGTGGCGGGCCTGTCCACGGTGGTGGAGTGGTACGACTTCACCCTGTACCTGTACTTCGCCACGGTGCTGTCGCGGGTGTTCTTCGGCGGTGGCGAGCAGGCGTTGCTGGTGACCTTGGCTGGCTTCGCGGTGTCCTACCTGATGCGTCCGCTGGGCGCGCTGTGCTTCGGCCACCTGGGCGACCGCCTGGGCCGGCGCTGGATGCTGCTGGCTTCGATGGCGTTGATGGCAGCGGCGATGCTGGCCACTGCACTGCTGCCGACAGCGGCCACGGCCGGTACGACGGCCGGCGTGCTGCTGCTGATCCTGCGCTGCGTGATGGCGTTTTCGGTGGGCGGTGAGTACACCGGGGTGGTGGCGTACCTGCTGGAAAGCGCACCGGCGCGACGACGTGGCCTGGTGACCTCGCTGGCCTCGGCCGCCAGCGAAGTGGGCGCCCTGCTGGCGGTAGCGATCTCTGCACTTACCGTCGCGCTGCTGCCCACACCGCAGCTGGACAGCTGGGGCTGGCGGATTCCGTTCTTCGTTGGGGCTGCGCTCGCGCTGGTGATCCTGGTTGCGCGTTCGGGCATGCACGAGTCGCCGGAGTTCGAGCGCCAGCGGCGCGAGGGCAGCATCCCGGCCACGCCACTTCGGCACGTGCTGCGCCACCACCCGCTGGCGGTGGCGCGCACCTTTGCGATCTCCGCCTTGGGCTCGATCACCTACTACGTGGGCATCACCTATGTACCGGCGTTCCTGCACGCACGGGGGCATGATGAAGGCGATGCGCTGTGGTTGTCGACGATCGCGGCGGTGGCGGTCATTGCGATCACGCCGCTGTGCGGCGCGTTGTCCGACCGCTTCGGACGACGGCCGATGCTGTTGGGTTTGACCGTGCTGGCAGCGCTGCTGCCGCTGTCCCTGTTCGCGTGGATGGCGCAGGCGACCGCACTGGGCATCGCGCTGGCGGCGGTAGTGCTGGCCTGCGTGGCCGGTGGCATCAGCGCGGTGGCGGCGCCGGCCACGGCCGAGCAGTTCCCCGGCGAAGGCAGGGTCAGCGGGCTGGCACTGGGGGTAACCATGGCCACTGCATTCTTCGGTGGCGCAACGCCGTGGCTGGCGCAATGGTGGGTGGAGCGCAGCGGCTGGGCAGCGGCGCCGGGCGCGATGATCGCGTTGGTGGCGGTGCTGGTGCTGCCGGTGCTGTGGACCCTGCCCGAGACGGTCCCGGGCAGGGCCAGGCGCTAGCGGGTCAGACCTTCAGGGTCTGCTCGATGTCAGCCAGCACCGCGGCCGCATCCACGCCGATGGCAATCGACTGCACCACATGGCCGTCCCACACGCTCGGGCCGAAGGCCAGGCCTTCCGGCTTGGGAATGGTCATGCCGCGGGCAACGCCGTCGGTGGCCACGCGCACGCTGGCGCGCTCGAACTGGAACAGCTCCGGGCGGGTCAGCGCGATGCAGGCGCAGCAGTCGTGCACGACCATGCCCTTGTGGCCGGCCTGCAGGTAGAAGTCGACGTAGTCCTGTGACAGTGCACGGACCAGCTCGGCGTCGGCACCGCCGATGGCGGCCAGCGTGTCCAGGCCGTCACGGTCCATTTCCACGCGGGTGGTGACGTCCAGGCCGATGGCGGTCACCGGCCAGCTGGCGGTGAACACCACGTCGGCCGCTTCGGCATCGCCCCAGATATTGGCCTCCGCAGCCGGGGTGATGTTGCCGTTGACGTGGAAGGCGCCACCCATGATCACCACGCCGCGTACCAGGCCGGCGATATCCGGCGCCTGCTGCAGGGCCAGCGCGAGGTTGGTCATGCGGCCGACCGCGACCAGGGTCACTTCGCCCGGATGGGCGCGGACCAGGTCGATGATCAGCTGGTGGGCGGGGCGGGTGTCGGCGGCCACGTCCAGTTCGGCCGGCACCGGGTAGTTGCCCAGTCCGTTGTGGCCATGGATGTGGACCGGCCAGGCTTCCGGGGTGGCTTCCGGCTGCAGCGGGCCACCGGCGCCGCGCGCGACCGGGGCGGCAAAGCCCCAGGCCTGCTTCAGGTACAGCGCGTTGTGCGTGGTTGAGTCCACCGAGGCATTGCCGAAGGTGGTGGTGACGCCGATCAGATCGATCTGGGCGTGCTTGTGCAGGTACAGCAGGGCCAAGGCGTCGTCGACGCCCGGGTCGGTATCGAAAATGACTTTCAGCATGTTCTTGTTCTTCTTCTTCCGTGTGGTGCGAGGGGCGCCGGCGGCCTGGAAGCAAGCCGGCGCGCCCCACATTGTCCCATCTTCATGACAGGCAGGGCCATTGCCGGGGCAGCAGGCCATAATGCCCCCAATCCGAGCACGGAGTCGCCGAATGCTGATCGCCGCCCTTCTGCTGGTCCTGCTGGTGCTGGGCCTGAACGCCGTGGCTACCGTGGTGATCGCCAAGCGTGATGGCCTGTCGGCGGGCGGCCGGACGGTGCAGCTGCTGATGGTCTGGCTGCTTCCCCTGGTCGGGGCCATCGTGTGCCTGGCGGTGGCCACGGCCGACGGCTCCGGGATCCGGGGCGACAACAGTCCCGGCAGTGGCTACGATCATCCGGGCGGCCATTCCGGCGACAGCTACAGCCATCACAGCCACAGCAGCTTCGACTGCAGCAGCGACGGTGGCAGCGGTGACGGCGGCAGCTGCGGCGATTGAGGTCCCTGCAGCGTCGAGCCATGCTCGACTGCCCTTCGCTCCAAAGCCGCGACGCCTGATCGAAAAGCAGTCGAGCATGGCTCGACGCTACAAGGTGCCGGGCACAGCCGGCCACCCCTGCCTGCCTCAGAACTTCCAGCGCAGGCTGGCCGACACGAAGCGCGGCTCGCCGTAGTTGTTGTAGTCCAGGTTCGCCCAGTAGCTCTTGTCCAGCGCGTTGCGCACGCTCAGCGTCGCCGTCCAGTTGTCGCTGATGCGGTAGTTGGCGTTGAACTGCACCAGCATGTAGGCCGGCTGGTTCACCGTGACCGTGCCGCCCAGCGGGTAGGCAATGTTGTAGCCCTGCACCTTGCTCTGCCACTGCAGGCCGCCGCCAACGCTCAGGCGTTCCAGCGTGCCGCGCAGCTGCAGTTGGGTGTTGAGCTGCAACAGATCCTTCGGCGGGTTGGCGTACAGCAGGTCAGTGGCCGCGCGGGTGACCTTGACGTGGGTGTAGCCGGCATTGACCGTCCAGCCCGGCAGGATCTCGCCGTTGACGTCCATCTCCCAGCCGCGCGCCTTGGTGCCGTTGACGCCGATGTAGGCCGAGGTGCCATCGCTGAGCGAACCCTCCGGCACGCCCATGTCGCGCACCGCGTAGTTGTCCTGCTTGGCCTCGAACACCGCCGCATTGGCGGTCAGGCGGCCATCGAACCACTGCGTCTTGATGCCCGCTTCCAGGTTGGAGCCCTGTACCGGCGCCAGCAGTTTCTCGTTGCGGTCCTTGTAGTTCTGTGGATTGAAGATCTCGGTGTAGCTGGCATAGGCCGACACGTTCGGGGTGATCTCGTAGACCAGGCCCACGTACGGAGTGACTTCATCGCTCACCTTGTACGCACCGCTGGTGCCGGTATAGGCGCCGGCAGCGTTGTACGAGCGGCTGAGCGTTTCCCACCGGCTCAGGCGTGCACCGGCGATCAGCGACAGCGGATCGGCCAGGTGCACGCGGGTAGCCAGATAGACGCCGCTCTGCGTGGTCTTCGCTACACGGCGTGCGCCGGTGCGGGTGTAGGTCACCTCGGAAATGTCGCCGTTCCAGGAGTACACATTGGGGATGTAGTAGCAGCGCTCACGCCCGCAGGTGGCCCAGTCGCCCGGGAAGTTCAGCGCGACGGTGTTCGTGGTCCCTTCCAGATCCGACCACTGGGCGCCGACCGTGAGGTCGTGGTCGCGGCCGAACAGCGGGAAGCTGCCGGTCAGGTAAGCATCGACATTGCGGCGGGTGTCTTTCGAATCACCGGCGGCGGCACGCAGGTAGATGCCCGATCCGGTCACCGGGTCCGGGTTGCCGGTGCCGTACAGGCGCACGTTCTGCACGTTTCCGCGGGTGTAGGCGGTGTTGACCTTCAACAGCCAGTTGTCGCCGAAACGCTGTTCCAGGTTGGCGAAGGCGGTGTTGCTCTCGCGCTTCCAGTAGCTCCACTTCGGCGACAGGTTGGTCGAGCGCGGCAGATGGGCGAAATTGCCCTGGTTGTCGAAGAACGGCACGGTGCCCCAGGTCGAACCGGTCGGGTTGTTGTCCTGGGTCTGGTAGCCGACGGTGACCGTGGTGCTGTCGGTGACATCGCCTTCAAGCACCGCCATGCCGGCCATCTTGTTCTCGTCGTAACGGTCGTAGTACAGCCCGCGGTCCGTGTAGGCGGCGACCACGCGGCTGCGGAAACGGCCATCATCGGTCAGCGGCGCGGTCACGTCGGCTTCCATGCGGCGGAAGTCCCAGCTGCCGGCGCTGACCGCGAATGACGCGTCGAATTCCTTGCCGGGGCGCTTGCGCAGCAGGTTGACCGTGGCCGACGGCACGCCAGCGCCACTGAGCAGGCCGTTGGCACCGCGGATCACTTCGATGCGGTCGTAGAAGGCGGTGTCGTATTCCTGGTTGGTGGACCCGCTGTAGGTGGGGATGCCGTCGACCTGGAAGTCGGTGATGGCGAAGCCGCGCGCGTAGTACAGCGGGCGCTGCGTGTCATAGAAGGACACGCTGACGCCGGTCACGTTGCGCATCACGTCATTGATGCTGAACAGCGATTCGTCCTGCAGGCGCTGCAGGCTGATCGCAGTGGCCGACTGCGGGGTTTCCTGCAGGGTGATCGGCAGGCGCGTGGTGCTGGCCGGCGGAGCGGACTGCTCGGCTCGCACGCTGACCCGGTCCAGGGTCTTGGCATCGGCTGAGCCGTCGGCGGCAGCAAACGCGCTGGGCGCCGCCAGCAGGGTCAACGACGAAAGCAGGGCAGCCGGCAGCAGCGCGCGGCGGGGCAGGCGGTTACGCAGGGTCAAGGACATGGTGGGCTCGATGCTTGGAAGCGGGGAAGGGTGGCGACAGTCGTCCAGTACCCGGGGCGGCGGCTTCGGGCACATCAGGTCCATCTGGGAGGGCGCGGTCACTGCGCAGGGCGCAAATGTAAATAATTCTTAACAACATTACAATTCGTATCAGTGCGCATGGGCGTCCAGGCGCCGGGCACGGCCGTCTGTAGAGCCGAGCCCATGCTCGGCTGCTTTTGGCTGGAGCCGAGCATGCGCTCGGCTCTACACCAGGGAGCCGCCCAAAAACGAACGGCCACCCGAAGGTGGCCGTCCGTCTGCATCGAAAGGAACGTGCGGGCTTACAGCGCCTGCAGTTCCTCATTGGCGTTGCGCTTTTCCTTGGCCTGCGCAGGCGCCGTGGCCGCAGCGGGCGATGCCGCGTTCGCATCCACCGGCACCTCCAGATACGGCAGGTGCAGGGTCTGGCTGGTCAGCGTGCGGATCTCGTTGACCAGCGCCGCACTGTCGTTGAGCTTGCGCCCATACGACGGCACGATCTCGCGCAGGCGGGTTTCCCAGCCGGCCTTCATCTGCTCCGGGAAGGCCTTGGCCATCAGGTCCAGCATGATCGGCGGCGAGGTCGACGCACCCGGCGACGCGCCGAGCAGGGCGGCAAGGGTGTGGTCCTTGTCGGTCACGATCTCGGTGCCGAACTGCAGCACCGCGCCCTTCAGCGGATCACGCTTGATGATCTGCACGCGCTGGCCGGCGGTGATCAACTTCCAGTCACCCGGCTTGGCATTGGGGAAGTACTTGACCAGCTCGGCCTGGCGGTCCGCATCGTTCAGGCGCGCCTGGCCCATCAGGTACTGCACCAGGTCCAGGTTGTCCTTGCCCACTTCCAGCATCGGGCCGACGTTGTTGTGGGTGACCGAGGAATACAGGTCCCACCACGAGCCGTGCTTGAGGAACTTGGTGCTGTACAGCGCGAACGGCCCGAACAGCACCACCGGCTTGCCGTCCAGCTTGCGCGCATCCAGGTGCGGCACCGACATCGGCGGCGAACCGGTCTCGGCCATGCCGTAGGCCTTCACGCCATGGCGCGAGGTCACGTCCTGGCCCTGGAAGGCGAGGAACTGGCCACCGACCGGGAAGCCGGCATAGTCCTTCGACTCCGGAATGCCCGACATCTGCAGCAGCTTGAGCGCGGCGCCACCGGCACCGATGAACACGAAGCGGGCGTGGGTGGTGGTCTCGGTGCCGGCCTTGAGATCCTTCACCGTCACGTTCCAGCTCTTGTCGGCGTTCTGCCGCAGCGCGGTCACTTCATGGTTCAGGTGCAGGCTGAAGTTCGGGCTGCGCTGCAGGCCGGCGGTCAGCTGGCGGGTGATCACGCCGAAATTGACGTCGGTGCCCAGCGGCATCCAGGTCGCGGCAACCTTCTGCTTCGGGTCACGGCCTTCCATCAGCAGCGGGGCCCACTGCTTGATCTGGGCCGGATCCTCGGAGTACTGCATGCCGTAGAACAGCGGATTCTTGACCAGGGCCTGCTGGCGCTTGTGCAGGTAGGCGATGTTGTCATCGCCCCAGACGAAGCTCATGTGCGGGGTCGGGTTGATGAAGTCGCTGGGCTGGCTCAGCCGGCCTTCCTTCACCTGGTGCGACCAGAACTGGCGCGAGACTTCGAACGACTCGGCGATGCCGACCGCGCGCTTGGTCTCGATGCTGCCATCGGGCAGCTCCGGGGTGTAGTTCAGTTCGGCGAAGGCCGAATGGCCGGTGCCGGCGTTGTTCCAGCCATCGGAGCTTTCACCGGCGACGCCATCGAGGCGTTCGTAGACCTGGATGTTCCAGTCCGGCTGCAGTTCCTGCAGGTAGGTGGCCAGGGTGATGCTCATGATGCCGGCGCCGACCAGCACAACGTCGACGGGCTTGTCGTTGCTGGCGGCGGGCACCGAGCGCTGGGTCAGCGGCCAGTACAGGAACAGCGCGGCGGCCAGCAACAGCAGCACGAGCAGGGCGAGAAGAGCCTTGCCAAATTTCTTCATGGGGGCGGGATCGTTGGCGGAGGGGAAGGGTCAGGATGCGCGTGGGGCAGGGAAAGGGCGTGAAGAAACAACGCCTTGCAGCATCCAAGTGCGATTCTAACCGGAACCGGTCCGTTTTTGATGCAACGCAGCATCCGGCGTTTCGCGCCATCCTCACCCGGTAGCACCGGGTGATACCGGCGAACGAAGCCTTGCCAGTGTCAGGCCATCCCTGGCGACAGCTTCACTCAGACCAGCTCAAGAATCTCGTCACCGGCCTCATCAATCTCGCCGGTCGGGCGCCAGCCCAGGCGCCGGTAGAAGCCATGCGAGCGCGAGCGTGGGTCGGCCGAACAGGCCAGGAACAGGCGTTGGTGGCCGGCATCGCGGGTCAGGCTGACCACGTCCTGCAGCAGCTGGCGACCGATGCCGCGGCCTTCATACTCGGGCAGCAGGGCCAGCACCAGCACCTCGCCGCTGTCGCGGTCGGCGAAGCAGTAGCCGGCCATGCGCTCGCCCTCCCAAGCGACGCGGCCGATCGAATCGCCCTGGGCGATGCCGGCCGCCCAGCTGTCCTCGGTGATGCCCAGCTCTGCCAACTGCGCGGCGCTGAAGGCGTTTTCGCGGGTGCGCCCGCGCAGGTCGATGCAGGCGGCGGCATCTTCGGGGCGCGCATCGCGCACGGCTATCGGCATACCGGACATCCTTGTAGTGATTGGCCCGCCAGTATCCGCATCACGCATGGACCCGGTGTGGAGGGTTGATGGAGATTGGATGGAGCAAAAAGGGGACGGAGGGGATCAAGTTGTCTTTGTCCGATGTGTCGCTTGGGCCTTATACGACTTAATCCCCTCCGTCCCCTTTTCAGCGCTTGCGCCGGATCAGCGCCGAGGAGGCATCCAGTACCGCGCGGGTGAGCAGGGCCATGGTCTGCACGTCACCCTTCCAGTGCTGCCAGTACAGCGGCACGTCTTCCCACGCGCGCTGGCGCACGTAGACCAGTCGCCCGGCGTCCAGATGCCGCTTGACCAAGGGCAGGGGGTTCATGGTCCAGCCCATGCCGCCCAGGTTGGCCTGCACGAAGGCGCGGGTGGACGGAATCCACCAGGTCGGCGCGGTGCTGGGCAGGTCGTCGCCCGCCATGCGCCGGGCGAAGCGCGACTGCATTTCGTCCTTGCGGTTGAATACCAGCACCGGGGCCTGCGCCAGCGCCTGCGCGGTTACGCCCTTGGCGAAATGGCGCTCGCGGAACTCGGGGGTACAGGTCGCCGCGTAGCGGATGCTGCCCAGCGCGTGGATCTGGCAGCCCTGCACCGGCTCATCCAGGGTGGTCACCGCGCCCAGCACCGTGCCCTGGCGCAGCAGTTCGACGGTGTGGTCCTGGTCTTCCACGCGCAGGTCCAGGGTGGTGCCGGTGGTCTGCGCGAACTGGTAGGCGGCCTGCGGAAACCAGGTTTCCAGGCTGTCGTGGTTCACCGCCACCGGGATGCTGGCCTGGGGCAGATCCTCATCGGCCAGGCCCATCCGGTGCAGCGCATCGTGTTCGAGCAGGGCGGTCTGCTCGGCCAGCTGAACGAGCAGCTGCCCCTCGGCGGTGGCGGTGGCAGGCGTGCCGCGCTTGACCAGCAGGCGGCCGATCCGGTCCTCCAGTGCCTTGACCCGCTGCGAGATGGCCGAGGGCGTGACATTCAGCGACTGTGCGGCGCGGTCGAAGCTGCCTTCGCGGATCACCGCGGCCAAGGCGCGCAGCTGGGCATGATCGATACGCATCGAATTAAGCTCGGCTAATGTTGGTTTAGGAAGTTTAGCTCGTCTTTTTCATGTTGCGGCGCGACAATGGCGCCCGTTCCGGTGCTGTCCGCCTTCGCGAGGCACCGTCCCCCCAAGCAAGTTAAGGCAGTGAATCCCATGTTCTCGGTCATCTCCGCCAGCACCGGCCTCGGTGCCTGGTTCTCTGGTGCAGCTACCGGCATCGGCCTGTTCGCCGTGGTCGGCGCCCAGAGCGCCTTCATTCTGCGCCAGGGCATCCTGCGCAAGCACATCGTGCCGGTGGTTGCCACCTGTGCGGCCATCGATGCCATCTTCATCTTCGCCAGCGTTGCCGGCCTGCGCACGCTCACCTCGGCGCTGCCGTGGCTGACCAGCGCCGTGCTGTGGACCGGCGTGGCATTCCTGGCCTGGTACGCGATGAAGTCGGCACGCCGTGCGATCGCCGGTGGCGGCGGCATGGGCGAGGCTGACAGCGATGACGGCAGCCGCCGCGCGGTGCTGATGGCCGCAGTCGGCTTTTCGCTGATCAACCCGCACTTCTGGCTGGACATGATGGTGATCGGCTCGATCGCCGAGAACTTCGGCAACGCCCGCATGGCCTTCGCCGCCGGCGTGGTGACCGCCAGCTGCCTTTGGCTGACCGCGCAGGGACTGGGCGCACGCCTGCTGGCGCCGCTGTTCACCAAGCCCAGCACCTGGCGTGTGCTTGACGGCACCATCGCCGTGATCCTCAGCATCCTGGCCCTAACGTTGGCGGTGCGCGGGGTCCACTGACCCGGCGCATGCCCCCCGAACCCACGTCCTGACTCTCTCTCCAAGGTAGTGGTAACGACGGCACCGGCAACGGTGCCGTCGTTTTTTCTGCCGATGTGGCGCGGCAAACGGTCACGTGCCTAGAATCGTGCATCCGGACAGGGTGTCCGGTTTTCCATGGGGGAAGGATGCGCAGGATTGTGCTTGCTGTACTGCTGGGAGCGGTTGTGGGCGGAGCATCGGCGGCGACGCTGGACCTGGATCGCTATCTGCGGCAGGAGTCGTTCACCGACATCAAGATTTCACCGGGGGGCGAGTACATCGCCGCGACGGTTCCGCTGGAGGCCGGGACCGCATTGGCGATCTACCGCATTGCCGACATGAAGATGGTGGGCAGCTTCCGCCCGCCCCGCAACGATCACGCCCACACCTTCGACTGGGTCAGCAACGAGCGGCTTCTGGTCGGCATGGCACAGAAGTTCGGGGTGCTGGAGCGGCCGACGCCGACTGGCGAATTGTTCGGCATCAATGCCAATGGCAAGGGCGGCGAGCTGCTGGTGGGTTACCGGGTTGCCGACCAGAGCCTGGGTACCAACATCAAGGTCAAGCCGGCGGGCCTGGTGGCCGCGTACCTCAGTGATGAACTCAAGGACGACGACCGCAACGCACTGGTGACGGTAATCCCGCTGGTCGGCAGTTCGCATGCACAGGTCGAGCGCATGGACGTGATCACCGGTCGCCGCAATGCGGTGGCACGGGCTCCCATTCCCGATGCGGACTTCACGACCGATGAGCAGGGCGAGGTGCGGTTCGCGCGCGCTGTCGTTACCGACGGCACGCAGAAGCTCTATTACCGCACGGGCAGCAACAGCGACTGGATCCTGCTCAACGATGAATCCCTGAGCAAGCGCATCGAGCTGCCGCTCGGCTTTTCGGCCGATGGTCGCCTGGCGTACCTGCAGGTCGAGCAGGCAGACGGGCCTGACGCCATTGTGAGCTGGGATCCGCACAGCAATGAGCGACGCACCTTGCTGCGCGATGGGACGGCCGACCCTGCACGCATCATCCGGCGCCCCGGCAGCCGCGTACCGGTCGGGGCGCTGTTCCTTGGCAGTGCACCGCGAACGGCATTCTTCGATGATGCCTCGGACGAAGCCCGCCTTTACCGCAGCCTCGAAGCGGGCCTGGGCGGAGCGGTCTACATCACCTCCAGCACGCGCGATGGCAGGACGGTGCTGGTGGAAACCTGGTCAGGCAGCAACCCAGGCGATTTCTATCTCTATGACACGGTGGCCAAGAGTGCTCGGCACCTGATCAGCCGCAGCGACTGGATCGACCCTGCGCTGGCCGCGCAGGTGCGTCCGATCAGCCTGAAGGCGCGTGACGGGCGTCCGCTGCATGGTTTCCTTACCGTCCCGCATGGCCACGAGGCCGGTGCGCTGCCGATGGTAGTGGTGCCACACGGAGGCCCGATCGGCGTTGCCGACGATGGCACCTACGACACCGAGGCACAGATGCTGGCGGCGGCAGGCTATGCGGTGTTGCAGGTGAATTTCCGCGGATCTTCCGGCTATGGCCGGGCCCACATGCAGGCTGCGCGCAAGCAATGGGGGCTGTCGATGCAGGATGACGTCACCGATGCCACGCGGTGGGCGATCGACCAGGGCGTGGCCGACAAGAACCGCATCTGCATCTACGGGGCCAGTTACGGTGCCTATGCGGCGATGATGGGGGCAGTGCGCGAACCAGGCCTCTACCAGTGCGCGGCCGGCTACGTCGGCATCTACGATCTGCCGTTGATGTACGCCCGCGGAGATATCCAGAGTGATGAGTCAGGCCTGGCCTACCTGCGCAACTGGCTGGGATCGCCCAAGGATCTGGCAGAGCGTTCCCCGGTGAATCTGGCTGCGCAGGTACGGGTGCCGGTATTCCTGGCCGCAGGTGGCCAGGACCAGCGTGCGCCGATCGTGCACAGCGAACGCATGGAAGCGGCATTGAAGAAGGCGGGTTCGCCGGTGGAAACCCTGTACGTCAGGAACGAAGGGCATGGCTTCTATTCGCCTGCCAACCAACGCACGTACTACAGCAGGTTGCTGGCCTTCCTCTCGCGCAGCCTGGGGGGACAGGTGGCCGCGCAGGCCGCGCCTGCGGAAAAGAGCAGCGCGCCCTGAGCACGCCGGGAGCGGCGGATGATCGATCCGCCGCTCGCGGATTTCGCCTGCACCGGGCTTACTTGACCCCGTGCATCATCTTCTTCAGCAGCGGCGCGGCAATGAAGGCGGCCAGCGCACAGCCCAAGCCGATCCACATCAGCAGCCAGAACAGGTGCGCATAGGCGCCGGCGGCGGCCACCATGTCCAGCGATTCGCCTTCCGGCACCTCGATCGCGGCCAGCTTGCCGAACAGCGCGGCCAGCGTCTCCGAGAAGGCGGTGGCGAGGAACCAGGTGCCCATCATCAGGCTCATCACCCGCGGCACGGCCAACTGGGTGACCGCCGACAGGCCGACCGGCGACAGGCACATCTCGCCACTGGCCAGCAGGAAGTAGGCCAGCACCAGCCACCACACACTGGCCATCTCGCCGGTAGCGCCGACCTGCTGTGCGGCCAGTGCCAGCGGCACGAACGACAGCGCGCCGATCACCAGACCCCAGGCCGATTTGACCGGCTTGCCCGGTTCCCAGCCGCGGCGGTCCATCCACGTCCACAGTGCGGCGAAGGCCGGTGCCAGCAGCACCAGGAACAGGCCACCCAGGTAGGTCAGCGAGCCTGCGGTCTGCGGGATCACCAGGCAGTCGCGCACCAGCAGCACCAGCATCAGCACGACGATGGCGGCGAAGAACGTGCGCGGCGCAGCCGAGCCCGGGCGCCGTTCCGACAGGCGCGCGCTGACCACGAAGCCGAGCGGTGCCAGCAGCAGCGAGAGAATCGACCACGGCAGCGGCGTGCCGCCGGTGATCACCAGCGAGGGCACGATGTCCTTGGTCAGCAGGCGGTCGGTGAAGGTCACCCACGAGCCGTAGGACTGCTCGTACATCGTGAAGAACACCAGCGCCATGAAGATCAGCACCATCAGCGCGATCATCTGCTGACGCTGCACCGGCGTGCATTTCGTGCCGGTGAACCAGGCGAACCAGACCAGCACGCCGCCCAGCACCACCAGCATCAGCATCAGCGCCAGGCTGATTTCACCGCCCAGCGCGAACGCGCCATTGCCGGCGGCCCACATCAGCCAGGCGACCGGCAGCACACCGAGCACCGCGCACAGGTAGATCAGCCATTCGCGCGGCAGGCCCAGCACCTTCTGTTTCAGCGCTGCCGGCTGCGGCGGTTCGGCGTGGCCCTGCAGGTATTTCTGGCCCCACAGGAACATCGCCAGGCCGGCCAGCATGCCGATGCCGGCCGCACCAAAACCGTACTTCCAGCCATAGGCCTCGCCGAGGAAGCCGCAGACCAGCGAAGAGAACAATGCACCGAGGTTGATGCCTGCGTAGAACAGGGAGAAGCCCGAGTCGCGGCGCGGGTCGTCCTTGGCGTACAGCTTGCCGACGATGGTGGAGATGTTCGGCTTCAGGAAGCCGACACCCATGATGATCAGCGCCAGCGACAGGTAGGTCACCGCCAGCGCCGAGGTGTCGCGCACCACTTCTCCGTTGACCCGGTAGGCTGCATGGCCCTCGAAGGCCATGCCGAGGTGGCCGAGCACCAGCAGGATGCCGCCGAACAGCACCGCCCGGCGCATGCCCAGCCAGCGGTCGGCCAGCATGCCGCCGAACACCGGGATGCAGTACACCAGGCCGCCGTAGGCGCCGAGCAGGTCCAGGCCGGCCTTGTCGCCGAACAGGTGGTATTTGGTCAGGTACAGCAGCAGCAGCGCCTTCATGCCGTAGAAGGAGAAGCGCTCCCACATTTCAGTGAAGAAGCAGACGTAGACGCCCTTGGGGTGGCCCAGGAAATCGTCGGAAGCGATAGCGGTGGAATTCATCGCGGAATTATAGGCCTGTGGCCCGATCCGCTTTCAGTGGATCCACGCCATGCGTGGATTGCCGGACTGGTCAGGGCGATCACAGGTATCGCAACCACGGCAGATCGCGCCTTCGCGCTTTGAACCGCGCGAAGGCCCGCGTCGGCGGGTACAGCACCACCGCCAGCGCACAGGCCACCAGCAGCAGGCCGGTCACCGAATCCAGTGCGTACAGGTCACCGTGCGTCGGTCCCCAGATCGCCAGCGCGGCCAGGTACAGCCCCTTCAGCACATACAGGTGCAGCAGGTAGAAGAACATCGGCGCGGCGCCGATATCGGCCAGCGGGCGCAGCGCAAGCGCCAGGGGCGGCCATTCGTACAGGCGCAGCAACAGCAGGCCCACGCCCAGGGTCAGCAGCAGGAACTGCAATGACGGCGGGTACTTGGTGATGTTGAGGATGCTCAGCCAGGTGCGCAGCGTGGTGGTCTGGTACTGCCACGGTGCATCCCCGTACTGGTTGGCGAACCGCAGCAGTGCGAACAGGGCCAGCGCGCCGATGCCTGCCCACAGCAGCCAGCGCTGGCGCTGCTCTGGCGCGCGCTCGCGACCGAACCACGGCCCCATCAGGTAGCCCAGTGCGATCACCCCGATCCACGGCAGCAGCGGATAGGACGTGCGCAGGCGCAGCGCACCGGCCTCGATCCAGTCGCGCTGGTGCAGCACTTTCCACAGCACCGCCAGCAGGCCATTGCCTTGCACCCGTAAGCCGTCGAACAGGTTGTGCCCGGCCACCACCGCGATTGCCAGCACCAGCAGTGCCGGGCGTGGCAGCCAAAGCAGCCCGGCCAGCGCGATCATGCTCAGCCCGATGGCCCAGATCACCTGCAGGTACAGCGTGTCCGGCGGCAGCTGGAAGGTCCAGGCGAAGTTCACCAGGGTAAGTTCCAGCACGACCAGGAACAGCCCGCGCTTGAGCAGGAAGGCTGCGGTGGCCCGGCGCGGATCCGCCTGGCGCTGGCCGTACAGCCAGGCCGACAGGCCGGTCAACAGGACGAACACGGGCGCACACAGGTGCGCCAGCAGACGGCAGGTGAACAGCGCAGGGGAGACCGTCGCCGCGTCCATCGGGTCGCTTACCTGGTGCTGCAGGAAGAAGGTCTCGCGCACGTGGTCGAGCAACATCAGCAGCATCACGGTGCCGCGCAGCTGGTCGACGGAGGCCAGGCGAGGGGAGGGGGAAGGGGGCATGCGATGCAGTAACAACAAGGTAGCATTAAGATATAACATATCATTTGCTGTGTGCCCAACCGGACTTTGCCGGGTCGGTCGATTGCCGGTCTACTTACTGGCCCATTGCGCTGCAGCACACGCCCCATCCTTTGGCACGCTGGACTTGATCTGTCCTGAACGCTAGCGTGGCAGGGATTTTTTGCCAGCAGGGGCTTCCATGAACCACGACGCTGCGCCCAAGCAGCTCACCTTCCGCGCAGTGGCCCTGGCCATCGTGCTGGCGGTGGTGCTGTCGGCCGCAAACGCCTACCTCGGCCTGTTCGCAGGCCTGACCATCGCCACCGCCATTCCCGCCGCGGTGATTTCCATGGGCGTGCTGCGCCTGCTGGGCGGTGGCTCCATCCTTGAAAACAACATCGTGCAGACTGGCGCTTCGGCCGGTTCGTCGATCGCCGCCGGCGTGATCTTCACCATCCCCGCGCTGGTGATCATGGGCTACTGGCCGGACTTCAAGTACTGGTGGGTGCTGGGCATCGCCGGCCTCGGCGGCCTGCTGGGCGTGCTGTTCTCGGTGCCGCTGCGCCGTTCGATGATCGTCGAAGATCCGCTGCCGTTCCCGGAAGGCAAGGCGGCGGCCGAAGTGCTCAAGGCCGGCGAGAACCCGGGCCCGGGCCTGAAGATCCTCGGCCTGTCGGCGGTGATCGGCGCCTTCGTCAAGCTGGCCGCGGAAAGCGGCATGCGCCTGATTCCAGATGCCTGGGCCACCTCGGCCTATGTCGGCAGCTCCAAGGTCACCGCCTTCATCGGTACCAACCTGTCACCGGCGTTGCTGGGCGTGGGGTACATCGTCGGCCTCAACGTCGGCATCGTGGTGGTGTCCGGTTCGATCCTGACCTGGCACATCGCCATCCCGATCTATCAGGCGTTCTTCATGAACACCGATCCGGCGCTGGCCGCGTCGGTTGCCGCGGCTTCGTCCACCGAGGCGGCGTTCGCCATCTGGGGCGCGAAGATGCGCTACCTGGGTGTCGGCGCGATGCTGATCGGTGGCATCTGGACCCTGATCTCGCTGCGCAAGTCGCTGCTCAACGGCGTCAAGAGCGGCTTTGCCGCCGCCCGCAAGAGCGGTGGCCCGGTGCTGGCGCATACCGAGCGCGACCTGCCGATGAAGTGGATGCTGGTTGCCCTGGTGGCGTTCGTGCTGCCGCTGCTGGCCCTGTACCAGGCCATCGTCGGCCAGTGGCACGTGTCGATCCCGATGACCCTCATCATGATCGTCGCCGGCTTCCTGTTCGTCTCGGTCTCCGCCTACCTGGCCGGCCTGATCGGTTCGTCCAACAACCCGGTCTCGGGCATCACCATCTCCACCATCCTGTTCGCCTCGGCCGTGCTGGTCGTGCTGCTGGGCGCTGACGGCCTCAAGCCGGTCGGTGCCGGCGGGGCGCCGCTGGGCGCGGTGGCCGCGATCATGATCGGTGCGGTGGTGTGCTGTGCCGCTGCGGTCGGTGGTGACAACCTGCAGGACCTCAAGGCCGGTTACATCGTCGGTGCCACCCCGTGGAAGCAGCAGCTGATGCTGGGCATCGGCGCGTTCTCGTGCGCGCTGATCATGGCCCCGGTACTGAACCTGCTGGCCACTGCCTACGGCATCGGCGTGAAGTCCGAGCTGCACCCGAACGCGCTGGCTGCGCCGCAGGCCAACCTGATGGCCTCGGTGGCCAAGGGCCTGTTTGGTGGTGAACTGCCGTGGACCTTCATCGGCATCGGTGCCGTGGTCGGTGCCGCCATCATCGCCTTCGACAGCTGGCTGAAGTCCCGCAACGCGCGCTTCCGCGTGCCGGTGCTGGCCGCCGCCATCGGCATCTACCTGCCGCTGGAACTGATGGTGCCGATCTTCCTCGGCGGCCTGATCGCCCATCTGGTCGAGCGCTTCCACAAGGTGCGCGCCGATGACGAAGAAGGCCGCGACCGCGTGCACAAGCCGGGCGTGCTGTTTGCCGCCGGCCTGATCACCGGTGAGGCACTGATGGGCATCGCCATCGCGATTCCGATCGTGGTCAGCAGCCGCGCCGATGTGCTGGCAGTGCCGTTCCACCTGCCGGGCGCACAGTGGATCGGCCTGGCCGTGCTGTTCCTGGTCGGCTGGCTGATCTACCGCACCGGCAAGTACGCCAAGGCGTAAGGGACGGCTAGTGCCGACCGCTGGCCGGCAATCCCGGAATCCCGTGATACCCCTGGTTGCCGGCCAGCGGCCGGCAGTACCGCAAACCCCGCTTCGGCGGGGTTTGCTGTTTATGGCGATTGCCCGCCTGCAGCCATGACCGATGGCCTTGGCAGCCCCGGCCATGCGGGCCTACCATCGGTTTTTTGCCGTCCTGCGGAGACCCCGATGAAACTGCGTCATGCCCTGCTGCCATTGAGCCTGCTGGCCGCCCTGCCCAGTGTTGCCGCTGCCCGTGGCCTGGAAGTCCGCGACATGGTGGCGATGGACCGCGTTTCCGCGCCGGTGCTGACCGCAGACGGTGGCACCGTGGTGTTCGCCAAGCGCAGCGTGGACGCCAACCTGAAGGCCTCCACCGCGCTGTTCGCGCGCAACCTGCGCACCCGCGACGCAGCGCCGCCAAAGCAGATCACCCCGGCCGGCTGGAACGTCAATTCCGCCTCGCTGTCGGCCGATGGCCAGACGGTGTATTTCCTGAGCGCCAAAAACGGCAGCCAGCAGCTGTACGCGCAGCCGATCAACGGTGGTACTCCGCGCCAGCTGACCGACTTCCCGGTCGACGTGGACAGCTACCACGTGTCGCCGCAGGACGACCGCGTGTTGTTCAGCGCCGGCGTGTTCCAGGCCTGCGCCTCGGACCTGGCCTGCACCGAGAAGAAGCTGAAGGAAAAGAAGGACGCCAAGGCCAGCGGCCAGGTATGGGATTCGCTGTTCGTGCGCCACTGGGACACCTGGAACGACGGCCGCCGCAACACCCTGTTCGTCGCTCCGCTGCCTGCGGCCAAGGCCGGTGCAGTCAAGGGCGCCTCGGCACTGAGCGCGACCATCGATGGGGATGCGCCGTCCAAGCCGTTCGGCGGCAATGATGACTTCGCGTGGTCGCCGGATGGCGCCAGCGTAGTGGCCAGCATCCGTGTGGCCGGCAAGCAGGAACCGTGGTCGACCAACTTCGATCTGTACCGCTTCGACGCCGCGGGCAAGCAGGCGCCGGTCAACCTGACCGCCTCCAACCCGGCCTGGGATGCCGGCCCGGTGTTCAGCGCCGACGGCAAGACGCTGTTCTATCGTGCGATGAAGCGCCCGGGCTTCGAGGCCGACCGCTTCGGCCTGATGGCGATGGACCTGGCCAGCGGCAAGACCCGCGAGATCGCGCCGCAGTGGGACCGTTCGGCGGGCGGCATCACCCTGTCCGCCGACGGCGCCAGCATCTACACCACCGCCGACGACCTCGGCGAGCATCCGCTGTTCCAGATCGACGTGGCCAGCGGCAAGGCCACCAAGCTGGTTGGCGACGGCAGCGTGACCTCGGTCGATGTGGCCGGCAACAGCGTGGCGATCACCCGCAACAGCCTGAAGAGCAACGACCAGGTGCTGGTCGGACTGCTGCCGGCCGCAGGCCAGCCGATCGGCGAACTGCGCGCGCTGACCCCGGCTGCTGGCGACGTACTCAAGGACGTGTCCTTCGGCGACTACGAACAGTTCGAGTTCAAGGGCTGGAACAACGACACCGTGCATGGCTACGTGGTCAAGCCGCACAACTATCAGGAAGGCAAGTCCTACCCGGTGGCGTTCCTGATCCATGGCGGCCCGCAGGGCAGCTTCGGCAATGGCTGGAGCTACCGCTGGAATCCGCAGACCTATGCGGGCCAGGGCTACGCGGTGGTGATGATCGACTTCCACGGCTCCACCGGCTACGGCCAAGCGTTCACCGATGCGATCAGCCAGCACTGGGGCGACCGCCCGCTGGAAGACCTGCAGAAGGGCTGGGATGCGGCGCTGAAGAAGTATTCCTTCCTCAACGGTGACAAGGCCTGTGCGCTGGGCGCCAGCTACGGCGGCTTCATGGTCAACTGGATCGCCGGCAACTGGAACAGCCCGTTCAAGTGCCTGGTCAACCACGACGGCGTGTTCGACCAGCGCATGATGGGCTACGCCACCGAAGAACTGTGGTTCACCGAGTGGGAGCAGGGCGGCACGCCGTACCAGAAGGCCGCGAACTACGAGAAGTTCAACCCGGTCAACCACGTGGCGGACTGGAAGAAGCCGATCCTGGTCATCCACGGCCAGCAGGACTTCCGCATCCCGGTCGAGCAGGGCCTGGCCGCGTTCACCGCCGCCCAGCGCCAGGGCATCGAATCGAAGTTCCTGTACTTCCCGGATGAAAACCACTGGGTGCTCAAGCCGAACAACAGCATCCTGTGGCATGACACCGTCAATGCCTGGCTGAAGCAGCACATCGGCAACTGATGGTTGCGGCGCCGCTCTCCGGGGCGGCGCTTCTGTTTCACCATCTGCTTTACCGGTGGGTGCCGACCGTTGGTCGGCACACCTTATCTGCCGCCAACAGCAGCCGGCCAGCGGCCGGCTCTACCAGAGCGCCTGCATGCCTTCGACTGCCCTGATCCAGAACGACATCGTCGTCTTCGGTTTGATCGCCGCCACGCTCGGCGCCGTTTTCTGGACCGCCTCGCGCGAGCAGGGCCTGTGGAAACGCTTCTACACCTTCGTGCCGGCGCTGCTGCTGTGCTACCTGATTCCCGGCATCTACAACACCGTCGGCCTGATCGACGGGCAGAACACCCGGCTCTACAACCCGATCGCACGCGACATCCTGCTGCCGGCGGCGCTGATCCTGCTGACCCTGGCGGTGGACATCAAGGGCATCCTGCGGCTGGGCCCGAAGCTGGTGCTGATGTACCTGGGGGCATCGGCCAGCATCATGCTCGGGGCGGTCGTGGCCTTCCTGCTGATGCGCGCCGTGCATCCGGAAACCGTGGCCGGTGACACCTGGGCCGGCATGGCTGCGTTGGCCGGCAGCTGGATCGGTGGTGGCGCCAACATGCTGGCGATGCGCGAAGTGTTCGACGTCAACGCGACCACCTTCGGCCAGTTCGCCGTGGTCGACGTGGGTGTCGGCTATGTGTGGATGGCGGCGCTGATCTTCCTCGCCGGTCGTGCGGCGAAGATCGATGCACGCAGTGGCGCCGATACCTCGGCCATCGATGAACTGAAGGAGCGCATCGCGCGCTTCCAGGCCGAGCATGAGCGCATTCCCAGCCTCACCGATCTGATGCTGATCGTGGCCGTGGCCTTCGGTGGCGTCGGACTGGCACACGCGATCGGTGCGCCCTTGGCGGCGTGGTTCAAGGCAAATGTCAGCTGGGCCGCGCAGTTCAGCCTGGACGCACCGTTCGTGTGGGTGGTGGTGCTGTCGACCACCCTGGGCCTGAGCCTGAGTTTCACCCGCGCACGCAACCTGGAAGGCGCGGGTGCCTCGCGTCTGGGTTCGTTGCTGCTGTACTTCCTGATCGCCTGCATCGGCATGCAGATGGATCTGCTGGCGTTGCTGGACCGCCCGTGGCTGTTCCTGCTCGGCCTGATCTGGATCGCCGTGCACATCGTGCTGCTGTGGTGCCTGGGCAAGCTGCTGAAGGTGCCGTTCTTCTATTTCGCCATCGGTTCGCAGTCGAACATCGGTGGCCCGGCCTCGGCGCCGGTGGTGGCCGCCGCGTTCCATCCGGCGCTGGCGCCGGTGGGCGTGCTGCTGGGCACGATGGGCTATGCCACCGGCACCTACCTGGCCTACATCGTCGGTATTACCCTGCGCGCGCTGGCCGGGCAGGGCTGATGGGGTGGTGCCGGCCGCTGGCCGGCAACCTCATGAACCCGTGAAGCATCACCTGGTTGCCGGCCAGCGGCCGGCACTACCGAGCGTTACGCCACCGGCAACCCGCGTTCGACCAACCACGCCTTCGCGTCTTCGGCGTCCTGTTCGAACCATGCCTGTGTAGACCCCAGCCGATACGTGTACCCCCAGGCGTCCATGTCGGCCATCAACCGCGCGCTGCCAACACCCGGCAGCTGCCCGGCCAGCACGATCTGCAGGTAGCAGGTGGCATCTTCCTCGGCCACCGAGTCGGTGGCGTCGGTATGCACCTGCGCACGCCGCTCCGGCGGCAGCACGATCAGGTGGCAGGCTTCGTGCAGCATCGAATGCACGGGCGTGTCGTCGCGCACGTACACGTTGCTGGCGATGATGCCGGCCTCTGGCTCGCCCCAGTAACTGCCGGGAATCGGTTCGCCGGGCGCCACGTGGTGCAGCCGCAGGCCATGCGCGGCGAGCAGGCGCTGCGCGTCGGCGAAGGCGATGTCGCCCACGCAGGTGATGCCCACGGTGGTTGTCGTATCGGTCATGCAGGTCACGCAGCCCCGCCCATGCAGGCACGGGCGGGGCGGGGGATCAGGGTTTGTCCGGGCCTTCAGGCAGCGCCACGGAGATGTCCAGCACGTCGTGCTGGCCATCCTTCACCAGGTCGACCTTCACCGCATCGACGTCGATGTTCACGTACTTCTTGATCACTTCCAGCAACTCGCGCTGCAGCAGGGGCAGGTAGTCCGGGCCACCGCGGTGGCTGCGTTCCTGCGCGATGATGATCTGCAGGCGGTTCTTTGCGGTTTCGGCGGTGGTCTTCTTCGCTTTGAGGAAATCGAACAGGCCCATGCTTACCCTCCGAACAGCTTGCTGAAGAAGCCCTTCTTCTCCACGGTGGTGAAGCGCATCGGCCGCTCCTCGCCAAGGATGCGCGCGACAGCGTCCTCATAGGCCTGGCCGGCTGCGGATTCGACATCCAGGATGACCGGCTCGCCCTTGTTGGAGGCATTGAGCACGTCACCCGACTCGGGGATCACGCCGATCGCCTTCAGCCCCAGCACTTCCTCGACGTCGGCAATGCTGAGCATCTCGCCGGTTTCCACGCGCAGCGGGGTATAGCGGGTCAGCAGCAGGAACGCGGGCACGTTCTGCCCGGATTCGGCCTTGTGGGTCTTCGAATCCAGCAGCCCGATGATGCGGTCGGAGTCGCGCACGGAGGACACTTCCGGGTTCACCACCACCACGGCGCGGTCGGCGAAGTACATCGCCAGGAAGGCACCCTTTTCGATACCCGCCGGCGAGTCGCAGATGATGTAGTCGAAGCCGTCGGCGGCCAGGTCCTTCAGAACCTTGCCCACGCCTTCCTGGGTCAGTGCGTCCTTGTCGCGGGTCTGCGAGGCGGCCAGCACGTACAGGTTGTCGAAGCGCTTGTCCTTGATCAGGGCCTGTTTGAGGGTGGCTTCGCCGTGCACGACGTTGACGAAGTCGTACACCACGCGGCGTTCGCAGCCCATGATCAGGTCGAGGTTGCGCAGGCCGACGTCGAAGTCGATCACCGCCACCTTCTTGCCGCGCCTCGCCAGGCCACAGGCCAGGCTCGCGCTGGAAGTGGTCTTGCCCACGCCGCCCTTGCCGGAGGTGACTACGATGATTTCAGCCAAAGGACTTCTCCTGGTTCTGCATTAGTTTGGAGCTGCGTCAGTCCAGCGCAGCGATCTTGACCTGGTCCTGTTCCAGCCATACCTGCACGGCCTTGCCGCGCAGGTTGTCCGGGACATCGTCCAGTACCTTGTAGTGGCCTGCAATGGCCACCAGTTCCGCATGGAAATCACGGCAGAAGATGCGTGCCGCGGTGTTGCCCTGCGCCCCTGCCAGCGCGCGGCCGCGCAGGGTGCCGTAGATATGGATGCTGCCGTCGGCGATGACTTCGGCGCCGGCGCCGACGGTAGCCATCACGGTGAGGTCGCAGTTTTCAGCGTACAGCTGCTGGCCCGAGCGTACGTTGCCCAGCTGCATGCGGCCCGGCTGCGGTGCCGCAGCGCCGGCAATCCTGGCTGTCGGCGCGGCCGGCGCCGGCTTCGGTTCGGCGCGCGCTGCGCGGCGCGGTTCCGGAGCGGGCGGGGGCGGGGGCGGCTCGGCCTCGGCTCGCTCGTACTGGGCGCGGAACTTGGCCAGCAGCGGCAGTCCGAGCTGCTGCGAGAGCAGGTCGACCGCGCTGGTGCCATAGGCCAGCGCCACCGGCAGCACGCCGGCGCTGCGCAGGCCATCGACCAGCGCTTGCGCCGTGGCCACGTCCGGTACCTGGCTCAGGCCGCCGAAGTCGAGGATCACCGCGGCGCGGCCGAACAGCTTCGGCGCCCGGGTAACGCGTTCGCGCATTTCCTGCACGAGGCGTTCGACGTCAAGCGTACGGATGCGCAGGTTGGCGATGCCCACCTGGCCGATCTTCAGTTCACCGGCCTGTTCGTAATCGAAATTCACCGCCACGCTCAGGTCCCCGTCGGCCGCTGTGCCTGCGCCGGCAGCTGCCGGGCACGTGTCCATGCCACATCCGGCAGCTTGCCGCCGTAGGTCTCCTTCACCCACGGGTAGCTGCACAGTTCCTTGGCCAGCATGCTGGCGCGCACATCGACCTGCGGCATGGTGTTCTGGCCCAGCTCGCGGAAGCCGAAGCTGCCGTGGAAGAGCAGGGCGGCATCGGCGCCATGGTCGAGGAAGACCTCGCAGGTCATCTGCGGGTAGCGCAGCTCGGCGAAGCTCTGCGCATCGGCATAGAACGCGCGACCGACGCCACCACCACGGCGGCGGCTGGCAACCACGATGCGGTCGATATAGAAGAACGGGGCGTCCAGCTGCTGCTTGAACCAGGCAAAGTTGCTGCTGTCGTGCTGGCTGTCGCTGCCGAAGCCGATCAGGAAGCCGGCAAGGTTGCCGTCGCGCTCGGCGACGCGGAAATACTCAGCGGTTTCATAGAACAGGCGCAGGCGGGCCGCATCCAGGGGAAGGATGGCCAGGCCAGCGTTGTTGTTCAAAGCCAGGACGGAATCGAGCTCGTGCTCGCGCACGTCGCGGATGACAATCGACATTGTGACTCCGTGGGGTAACGCGGTTGGTCCGTCAGGGGACCCTGCGCACGATTATTGCATGCCCGGGGTGGGCTGCGGCATGAACAGGGGGGCGCGGATGCATGACTTCCGTGGGAGTGCGCGACGCAGGCCGGGCCCGTAGAGTGCTGGCATGTTGGGAGTCCTCAGCCATACCCGCGTTCTCCGTCTGGCCGGCCTGTTCACCTGGGTCATGGTCGGCCTTCCATTGGCGTATTCGCAGTTCGAGAACCTGCACAGCCGCAGCGATATGGGCGGCTGGGCGATCCTGCTGTTTGTCGCCTACCTGTCCTTCGGCGCGGCGTACTATTGGCTGACCCGCCTGCTGCGCAGCGACAGCGGCAGCCACACCAGCTGGCTGGACCGCGGCCTGCTGCTGCTGCTGACGGTCTCGGCGCTGGGCGTCAGTTTCCTCAGCGGCTCGGGCCTTGGCAGCATCCTGATGATGGTGGCTGCCGGCGTCATTCCGTGGATGCTTTCGGTACGCCTGTGCGTGCTGTGGCTGCTGGTCAGCCAGCTGGCGGTGGCGCCGGTCTATTACTTGCTGCTGCGCTTCCCGCTGTTCGAAGCGGTGATGCAGTCGTTGCTGTATGGCGGCTTTTCCATGTTCATCTTCGTGACCAGCCTTGTTGCGAGACAGCAGACCGAGGCCCGCGACGAACAGCGCAGGCTCAATTCAGAGCTGCGCGCCACCCGTGCCCTCCTGGCCGAGAGCGCCCGCGTCAACGAGCGCACCCGTATTTCGCGGGAGCTGCATGACCTTCTGGGGCATCAGCTGACCGCGCTGACCCTGAACCTGGAAGTGGCAGGCCACCTGGCCGAAGGCCAGGCGCTGGACCACGTGAAGCGCTCGCATGCCCTGGCCAAGCTGCTGCTGGGCAACGTGCGCGAGGTGGTCAGCCAGCTGCGCGAGACCGGTGCCATCGATCTGGCCGCGGCGCTGCGCCCGCTGACCGAGAACGTGCCCTCGCTGGACATCCAGCTGGACATCGAGGATCCACTGAACGTGGAGGACCCGCAGCGGGCCCACGTGCTGCTGCGGTGTACCCAGGAGATCATCACCAACGCGGTGCGCCATGCCGGTGGCCGCCACCTGTGGATCAAGGTGTACCGTGAAGCCCCCGACCAGGTGGTGGTGGAGGCCCGCGACGACGGCGTCGGCGCGGATACGGTCAATGTGGGCAATGGCTTGCGCGGCATGCGCGAGCGACTGCAACAATGTGGTGGCCAGCTGCAGGTCGAGACCCGGCCCGGTGAAGGCTTCCGGCTGCGGGCGACGGTACCGGCAACGGTGCTGGTGGCCGCCCTTACCAAGGTTCCTGAAGGAGTGCGTTGATGATTCGCGTCTGCCTGGTCGACGACCAAACCCTGGTGCGGCAGGGAATCCGCTCCCTGCTGGCGCTCGACGACGGCATCGAGGTGGTGGCCGAGGCCGGCGACGGCCGCCAGGCGGTGGAGCTGATACCGCAGGTGCGACCGGACGTGGTGCTGATGGACATGCGCATGCCGGTGATGTCCGGGCTGGAGGCGCTGCAGGTCCTGTCGCGTCAGGACCTGCTGCCGCCGACCATCATCCTCACCACTTTCGACGATGACCAGCTGGTGCTGGCCGGGCTTAAGGCCGGCGCCAAGGGTTACCTGCTCAAGGACGTGACCCTGGCACAGCTGGTCGGTGCCATCCGCACCGTGGCCGACGGCGGTTCGCTGGTGCAGCCGGCCGTGACCCAGCGGCTGCTGTCCGGCCTGGAGCACATGCGCAACGAGTTTGTCAGCCTGGACCGTCCGGACCCGTTGACCGACCGCGAGACCGAGATCCTGCGCCTCATGGCCAGCGGCTTCTCCAACAAGGAGATTGCCAATTCGCTGGGGGTGGCCGAAGGCACCATCAAGAACCACGTGTCCAACATCCTTTCCAAGCTGGGCGTGCGCGACCGTACCCGCGCCGTATTGAAGGCGTTCGAGCTGCAGCTGGTGTGAGGAAATTCTTTTCAGGACAATGACTTGAGGTCCATTCATGGCCCTCCGGCGGGGTTGCCCCCTACTTCAGGGGCGTCGGTATGCGGTACCCTTCGATTTCTTTGTCCATACAAATACGCAGCCGGCACGGAAACCGGTGCGCCAATCCCGATAAACAATGCCCGCGAAGCCTGCTAGGATTGGCGCTTCGCTTCAATCAACCCGGCCGTGGGATCGGCCCCGGAGACTCTCTGAATGACCCGTATTATCGAGTTCCTGATCGCCTTGGGGATCGTGGCTGGCCTGTTCGTCATCATTGGCGTATGTCTGCCGGGCGAGCGTCACATCACCGAAAGCATCGAGACCAACCGCAAGATGACGATCGTGTACGACACGGTCAGCAGCCTGCGCCGCTTCAAGGACTGGAACCCGCTGGTACTGCGCGATCCCGCCGTTGAACTGAAGCTGTCCGGCCCGGCTTCCGGCGTCGGTGCCACCCTCGACTTCACCTCCAAGGACCTGGGCACCGGTTCCTGGAAGATCACCGAAGCCGAAGAGAACAAGCGTGTTGCGATCGCCATCGATGACGCCACCAAGGGTCACGACAAGATCACCACCTTCACCCTGGAGCCGACCGGCAAGGGTGGCCGTAACGTCAAGATCACCCAGGACTACTCGGTGAAGTACGGCTTCGACCTGTTCGGCCGTTATGCCGGCCTGTATGTCAGCCGCCAGATCGGCGACGACATCAAGATGGGCCTGTCGCGCATGGCCAACATGCTGGCCACCGTCCCGAACGTCGACTACCGCACGCCGGAAGCCCCGCTGACCGATCTGGGCATCGTCGATGTGCCGGCTGAGGACCTGCTGGTCGTCAACGCCGGTAACGTGGACCGCGGTCAGGACACGATCACCAAGTCCATCAAGGACAACCAGGAGTGGATCAAGCGCGTGATGGAGGCCAATGGCCTTGAAGCCGCCGGTCCGTTCCGCATCATCACCACCGACTTCGGCCAGGAGAAGTACGCCTTCGACATCGCCCAGCCGGTGAAGAAGAAGGGTGCTGAAGGTGCCACCGCTGAAGAGCTGACCGTCAAGATCGACGGCGGCGCGCCGGTCAAGTACGTGCATGTGGCTCCGCACCGTTCGGCGCATGCGGCCTACACCGGCCACATGGCGGGTCTTGACGTGGCCCGCAACGGCCTGCGTGCCTGGGCGGTGACCTCCGGCAACGAAGTGATCGACCGTCCGTACGAAACCTGGAAGGACGGCATCGACAAGTCGTTCACCCCGGAAGGTACCTACGACATCTACTGGGCCGTCAAGTAAGCTTCGGCTGACCCATGTAGTGCTGGACACGAAAACGCGCCGCTCATTGCGGCGCGTTTTTTTTTCATCTGGCGCCCGGCAAGGGCGCTGCGCAAGGAGCCCACATGTTCAATCTCGAACGTCGCGCACGTAAGCCTTCGCTGCTGGCCTGCCTGGGGGCACTGCTGGCCGCCGCCTCGATCGGCCTGTCCGCCTATGCATCGCATGGCGTGGCTGATCCGCTGGCGCAGCAGCATCTGAACATGGCGGCGCTGTATGCGTTCGCGCACGGTGCGGTACTGGTGGCGCTGGGGCCGCGCGCGCAGGGAGCGATCGCGCACCTTGCGCTGTACGTGCTGCTGCTGGGTGTGCTGTTGTTTTCCGGCAGCCTGGTGGGTGGTGCGCTGTGGCAGTGGCCGACGCGGATGGCACCGATCGGCGGCACCAGCATGATGGCCGGATGGGTGTTGCTGGCGATCAATGCGTTGAGGCGGTGACGGCAGCGGAGATCGGCCAAGCACGACACCGCTGCGCCGTCAGCTTCTGTAGAGCCGAGCCATGCTCGGCTTCGAGCGAAGCGACCCGCTTTTGTCTTTGCTGTCTTGTTCCATCCCGCGGCCACGCGCTGACCGCTCCAGGCTTTCGCCACGAGGGGCTCAGCCGTTGGCCGGTCTCCAGCACCAGTGCCAGGGTTCGTAGACGATGCCGTGCGGGTTGTCGCGTGGGTAACTCAGATGGAAGCCATGCCCGCCGGCATGCACCTGCAGCCAGGCGAACGCGTCGGTGGCTTCGAACGATTCTTCGGCCGGCGCATCGCCAGGTGTGCCGATGTCCAGCGCGTAGCCGCTGTGGTGTTCGCTGAAACCCGGGGCGGCATTGACCTTCAGGATCTCTGCCACGCTCAAGCCGCGCGCCAGCTTCCGCTCGAAGATGCCCAACTGGTAGGCATGGCTGCGGAAGCCGGAGATGGCGTCCAGCGCAATTCCATCCTGTGCCGCGTGCAGTCGCATCCGCCGCCAGCCCTGCGCGGCGGCACGGTGCAGCCACAACGGGCGGGCGAAGCGGTCGCGGCCGGCGAAGTGCAGCAGGCAGGGTTCGGGTTCGAGCGGCAGCCCGCTGTCGCCGGCATAGCGCTGTGCATCCAGGCCAAGCTGCTGCAGGCGCTGCTGCAGGCCTGCCAGTGGCAACCACTGATCCTCCAGCACGGCGCCGAACGGACGCGCCGCTGCTGCATCCAGCAGCGCCAATGCGTCCTCCACCCCTGGCTCGCGTGCCAGGCGCGGCACCATGGCGTGAACCCCGCGCGCCAGTACCGCCGCGAGGTAGCGGCCATCGCGCTTGCGCCGCAGCACCCAGTGTGCCTGCGACAGCAGGCGTGCATCCAGGTTGCTGCGTGCACGCAGCAGGTGCGCGGGCCACAGCTCGATGGCCTCGGTGTTGATCAGCAGGGGGGCGCGTCGTTGCATCTCAGCAGCTTACTGCCGTGGCGCCGACGCGGCCACTTTGTGCAGCGCATCGAGCAGCGCCTGCGGCCGGTCCACGCTGAGCAGCAGCGTGCTGCCGTCACTGACCGGCAGGGCGAGGACACGCGCACGATCGGTGACCAGAGCGAAGCCCTTGCCGCCCCCGTGCAGGCGGAAGTGGCCGGAATAGAAGCCTGGCACTGAATAGCCATTGGTTTTGACACGGATGCCGTAGCGGCGGTCACGCTGCAGGTCGACCACCTCGGCCTGGTCCAGCCGCAGCTGTGCCACCGGGACGCGGCGGCGGTACATCGTCGAGCGCACATCCAGCACGTTGTCGTCCAGTTCCACCCGGCGACGGAAGAATGCTGCGCCCAACCCGATGCCGAGTACCGCGATCACCAGCAGACTCCAGGCGGCACTGCCACCCATCCGGAACCAGGGCGGCGACAGCGCTACTTCGATCCAAGGGGCACTGGCCGGCGCCTTGTACAGCTGTGCGTACACGCACGCCACGAAGGCAGCCAGCAGCGGAAGCACGATCCAGAGCACGCGCAACGGCGAGCTCTCGGCCACTTCAAACGTCTTCGGGTCGCTGCCGCCCATGCGTCAGGCCTCCTTCTTGAACACCAGCATCGCCGGGCGCATCGGCGCCGGGATGATGATGTTGACCAGTTCCCAGCCCAGTTGGCCCTGGCGGCTGAGTTCGGCCTGGATGTCCTCGGCCTTGAGCAGGCCCATCATGGACGTCTTGACCTCGATGGTCTGGTAGCTCCAACGCTTGCTCATTCCTTGTCCTCCGACGATGGCGCGGGTTTCGGCAGGCGTCCCGCCTTGCGCAGGGCGTCGCGCAGCACGTATTCGATCTGCGCGTTGAGGCTGCGCAGTTCGTCATCAGCCCAGCGCTGCGCAGCAGCCAGGACGTCGGCATTGATGCGCAGCGGGTAGGCTTTCTTCTCACTCATGGGGGCTCCTGGCGGGGCGGTGGGGCACCCCGTTGCGAGTGTGGCTCAATACAGCGAGCCGGCATTGACGATCGGCTGGGTGCCGCGGTCCGAGCACAGCACGGTGAGCAGGTTGCTGACCATGTGCGCCTTGCGTTCCTCGTCCAGCTGCACCACGCCGTTCTTCTGCAGTTCGGCCAAGGCCATCTCGACCATGCCCACCGCACCAGCAACGATACGCGTGCGCGCGGCGATCACCGCGTTGGCCTGCTGGCGTTGCAGCATCGCCTGGGCGATTTCGGCGGCGTAGGCCAAGTGGCTGATGCGCGCGTCGATCACCTGTACACCGGCATCGGCCAGGCGCTCGGCCAGCTCGTTCTTCAGGTGCTGGGAGATCTCGCTGGCGTGGCTGCGCAGGGCCAGCTGTCCATCCTCGTGCTGGTCGTAGGGATAGCTGGTGGCCATCGCCCGCAGTGCCGATTCGGACTGGATGTGCACGAAGCTCTCGTAGTCGTCCACGTTGTAGACGGCCTCGGAGGCATCGACCACCTGCCAGACAATCACCGCGGCGATCTCGATCGGGCTGCCGTCCAGCTCGTTGACCTTCAGCTTGCCGCTCTCGAAGTTGCGCACGCGCTGGCTGACCCGGCGCTTGGCATAGAAAGGGTTGTTCCAGCGCAGGCCGTTGTCCTTCACCGTGCCCACGTACTTGCCGAACAGGCTCAGCACCGCCGCCTGGTTGGGCTGGATGGTGTACAGGCCGGCCAGCGTGAACACGCCCAGGACTACCAGCAACGCCCCCAGCAGCATCAGCAGCAGGTTGGGCGAGCCGACGCTGGCCTTGGCGGCCACACCCAGTACGAACAGGGCGGCGCCAGCGAGGGCGACGAGCAGGGCGACGGCCAGCGTGCCGAGGCCGTTGAGCGAAGACAGCGACTTCTCTTTCATGGCGGTACGTCCTTGAGGGTTCGAACGTAAGATATCAAATTGATATCACTTCCAGGCTACCGTTCGTCGGATGGCATGGCCAGGGGGCGCGGCCAGCTAGAATGCCCATCCGCCTTCACATTGCTGCTGGAACCGCCATGGCCAAGCTTGGAACTCCGTTGTCCCCCTCCGCCACCCGCGTGCTGCTGCTGGGCTCGGGCGAACTCGGCAAGGAGGTGGCCATCGAGCTGCAGCGGCTGGGCGTGGAGGTGATCGCCGCCGATCGCTACGCCGATGCGCCGGCCATGCAGGTCGCGCACCGCTCGCACGTGATCGACATGCTCGATGCGATGGCGCTGCGCGCTCTGATCGCCGAGGAGCAGCCGCACCTGGTGGTGCCGGAGATCGAGGCCATCCACACCGAGACCCTGGTCCAGCTGGAACAGGAGCAGGGCCTGCGGGTGATCCCGACCGCGCGTGCTGCACGCCTGACCATGGACCGCGAAGGCATTCGCCGCCTCGCCGCCGAAACCCTGGGCCTGCCGACCTCGCCGTACCGCTTCGTCGATACCGAGGCCGAGTACCGTGCTGCGGTGGCCGCCATTGGCCTGCCGTGCGTGGTCAAACCGGTGATGTCGTCCTCGGGCAAGGGCCAGAGCACCGTGCGCAGCGAGGCGGACATCGCTCCGGCCTGGGAGTACGCACAGACCGGTGGCCGTGCCGGTGCCGGCCGCTGCATCGTCGAAGGCTTCATCGATTTCGACTACGAGATCACCCTGTTGACCGTGCGCCATGCCGGCGGCACCTCCTTCTGTGCGCCGATCGGCCACCTGCAGAAGGATGGCGATTACCGCGAAAGCTGGCAGCCGCAGCCGATGTCGAGCGCGGCACTGGCGCGTGCCGAAGAGATTTCGCGTGCGATCACCGACGACCTTGGCGGCTGGGGCCTGTTCGGCGTCGAGCTGTTCGTGAAGGGCGACGAAGTATGGTTCAGCGAAGTGTCGCCGCGCCCGCACGACACCGGCCTGGTGACGCTGGTATCGCAGGAACTGAGTGAGTTCGCGCTGCATGCGCGCGCCATCCTCGGCCTGCCGATCCCGCTGATCCGCCAGAGCGGCCCGTCGGCATCGTGCGCGCTGTTGGCCCACGGCGAGGGCGTGCCGTACTTCAACAACGTCGCCACCGCGCTGCAGGTGCCGGACACCGCCGTGCGCCTGTTCGGCAAGCCGAGCGTTCACGGTCATCGCCGCGTCGGCGTGACCCTGGCGCGCGCGGAAACCATCGACGAAGCACGCGCCATCGCGCGTGATGCCGCCGACGCCATCGGCGTCGAACTGCGTCCGTAAAGCAAAAAGGGGACGGAGGGGATTAAGTCGTTTGTGGCACAAACGGCTTAATCCCGTCCGTCCCCTTTTTCCGGTGGGTACCGACCGTTGGTCGGTACAGATTTCCGTGCAGTCGACTAACAGTCGACTCTACCGCACATCCACCCACACCAGGTGGTGGTCGCTGCCATCGGCGATCTTCGCTTCCGGGCTTTCATTGGCTGGCCAGAAGATGCCGCTGCCCACGTACTCGAAACCGGTCGAGGGCAGCACGTAGTCCAGGCGCATCGTGCCGGACTTCGGGCCGAAATCGCCGGTGGCGTGGAACGGTGCGCCCTTGCGCTCGATGCCCTTGGCCGCATAGGCCAGGCTGGTCTGCTCGCCGCCGACGCTGCGCGGGGTGGGGTAGCGCAGCACGCGGGCGTTCTCGATCAGTTCGACGATCGCCTCATGGCGGCCATCACCATCGACCGGGTCGTTGTTGAGGTCGCCGAGGATCACGAAGCGCGCATCCTGCGCCAGGCCGCCGCAGTGGCCCTTGTCGTCGCACAGCCAGGGCTTGTCACCCTTGGACAGGTATTCCTGCCACAGGCGCAGCTCGTCATGGTTGCGCGCCGCGTTGCGCTTTTCCGGGCCGTCGAACACCGGCGGGGTCGGGTGCGAGACCAGCGCGTGCACCACGCCGGCCGGGGTCTTCACCGGCACGTCCCAATGCGACTTCGACGACAGGCGCAGCTGAGACCACACATGGTCGTTGTAGAAGCTCTGGCCGGTACGTGGGTCGACCGGGCGGATCGCGCCGGGCATCGCGCTCCACTTCAGCAGCTGGAAGCTGCGCACCTTGGCTTCGTCGATCGGGTAGCGCGACAGCACCAGCATGCCGTACTGGCCGGGGTGCAGGCCGTAGCCCCACGCGTCATTGCCACGGCTGCGGCCTTCGCCGCCGACCACGCCGTTGTTGTCCAGGTCCAGGCCGCTGGGCACGCCGGTGTTGACCGGGGCCAGGTAGCGATAGGCGAAATGCAGCGGCTTGCCGCCACCGGGCTGGGCGACTTCCAGATAGCGCTTCTGGAACAGGTCGGCGGCGCGATGGGCGTCGTCGAAATCGAATTCGTTCAGCAGCACCAGATCCGGGCGCACCTGCTGCAGCACCGCGGCGATCTTGCGTGCGTGCTCGCTGTCGCCTTCCAGTTCCTTGATCAGGCCACCGGCGTCATCGGAGTACAGCGACGTGTTGTAGGTCGCCAGGCGCAGCGCAGCGGACGGCTTTTCGGTCATCGCGGGGGACGTGGCGAAGGCGGGGGCGGTGGCGCCGCAGAGCAGGGCCAGGGCGAGGATCAGGGGATGGCGGCGGGTCATGTTCATGGGCCGTATTGTGCACCCGGCCCGGTGTCAGCGGTTTGTCAGCGCCCGTCCAGATCATTGTCGAAATCGTGCCAGCGGCGGCCATCGTAGGCTTCCAACGGATGGAAGCGGCGCTTGTAGTCCATCTTCTGGTGCCCGCGGATCCAGTAGCCCAGGTACACGTGCGGCAGCCCCTCGCGGCGCGCCCACTCGATCTGCTGCAGGATCGCAAAGGTACCCAGCCCGCGCGCGGCGTGGTCCGGGTCGAAGAACGTATAGACCGCCGACAGGCCATGCTCGGTGACGTCGGTCACCGCCACCCCCAGCAGCTGGCTGGGCTGGCCGTCGTGGCCGGGCAGGCGCATCTCCATGAAGCGGGTGTGCGACCAGCTGCCGATCAGGAACTGCTCGAATTCGTGCGGGCCGTGGTCGTCCATGCCTCCATTGGCGTGGCGGTGGGTGAGGTAGCGGTGATACAGCGCGAACAGGTCGTCGCGGGCGGTGGCGGCAGTGATCCGCACCTCCAGGTCGTCATTGCGGGCGGCACAGCGGCGCTGGCTGCGGTCCGGGGCGAAGCGCGCCACCGGGATCCGCACCGCCACACAGGCCTGGCAGTGCGCGCAGTGCGGCCGGTAGACCAGGTCGCCGCTGCGGCGGAAGCCCCAGCTCAGTGCCAGCGGGTACAGGCCACCCAGCCGGCGATCGTGCGGATCCAGCACCAGGTCGCGCGCCACCCGGTCCGACCAGTACCCGCAGGGGTGCTCGCCGGTCTGGAAAAGTCGCAGTTCGTCGTCTCTGTCGCCATGTATCGCCATGGGCACAGCATAGCCCCAGCCTGTCGCAGAGGCGGCGACTGTCCGCCGGATGAATGGAATCGGCAGTGGCGTCAACCGACGTCGCGCCCGGGCGTTGTTGTCCCCCGAGGGTGAAGTGATCACCCCGACGCTGTTCCCATCCCCAGGAGTGACCTCATGATCCGTACCCCCCTGCTGCTGGCCCTGCTGCTGGGCACCTCCGCTTCCGGAATCGCGCTGGCCGCCGACACCCCGGCCATGCCGGCGCAGCGCCCGGCCAAGCTGGACACCAATGGCGACGGCGTGATCGACCGCAGCGAGGCGGCTGCCAATCCGCGCCTGGCCGCGAAGTTCGACGAGCTGGACAAGAACAAGGACGGCAAGCTCTCGCGCGATGAGCTGCCGCGCTGGCAGCATGGCCGCCGTGGCCACGGTGGTGAGCGCTGGGCCAGGCTGGACGTCAACAAGGACGGCCGCATCAGCCGCGACGAGGCCAAGGCCGATCCGCGCCTGGCTGCGCGCTTCGACCGGCTCGACCTCAACAAGGACGGTTACCTGGACAAGGCCGACCGCGAGCTGCGCATGAAGCAGCATCGTGATGCCTGGTTCGCTGCCGCCGACACCAACAAGGACGGCCAGCTGAGCAAGGCCGAGTTCGACGCAGCCAAGGGCCCGATGCACGGCGGCCCGCGCCAGGGCGGTCCACGCGATGGCGGCGCACCGAAGCCGCAGCGCTGAGCGTCAATGCGGTGATCGGAGACAACGCCGGCGCAGTGCCGGCGTTGTCCGTTACAGCCGGCCGCTCCGCACCAGCGAATACAGCACAAGCGCGATGACCATCAGGTTCATGGCGATGATGCCGGTGCGGCCGTACATGGCCTCGTACTTCCAGTTGGTTCCGGTGAGCCCGCGCTGCAGCGAGTCACGCGCGATCATCGGCGCCATCAGCCGCTGCAGCGGTACCAGGCACTGGTAGTTGACTACGGCCAGGCCCGCGACCTGCACCAGCAGGACGGCCCAGAGCGGCGCCTGCAGCAGCACTGCCATCAGGATCGTCAGGCACCAGAGCATGCAGGTGCCGATGTTGAGATAGAGGAAACGGCGGACGTCGGCGCGCTCGGCCTCGCTGCGGGTGTACGACATCAGGAAGCGTCCACCGAAGTAGCTGCCGACCGTGCCGCCGACCACGCCACCGATGACCGCTCCCCAGCTTTCAGCCGGCATCATGTGCAGTTGCCCCAGTGCGGCGGTCAGCGAGCCCATCGCGGTACCGCCGGCGGCACTGGCGCCACCGAGGCTGAGCTTGCTGCCACCGATGCCGACACCGGTGCCGAGCAGGATTGCGGCACTGGCGGTGCCGGGCGCGGCCACCAGTACCATCGAAACCACCGCCGTAGCGAACGCGGCACTGGGTGCGCTGCTACGCGCGAACTCACCGAAGCGCTGCAGCAGGCCGTCGCGCACCAGCGCGCGGGCGCGCGACAGGCGCTTGCGCACCGCAGCGTCGCTGAGCCCGAGCAGGTCGGCCACCTGTTGCGAGCGCTGGCCCTCGCGGTAGTACAGCAGCAGCACTTCGCGGCTGTCTGCGGGCAGGGCAGAGATGATCTCCTCGGCGGCGATCTCCTCTTCCACCCGCTGCAGGCGGTCGGCAGCACCCGGGGCGGGGTCGGCGGCCATGCCCATCGCCACCTCGGCCGCCTCGCCAGTCAGCGGGCGCCCGCGCTGGGCGCGCAGCCAGTCGCGGGCCAGGTTGCGGGTGATCTGCCGCAGCCACGGCAGGAAGCTGGTCGAACTGCGCAGCTGGTGCAGCTGCTGCCAGCCCTTGACGAAGGCCTCCTGGGCGATGTCCTCGCTGGCTTGGCGGTCGCGGGTGATGGCCAGCGCGATGGCGGTGACCGTGTTCTGGCAGGCCAGCACGATGCGCCCGTAGGCGTGCTGGCAACCGCTTGCGGCGGCGGGCAGTTCGCGTTCCAGGGTCTGGTCGATCGATGCGGCGAACGTCGTCATGGCGGCAGCTCTCCTGCTGGGATTGTGTCCCATGACGGAGCCGCGCGCGAAGTGTGACCGCAGATGCTGATGCATCTTCGGTCCGCGCATTCCACCTCATCCCCGCGCCGTTGGCGCGCCCCCTTGAACAACAAGGGGGGGGGGCAATCCTGACGGGTTACGGTGAAGTCGCGGCCCTGCTGACAGGCCGCTGCGCTCGCCGGGCATGGCCCGGCGCTACCGCCTCTTACTTGGAGGGCTGGATGCGGACCCGCACTTCTTCCTCTGCCGGCGCGGCCTGCGGTGCCGGCTGTGCCTGCTGCGGCTGGGCCTGCGGGGCAGGGGCCGGCGCGACCGGTGCCGGGGCACCACGATGGCGCAGGCCGATGACCAACGCCACGCCAGCAATCACCACCAGCAGGGCGATGCGGATGCGCCAGGCCCAGCTGCGGCCGCCGCCCTGTTCCGGCGCATCGCGGAAGGCGAATTCGGCGGTCGGATGGTCGCGGCGGGTGGTATCGAGCAGGCGCGCATCGCGCAGGATTTCGCGCGCACGTGGCTGGTCGTCGGCACGTACGATCCATACCGCCGGATAGGCGCTGGCATTGCCCAGGTCGGTATAGCTGAACTGGCCGCGGCGGCGGGTCTTGTACGAGCGCCCGTTGGTCACCTTGACCTCGATGCCATGCCCGCGCAGGAGCTCGGCGACGCCTTCGACGGTTTCCACGCGCTGGCTGCTGAAGATCTGGCGCATCGGTTTACTCCTTGGCCGGCACGGCGGCGGCCGCGGCCTGGTCCGGAACGACGCGGATCAGGCCTTCCTGCGCGGTGCTGGCCACCAGCACGCCGTTGCGGGTGAAGAACTGGCCGCGGGCCAGGCCGCGCGAATCCTGCGCGCTGGGGCTGTCCAGCGAATACAGCAGCCAGTCGTCGGCGCGGAACGGGCGGTGGAACCAGATCGCGTGGTCGAGCGAGGCCATCTGCACGTGCGGGTGGTAGTAGCTGATGCCGTGCGGGAAGGTCGCCGTGCCCAGCAGGTGGAAGTCGGACGCGTACGCCAGCAGTGCCTGGTGCAGCTCCGGGGCATCGCCGACCGGTTCGCTCAGGCGCAGCCAGACCTGGTGGTAGGGCGGACGCTTGGGCGGGTTCAGTTCGTCGCGCGGATAGACGTGGCGGAACTCGAACGGGCCACCGCGCGACAGCCAGCGCTGCACCTTGATCGGCAGGCGTTCGAGCACTTCCGCCGGCAGCGGCCGGTTCGGTTCGATGTCTTCCGGCTGCGGCACCTCGGGCATCTTGTGCTGGTGCTCGGCGCCGGTCTCGGCCTGCTGGAAAGAGGCCGCGCAGAAGAAGATCACCTTGCCGTGCTGGATCGCGGTGACCCGTCGCACCGAGAAGCTGCCGCCATCGCGGGTGCGGTCCACGTCGTAGACGATCGGGTGGTCGATGTTGCCAGCGCGCAGGAAATAGGCGTGCAATGAGTGCACGTGGCGGCCATTGTCGACCGTGGCCTGCGCTGCGGCCAGCGCCTGGCCCAGCACCTGCCCGCCGAACACGTACTTGGTGCCGATGTCGCGGCTCTGCCCGCGGAACAGGTTGTCCTCCAGCCGCTCCAGCGTGAGCAGGTCGATCAGCTCGGAGACGACGGGTTCGGGCATGTCGTTCAAGGGGGCGGCCACAGCAGTGAAGAGGCCCCGATTATACCGGTGCAGGCCAGCCCATCATCGGTAGCGCCGGCTACTTGCCCAGCCGCGCCACCAGCGCCTGCAGCGCGTTCTGTGCATCCGGGGCGAACCAGGCCTCGACGAAGCGGTCGAGCTGGATCAGGTCCGGGTGCAGCGCCTCGTGCAGGTCGGCGCGGGCGATGGCGCGGGTCAGCAGCATCGGCTGGCGCGGCTGCTTGAGCAGGTTCTGCAGCCAGGCCACGGCACGTGCCACCACCAGGTCACCCTCGGCCAGCTCATCGACCAGCCCGATCTGCAGCGCCTGTTCGGCCGGCACCAGCGAACCGGTGGTGAGCAGCACGCCGGCGCGGTGCACGCCCACCGCACGCCGCAGCAGGCGCTGGATGCCCTCCGGCGCGATCAGGCCGACCTGCACTTCGTTCAGGCCGATGGCATACGGGCGCGACGGATCGGCGCTGCGCGCCATCACCCGGTAGTCGCAGCACAGCGCCAGCACGCAGCCACCGGCCGGCGCGTGGCCGGTGATCGCGGCCACCACCGGGATACGGCTCTCGGCCAGCGTGCGCACCGCGCCGAAGAAGGCGTTCCAGGTGTCCAGCAGCCTGTGCTTGTCATCGCCGTGCGAGAGCAGGTGCGGCACGTCCATGCCGCCGGTGAAGATGCGCTCGCTGCCCGACAGCACGATGCCGTGCGCGTCGTCGGCCATGGCCTGCTCGATGGCATGGATCAACTGCCGGCACAGGTCGGTGTCCAGCGCATTGACCGGCGGCCGCGCCAGGCGCAGTTCGCGGATGGGGCCATGGTTGATCACCTCGATGAGCGTCGTCATGCTGCGGTCTCGTTGCGAAGAAGGAACCTGGGCGATGATAACCAAACCATTCGTTGGCGTACTGTGGGTTCTGTGTGCGGCCGCAGCATCGGCTTCAGCGGCCGAACCGGCCTGCGTCACGGTGGAGCAGGGCTGGGCGCGGTTGCCACCGAATCCGGCGATGCCGATGACCGCTGGTTACGGCGTGATCCACAACGGCTGCAGCAAGGCGGTGGCAATCACTGGCGCAGCCAGCAGCAGCTTCGATGATGTGTCACTGCACGAGACCACGATTGTCGATGGCGTCAGCCGGATGCGCGCGATCGAACGCCTGCCGCTGGCGCCGGGCGCGCATGCCGAGCTCAAGCCCGGCGGCCTGCACCTGATGCTGATGCAGGGCAAGGGCGCGTTGAAGGAAGGCCAGGCGTTGCCGTTGCGGCTGCAGCTGGAAGGCGGCGGCGAAGCGAGTGCGACGTTGACCGTGCGCAAGGCTGCGAAATGAGGCTCGGGTAGCGCCGGCCGCGGGCCGGCAGGACAGGAAATGCCGGCCAGCGGCCGGCACTACCGCAGGGTCTTACGACCAGTCGTACGAGAACAGCACCGTGCGGCTCACCGGCTCATACAGCATCACTATCGCGTCGGCGCCGGTGGCGCACCAGTTGTAGCCAGCGACTTCGGCCACGGCGAAGAACTTGTGGCCACCGTGGCGGATGATCGCCAGTTCGGCATCATCTGGAGCATGCCGGTCGTTGGCGGCGTCGGTGAATTCCAGGGTGAAGGCGGCCGGAATATCGGCTGTTTCGATCCAGTTGCCACAGGAAATCCGTCCACCCAGCGTATCCAGGTAATCGCGCTCGCTGGGCTCGTCCTTGCCATAGCGCGAGTAGCAGGCCAGGCGGCCGTGCGTGGCATGGTAGTCACGCGCCTTGGCATAGCTCTCGCGCATCTGCGCGATGTGTTTCCGCGCGTGCTTGTCATCCACCTGATCGCCGATGAAATAGCCCTCGTTGCCGAGGAAGCGCATCTGGTTGCCGGCGGTCAGCTCGAAGGCGATCCAGTTGGTGCTGGTGAAGTCGTTGTGGTGTTCTTCGGTGGTCTCGCCGATGCAGCCGTCGTACGGCTCGATCGGGCACAGCATCGTTGCCACCTGGCCGGCCAGTTCAGGGCGCAGCACACCGAGGTCGATCTTCAGCAGCGGCAGCAGATGCTGGGCGAGCCACGCCTGGTCGGCGGGGAAGACATCGGTAGGGAAGGGGACCATGCCGGGCAGCAGGTCGCGCAGTTCAGTCTGGTGGATCATCTCAGTCCTTTGAATGGGATCGGTAGTGCCGGCCGCTGGCCGGCATGCGCGAAGCATCTGGAGGTTGCCGGCCAGCGGCCGGCACTACCTTCAGGTGGAAGCGCTGCGGATCGCCTCCGGCAGCGGTGCGCTCCTGCCGGTCTGCGTATCCATCCAGACCACCACCACGTTGCCGTCGGAATACAGCTTCGAGTCGTCCTGCTGGTCGACGATGCGGTGGCCGATGGTCACGCTGCTGTTGCCCAGGCGCTCGACGAACAGCTCGACCAGGATGTCGTTGGGCCACACGATCGGCAGGCGGTAGTTGACGTTGGTCGCGGCCACCACCGGTGCGATGCGGTCGGTCATCGACACGCCTTCCACGCCCAGCATCCAGCGCACGCGCGCTTCCTCCAGGTAGGAAATGTACTTGGCGTTGTTGACGTGGCCCATGCTGTCCATGTCACGCCAGCGCACGCTGATCGGGATGCGGGCCAGGATCTTGTGTTCGCTGCTCATCAGGCGTCCTTCTTCTTGCGGGTCGTCGCGGTCTTGCTGGTCTTGCCGGTGCTCCTGGCAGCCACCGCCTTCTTCGCCGGCTTCTCAGGCTTCAGCTTGCGTGGCGGACGGGCGTCGGGCTTGTTGGCCACCGCAGCCGGTTGCTCCGGGCGCGCGCTGGTGGAGGGCAGCATGCGGGCCAGGAACTGGCCGGTGTACGACTGCGGGCAGGCCGCCACATCCTCCGGCGTGCCGGTGACCAGGATGGTGCCACCGCGATGGCCGCCTTCCGGGCCCAGATCCACGATCCAGTCGGCGGTCTTGATCACATCCAGGTTGTGCTCGATCACCACCACCGTGTTGCCTTCGTCGCGCAGCTTGTGCAGCACGCCCAGCAGCGCTTCGATGTCGTGGAAGTGCAGGCCGGTGGTCGGCTCGTCGAGGATGTACAGGGTGCGGCCGGTATCGCGGCGCGACAGTTCCTTGGACAGCTTCACGCGCTGGGCTTCACCACCGGACAGCGTGGTCGCGCTCTGGCCCAGCTTGATGTAGCTCAGGCCCACGTCCACCAGCGTTTCCAGCTTGCGCGCGATCGACGGCACCGGCTCGAACAGCTTCAGCGCATCCTCGACGGTCATTTCCAGCACGTCGTTGATGTTGAAGCCCTTGTAAAGGATCTCCAGCGTTTCGCGGTTGTAGCGCTTGCCGTGGCAGACATCGCAGGGCACGTACACGTCCGGCAGGAAGTGCATCTCCACCTTGATCAGGCCGTCGCCCTGGCAGGCCTCGCAGCGGCCGCCGCGCACGTTGAAGCTGAAACGGCCCGGCGAATAGCCGCGCGCACGCGCCTCCGGCACCTGTGCGAACAACTCGCGCAGCGGCGTGAACAGACCGGTGTAGGTGGCCGGGTTCGATCGCGGGGTTCGGCCGATCGGCGACTGGTCGATGTCCACCACCTTGTCGAACAGATCCAGGCCATCGATCTCCCTGTACGGCGCAACCGGGTGCGAGGCACCGTTGATCTCGTTGGCAGCCAGCGAGAACAGGGTATCGTTGATCAGGGTCGACTTGCCCGAGCCGGACACGCCCGTCACGCAGGTCAGCAGGCCCGCCGGAATCGCCAGGTCCACGCCCTTGAGGTTGTTGCCGCTGGCACCGCGCAGGTGCAGCGTCATCTTCGGGTTCGGCGTGTGCCGGCGAGCAGGAATCTCGATCGCGCGCTTGCCGGACAGGTACTGGCCGGTCAGCGAGCGCGGGGCCTCCAGAATGTCCTGCAGGGTGCCCTGGCCGACGATCTCGCCGCCATGCACGCCCGCGCCCGGGCCGATGTCCAGCACGTAGTCGGCCAGGCGGATCGCGTCCTCGTCATGCTCGACCACGATCACCGTGTTGCCCAGGTCGCGCAGGCGGGTGAGGGTGCCCAACAGGCGTTCATTGTCGCGCTGGTGCAGGCCGATCGACGGTTCGTCGAGCACGTACATCACGCCCACCAGGCCGGCGCCGATCTGGCTGGCCAGGCGGATGCGCTGCGCCTCGCCACCGGACAGGGTGTCGGCCTTGCGTTCCAGGGTCAGGTAATCCAGGCCCACATCGACCAGGAAGCCGAGGCGCTCACCGATTTCCTTGACGATCTTCGCGGCGATCTCGCCACGCCAGCCCGGCAGGCTCAGCTCGCTGAAGAACTTCAGCGCCTCGTCGATCGGCAGCACCACCAGCTCCGGCAGTGGGCGGTCGGCCACGAACACGTTGCGTGCCGCCTTGTTCAGGCGCGCGCCGTTGCACTCCGGGCACGGGCGTTCGCTGATGTACTTGGACAGCTCCTCGCGTACCGCCGGCGATTCGGTCTCCTTGTAGCGGCGTTCGAGGTTGGGAATGATGCCTTCGAAGCGGTGCTTGCGCTGGGTGCGGCCGCCGGCTTCGGTGAAGTAGGTGAAGGTGATCGTTTCATCGCCGCTGCCGTACAGCACGGCCTGCTGCACCTTGGCTGACAGGGAGTTCCACGCAGCGTCCACGTCGAACCTGTAGTGCTTGGCCAGCGAGGCGATCAGCTGGAAGTAGTAGGCGTTGCGACGGTCCCAGCCGCGCACCGCACCGGCGGCCAGCGACAGCTCCGGATGCACCACCACCCGCGACGGATCGAAGAACTCGGCCATGCCCAGGCCATCGCAGCCGGGGCACGCACCCATCGGTGCATTGAACGAGAACAGGCGCGGTTCCAGCTCCGGCAGCGAGTAGTCGCAGACCGGGCAGGAGTACTTGGAGGAGAACAGCGTGGGCGAAGCAGCGGCGCTGTCCAGGCTCTGCACCGAGGCCATGCCATCGCCCAGCTTGAGCGCCGTTTCAAAGCTCTCGGCCAGGCGCTGCTTGATGTCCTCGCGCGGGCGGAAGCGGTCGATCACCGCCTCGATGGTGTGCTTCTGGCGCAGCGCCAGCGGCGGCACCGCATCGATTTCGTGCAGCTCGCCGTCCACGCGCACACGCACGAAGCCCTGCGCGCGCAGCTGGTCGAAGACCTGTGCGTGTTCGCCCTTGCGGTCGCGGATGACCGGGGCCAGCAGCATGTAGCGCTGCTCCGGGTCCAGGGTCAGCACCTGGTCGACCATCTGGCTGACCGTCTGCGCCTCCAGTGGGTAGCCGTGGTCCGGGCAGCGCGGGGTGCCCACGCGTGCGTACAGCAGGCGCAGGTAGTCGTAGATCTCGGTGATGGTGCCGACCGTCGAACGCGGGTTGTGCGAGGTCGACTTCTGCTCGATCGAGATGGCCGGGGACAGGCCTTCGATGTGGTCCAGGTCCGGCTTTTCCATCACGCTCAGGAACTGGCGCGCATAGGCCGACAGCGACTCGACGTAGCGGCGCTGGCCTTCTGCATAGATGGTGTCGAACGCCAGCGAGGACTTGCCCGAACCGGACAGGCCGGTGATCACGATCAGCTTGTCGCGGGGCAGGTCGAGGTCGAGGTTCTTCAGGTTGTGCGTCCGCGCGCCGCGGATGCGGATGAAATCCATCGCCATGGGGGATCCGGTTGTGGGGGCGTTGGGTGGGTGCCGGGCCAGCAGGGAACGGCAATCGGTCAGCCTACCGAGGTGACCAGATGGGGGCAATGGGCGACAATGCCACCCCGGCGTCTCACGTTGTGAGACCGGCCGACAGCTTTGTGTAGGGTCGGGCCATGTGCAGCGGCCTGGACCGCGAACCGTTCAGCCGTGCATGGCTCGGCCTGCAGGTCCGGGCCCGTGGGTCGTTCAGGGGTTGACTTGACCCGCGCCCGCTGATCTGCGTACAATCCCGCTCCTGTCCGCCCTCGATGGCGGCAGTTCAGACCACAATAACTACAGAGGAAGGCCTGGTCATGTACGCAGTACTGGTCACCGGCGGTAAGCAATACCGCGTGGCGCAGGGCGAAAAGCTCCGCATTGAAAAGCTCGAAGTCGAAGTCGGCAGCGAGATCAAGTTCGACAACATCCTGATGCTGGGTGACAGCGATGGCGTGAAGCTGGGCGATGCGCTGAAGGGCGCTGCCGTCACCGCCAAGGTCCTGTCCCAGGGTCGTGCTGACAAGGTGCGGATCATCAAGTTCCGTCGCCGCAAGCACCACATGAAGCGTCAGGGTCACCGTCAGTACTACACCGAAATCGAGATCACCGGCATCGCCGGCTAAGTATCAGGAGAAGCAGTCATGGCACATAAAAAGGGCGTAGGCTCCTCGCGCAACGGTCGCGACTCCAACCCGAAGTACCTGGGCGTCAAGATCTTCGGCGGCCAGGCCATCGAAGCCGGCAACATCATCGTGCGTCAGCGCGGCACCCAGTTCCACCCGGGCACCGGCGTTGGCCTGGGCCGTGACCACACCCTGTTCGCCCTCGTGGACGGCAAGGTGGAGTTCTCGGTCAAGGGCGCCAAGAAGCGCCGCACCGTCAGCATCGTCTCGGCCGACGCCTGATCCAGGCGTCGCCGGCACCCGTGCCCCGGCATGGGAGTGCTGCATGAAGAGCACGCTGCATGGAGAGCCCCGCTTCGGCGGGGCTTTTCGTTAGAGTTGAAGCAAGACCGGCTGGGCCGGGTTACCGGCCCGCGGCCGGCATGACATTCAAGGTGGCGGCCAGCAGGCCGCGCCCATCGCAGGCATCGAAACAATGAAACTGGTAGACGAAGCAGAAATCGAAGTGTTCGCCGGCAACGGCGGCAACGGCTGCATTGGCTTCCGTCGCGAGAAGTTCATTCCGCTCGGCGGCCCGGACGGCGGCGACGGCGGTGCGGGCGGCAGCGTTTACATCCGCGCCGACGAAAACCTGAACACCCTGGTCGACTTCCGCCATGAGCGCATCTTCAAGGCGCAGCGTGGCGAGAACGGCATGGGCCGCCAGGCCTATGGCAAGGGCGGCGAAGACCTGACCATCACCGTGCCGGTCGGCACCGTGGTCATCAACGTTGCCACCGATGAAGTCATCGGCGACCTGACCCGGCACGGCGACCGCCTGCTGGTGGCCAAGGGCGGCCGCGGTGGCCTGGGCAACATGCACTTCAAGAGCTCGACCAATCGCTCGCCGCGCCAGGCGCTGCCGGGCGAGCCGGGTGAGGAGCGCACGCTGAAGCTGGAGCTGAAGCTGCTGGCCGACGTCGGCCTGCTGGGCTTCCCCAATGCCGGCAAGAGCACCCTGATCCGTGCCGTTTCGGCTGCAACGCCGAAGGTGGCCGATTACCCGTTCACCACGCTGTACCCGAACCTGGGCGTGGTGAAGGTGGAGAACCACCGCAGCTTCGTGATCGCTGATATTCCGGGCCTGATCGAAGGCGCGGCGGATGGTGCCGGCCTGGGTGCGCAGTTCCTGCGCCACCTGCAGCGTACCCGCCTGTTGCTGCACCTGGTGGACATCTCGCCGATGGAAGGCGGCGTGGAGGGCATTTCGCCGGTGGAGCAGGTGCGTGCGATCGAACGCGAGCTGGAGAAGCACGATCCGGAGCTGCTGAACAAGCCGCGCTGGCTGGTGCTGAACAAGGCTGACCTGATGTTCGAAGACGAGGCGCAGGCCGCGGCCGAGCAGATCGTCGCCGAACTGGGCTGGAAGGAGCCGTGGTTCCTGGTCTCCGCGCTGGGTCGCGAAGGTACTTTCCCGATCATGAGCCGGATCATGGCCTTCTTCGATCGCCAGAAGGAAGAAGAGCAGGAAGCCCGCAACGCGCAGTAATGCCGTTGTGGTTCCATGCGAAAAACCCGGCTTCGGCCGGGTTTTTTATTTGGTAGTGCCGGCCGCGCGGCTCCGCGGATCGCCCGGACCGCAGGCAACAAAAAACCCGGCCGGGGCCGGGCTTTTGCCTGCTGCCCAACCCCGGAGGGCAGGGCGGCAACGCCGGATCAGGCGGCCTTGAGGGCCTTGATGCGGTCGTTCAGGCGGCTCTTGTGGCGAGCAGCCTTGTTCTTGTGGATCAGGCCACGCGCGCTGAAGCGATCCAGGATCGGCTGGGCAACGGCGAAGGCGGCTTCGGCGCCGGCGGCATCGTTGGCGTCCAGCGCCTTGATCACTTTCTTGACAGCGGTGCGCAGCATCGAGCGCTGAGCCACGTTGCGCGCGTTGCGCACGACGGTCTGCTTGGCGCGCTTCTTGGCGGACTTGATATTGGCCACGGTGGTGGTTTCCTGAAAAATCGGTGTTATGGGAACAGCAAGCTAGCTAGTATGATGGCGTAAGAAATGCACGTCAAGTCGATTGTCAAGAGGGACGCTGAGTGAGTTCACCCAAGTTGTTGCGGGGCCTGCTGTCGTTCAGCAGCATGACCATGGTCTCGCGCGTTCTCGGACTTGTCCGGGACTTCGTGGTGACCACCACGTTCGGCACCAACGCCATCACTGATGCTTTCTGGGTCGCCTTCAGGGTACCCAATTTCCTGCGGCGTTTGTTCGCCGAGGGCTCGTTTGCCACCGCTTTCGTGCCCGTGTTCACGGAAGTGAAGGAAACCCGCAGCCACGCCGAACTGCGCGAACTGATGGCGCGCACCGCCGGCACCCTGGGCGGGGTGCTGATGCTGGTCACCGCACTGGCCCTGATCTTCGCGCCGCAGCTGGCCTCGGTCTTCTCAAGCGGCGTTGATACCGACCCGGTGAAGCAGGGCCTGCTGGTCGACCTGTTCCGCCTGACCTTCCCGTTCCTGCTGTTCGTCTCGCTGACCGCACTGGCCGGCGGTGCGCTGAACAGCTTCCAGCGCTTCGCGATGCCGGCGCTGACCCCGGTCATCCTCAACCTGTGCATGATCGCCGGTGCGCTGTGGCTGGCGCCGCGGCTGGGCGGCACTCCAGAGAAGCAGATCCTGGCACTGGGCTGGGCGGTACTGGCCGCCGGTATCCTGCAACTGCTGTTCCAGCTGCCCTCACTGAAGGGCATCAACCTGCTGACCCTGCCGCGCTGGGGCTGGAGCCATCCGGGCGTGCGCAAGGTGATGACGCTGATGGTGCCGACCCTGTTCGGTTCCTCTGTGGCGCAGATCAACCTGCTGCTGGACACGGTGATCGCGGCCAAGCTGACCGATGGCTCGCAGTCCTGGCTGTCGCTGGCCGACCGCTTCCTGGAGCTGCCGCTGGGCGTGTTCGGCGTGGCGCTGGGCACGGTGATCCTGCCGGCGCTGGCCCGCCACCACGTCAGTACCGACCGCGAGGGCTTCTCGCGCTCGTTGGACTGGGGCCTGCGCATGACCCTGCTGATCTCGGTGCCGGCCATGCTGGGCCTGCTGCTGCTGGCCGAGCCGCTGATCGCGACCATCTTCCAGCACGGCCAGTTCAGTGCCTTCGATACCCGCATGACCGCGTTGTCGGTGTACGGCCTGAGCTTCGGCCTGCCGGCATTCGCCCTGCTGAAGGTGGTACTGCCGGCTTTCTACGCCCGCCAGGACACCAAGACGCCGGTGCGCGCGGGTGTGGCCGCGCTGGTGGCCAACATGGTGTTCAACTTCGCCCTTCTGGCGGTGTTGTACCAGGTGATGGTGCCGGACGAGCTGAAGGCGCAGGGCGTGATGGCGGCCATCGGCAAGCAGCCGGGCCTGCACCTGGCGCTGGGCATTGCCAGTGCGCTGTCCAGTTACCTGAACCTGGGCCTGCTCTGGTACTGGCTGGGCAAGACCGATGTCTACCGCCGCCGGCCGGGCTGGGCTGGCTATCTGCTGCGGCTGCTGCTGGCCTGCGCGGCCATGGTCGGGGTGCTGCTGGCCCTGCTGCACTGGCTGCCAGGCTTCTCGGCGATGACTGTGTGGGAGCGGATCGGCGCCCTGGCGCTGCTGGTCGGTGGCGGTGGCGCGACCTACGCGGTTGCCATGGTGGCGATGGGCTTCCGCCCGCGCGACCTGCGTGGGCATTGATCGTGCGCCGTGACGGCTATACTTCAGGGTTACACCATTGAAGCGGCGGCCCCGGTCGGGCCGGAACGAGAGTTGATGAGCAGGCTGTTCAGAAGCGTGGAGGGCGGGGCGCTGTTCCCCAACGGAAGCGTGGTCTGTATCGGTGCATTTGACGGCCTCCACCTGGGCCATCGTGCGCTGGTGCGCCACGCGGTTGCCCGCGCGCGCGCCTTGGGCGTGGCCGCAGTGGCCGTGGCATTCGAGCCGCTGCCGCGTGAATTCTTTTCCCAGGGCACGCCGCCACCGCGGCTGACCCTGGCGCGCAGCAAGGTCGAGATCCTGCGCGAGCTCGGTGTGGATGCGATCGGACTGCTGCGTTTCGACGCGGCGATGGCAGCGATGCCGGCCGAGGATTTCGTCCACCGGCTGCTGGCCCACCGCCTGGGCGCACGCGAAGTGTGGATCGGCCCGGAGTTCTGCTTCGGCAACCGCCGCCGTGGCGACCTGGCCCTGCTGCAGAAGATGGGCGCTGCACTGGGCTTCACCGCGGGCGAGATCGAAGCGGTGGATCTGCATGGCGAGCGCATTTCCAGCACCCGCATCCGCCAGCTGCTGCAGCAGGGCGACTTCGCCCGTGCCAACGACCTGCTGGGCCGTCCCTACGCGATCAGCGGCCGGGTGGTGCGCGGTCGACAGCTTGGCCGTACGCTGGGTTTCCCCACTGCCAACCTGCGTTTCCCGAAGACGCCGGCGCTGTCGGGTATCTACGCGACCTGGGTGCATGGTGTGTTCGACCAACCGTGGCCATCGGTGTCCAGCTTCGGCACGCGGCCGACGGTGGAGGGCGTGGAGCCGCTGCTGGAAGCCCACCTGTTCGATTTCCAGGGTGACCTGTACGGTCGCCACATCGACGTGGAATTCGTCGCCAAGCTGCGCGACGAAGAGAAGTTCAATGATCTGGCGGCGCTGACCGACCAGATGCACCGCGACGCCGAACAGGCGCGCGCCATCCTTTCCGAACATAGATTGCGAGCCACTGCGTGAGCCAGGACTACAAGACCACCCTGAACCTGCCAGCCACCGAATTCCCGATGCGCGGCGACCTGCCCAAGCGCGAGCCGGGCATTCTGGCGCGGTGGGAAGCGCAGGGGCTCTACCAGCAGCTGCGCGACAACGCCGCCGGCCGCCCGCTGTTCGTGCTGCACGACGGCCCCCCGTACGCCAACGGCCGCATCCACCTGGGCCACGCGGTCAACAAGATCCTGAAGGACATCATCGTCAAGTCGCGCTACCTGGCCGGCTTCGATGCGCCCTATGTGCCGGGCTGGGACTGCCATGGCCTGCCGATCGAGATCGCGGTGGAAAAGAAGTGGGGCAAGGTCGGCACCAGGCTCGACGCCGTCGAATTCCGCCAGAAGTGCCGCGAGTTCGCCGAAGAGCAGATCAATATCCAGCGCGTGGACTTCAAGCGGCTGGGCGTGACCGGTGACTGGGACAACCCGTACAAGACCCTGAGCTTCGACTTCGAAGCCAACGAGATCCGTGCGCTGTCCAAGGTCGTGGCCAACGGCCACCTGGTGCGTGGCGCCAAGCCGGTGTACTGGTGCTTCGACTGTGGCTCGGCGCTGGCCGAGGCCGAGATCGAGTACCAGGAAAAGGAATCGCCGGCGATCGACGTGGCCTACGCCGCACGCGATGCGCAGGCCATCGGCCAGGCGTTCGGCGTGAGCGTGCCGGCCGACGTGGAAGTGGCCGTACCGATCTGGACCACCACCCCGTGGACGCTGCCGGCCTCGCTGGCGGTGTCGCTGGGCGCGGAGATCCGCTACGTGCTGGCCGAAGGCCCGGCGCACAACGGCAAGCGCCGTTGGCTGGTGCTGGCTGCGGCGCTGGCCGAGCGCGCACTGCAGCGCTACGGCGTCGAGAACGTGGTACTGCACGGTGAAACCACCGGCGCGGCGCTGGAGAACCAGCTGCTGGCGCACCCGTTCTACCCGGAGCGCGAGATCCTGGTACTCAACGGCGACCACGTCTCCGACGAGGACGGTACCGGTGCGGTGCACACCGCCCCCGGCCACGGCCAGGAAGACTTCGTGGTCAGCCAGAAGTACGGCCTGCTGGACAAGTACAACGCCGGCCAGGTGACCCCGATCGACGGTCGTGGCGTGTACCTGGAATCGACCCCGCCGGCCGGTGACGTGGTGCTGGCCGGCCAGCACCTGTGGAAGGCGCAGGAGGCCATCGTCGGCGTGCTGCGCGACAACGGTTCGCTGCTGGCGTTCCATCCGATCCGCCACAGCTACCCGCACTGCTGGCGCCACAAGACGCCGGTGGTGTTCCGCGCCACCCCGCAGTGGTTCATTTCGATGGACAAGGCCAACCTGCGCAACGATGCGCTGGCCGCCATCGACACCGTCGGCTGGTTCCCGACCTGGGGGAAGGCGCGCATCCAGAGCATGGTCGACGGCCGCCCGGACTGGACCATCTCGCGCCAGCGCACCTGGGGCGTGCCGATCGCACTGTTCACCCACCGGCAGACCGGCGAGATCCATCCGCGTTCGGTGGAGCTGATGCAGCAGGTCGCCGACCGCGTCGAAGCCGAGGGCATCGACGTGTGGTACTCGCTGGATGCCGCCGAACTGCTGGGCGCTGAAGCCGCCGACTACGAGAAGGTCACCGACATCCTCGACGTCTGGTTCGATTCGGGCGTGACCCATGAAGGCGTGCTCGCCGCGCGTGGCTTCGGCAAGCCGGCCGACCTGTACCTGGAAGGTTCCGACCAGCACCGCGGCTGGTTCCAGTCCTCGCTGCTGACCGGCGTGGCGATCGACAAGCGCGCCCCGTACAAGCAGTGCCTGACCCACGGCTTCACCGTGGATGAGCACGGCCGCAAGATGTCCAAGTCGCTGGGCAACGGCATCGAGCCGCAGGACATCATGAACAAGCTGGGCGCGGACATCCTGCGCCTGTGGATCGCCTCGGCCGACTACAGCAACGAGATGTCGCTGTCGCAGGAGATCCTGAAGCGCAACGCCGACGCCTACCGCCGCCTGCGCAATACCGCGCGCTTCCTGCTCGGCAACCTGGACGGCTTCGACCCGGCCCAGCACCTGCGTCCGCTCGGCCAGATGGTCGCGCTGGACCGCTGGATCGTGCATCGCGCGTGGGAGCTGCAGGAGAAGATCAAGGCGGCCTACGACGGCTATAACATGGCCGAGATCGTGCAGCTGCTGCTGAACTTCTGCAGCGTGGACCTGGGCTCGCTGTACCTGGACGTGACCAAGGATCGCCTGTACACGATGCCGACCGATTCGCACGGTCGCCGTTCGGCACAGAGCGCGATGTACCACATCGCCGAAGCGTTCACCCGCTGGGTCGCGCCGATCCTGACCTTCACTGCCGACGAGCTGTGGGGCTACCTGCCGGGCGAGCATGCTGGCCATGTGCTGTTCACCACCTGGTACGACGGCCTGGCGCCGCTGCCGGCCGATGCCCAGCTCAACGCCGCCGACTTCGACCAGCTGCTGGCCGTGCGCGAACAGGTGGCCAAGGTGCTCGAGCCGATGCGGGCAAACGGCGCGATCGGTGCCGCACTGGAAGCGGAGATCACCATTGCCGCCAGCGAGGAGCAGGCCGCGCGCTGGCAGCCGCTGGCCGATGAACTGCGTTTCCTGTTCATCAGTGGCGACGTGCAGGTGCGCCCGGCGACCACCGACGAGGTGTTTGTCAGTGCCCAGCCGACCAGCAAGGCCAAGTGCGTGCGCTGCTGGCACCACCGCGCCGACGTCGGCAGCAACGCCGATCATCCGGAACTGTGCGGCCGTTGCGTAAGCAACGTGACCGGCGCCGGCGAAGTGCGGAGCTGGTTCTGATGGCCGCGCCCCGTCCGCATCCGAACGCCCTGGTCTGGCTGCTGCTGTCGGCCGCCATCATCGGCCTGGACCAGTGGTCCAAGGCCTGGGTGCTGTCGAGCCTGCCGGAGTTCCAGCCGGTGGTGGTCATCGAGGGCTTCTGGAACTGGTACCGCACCTACAACACCGGCGCGGCATTCAGTTTCCTGAGCGACGCCGGTGGCTGGCAGAAGTACTTCTTCACCGCACTGGCGATCGCCATCAGCGGCCTGATGGCGTGGTGGCTGCGCGGCACCGCGCGCGGCAACTGGAAGGCCGCGGTGCCGTATGCGCTCATCATCGGCGGCGCCATCGGCAACGTGATCGACCGCCAGGTGCACGGCCACGTGGTCGACTTCATCCAGTGGTACGTGGGCAGCTACACCTGGCCCTCGTTCAACATCGCCGACTCGGCCATCGTGGTGGGTGCCATCGGCATCGCCCTGTTTGGCCTGTTCGACGGCAAGTCCGCCAAAAAGGCGGATAATGCCAATCCGAAACCGTAAGCCGGCCGCTGCCGGGAGATTGAACTGATGGATGTGCTGCTCGCCAACCCGCGTGGTTTCTGTGCCGGTGTCGATCGTGCGATCGAGATCGTCAAGCGCGCGATCGAAACGCTGGGCGCGCCCATCTACGTCCGCCATGAAGTGGTGCACAACCGCTTCGTGGTCGACGACCTGAAGCAGCGCGGCGCGATCTTCGTCGAGGAACTCGACGAAGTGCCGGACAACAACACGGTGATCTTCAGCGCCCATGGCGTGTCCCAGGCCGTGCGCCAGGAAGCCGAGCGCCGTGGCCTGAAGGTGTTCGACGCCACCTGCCCGCTGGTGACCAAGGTCCACTTCGAAGTCGCCCGCCACTGCCGTGCCGGCCGTGACGTGGTGTTGATCGGCCACGCCGGTCACCCGGAGGTGGAAGGCACCATGGGCCAGTGGAACCGCGAAGCCGGCACCGGCCAGATCTACCTGGTGGAAGACGTGGAGCAGGTTGCCACGCTGCAGATCAACCAGCCGGACAACTTCGCCTACACCACCCAGACCACGCTGTCGGTGGATGACACGCGCGGCATCATCGATGCGCTGCGCGAGCGCTTCCCGGCGATGCAGGGCCCGAAGAACGACGACATCTGCTACGCCACGCAGAACCGCCAGGACGCCGTGCGCGATCTGGCCAAGCGCTGCGACCTGGTGCTGGTGGTCGGTTCGCCGAACAGCTCCAACTCCAACCGCCTGAGCGAGCTGGCCCGCCGTGAAGGCGTGGAGTCGTACCTGATCGATGGCGCGCACGAGATCGACCCGGCGTGGGTGGCGGGCAAGCAGCACATCGGCGTGACCGCTGGCGCCTCGGCGCCGCAGGTGCTGGTCGACGGCGTGCTGGCACGCCTGGCCGAGCTGGGTGCCAGTGGCGTGTCCGAGCTGGACGGCGAGCCGGAATCGATGGTGTTCGCGCTGCCGAAGGAACTGCGCCTGCGCCTGGTCGACTGACCGGGAAAGGCCTCATCCACGCATGGCGTGGATAAGCACATCCATGACCTTTGGCCATGGGGCCGGCCATCGCACAGGCCTAGCATCGGAGGATTCTCCGATGCTGGAAGTTGCCGATGAAGACCCGTGCCCTGGCGATGTCGTTGCTGTTCGCGCTGGCCGCCACGCCCGCGCTGGCGCAGGCCTCGCCATCGGGTGATGCCGCAGCCCCAGGCCTGCTGCGCATCGATGTGGATGCACGTGACCTTGCCCGTCGCATCTTCAAGGTGACCGCCACCGTGCCGGTCAAGCCCGGTCCGGTCACCCTGCTGTACCCGCAGTGGATTCCCGGCAACCATTCGCCCACCGGCCCGATCGACAAGCTGGCCGGCCTGCGCGTGACCGCCAACGGCAAGCCGCTGGCCTGGCAGCGCGACCAGTACAACGTCTATGCGTTCAAGGTGGACGTGCCCGAGGGCGTCAGCGAGATCGTCGCCCACTTCGATTTCCTGTCCTCGCAGGGCGGCAGCCAGGGGCGGGTGGTGATGACCCCGGAAATGCTCAACCTGCAGTGGAACGCCAATTCGCTGTATCCGGCCGGCGTAGATGCGCGCAACCTGCAGGCGCAGGCCAGCGTGACCCTGCCCAAGGGCTGGTCGTTTGCCACGGCGCTGGAAACCGCGCACCGCGACGGCGATACCGTGGTGTTCAAGCCGATCTCGTATGACCATCTGGTCGATTCGCCGTTGTTTGCCGGCGAGCACTACCAGCGCATCGATCTCGATCCGGGCGCGAAGGTGCCGGTGCACCTCAATGTGTTTGCCGACGAAGCCAAGTCGCTGAAGCCGACCGACGCGCAGATCATGATGCACCGCGCGCTGGTGCAGCAGGCCGACAAGCTCTATGGCGCGCGTCACTACAACCATTATGAATTCCTGCTGGCCTTGACCGATCGTCTTGGCGGCATCGGCCTGGAGCATCACCGCTCCAGCGAGAACAGCGCCGACCCGGGTTACTTCACCGAGTGGGACAGCAACGCCTGGATGCGTGACCTGCTGCCGCACGAGTACACCCATTCCTGGAACGGCAAGTACCGTCGCGGTGCCGACCTGGCCACTGCCAACTTCAACGTGCCCATGGGCGACAGCTTGCTGTGGGTGTACGAAGGGCAGACCCAGTTCTGGGGGCAGGTGCTGGCGGCACGCTCGGGGTTGTGGTCGGCTGCGCAGGCGCGCGACATGCTGGCCAATGTGGCCGCGACCTATGACCGTGGCCGCCCGGGCCTGGCCTGGCGGCCGCTGCAGGACACCACCAACGACCCGACCATCGCCCAGCGCCGCACGTTGCCGTACCGCAACTACCAGATGAGCGAAGACTATTACTCCGGCGGCCAGATGCTGTGGCTGGAAGTGGAAGGCAAGCTGCGCGAACTGAGTGGCAACCGCCGCAGCCTGGATGACTTCGCGCGCGCCTTCTTCGGCGTCGGCAATGGCGACTGGGACGTCAACCCGTACACCTTCGACGACGTGGTCGCGACCTTGAACGGCATCGCGCCGTACGACTGGGCGACGTTCCTGCGCGGGCGCCTGGACGGCCACGGTTCGTTGACCGGCGGCCTGGAACTGGCGGGCTGGAAGCTGGTCTACCGCGATACGCCGAACGATGCCTACAAGGCGCAGGAGAAGCGCGCCAAGGCCGCATTGCTGGCGTACTCGCTGGGTGCGACGGTGCTCGACAACGGTACGGTCGGCGACGTGATCTGGGACAGCCCGGCCTTCAACGCCGGCCTGGCGCCTGGCATGAAGGTGATTGCCGTTGGCGGGCGTGAGTACAGCAGCCAGCGCTTGAAGGATGCGGTAGCTGCGGCGGCGAAGGACAAGGCGCCGATCGTGTTGCTGGTGAAGCAGTTCGATCGGATCGACTCGATGAACATCGACTACCACGGTGGCCTGCAGTACCCGGTGCTGGAGCGCATTGCCGGCAAGCCTGACCGCCTTGCGGAGCTGTGGAAGCCACGATGAAACCGCGCGCCGGCGATGGCGTGATCCTGCTGATGGCGATCCTCGCCATCATCGGTGCGTTCCTGTACGGTGACGGGCGCTGGCTGCATTGGCTGGCGAAGCCGGCGACCACGCTGCTGATCGCTGCCATCGCCTGGCGGGTGCGTGATCCTGCGCAGCCGACCTACCGGCGCGCGGTGCTGGCCGGCATGCTGCTGTCGTGCGTGGGTGACATCGCGCTGATGCTGCCGATGGATGCGTTCGTGCCGGGACTGGTTGCCTTCCTGCTGGCGCATGTCTGCTACATCGTCGCCTTCCGCGATGGCCTGCGTGCCGGGCGTGGGCTGCTGGCCGCCAGCGTCCTGCTGGCGGCCTTTGCCGTACTCAATGTGCTTGGCCTGTGGCCGCACCTGCCGGTGCCGATGCGTGTGCCGGTGCTGGCATACGTGGTGGTGCTGGCATCGATGGCAGCGCTGGCCCTGGCACGGCAGTGGCGCAGCCCGCAGCCCGGTGCCGTGGAAGCCCGAAGCGCCCGCTGGGCTGCGGCAGGTGCATTGCTGTTCGTCGCCAGCGATTCCCTGCTGGCCTGGGACCGCTTCGCCGGTGGCCTGCCGTTGGCCAGCCTGCTGGTGTTGTCCACGTACTATGGCGCGCAGTACGCCATCGCCCGCTCGGTGAAACAGCAAAAAGGGGACGGAGGGGATTAAGTCGCAATCCGCACCAAGGCACATACGACTTAATCCCCTCCGTCCCCTTTTTGTGCGGCCTATTGGTGGTTCACGCCGCGCAGGGTGCCCTGCGCATCGAACTGCAGGCGCACGGATTCGCGGTCACCGGCCACTTCGTCCGGCAGCCACACCAGCTTGCCGCCCTTGCGCACGATCACATACACGTGGCCGACTTCGGATGCGGGGTTCTGCAGGGCATTGCGTTGTTCCTGCAATGCCTGCGCCACGCGCGGCACGGCCTCGAAATCGATGCTGGCCAGGGATGTGCTGCTGCGCTGCAGGCTGATGGTCGGCGCGAACTGCTGCGGGTTCACCGGATTGCCCTTGCGCCACTGGCCACGTTCAAAGTGATAGCTGTCGACGTGGCCCGGCTGTTGCGGATCGACCAGATCCAGGTTGATGCGGCCATCGTCGTAGAAGTGGATGCTGTGGAACACCGTCAACCGGTGCCCGGCCAGTGCAGGCATCTGTTCCAGTGCCTGGCGGGCGGCCAGCAGGTAGTCCGCATCGAACAACCGGTTGCTGCGTTCGGGAACCGGCATTGATCGCGGTTCGGGAATCGGGGCGAGCGAAGCGGGCCTCTCGCGCGATGGCGGCATGGTGATCGGCGCGGTCGCGCGGTCAGCCTGCACCGAATGCCCCAGTGTTTCGCCTATCGTCTGCAGCGCACCACCGGCAACGGCGGCGCCGGCCAGCACCAGCAGCACGGCGGAAAATACCACGGGTGTGGAAGGCGACCGCTTCATACAGCCTCCAGGCGCACATTGCTGCGGTCATCCGGGTCGTACAGCAGCGTGACCTGCTCGCGTGGAACGTTGGCCAGCTCGATCAACGGGATGAAGCGGCGCACGCTCACCTGCTGTATGCCACCTTCGCGGTCGGTGTATTCCAGCTGGAACTCCACCTGCGGCTGTTCGTTGAGGTAGGTGCCGGTCTGGCGCACCTTCAATACCCGGGCCTCCACACCGATGCCGCGGTACTTCAGCGCGTCTCCGCGGGCATCGGCGTGCAGCAGGCGACCGAGCAGGCGCAGTCCCAGCGCATAGCCACACAGCACCAGCGGGCATACCAGCAGCGGGTGACCGAACGACAGGAAGGTCCAGCCCAGCCCCTCGTTCTGCAGCCGGTAGGCCAACACATAGGCAGCGGCAACGGCTGCGATGCCGAGTGCTGCACCGATGCCACGCCGCCACAGGCTGGCGACATTCAGTTCGGGCTGGGCGCCGTCCAGTACCACGTTCGGGAACGCGCCCGGCACCCGGCTCAGGCGTGCATCGACGTGCCTGCCGACGCCGAAGCGCTGCAGTTGCGGCTTGCTGTCGACTACCAGCAGCAGTTCGCGGATCGGCGTGCCGGACAGGTTCTTGAAGGACAGCTGCAGTTTCCATTGCGCGAAGCCACGCACCTGCACGCCGGTCTGTTCAGCGTGTTCGATCAGCGCATCGCGTGGTTCGCCATCGGCGAGGATCGAGCGAACGCGATGCAGGGCGCGTGGTGGGCCGAGCAGCAGGAAATGCAGGAACGCGAACAGCAGAGCGAGCCATGCAGCGAGCGACAGTGCCAGCAGCAACAGTGCCAGCCACGGTGCACTGCGATCAGCCAGCGCCACCGGCCACGAGGTGCCGAAATAGAGAATGCAGGGGAAGGGCAACGCGAAGAACAGCAGGAACGCGCCCCAGAACCAGAGATAGGCCTTCATGGGGGGAGGTGGCAGACCGGTGGAACAGGCCGCGTAGGTTACTACGCTCAGCGGAACTGCAGGGTAAGCAGGTAGTAGCGGCCGAGCGGATCATCCAGCCCCGGCATCTGCCCGCCATTGCCGACCAGGTAGTTCACCGGTTGCGTGTCGAGCACGTTGTGCACGTCCAGCGCCGCGACGACGCGCGGGCCGAGGCGGCGTGCCAGGTGCAGGTTCCAGCGCAGCTGGCGCGGATTCATGCAGTGGTTCTGTTCGGCCTGATCCTGCGGGCATTCGGCCCCCGGCAGCCAGGCACGGGTGCGACCGACCTGGTTGCCGCGCAGGGCGACGTCCCAGTTGCTGTTCTGCCATTGCGCGTTCAACACCGCAGCCAGTTCGGGTGTCACATGGCCGCGCAGGTCCACGGCGGCCCCGTGGTCACGGCGCCGACGCAGTTCCTGCTGCTTCAGCGCATCGAGTGAGAACAACCATTGGCCGTTGCTGCCGCTGTCGATGCGGTATTCGCCACGCAGGACCCAATTGCGGGAGGTGGTGCGGCCGATGTTGTCGAACGACAGGCGCAGGCTGCTCAGGTAGCCGTCGTCATCCAGCTCCCAGGTGCTGCGATTCCACACCGCGTCGCTTGGCTGCAGGGCGAGGATCTCGTTGCGCAGTTCCACGATGTTGTGGGTCAGCGACAACGAAAACGTGTCGTTGGGTGTCCATGTGGCGGCCAGCGAATGGCTGCGCGATCGCTCGGCCTTCAGTGCATCGTTCTCAACCACGTTGGCCGTGACGCTGCAGCCGCCACTGGCCGTGGCCATTGCACATTCAGGAAGGGCACTGGACACCGGAAGCGTGATCGACCCGAAGTAGCCCGGGGGGCGCCGTTGCTCGAACAGGCTCGGCGCACGGTAGCCGCGTCCGCTGGCCAGCAGGAACGACCAGTGAGGCGTCGGGGTCCAGCGCAGTCCGGCACGTGGCGAGAACGCCATGAAGCCGTCGTCGCGGTCCCAGCGTGCGGCCAGGTCCGCGCGCAGCGTGGGTGCCAGTGGCAGGCCCAGCTCGGTATAGACACCGCTGCTTTGCCGCGACAGGCGGCGTTGCTGCTGCGGCAAACCCAATGCAAGGTCGCCCTGGCTCAGCAGCGCATCCGGATGCGAGGTCCAGCGCTCATGGCGCAGGTCGATGCCGGTCGCCAGTTGCGCATTGCCCCCAGCCATCGCCATCAGCTCACGCTGCACGCCCCACCAGCCCTGCCACTGTGCAGTGCTGCCGCGGTTGCGGATGGATGGGAACAGCGCGTCCATATCGGCTGCCGGCGGCGCGTCGAAGCCGGGAATGAACCTGCGTGCCTGCGTTGCTTCAAGCAGCAGCGCCGTGCGCACCGTGCCTGCCGTGGACAAGGTGACTTCGCTGCGCTGCGCACTGATGCCGGCTTCCCAGCTGCGCCGGCCCTGGTCACGTCCGATGCCGAAGGTGACGTCCGTATCGGTGGCGCGGACCTTGGGACGCACGTTGCCGGCCTCACGCAGCACACTGTTGAAGGTGATGCCCCGCGACACCACCGCAACGGCGGTCGGGCCCAGGTCGAAGCGCTGGCGGTTGTGACTGGCCCGCACCTCGGCATAGGCATAGCGTCCCTCACCCCGTTCGTGCCGGTAGCGCAGGTAGGCCGACGCGGTATCCGAGGCCGGTTGCAGCGAACGCGGCCGGGCGCTGTCGAACCAGCAGCCGTCCTCGCGCCGCTCCAGGGGCGGCTCGCAGCGCCGCGCGGGCACGTACCAGTTGCCCAGGATCGCGCCGATCGGATACAGCGAGGTTTCCGCATGCCAGTCACGCTGGTCACCGGCGACATGCTCGACACGGTGCAGATCGAGACCGGCAAACCAGCGGTCTCCGTTGCCACGCGCGCCGCCCGTGGCGGCCTGCAGGCGGTACTGGCCCGCGTCACCACGGCTGCTGAGTCCGGTCTGCAGCATGGCTTCGGGCCCATCGGCCTGGTCGCGCAGGATGATGTTGACCACGCCGGACATGGCATCGGCGCCATAGATGGCCGAGGCACCGCCGCGTACCAGTTCGATGCGGTCGACGAAGCTCAGCGGAATGCCGCCGAGGTCGGTCAGCCCACCCTGTTCCAGCGACACCATCGGATAGCGCGGCAGGCGCCGGCCATTGACCAGGAACAGCGTCGCCCGCGGTCCCATGCCATCGAGGCTGGTGGTGGCCGCTGCACCCACCGGCAGGTACTGCGAATCGCCGCCGCGCGAGGTGCTCATGGCAGGATGGCCGTTCATGCCGGGCAGGTGCCGCAGCAGGTCGAACAGGTTGCCGTAGCCACTGCGCAGGATGTCGTCACGATCAATGGTGGTGACTGGCAGCGTGGTCTGCACCGAAGAGCGTGGCAGCCGGCTGCCGGTGACGTGGATGGGAGCCAGTTCCACCTCGTGCGGCGTGTCGGCGGACCTGGGAGGCGGGCGCGGCAGACGCGGGGCGGTGAACGCTGCCGGCGGCTTGGCAGGCTCGGCATGGACCCGCCGCACGACAAAAGCACCCGAGGACGTGCGCAGGATGTTCACCGGCAGGCCGGCAACCAGTTGCTTCAGCGAAGCCCCGGTATCGCGCTGGCCACGGGTGCCATCGGTGCGCAGACCCTCCAGTTCACGTGCGTCGAACAGCAGGGCGGTGCCACTCTGCCGGGCCCATTGCTGCAGTGCCGGTACCAGTGGGCCGGCGCCCACGTCGATCGCCAGCGTGCCCGCGGGCGTGCCGGCATCGGCCATCGGTACTGCGGCAACGCCCAGGGCAAGGCATAGCAGGGCCCGGAGCAGCCCCCACTGCAGCGCACCCGGACCTGCCTTCACCGCCGGTCTCCTCAGTACGTGCGGCGCAGTTCCAGCGCGCCATCCGGACGCGTCTGGCCAGCCACGGACCACCCCAGTTCCAGCGCCGACAGCAGTTCCTGCGCATCGCCGGCACGGAAGGTACCGCTCACGGCCAGGCTGGCGATCTCAGGATCGGCGATCACCAGCGGCGTGCGGCCGTAACGGTTCATGCGTTCGACCACGATCGACAGGGGGGTGGCATCGAACACCAGTTGCCCCTGCAGCCAGCCTTCAGCGGCGGCAGTGGAGGAGAGGGCAGGGCCTGGCTGGATACGGCCGGAAGGCAGAACCTGCAGCTGCTGGCCGGGCGCCAGCGTGTGCTGCGCTGCGCCGCTGCTGACTTCGACGGCACCTTCCAGCAGCGCGACCTCGACCAGGCCGTCGCGCAGGCGTTCCACCTGGAAGGTCGTGCCGATGTCGCGGATCGTACTGTCGCCGGCGCGCAGTTGCAGCGCTTTGTTCGACGGTGCGACCTGCAGTTGCAGCCGGCCCTGCTCCAGCACCAGCTCACGATGGCGCCAGCCGAAGCGGGCGCGGAGAGTGGTGCCAGCATCCAGCATGGCGACGCTGCCATCGGCCAGTGTCTGCTGCTGTGGCTGGTGCGAATCATTGGCGTAGACCTGTGGCGTCGGGTTGCCGTCGACGGCAGCCATCCAGCCGATGCCGATCGCCATGCAGACACCGGCAGCAGCGGCCACGCCCGGCAACCAGCGCCGGCGCGGCGGACGCGCCGCGCGTGCCGCAGCGGTCCGCAGCCAAGGGTCAGCCGCAAGCCCAGCGCCCTGCTGGAACAGGGTTTCGGCCTGCACCCAGGCTTTGACGTGGGCCGGATCTTCGGCCAGCCAGTCCTCGAACGCTTCGCGTTCGGCCGACGTGCAGTCCGGGGCTTCCAGGCGGGCTACCCAGGCGCTGGCGCGTTCAAACAGCTGTGCATCATCCCTGTGCGGGGTGCCACTCATTGGCCGTCCCTGTCGTTGTGCAGCGGATCCGATCCCAACTCCTGACGCAGGCCCTGCAGGGCGCGGGCGATATGTTTTTCCACGGTCTTGGCAGTAATTCCACAATGCCGCGCGATCTGCGTGTAGCTCATGCCGGTGATGCGGTTGAGCAGATAGACCTCGCGTGCGCGTTCGGGCAGCTTGAACAGGGCCTGCCGCAGCAGGGACAGCATCTGCCCTGACTCGGCCTGGCGCAATGGATCGGGCGAGGAACTGGACGGTTCGTCGCTGCCATCGTGTTCGGCCAGCGGCAGATGCGGCCGCGACAGCGGTGAGCGGCCGCGGTCTGCCAGGCGGTTGCGGGCGATACGATACAGCAGCAGGCGCAGTTCGTCCGGGCCCTGTGCGCGGTAGCGGATCAGCCGCTCCATGCAGTCCTGCGCGATATCCTCCGCATCCTCAGGCCCAACCCCCCGCGTGCGCAGGAACGCGCACAGCGGTGCGCGCTCTTCGCGCACGAACGCGATGAAGGCATCCGCAGGTGCGGGTAGCTCCGGCGCGCGATGGAGCAGGGGAGACGGGGTGGACAGGGCTGGCCTCGACGGTGGGTGGCGAATGCGTCGTCGAGTTTTACGCGACGATGACCGGATGGGGAAGAGTGTGCATCGATCGAATTCCCATTGTGAATGTATTCATTTTCCAGGATCCGTTCCACTGGGGGAGATCATCCCGCTGCGGCGTTGATCGCTCCATCCGCGTGTTGCGGGTGGAGAGAGGACACATGAAGTACTCGACGTTGAGCCTGGCCCTGGCCGGGCTGATGGGCGTTGCCGCCATAGCAGTGGTGGATGACGTCATGGCAACGAATTAATCACGTGCAGGGTGATCGTATCTTCCTGAGTGGAGATGTGACCTATCGCCGACGCGGTGTCCCTGCCGGCATTGCTGGCCAAGGCACAGGCCGAAGGCCGGCCGGTCCGTGAGGTGGTGCTGCGTACGTCCAATGGTGGCGCGTTGATCGCCAGGGAGTGGCTGCAGGGCATCATCCGCACCTCCGGGCTGAACACCATCGTGTCCGGCAATTGCATCTCGTCCTGCTCGATCGTGCAGTCCGGCGGCGTCGAGCGCTATCTGGCCGGCGATCTGCCGCTCATCGACTCGGTGCAGATCCACGCAGCCAGCAGCGGCGGCAAGGTGATCTACACGCCGTCGCCGCGCATGACCCAGATCTATAGTGGCAACTACGGTGGTGGCATGGATGCCGGGCTGCTGCACAAGGTCATGTATGAAGTGGTGAAGCCGAACGGCCTGCTGGTGTTGCGCGATCCGGCACGCGGCACCGGTCCCTCGGTCACCTTCGACCCCGATGGCAGTGGCAGCAAGCTGTAGTTGTTCCCCGGCCAGGACATCTACAGCAACAGGATCATCACCGCGAACGGGTACCGCGATCCGGGCGACACCCTGAACGTCACCGCCAACGTGACCGGTGACATCAATCCCGGCTACCTGCGCACCGGACGCCAGCTGCAGGCATTCGTCGACGACGACTTCACACGCTGGAATACCGACTGGCGATCCACCTACATCAATGTCGCACAGAGCATCTACACCGCATCCAGCCGCGACCCGCAGGGCATCGGTGCGCTCTCGGTGCAGGGTCACCTCAGTGACCCGGACATCCAGGGCCTGTTGCTGTCCAAGCTGCGGCTGGCTGATCTGGATGTCTCCACGCTGGACAACGCCATGGCCAGCGATGGCTCTGGTTTCACCGGAGATGTGCGCGCGCTGGACGTGGGCGGCTACCTCGATGCGACGTACGCGCGCGGCTATCTGTCGGCGGCCGTGCGCTACACCGATCTGCGGCATGAGACCCGTCGCAGCATCGGCGGTATCGATGGCCTGCAGCAGCCCCTGCGCGCGAAGTACAGCAACGATGCGATCTCCGCACGTGTTGAACATGCGTTCTCGTTCACCACCGGCAAGGGCCTGGTGATCCAGCCGTTGCTGCCGGTGGTGGATTACGCGCGCACTTCGGCCACGCGCTTCAATGAAGGGGAGGGCGTCGGAGCACTGATCGGTCGCAGCGGCAGCCTGGAGAGCATCCGCGTGGGTGCGGGCCTGCAGCTGTTCAAGACGTTCGAAGGCAACAACGGCGAGCGCATCACCCCGCGCGCCCGGGTGGTCCGGCAGAAGGAGCCGGGTGATTCGCAGGCCCGTTACAGCACCGGTTTTGCTGCAGCACCGGACCTGGTGTTCGGCGCCAGCAGCCAGGCGGTGGGCGAGCAGGTGCTGGCCTGGAACCTGGGCATGACCAGCCGCGCCAGCGAACGGTTGTCGATCATGGCCGACCATGTGGGCGAGCGCCGCGACGGGCAGATCCAGAACGGCGTGATGCTGGGCCTGGGCTGCAGGTTCTAAGTGGCACCCGGCACCGGCGATGACGGCATCGCCGGTGCCATCCCAACGCGGGCGCTGCTGCGGTATGGTCGGTATGGCATTCCACCCAGGCCCATCCATGCAGATCGCCGTCTTCAGTGCCCGTCCCTACGACCGCCGCTTCCTTGGTGAGGCGAACCAGCGCGATGCGGCTGGGGACGGCTTTGCGTTCGTGTACTTCGATGTGGCGCTGGACGTGCACACGGCGGCGCTGGCGCAGGATTGCGCAGCCGTATGCGTGTTCGTCAACGACCGGCTGGATGCACCGGTACTGCACGCCCTGCATGCGGTGGGGGTGCGGGCCGTGCTGCTGCGATGCGCAGGTTTCAACAACGTGGATCTGGCGGTTGCAAAAGCGCTGGATCTGTTCGTCGCACGCGTACCGGCCTATTCGCCTGAAGCCGTGGCCGAGCATGCGCTGGCGCTGGTGATGACCCTCAATCGGCAGACCCATCGCGCCTACAACCGGGTGCGCGAAGGCAACTTCATGCTCGATGGCCTGCTCGGGCGCACCCTGCATGGCCGCACCGTGGGCATCGTCGGTACCGGCAAGATCGGCCTGGCCACTGCGCGCATCTTCAAGGGCATGGGTTGCATCGTGCTGGGACACGACCCGTATCCGTCGGCTGCGTTCGGCGGAATCGGCGATAGGGTCGGGCTGGATGAACTGCTGGCACGTGCCGACATCGTGTCGCTGCATTGCCCGCTGACGCCTGAGACCCACCACCTGATCAATGACGCGTCGCTGGCGCGGATGAAGCCGGGCGCGATGCTGGTCAATACCTCGCGCGGCGCACTGGTCGATACCCATGCGGTGATCCGCGCGCTGAAGGCGCGCCGGCTGGGTCATCTGGCCATCGACGTGTACGAGCAGGAAAGCGCGCTGTTTTTCCAGGACCTGTCCGGCGAGATCATCGACGACGAGGCCTTCCAGCGCCTGATGACCTTCCCCAACGTGCTGGTGACCGGCCACCAGGGCTTCTTCACCGTGGAGGCGCTGCAGGAGATCTCGGCGATCACGCTGGGGAACCTGCGGGACTTTGCCCAGGGGCGGGTGTGTGCGAACCGGGTGTAGCGGGCTGAGCCGGGTGGATTGACCGCCGGGGCGCCCAGCCCGTAAAATCGCGGGCTCCGCCGGAATAGCTCAGTTGGTAGAGCGGCGCATTCGTAATGCGTAGGTCGCAGGTTCGACTCCTGTTTCCGGCACCAGTTGCAATGAAAAGCCCCGGTCTTTGGCCGGGGCTTTTTGTTTGGCCGATTGGCGGCGCGTCGCCATCAACGCCGCGCCATCCCCGCATCCTTCGCCAGCCACCACGCCAGCTGCTGGAGATAACCACCCGCTGCTCCTGCCAATGCGCCGATCAGCAGGCGTGCGAGCACTCTGGTCCCGCGGCTGGCCCGCTCGCGTACCCATGGCAGCACCGCGACCACCTGCGCACCCAGCAACAGCATCAGTACGTCCAGTCCCGACGCATCCACCAGCGGCAACAACGGCAGCAGATCCGGATTGCAGGCCAGCACGATCACCAGCGTAGCCCCAGGCACGGCCATCAGCCGGCGCCCGGCGGGCAGGGTGGTCCAGCGCAGCAGTCGTTCGATCATGCGCATGACGTTCCTCGGGTCATGCGCGAGAACCCTCGTCAGGCCCAACCGCCCGCACCGGTTGCCGCAGCACGGTCTTCAATCTCGCCGCGTCGGTCTTTCGCGGATCACTCAGGTAGATCTCATGGTGGGGGCCGGCAAAGGTGTAGCCCAGCGAAGGCATCAGCTCGTCGTGCAGATGAGCCAGGATCGGGCCTTCGTCATCGTAGGGGCCCACATGCAGGGTCTGCAGGCAGAGGCCTTCCTCAAGCACCCTATGACGAAGGCCAGCCGCTGTCTCGCCCAGCTTCTTCGTCGCCTTGGCGATGGCGGTTTCCAGTTGCCCTGGGCTGATCCCGTCCGGCGTACGGATCATCACCGTCCACGACCACTCGTCCTTGCGGCGTGCCACAAAGCTCGCCGGGTCGTCGGCGGTCCAAAGCGCTTCCAGCGGCGGCACTACGTAGTCCCGGCCCTCGGCCTTCAGCGCGAACTTCAGTGCATAGCTCACTGCATACAGCCACTGCACCGACTGCAGGTAAGCCGGGGCGGTATTCGGGTCGCCGCGGCCGTCGATCATCAGGTAGGGCAACGGTGGCACCTCCACTTGGACGAACCGGCCTGCCGGGGGCTGGTACAGCGCCCGGTCGCGCTTCTTGAAGTCGATCTTGTCCATGGCGTCCCTCCTTCCTGGAGCATCCCATGTTCCTGTCTGTCCGCGCACCTGAATCTGTTCAGGCGACTTTGCCGAGCGCGGCGGATCACCGGCCGATGCCATCGTGCGTGCGCGGTGCGACAACGTGTCGCAGCCAGAATCGGGCCTTTCCTGCGCTCGATCAATGTCAATGCCTTTCTTAAATGATGGGTGACGGCCTAAAATTGAAAGGCTGACTCGACCCCACCTGCCTGCCTGTCTTCCGGACCGGTGGGACCGGCTTTGGCCGGAACAGGCAGGGACGGGGAACGGCATTCCCTCGCAATTGGATCGACCGATGATTCCGTTGAAAACCCTTGGGCGCTGGTTGCGCCCGGGCCTGCTGCTGTCGTTGCTGGTGATGCTCACCGGCTGCGATGCCGTGGCCATCCTCAGTCCGAAGGGCCAGATCGGCCAGGATGAGAAGACCCTGCTGATCACGGCCACCGTGCTCATGCTGCTGGTCGTCATCCCGGTCATCATCATGACCCTGACGTTCGCGTGGAAGTATCGCGCCTCCAACACCAAGGCCCGCTACGAGCCGAAGTGGTCCCACTCGACGGCGATCGAGGTGGTGGTGTGGTCGATCCCGTGCATGATCGTGCTGGTCCTGGCGGTCCTGACCTGGCGCTCGTCGCACGCACTGGATCCATACCGTCCGCTGGATTCGGACGTCAAGCCGGTCACCATCGAGGCGATCTCGCTGGACTGGAAGTGGCTGTTCATCTATCCGGAAGAGAAGGTGGCGGTCGTCAACGAAATCAAGTTCCCGGTCAACACGCCGCTGAACTTCAAGATCACGTCCGATTCGGTGATGAATGCGTTCTTCATCCCGCACCTGGGCAGCATGATCTACTCGATGGCTGCGATGGAGACCAAGCTCCACCTGATCGCCAACGAGACCGGTGAATTCCCGGGCATGTCTTCGCACTACAGCGGCGCGGGCTTCGCCAAGATGCACTTCACCGCCTACTCGGTCACCGATGCCGAATACCGCCAGTGGCTGGACCAGGTCCGCGCCGGCGAGCAGACCCTGGACAAGGCCTCGTTCAAGGCCCTGGGCGAAGCACGCAACGCCGAGTGGTATCCGGTCACCTACTTCGGCAAGACCGAAGAAGGCCTGTTCGACTGGGTCATCGCCAAGCACATGGGCGACAACAAGCATTACGGCATGAAGCACTCGCATGCCGGTGCCGCCGCTGCCGACGCCGCCACCCATGAAGCGCACGAGGGCCACGCCCCCAGTGATGCGCATGATTCCAAGGAATCGGGTGAAAACCTGGATGCCAACGAACACGAACACGCAGGCCATGCCGGCCACGCGGGTTCGGGAGAATGAACATGTTGGGAAAACTCTCTCTTGAGTCGATCCCCCACGATCCGATCGTGCTGACCACCCTGGTCGGCGCGGTGCTGGGTGGCCTGGGCGTCGTCGCCCTGATCACCAAGTTCAAGCTGTGGGGCTATCTGTGGAAGGAGTGGTTCACCTCGGTGGACCACAAGAAGATCGGCGTGATGTACCTCATCGTCGCCTTCGTCATGCTGCTGCGCGGCTTCTCCGACGCCATCATGATGCGCACCCAGCAGGCGCTCGCCGTCGGCGGGTCCGAGGGCTACCTGCCGCCGCACCACTACGACCAGATCTTCACCGCCCACGGCGTGATCATGATCTTCTTCGTGGCGATGCCGCTGATCACCGGCCTGATGAACCTGGCCGTGCCGCTGCAGATCGGTGCGCGTGACGTTGCGTTCCCGTTCGTCAACTCGCTCAGCTTCTGGCTGTTCGTGGCGGGCGCGGTGCTGATCATGCTGTCGCTGTGGATCGGTGAGTTCGCCGCCACCGGCTGGCTGGCGTTCCCGCCGTTGTCGGGTATCGAATACAGTCCAAGCGTCGGCATGGACTACTACATCTGGGGCCTGCAGGTGGCGGGTTTGGGTACCACGCTGAGTGGTATCAACTTCTTCATCACCATCCTGAAGATGCGTACCCCCAGCATGAAGCTGATGCAGATGCCGGTGTTCACCTGGACTGCCCTGGTGACCAACGTGCTGATCGTCGCTGCCTTCCCGGTGCTGACCATCACCCTGGTGCTGCTGACCCTGGATCGCTACCTGGGTACGCACTTCTTCACCAATGATGGTGGCGGCAACGCCATGCTGTACATCAACCTGATCTGGATCTGGGGTCACCCGGAGGTGTACATCCTGGTCCTGCCGGCGTTCGGTGTGTTCTCCGAAGTCATCGCCACGTTCTCGCGCAAGGCGCTGTTCGGCTACAAGGGCATGGTGTACGCCACCGCCTGCATCGGCGTGCTGTCGTTCATCGTGTGGCTGCACCACTTCTTCACCATGGGCTCGGGTGCCAACGTCAATGCCTTCTTCGGCATCACGACGATGATCATCTCGATCCCGACCGGCGTGAAGATCTTCAACTGGCTGTTCACCATGTTCCGCGGTCGCGTGCACTTCACCACCCCGGTGCTGTGGACGATCGGCTTCATGGTCACCTTCGTCATCGGCGGCATGACCGGCGTGATGCTGGCGATCCCGGCCATCGACTTCGTGCTGCATAACAGCCTGTTCCTGATCGCCCACTTCCACAACGTCATCATCGGCGGCGTGGTGTTCGGCATGTTCGCCGGCATCACTTACTGGTGGCCGAAGATGTTCGGCTTCCGCCTCAATGAGTTCTGGGGCAAGTGCGCGTTCTGGTGCTGGTTCATCGGCTTCTACGTGACCTTCATGCCGATGTACGTGCTGGGCTTCATGGGCATGACCCGTCGCCTGCAGAGCACCGTCAACCCGGCCTACGAGCCGCTGCTGCTGGTTGCTGCCTGCGGTGCGTTCATCGTCGGCGCCGGCATCCTGTGCCAGATCATCCAGGTGGCCGTGTCGATCCGCGACCGCAAGAAGACCGTCGACCTGACCGGCGACCCGTGGGATGCCCGTACGCTGGAGTGGGAAACCTCCTCGCCGCCGGCCTTCTACAACTTCGCGACCCTGCCGGACGTCACCGAGCTGGACGATTTCTGGGAACGCAAGCAGCGTGGTGAAGCCTGGCCGAAGCCGGCCAAGTACACCGACATCCACATGCCGCGCAACACCGGCACGGGCGTTGTCATCGGTGCCTTCAGCCTGGTGTTCGGCTTCGCGATGATCTGGCACATCTGGTGGCTGGCCATCGTCGGCTTCGTCGGCATGATCGCCACGTTCATCTACCGCACCTTCGACCAGGACGTGGACTACTGGGTCCCGGCCGCCGAGGTGGAACGCATCGAGAACGCACACCGCAAGCACCTGGAAGCCCAGGGCCTGGTGAAGTCGGAGCTGAAGGCATGAGCACCAATACCTCGACCCTGAGCCACGGGCACGCCGCACACGCGGCGGCCCATGGCCATGACGACCACGAGCACCACGACACCGGCGGCAACACCGTCTTCGGTTTCTGGGTGTACCTGATGAGCGACTGCCTCATCTTCGCCTCGCTGTTCGCCACCTACGTGGTGCTGGCAGGCGGTACCGATGGTGGCCCCACCGCGAAGGACCTGTTCGAGCTGCCGTTCGTGGCGTGGGAAACCGCGCTGCTGCTGACCTCGTCGCTGACCTTCGGCCTGGGCATGATTGCCATGCACCGCAAGCAGATGGGCCAGATGTACCTGTGGCTGGGCATCACCTGGCTGCTGGGCTTCGGCTTCATGTGCATGGAAGTGTGGGAGTTCCAGCATCTGATCCATCAGGGCTACGGTCCGGACCGCAGTGCCTTCCTGTCGGCGTTCTTCGCCCTGGTCGGTACCCACGGCCTGCACGTCAGCGCGGGCCTGCTGTGGCTGCTGGTGATGTTCGTGCAGCTGAAAAAGTACGGCCTGACCGCGACCAACAAGACCCGCATGGCGTGCCTGAGCCTGTTCTGGCACTTCCTGGACCTGATCTGGATCGGCGTGTTCTCCGTCGTCTACCTCAATGGAGCGCTGTAATGGCACATGACAACCATGCACACGACCACGGCACCGGCGGCGAAAGCCACGGCAGCGTGAAGTCGTACCTGATCGGCTTCGTGCTGGCGGTGGTGCTGACCGTCATCCCGTTCTGGATGGTGATGTCGGGCGATTTCTCGCGCACCGTCAACGGTGTGGTGATCGCGGTCACCGCGGTGCTGCAGATGCTGGTCCACCTGGTGTTCTTCCTGCACCTGGACCGCTCTTCGGAAAGCCGCTGGAACGTCAACGCTGCGGCCTTCACCGTCGTGGTGATCGGCATCATCGTGATCGGCACCCTGTGGGTCATGCACAACATGAACGTGCACATGATGCACTGACGTCCTCGCGACGTTGCCACGCAGAAAGGCCGCCCTCGGGCGGCCTTTCTGGTTTTCCGTTGTCCGGTAGTGCCGGCCGCTGGCCGGCAATTGCGGGACGCCGGCCAGCGGCCGGCTTTACCCTGCCACCCGGCGTAGGAACTCCTCTGCCTCCATCGGCCGGCCCAGGTGGTAGCCCTGCAGCTGGTCGCAGCCCAGCTCGCTCAGGTACTCGCGCTGCGCCTGCGTTTCCACGCCTTCGGCCACCACCTGCAACTGCAGGGTGCGGCCCAGCGCAATGATCGACGACACGATGGCGGCATCTTCGTCGTTGCATTCCAGGTCACGAACGAACGCGCGGTCGATCTTCAGTTCGGTGGCCGGCATGCGCTTGAGGTACAGCAGGCTGGAATAGCCGGTGCCGAAGTCGTCGATGGCGATGTGCACGCCCATCGTGGTCAGGTCGTTGAGGATGGCCAGGCTGGCATCGACGTCCTTCATCGCCGTGGTCTCGGTGATCTCCAGGGTCAGCCGTGCCGGTTCGATCCGGTGCCGCTCCAGCACCTCGCGCACGCTGTCCAGCAGTGCCGGCGAGGCGAACTGCAGCGGCGACAGGTTCACCGCCATGGTCCATTCCGCATGCCCGGCATCGTGCCATGCCCGCAGTTGCGCGCAGGCCTGGTCCAGTACCCAGTCACCGATCGGCAGGATCAGGCCGCTGCGTTCGGCGATCGGAATGAACACATCCGGCGCCAGCAGCCCCAGCTCCGGGTGCTGCCAGCGCAGCAGCGCCTCGGCGCCGGTGGCCGGTGCGCCCGCGGCCGGAAATTTGGGCTGGTAATGCAGGATCAGTTCGTTGCGGGCGATGGCCTTGCGCAGGTCCTGCAGCAGGCGCAGCTGGCGATTGGCACTGAGCTGCATCGAGGGAGTGAAGAAGGTATAGCCGTTCCGCCCGGTTTCCTTGGTGTGGTACATCGCCGCATCGGCGTGCGCCATCAGTTCGCGCTCATTGCTGGCGTCGTCCGGGTACAGGGCGATGCCCAGGCTGGCGCTGACCTGCAGTTCGGCCGCATCCAGCGTGAACGGCTCACCGGCGGCGGCAATGATGCGCTCGGCCACCACCACCGCATCGTCGGGAATATCGATGGCCAGCACGATCACGAACTCGTCGCCGCCGAGGCGGGCGAACGTGTCCTGCGGGCGCAGCAGGCCGCCGATGCGCTGCGCCACCGCCACCAGCAGGCGGTCGCCAAGCTGGTGGCCAAAGGCATCATTGACCGCCTTGAAGCCATCCAGGTCGCAGAACATCACCGCCACCGCATGATTGCGTCGCCGCGCCTTCTCGATGGCCTGCTCGATGCGGTCCTGCAGCAGCATGCGGTTGGGCAGCTGGGTCAACGGGTCGTGCAGTGCCGCCTGGATCAGCTTGTCGTTGGCGTGCGCCAGCGAATCGGCCAGCAGCCCGGTGCGTACGCGCATCTGCCGGTCGAACAGCGAGGCCACCAGGGCGATGCCCAGCGTGGCCACGGTGGTGACGATCACCAGCACCGCCAGCCAGCGCGTGTCGATGCCGCCGCTGCCGACGGCGCCACAGATACTGCCTTCGGGGAAGCGCGCCGCCGCCATGCCGGTGTAATGCATGCCGACGATGGCCAGGCCCATCACCAGCGATGCGAGCGCGCGCAGCAGCAGGGTGTTGCGCTGCTCGGCGCGCAGCCGGAAGGCGATCCACAACGCCGCACCTGCGGCACCGATGGCCACCGCGATGGAGGCGGCAAACCAGCCCGGGTGGTAGTCGATGCCGGGCTGCATGCGCATCGCGGCCATGCCCAGGTAGTGCATGGTGGCAATGCCCAGGCCCATCAGTACCGCACCGGCCAGCAGCCGCCGCCACGGCAGGCTGGAGCGCGACACCAGCCACAGCGCATAGGCCGAAGCGCCGATCGAGACGGCCAGCGAGTACAGGGTGATGCCCAGGTCGTAGCCGACCGGAATCGGCAGGTCGAAGGCCAGCATGCCGATGAAATGCATCGACCAGATCCCCAGGCCCATGGCCGCCGCGCCACCCGCCAGCCACCAGCGTGCCACGCGCCCCTCGGCCGTGGCCAGGCGGCCGGCCATGTCCAGCGCCGTGTACGAAGCAAGAATGGCCACCAGCAGCGAGATGGCGACCAGGCTCTGACTGTAACTGCCAGTCATGTTGAATCCAGAGGGAGAGGGAGGGGCGCCCGCAAGGCGCACGCCCGCGACCGCTATCGGCGCGGGTGGACGGGACTTGAGCGGTCGCAGCACCTGCGACCCGGCTCGGCTATCCTGCCACGCCTGTTCCCATTGCTGGAAATCATCCGATGGCAAAAGCCCGCACCGCCTACGTCTGCAATGAATGCGGCGCCGAATTCAGCAAGTGGCAGGGGCAGTGCACCGAGTGCAACGCCTGGAACTCGTTGTCGGAGATCGTGCTGGAGAGCGCGGCGGCGGCCAAGGCGCCGGCCTCGCGGCGGGCCGGCTGGGCCGGGAAGATCGACCCGCCGAAGATCACCGCGCTGAAAGACGTGGAGCAGACCGAGCATCGCCGGGTCTCCACCGGCATCGGCGAGTTCGACCGCGTGCTGGGCGGCGGCCTGGTCGAAGGCGCGGTGGTGCTGGTGGGCGGCGACCCGGGCATCGGCAAGTCGACGCTACTGCTGCAGGCGGTGGCGAAGATGGCGGCCGAACTGCCGGTGCTGTACGTCACCGGTGAAGAGTCGCTGGCGCAGGTCGCCGGCCGCGCGCATCGCCTGGAGCTCCCGCTGGACGGCGTCAATGCGCTGGCCGAGACCGGCGTCGAGTCGATCCTGCAGCACGCGGCCAAGGCCGGCCCGCGGCTGATCGTGGCCGACTCGGTGCAGACCCTGTGGACCGAAACGCTGACCGCGGCGCCCGGCTCCGTAAGCCAGGTGCGCGAGAGCGCGGCACGGCTGGTGCGCTTTGCCAAGGAAACCGGCACTGCGGTGTTCCTGGTCGGCCACGTCACCAAGGAGGGCGGCATCGCCGGCCCGCGCGTGCTGGAGCACATGGTTGATGCGGTGCTGTACTTCGAAGGCGAGAGCGGCAGCCGCTTCCGCCTGTTGCGCGCCTTCAAGAACCGGTTTGGTGCGGTGAACGAACTGGGCGTGTTCGCGATGGGGGACAAGGGCCTGAAGGAAGTCTCCAATCCATCGGCCATCTTCCTGTCCGGCGGCAGCACCCATCAGCCGGGCAGCTGCGTGATGGTCACCCGCGAGGGCACGAGGCCCCTGCTGGTGGAGGTGCAGGCGCTGGTCGATGCATCGCCGCTGTCGAACCCGCGCCGTGTCGCGGTCGGCCTGGAGCAGAACCGCCTGGCGATGCTGCTGGCGGTGCTGCATCGGCACGGCGGCGTGCTGGTCGGCGACCAGGACGTGTTCGTCAACGTGGTCGGCGGCATCCGCGTGCAGGAGACCGCCGCCGACCTGCCGGTGCTGCTGGCGGTGCTGTCGTCGCTGCAGGATCGGCCGCTGGCGGAGAAGACCATCGCCTTCGGCGAGGTGGGCCTGTCCGGCGAGATCCGCCCGGTGCCCAATGGCGAAGACCGCCTGCGCGAGGCCGCCACCCATGGCTTCAAGCGCGCCATCGTGCCCAAGGCCAATGCGCCCAAGGGCGGTTCGGTGAAAGGCATGGAGGTGATCGCGGTAGAACGCCTGTCCGAGGCCATCGACGCGGCGTGATGCCAGCCCTGTAGAGCCGAGCCCACGCTCGGCTGCTTTCTGTGGAGTCGAGCCATGCTCGACTGGTGGTCGAACAGCAGCCGAGCATGGGCTCGGCTCTACAAGTGTCCAATGCAGTAACGGTCAGCTTCACTGTGCTAGTTTTTCCCGCTCGACGAAGACGCCCTCTGGCGTCTTTCCGTGCCCAGGAGTAAACGATTACATGCAGGACACCGCGCTCACCACCCCCAACGCCGAGATCCGTCGCGCCGGGGTCGATCTCAATGGACTGATGACGGTGCTGGGCAAGCACCTGTATTCCACCCCGGTGGTGGCGCTGCGCGAACTGGTGCAGAACGCGCACGACTCGATCATCCGCCGCCGCATCGAACAGCCCGGCGTCGCAGTGCCGTCGCGCATCTCGGTGCAGGTCGATGCCGGTGCCGGCGTGCTGCGCATCTCCGATACCGGTGCCGGCCTGACCCGCCAGGAGATCCACGATTACCTGGCCACCGTCGGCGTCGGCTATACCCGTGGCCTGCGCCAGGGCGGCGAGGACGATGAGGGCCTGATCGGCATGTTCGGCCTCGGGTTCCTGTCGGCCTTCGTGCTGGCGCGCCGGGTCAGCGTGCGCACCACCTCGTACCAGACCCCGGACCTGGGCCATCTGTACGTGTCCAGCAATGCCGAGCAGTACACGGTAAGCGAAGTGCCGGCACGTGCGGTCGGCACCGAGGTGGAGCTGGAGCTGCATCCTGATTTCCTGCCGCTGGCCAACGAGGCGCGCCTGCACGAGGTGCTGGGCCGCTACTGCGCGCTGCTGTCCGAGCCGATCTTCATTGGCGCTGCGACCGAGGCGATCAATCCCGAGCCACCACCGTGGCGCGATCAGGGGGATGTTGCCGTGCATCCGGTGCAGGCCCGCCGCCAGGCGCTGCAGTTCGCCGCGCGGTTCGAGCATGATTTCGAGCCGATCGTCACCGTGCCGTTGCGTGCCGATGGCAACAGCGATGCCACCGGCCTGCTGTGGGTGCAGGACGGCGCCACCTATGGCACCAGCGACAACCGCAACCTGTCGGTGTTCGTGCGCGGCATGCTGCTGGATGACGACGCGCGCGACCTGCTGCCGCCGTGGGCCGGTTTCATCGGCGGAGTGATCGAATCCTCGCGGTTGACGCCCACCGCCAGCCGCGAAGACCTGCAGCGCGATGACCAGTACCGCGCGGTGCAGCATGCACTGCTGGAGGCGCTGATCGACGGCCTGGCCGACGTCGCGAAACAGCAGCCGGAAGCCTGGCGGCGCGTGCTGACCCGCCACAACGAGGCCCTGCTGGGTGCGGCACTGTGCGATGAGCGCCTGTTCGAACTGCTGATGGAGCATGTGCGGGTGCCGACCTCGCAGGGCGACCTGCCGGCCAGCGCGTTGCCGGCGCGCGGTGCCGTGCATGTCATCCTCGACAACGGCGGCGGCTTTGAAGAGATGCTGTTCCGCGCGATGGGCGTACCGGTCGCGCATGGCCATCGCTACGCGGTGGTGCCGTTCCTGCGGCGCTGGGCCCAGGCCAAGGGCCTGCGCCTGGTCGAGCTGGGTACCGAGCAGGGCAACCGCGCACTGTTCCGCAGTGATGACAGCCTCGACGAGGCGCAGCTGGCGTGGCTGCGCGAACAGCTGGGCGACGGCGAGCAGCTGCTGCCCGCACGTTTCAGCCCGGAGGCGCTGCCGGTGGTGGTGGTGCCCGACCGCGAGGCCGAGCTGAAGCAGCGGCTGGAAGACGACGAGAACGACAAGCGCGTCTCGATGGCCGCGCTGCGCCTGGCGCGCCAGTTCACCGCGCGCATCGAATCACGCGCACCATCGCGGTTGTACCTCAACCTCGACAACCCGGCGGTGCAGGCGCTGTTGCGCGCCCAGCGCGAGGGCCATCCGCAGGCCGAGGCCGCAGCCCGCCTGCTGCGCTCGCTGAAAGTCATCGTCGCCGCGCAGGGCCGCCCGCTGGCACGCGCGAACGCTACGCCCGGCCCGGATCTCAACGGCGCCTTTACCGATATCGCCGGTGCCCTGCAGCAGATGCTGCGCTGAGCACCGCACCTTCTCATCCAGCCTTCGCTAGACAGGAGCAATTACCCCCATGGACATCTGGAACTGGGTCGAAAAGCTGCAGGGTGACCTGCGCCAGGCCGGCCAGGCGCAGAACGCGCACCTGCTGAACCGTCTCGCCGACGAGGTCAGTGAACTGCAGATCGACCGCGTCGATGCGCTGCTGCCCGAAGCGCGCGCATTGGGCAAGGCGTTGGACAACCCGTGGGTTGACGTCTATGTCGGCCACTGGGCGCTGCGCAACCGCGTCGGCAACCGCGTGGAAGGCGAAAGCGCACTCGGCGAAGCCGTAGCGCTGTTTGAACGTGCGCACCGCGAGGACACGCTGGAATGCCCGCAGTCGATCTGCGTGACCCAGGACCTGGCCGCCTGCTATGGCAACATCGATGGCCCGGGCTGGGTGCCCGAGCGCATCGAGGTCTGCGATGAAACACTGGGTCGCATCGACCCGAGCTGGGCCTGTTTCCAGTGCCTGAGCTGCGAGAAGGCCGATGCGCTGCTTGATGATGGCCGTGGCCAGGCGGCACTGGATTACCTGCAGGTGCAGGCCGATGCCGTGGAGGCCTGTGGCAAGGAAGTGTTCGACAGCTTCCCGGAGATGCAGATCAAGATCCTGCTGGGCATGGGCCGTGCCGATGAGGCACTGGCGCTGATCGAAAAGCGGGAGGCCGAAGTTGCTGCGTCCGGAGAGTACGAGCCGGCCAACTGCACGGTGCCGCGCCGCCTGTCCAAGGCCTGGGCGCTGGCCCAGCTGGGCCGCGACGAAGAGGCGCTGCAGCAGCTGGTGCCGTGGAGCGAACTGACCCCGAACTACTGGCGGCTGTGGGCAAACACCGCGGCAGCGCTCTGCCAGCGGGATCCGGCGCGCAATACGTGGGACCTGGGCACGCGCTTCAACACGATCATCGAGCACTTCGCCCGGGTTGGTTCGCATCGCCTGCTGATCGAAGTGGCGGCGCTGAGCCTGGAGCTGGCGCTGCAGCGTGGCGCGCGCTGGGTCGCACTGCGGCAGCTGGAACTGGCCCGCACCCATCTGGCGCAGCTGCGCCAGGACCGTGGTGCCGCGGCCCTGGTGGCCGGCCTGGCCGCGCGCATCGAGGCATTGCCGGACGTCGCGCCGCTGCCGGTGCCGGCCGGCGGGCTGCTGGCATGGCTGGACGCGCAGGGCGAACAGAACCAGTCGCGCGATCCCGAGCGCGAAGCGCAGTGGTTGCTGCAGGCGCATGCCGAGCTGCCCGATGACGAGGCGCTGGCCGACATGGCCGCCTCGGCACTGAATGCCTGCGGCGCGCAGGCCGAGGCGCGGTCGCTGCTGTGGCGGTTCGTGCGCGGCCATGCGCAGCACGATGGCCCCGCGGCCTACACGCTGATGCGCTGGCTGGCCGAACAGGGCGACGACGACGGACTGCGCCAGCTGGCCGATCTCTATCGCGGCAGCGTGCCGGTGTTCGCGCACTGGTGCGAGGTGCAGCGTGCACGCCGCGTGTCCGACTGGCCGGCGCTGGAGCAGGCGGCCCGATCGCTTCTGGAGCTGTCTCCGGGCTCGCACGGCGCGCGCGGCACGCTGGCGCGTATGTACATGGAAACCGGCCGTTTCAGCGACGCCCAAGCCTGTTATGCACAGCTGGTGGAGCTGCTGGAGGAGCCCAATGCCGCGCATTGGGACCACATGAGCGCAGCCAGCGCGGCGCGCGACTGGGACGCCGTGCGCCGCTCGGCGGCGGCGCTTGGCATGGAATTGTCCAGCCAGCAGGGCGTAGTCGAAGAGCCGTGGGGCTGGGTGATCATCCGCAGCGAAGAGAACGGCGAGCCGATGGAGTACTACGCCCGTCGCAGCGGTCCGGTGACCGCGCGCATCGTCGAGAACGCGCCGTCCAACCGCGCCCAGCAGGTGGGCGACTGGGTGGTGTTCGATGCCGCGCTGGTGCATCCGGCACCCGAGGAGGAGGAAGCTCGCGAGCATTTCATCCCGACCTACTCGCAGGTGCATGTGCTGGAGCGCGGCGGCTTCGCCCGCAGCTGGATGATCGATGGCGCGCACCCGGGCGAAGAGGCCTGGAACGCCTTCGTCGAGGCGGCCGAAGCACAGGGCTGGAAGGTGTGGTCACACAGTCGACCGGACTACACCGTCACCGACCCCGACGTGGAGGAGGGGACGCTGCCGGGCCTGCTGTTCACGGTGGCCCAGCCGCAGGACCATGCACCGCTGGCACTGCACCGCTTCCTCCAGCAGCAGACCGCGACGTGGCCGCATCCGCATTGCTGGCTGCGGCTTGCCGAGGCCTGTGACCAGGACCGCCAGCCGCACCTGGACGTGATCGAGCGTTACGGGTTGTAAGTAGAGCCGAGCCTGCGCTCGGCTTATGCTGGAACGCAGCCGAGCATGGGCTCGGCTCTACAAGAGATCGCCATCACGACCAAAGGGATTGGACATGCGAAAGACAGGGATGTTGATGATTGCCGGCCTGCTGCTGGCGCCAGCAGCACAGGCTGCACCCGCCTGCCAGGAGCCTGCGGCTGTCGCCCGCGCTTTCTACGAGGCGACGACCGGCAACGGTGATCTGCTGGAGCCGCCGGCCGCGCTGGTCAGCGTGGCCTTCGGCAAGGCGCTGCGTGATGAGCGCGCCTGCCAACAGCGCGAGGAGGGCATCTGCACGATCGATTCCGATCCGTGGCTGGATGCGCAGGACGGCGACATCGAAACGCCGGTGCGCTACAGCTGGGAAGAGGCGTCGGCCACCGCCGGCCAGGTTGAGATGCGCTACTCGGTGTGGAAGAAGGCTTACCTGACCCGCCTGCCGATGGTGCGCCAGGGGCAGGGGTGCTGGCAGGTTGATGACATCCTCACCAACAGCGGTCGTTCGGTCCGGAAAATCCTGGCGCAGCCGATTCCCTGACCGGCGGCAGCGTCCGCGCATTGCGTGGCTGCCGGCCAGCGGCCGGCACTACCAGGGTGGGTGGGGGCGGCCGGTGGCCTGCAGTACCGGGGTGGGTGCCGACCGTTGGTCGGCACACGGCCTATCGCGTATGCCCGAACACCAGCTCGATCACGAACTGGCTGCCGAAGAACGCCAGCAGCAGCAACAGCATCGCCGCCAGCGTCCAGTGCACCGCCTTCATGCCGCGCCAGCCGTAGCGGCGGCGGCCGATCAGCAGCACGCCGAACACGATCCACGACAGCACGCTCAGCACGGTCTTGTGCACCAGCTTCTGCGCCAGCAGGTCATCGACGAACAGTACGCCGGTGACCAGGGTCAGGGTCAGCAGCGCGAAGCCGACGGTGATCACCCGGAACAGCAGCGACTCCAGGTCGGCCAGCGGTGGCAGCGCGCGCAGCCATGGCCGGAACTCGCGGCGGCGCAGCGCGCGCTCCTGCAGCCACAGCATGATCGCCAGCAGGGCGGCGATGCTCAGCGTGGCATAGGCCAGCAGGGCCAGCCAGGCGTGGCTGGCCAGGCGCCAGCCCAGCACCTTGCTCGGCTCGTGGCCGTAGCCGTGGTAGGCCAGCAGCAGCACGGCAGCCAGTGGGAACACCACCACGCCCAGCGCCGACATCCGCCCGCGCGCGCCGACCAGCGAGGTCAGCCAGGCCATGCCCAGGCCGACCAGCGACAGCGCGGCGAAGAAGTGCATGTCCGGCCCGCCGGTGGTACGCATCGCCACCATCACGTGGTAACCGCCATGCAGCAGCATCGCCGGCAGGGCGGGCCACAGCCAGGTGGGCGAGCCGGTGGTTTCATCGCGGCCGAGCGCGCGCACCAGCAGGGCACTGGCAGCCAGGTAGAGCAGGACGGCGATGAGAACGATTGTCATCGTTGCAGTTTCGCATACCCCTGTGATGCTGGCGACGGCCCTGTGGTCGCAGTCCGGGGCGACGGCCGGACCCGTTATACTGTCTGCCTTATTGTCCCCCGCTTTCAGACAGGTTGCGCCGCATGTTCGAGTCCCTGACCCAGCGCCTTTCCGGCACCATCGAGCGCCTGCGTGGCCGTGGCCGCCTGACCGAGGAGAACATCCGCGAGGCGACCCGTGAAGTGCGCATCGCACTGCTCGAAGCCGACGTCGCGCTGCCGGTGGTGCAGGCCCTGATCGAGCGCATCAAGGTGCGCGCGGTCGGCCAGGAAGTGCTGAAGTCGCTGACCCCGGGCCAGGCCCTGATCAAGGTCGTGCGCGACGAGCTGACCGCCGTGATGGGCGCCGAAGCCAGCGACCTGAACCTCAACGTTCCCGCTCCGGCCATCATCCTGATGGCGGGCCTGCAGGGCGCCGGCAAGACCACCACCGTGGGCAAGCTGGCCAAGCACCTGAAGGAAAAGCGCAAGAAGAAGGTGATGGTGGTCTCGGCCGACGTCTACCGTCCGGCCGCGATCGAGCAGCTGAAAACCCTGGCCGAGCAGGTGGGCGTACTGTTCTTCCCGTCCAGTGCCGACCAGAAGCCGGAAGCCATCGTCCGCGCCGCCATCGACGATGCACGCAAGTCGTTCGTCGACGTGCTGCTGGTCGATACCGCCGGCCGCCTGGCCATCGACGAAGCGATGATGGCCGAGATCAAGGCCCTGCACGCTGCGGTGAATCCGGCCGAAACGCTGTTCGTGGTCGACGCCATGACCGGCCAGGACGCGGCCAACACCGCCAAGGCCTTCGGCGATGCGCTGCCGCTGACCGGCGTGGTGCTGACCAAGACTGACGGTGATGCCCGCGGCGGCGCCGCGCTGAGCGTGCGCTACATCACCGGCAAGCCGATCAAGTTCGTCGGTGTGAGCGAGAAGCCGGAAGGCCTGGACGTGTTCCATCCCGACCGTATCGCCAGCCGCATCCTCGACATGGGCGACGTGCTGTCGCTGGTCGAGCAGGTCGAGCAGCAGGTCGACAAGGACAAGGCGGCCAAGCTGGCCGAGAAGGTCGCCAAGGGCAAGAAGTTCGACCTGAACGACATGCGCGACCAGCTGGAGCAGATGCAGAACATGGGTGGCATCGGTGGCCTGATGGACAAGCTGCCGGGCCTGGGCAACATCCCTGATCATCTGAAGCAGCAGGTCAGCCAGGGCAAGGAAGTGCCGCGCATGATCGCCATCATCAACTCGATGACCAAGAAGGAACGGCGCAACCCGAACCTGCTCAACGGCTCGCGTCGCGCGCGCATTGCCAAGGGCTCGGGCGTGACACCGGCCGACGTCAACAAGCTGATGAAGCAGTACATGCAGATGGAAAAGATGATGAGCAAGATGGCCGGCGGCGGCATGAAGGGCATGTTGCGCAGCATGAAGGGCATGATGGGCGCCATGGGTGGCCGCGGCATGCCGTTCCGTTGATGACGGCCCCGGTCGCAGTCTGATGTAGCGCCCGAGCCCACGCCCGGGCGGGGCGGCGCACAGTCGCCGCAGCAGGCCGTCAGGCAGCAGGCTCGACTCTTCCCCTGTCCTGCGCGCACCATGAGGGCCTGTCCAAAATGATGGGCCGTCATGCAGAGTTCCGCTGTAGCTTCCCGCGCCGAGGCGTTCTGCCGGCGCTTTGGCGTTTCCGTTCCAATCCTGCTGGCACCGATGGCCGGCGCCTGCCCGGTGCCGTTGTCGGCCGCGCTGGCCAACGCCGGCAGCATGGGCGCGATGGGCGCGGTGTTGTCCTCTTCGGCCGATATCGGTCGCTGGATGGACGAATTCCGCACCGCTTCGACCGGCCCGGCCCAGGTGAACCTGTGGGTGCCCGATCCCGCACCGACCCGTGATGTTGCCGCCGAAGCCGCCAGCCGCGCCTTCCTCGCGCAGTGGGGCCCGGACGTGCCCGCCAGTGCCGCCGACGCCACGCCCGCCGACTTCGAAGAACAGTTCGCCGCACTGCTGGCCGCGCGCCCGGCGGTCGCCTCGACCATCATGGGCGTGCTGTTGCCGCATCACGTGCAGCAGCTGAAGGACGCCGGCATCGCCTGGATCGCCTGTGCCACCACCTTGTCCGAAGCGCGCGCGGCACAGGACGCCGGTGCCGATGCGGTGGTGGCGCAGGGCGCGGAGGCCGGCGGCCATCGTGGCGCGTTCGATCCGGCGATGGCCGAGCGCCAGTTGGTCGGGTTGTTCGCACTGCTGCCGCGCCTGGCCGATCACCTGCAGATTCCGGTGATTGCCGCAGGCGGCATCGCCGACGGCCGTGGCATCGCTGCCGCACTCACGCTGGGGGCCAGCGCCGTGCAGATCGGCACCGCCTTCCTGCGCACGCCCGAAGCGGCGATCGCTTCGGCGTGGGCTGATGGGCTGGCCGCCAGCGAACCGGAAGACACTTGGCCGACCCGTGCCTTCAGCGGTCGCCTGGGTCGTGGCCTGGCGACACCCTATGTGCGCGCCGCTGCCGCAGAAGGAGCCCCCGCGCCGCGTCCATACCCAGTGCAGCGTGGGCTGACCGCGCCGATGCGCAAGCAGGCCGCGCAGGAAAACCGCCTGGCGGCGATGCAGGCCTGGGCCGGGCAGTCGGCGTGGATGGCGCCGGCACAGCCGGCCGCCGACGTGCTGCGCGACATGTGGAGCCAGGCGCAGGCACTGCTGCGATGACGCTGACCTGCAACGGCCAGCCGGCGCAGGTGGAGGATCTGCTGCCGGCGCTCGTCAACTACGGCCACTTCACCTCGCTGCAGGTGCGCGACCACGCGGTGCAGGGACTGGACCTGCATCTGGCGCGGCTGTCGCATGCCACGCGCGAGCTGTTCGGCAGCAAACTGGATACGGCGCAGGTGCGGGGCTGGATGGTGCAGGCGCTGCGGCAGGCCGGCCTGGCCGATGCCTCGCTGCGGGTGACGGTGTACTCGCGCTGCTTCGATTTCCGCAATCCGCTGGCGGCGGTGCCGGTGGACGTGCTGGTGGCGGTTTCAGCGCCGGTGACGCTGACCGCCTCCAAGCGTGTGCGCAGCGTGACCTGGCAGCGCGAGCTGCCGCAGCTCAAGCATGTGGGCACCTTCGGCCTGTTCGCCGAGCGCCGCGCGGCGATGGCCGAAGGATTCGACGACGTGCTGTTCGTGACCGCCGATGGCGAAGTGAGTGAAGGCAGTACCTGGAACCTGGCGGTGCACGATGGTGAACGGCTGCTCTGGCCGCAGGCGCCGGCCCTGCGCGGTACGGCTGAGGCGCTGCTGAAGCGGCACTGGCCCGATGCGCAGTTGACGCGGCCGTTGGCGCTGGCTGAACTAGGCAGTGTGAAGGCCGCTTTTGCCTGCAACGCCAGCGGCCTGTGGGCACTGGAGGCCATCGACGGACATGTCCTGCCCGGCTCGCAGGCGCTGGCTGAACAGGGCAGGGCGGTGCTGGCGGCGGTGGCCTGGCAGCCGCTCTCCTGAACGAGGCGCGCGGGCTGCCGGTCGCCAAGCATGGCCGCACGCTACCTTGAAGCGTTGCAGCTGGTAGCGCCGGGCCATGCCCGGCGGATGCCGCCGCAGCGAACAACGCACCGGGGTTCCAATCCGATATGAGTACGGTCACCGAGCAGCATCGCGCGGTAGCGATGCACGCAATCAAGATCATGGGCGGTGAGGGGCGGCCCAAGGTCCAGGCCTTTCACGATGATCATCGCCTGCGTTCGGTCGATATCCTCACGACGTTCAGCTCTCCGGAAGCAGGGCTGAAGTCGATCTCGTCCATCGGTCTGTCGGATTTTGTTTTATGTCATGTGGAGGAACACGAACTGAAAACGCGCGTCGAGCTGTGCGCGTGTGCAGAACAGGACGCACTGCATTGGGACAACATCGTCGCCTCGACGGCTTTCGCAATCATGCGTGATCGTGCGGCGGTGCAGCCTGGTAGCGTGATTCCCGACATCCTGCGGGACTACTTCCCATCGACACGGATGCCACACGTCTATCTGGTGCCGCCCTTTTTCTGGAATGACGCCAGGTTCCCGGGACTGCAGTTCCCGCCCGTGGCGATCAATTGGCTGCAGTGCATCGCCATCCACGAATCCGAGCGGCAACTTGTCGAGCGGATTGGCGGCGATGCATTTGACGACCTGCTGCAGCGGCACGAGGTAGATGTGCTGGACATGCATCGGGCGCCTGTCGCTGGAGCACGTTGACGTTATCGCCATGGGGACGTCGGCGGGGTAAGTCAGAAGTCGATCACATTACTGAACAAAAGCCGCCGGGCATGGCCCGGCGCTACCGTGAGGGCGCGGCGTCATATGGGGTTGGCTAGGCCGGGCTCTGCCGCTATAATCGCCCGCTTACCTCGCCATCCTGGCGACTGGGCAATAGGAAAAACACCATGGTCAAGATCCGACTGACCCGCGGCGGCGCCAAGAAGCGTCCGTTCTACCACATCATCGTCACCGACGTGCGCAGCGCGCGCGACGGCCGCAACATCGAGCGCGTTGGCTTCTACAACCCGGTCGCCCAGGGTGCCGAGAAGCGCATCGAACTGGACCTGGCCCGTGTTGACCATTGGGTCAAGAACGGCGCCCAGCCGACCGACAAGGTCCGCAACCTGATCAAGGAAGCGACCAAGTCCCAGGCCGCTGCGGCCTGATCCTGACGGGCCACGCTTCGGCGTGGCCCTCTTGGTTGAAGCAGATGAAAGATATCGAGCGCCGCATCCTGCTGGGCAGGGTTGTCGGCGCTTTTGGTGTGCGCGGCGAGATCAAGCTCGAGTCCTGGACCGAGCCACGTTCCGCCATTTTCCGTTACCAGCCGTGGATCGTGCGCAGCCCGTCCGGCGTGGAAACCACGATAGAAGGTGTGCGTGGCCGTGACAGCGGCAAGCACCTGGTCGCCCGTTTCCCGGGCGTCGAGGACCGCGACGTGGTCGAAGCGATGCGCGGCACCGAAATCTACGTGGCCCGCAGTGCATTGCCGCCACCGAAGCCCGATGAGTACTACTGGGTGGACCTGGAAGGCCTGGACGTGACGACCACCGAGGGCGTCGCTCTGGGCCAGGTCTCGCACCTGTTCAGCACCGGCGCCAATGATGTGGTGGTGGTCCGTGGTGACCGCGAGCGGATGATCCCGTTCGTGCTGCCGGACTTCGTCAAATCGGTCGATTTCGAGGCCAATCTGGTCGTGGTCGACTGGGATCCCGAGTTCTGAGCAGACGCATGCGTTTCGACGTCATCACCCTGTTCCCCGAGTTCCTCGCCCAGTCCGCTGGATTGGGCGTGGTCGGGCGCGCGCGGGAGAAGGGGCTGTTCAGCCTGCATGGCTGGAACCCCCGTGATTACGCCGAAGGCAACTATCGCCGGGTGGACGACCGTCCGTTCGGCGGTGGCCCGGGCATGGTGATGCTGATCGAGCCGCTGCAGGCCTGCCTGCAGGCGATCCGCGATGCCGATCCAACCCCGGCGCGGGTGATCTACCTCAGCCCGCAGGGCGCGCGGTTGACCCAGGCCAAGGTGCGGGAGCTGGCGGCGCTGCCGCGCATGGTCCTGCTCTGTGGCCGCTACGAGGGCATCGACGAGCGTTTCCTGGAGGCCAATGTCGACGAGGAAATCTCCCTCGGCGACTACGTGCTGTCCGGGGGCGAGCTGGGCGCGGCGGTGATCATCGACGCTGTGGCCCGCCTGCAGGAGGGGGCCCTCAACGATGCGGAGTCGGCGGCGCAGGACAGCTTCGAGGGCGACCTCGGCCTGCTCGACTGCCCGCATTACAGCCAGCCGGCCCAGCACCCGCTGGGAGACGTGCCGGAGGTGCTGCGCTCGGGCAACCACGCAGCCATCGCCGCCTGGCGCCGCCAGCAGTCGCTGCTCCGGACTGCCCAGCGACGCCCGGACCTGCTGGATGAACAGGCGCTGGGCAAGGCCGACCGCAAACTGCTGGACCAGGCCCGCCAGGCGCAGAAACCCAAGGCCAGCCCCTAGCGCAGGGCTGGCTTTATCGGCTATCATGGCCAATTCCCGCCAGCCCCGGTTGGCGCGCGCAGTACCCAAAACAAACGTGCAGCACAGTCCGGTGACTGCATGAGCCCACGTTGTCGATACGACACGCCCACCCGAACAAGAATCGGTGTAACCCATGAGCAAGCTGAACAAGTCCATCGTCGCGGAATTCGAATCCGCCCAGATCACCCGTGAACTGCCGAAGTTCAGCCAGGGCGACACCGTTGTCGTCAACGTGAAGGTGAAGGAAGGCAGCCGCGAGCGCGTGCAGGCCTACGAAGGCGTCGTCATCGCCACCAAGAACGCCGGCCTGAACTCCTCGTTCACCGTGCGCAAGATCTCGCACGGCTACGGCGTCGAGCGCGTTTTCCAGACCCACAGCGCCATCATCGACTCGGTCGAAGTGAAGCGTCGTGGTAAGGTCCGCGCCGGCAAGCTGTACTACCTGCGTGGCCTGGAAGGCAAGGCTGCCCGCATCAAGGAAGACCTGGCTGCCGCTGCTGCCGCCAAGGCTGCCCGTCTGGCCGAAAAGGCCTGATAAACAACTTCGGTTGTTGCCGCGACGGCCACCTTCGGGTGGCCGTTTGCGTTTCCGGCATTGCATCGGCCACGATCGGGTGATGAATGACGTCAATCCGCACTATCCCGTCGTGATCCAATCGGCGCTGCGCTTTCTTGATGACAAGGGGCTGGCACGCGCGCAGTCGGCGCCGCTGTTGCATCGGCTGCTGTGGCGCGCAGGCATCGCACTGCCGCCGCCGATCCTGGCTGGTTTCGGTACCAATGCGCTGGTGCAGGGCCTGCTGTTCGGGCTGTTCTGGACCGCGCTGATGTGGCTGATGCTCTGGCAGGGCAGCGAGCGCCCGCTGGTGCTGTTGCTGGTGGCAGGCCTGTCGGCCGGAGCGCTGTTCGGCCTTGTGATGGCGGCGCTGATGCGCTCGCTGCGCCGCCACCGCCAGCTGCCGGAGTGGCGCCGGTTCCGCGCGCGGCAGGCGGACTGAGCCGATGGCGCACTGCGCCGTGACGCCCGGCACAGGCCGCGCTAGGCTGCAGCGTCATTCCGATGGTCGTACCGTGCGATGCCTGCCAAGCGAACCGCACCCACCGCTGTGCCCACGCTGCTCACCGGTGGCAACCCGCAGATCGCCAAGGGCGAGGGCGATGCTCCGGTGCAGGCGTACATCGCCGCAATGCCGGATTGGAAACGTCCCATCGGCGCACGGCTGGATGCCCTGATCGAACGGGCCGTACCCGGGGTGCACAAGGCGGTGAAGTGGAACTCGCCGATGTATGCGGTGGCTGCGGGCGCAGGCTGGTTTCTCAGCTTCCATTGCTTCACGCGCTACATCAAGGTGGCCTTTTTCCGCGGCGCTGCCTTGACGCCGGTGCCACCGGAGCCCTCCAGGAGCGCCGACACGCGCTACCTGCACATCCACGAATCCGGCCTGTTGGATGAAGCGCAGTTCCTGGACTGGGTGCGCCAGGCCGCTGCGCTGCCCGGCGAGCGCATGTAAGCCCGGCATTCCGTTCCCTTCCCGACGAGAGTCCCTGATGGCCACGCATGCTCCCAACCCTGACGATGCCGGAACACCGGCGGCCGAACTGATCGATGCACGCATCGCCGCGCTGGGGGACTGGCGCGGCGAAACGCTGGCACGCGTGCGTGCATTGATCCATGAAGCGCTGCCGGACGTGCAGGAAGCCTGGAAGTGGCGCGGTACACCGGTGTGGGAGCACAACGGCATCCTGTGCACCGGCGAAACCTACAAGCAGGCAGTGAAACTGACCTTCGCCAACGGTGCCGCGCTGGCGGACCCGAAGGGCCTGTTCAACGCCAGCCTGGAGGGCAACACGCGGCGTGCGATCGACATCCATGAAGGTGCGATGCCAGATTCCGCGGCGTTGAAGGCACTGCTGCGCGCGGCGGCGGCGTTCAATGCGGCGAAGAAGAAGAAGCGGTAGAGCCGGCCGCTGGCCGGCTGTTGCACGATGCTTCCGGAGAGGTTTGAAGGTGCCGGCCAGCGGCCGGCACTACCGCAGCGGCGCGGCATCCGGGTCGGCCACCGGCGATGGCGGGCAGGCCGGAATTTCCGACGGCGTGGCCAGCGCTTCGGCGTGTGACGGCTTGCCCAGCATCCTTGCCTTGCGCCAGCCGCCCCAGCGGTAATACGTCAGCGACAGCAGCATCGAGACCAGCGAGCTGACCGGGAAGCTCCACCAGATCGCATCGGCGCCCCAGTACGGCTGCAGCAGCTCGGCGAACGGCACGCGCACGCCCCACAGCGAGCCGGCCAGGATCAGCAGCGGCGGAATCACCGCGCCGGTGGAGCGCACCACGCCGGAGATCACGAAGCTGACGCCGAAGAACAGGAACGAGCCGATCACCACATGGTTGAGGTGACGGGCGATGTCCAGCGCCTGGCTGGCCGGCGGCAGGAACAGGGCCAGCAGCTGGCGATCGAACAGCACCAGCGGCAGGATCAGCGCACCGGTCAACAGGAAATTGAACAGCACGCCCTGGCGTGCAGTGCCGCGCACGCGGTCCCAGCGCTGCGCACCGACGTTCTGTGCGGCCATCGAAGAGCACGCCGCACCGATCGCCATCGCCGGCATCTGCAGGTAGTTCCACAGTTGCAGGGAAGCGCCGTAGCCGGCGGCGGTGTCGGTGCCGTACTGGTTGACCATGGTCATCAGCAGGATCACCGACAGCGAGATCAGCACCATCTGCAGGCCCATCGGCACGCCCTTGACCACCAGCGCCTTGAGGATGGCCATGTCGAGCTTGAACAGGCGCATGTCGGCGCGGCCGAGCCACAGGGTGTGGCGCTTGTGCCGCATGTACAGCAGCAGGCCGGCCAGCGACAGCGTCTGCGCGACCAGCGTGGCCCAGGCCGAGCCGGCGATGCCCAGCGCGGGGAGCGGCCCCATGCCGAAGATCAGCACCGGGTTCAGCACGATGTCCAGCGCCACCGACACCAGCAGGAAACGGAACGGCGTGCGCGAATCACCGGCACCGCGCAGCGCAGCGGTGAGGAAGGCGAACGCGTACAGCGTCGGCATCGCCAGGAAGATGATCTGCAGGTAGGCCTCGGCCAGCGGCAGCGAGGCGGCCGGCGTGCCCATCGCCGCCAGCAGCGGGTGGGCCATGAACCAGCCAGCGATGGCGATGATCACCGACAGGCCGATGAAGAACGTGGCGCTGGTGCCGACCACGCGGCGTGCCTGCGCGATGTCGCGCGCGCCGATCGCCTGGCCGATCAGGATGGTCGAGGCCATGCCGAAGCCGAACACCGAGCCGATCAGGAAGAACATGATGTTGTTGGCGTTCGCGGTGGCCGTCAGCGCCGCCTCGCCGAGGAAGCGCCCGACCCAGACCGCGTTCACCGAACCGTTCAGCGACTGCGCGATGTTGCCCGCCAGGATCGGCAGCGAAAACAACAGGAGATTGCGCCCGATCGGGCCGGAGGTCAGGTCAAGCGGCGCTTTGGCCATGGAGTGGTGATCGAATCCCGGGAGGCGCACACTAGCACCAAGCCGGTTTGCGGGATGTGGCAATGCATCAACGACTGCAGGTGAAGCGGAGGCTGGCGCTGGCCTTGATCGGCGCCACGCTGGCCGCATGTTCGACAGGTGACCGGCTGGGCGATACCCAGGTGCGGCCGACCGACCGCCCCGAGTGCCTGGTCGGCAGCCAGCGCCAGGATCTGTCTGCCGGCGTACCCACGTTGATCGGCGGCAGCGGCTGCCGCAGCGACCCCGACAACCCGCGTCCCCTCAACAAGCGAACGGAGTAGTCCCTGCCGATGACCGAGCTTTCCCCGCTGTCGCCCAGTGTCCGCCTGGACATCTGGCTGTGGGCGGCCCGTTTCTTCAAGACCCGGAGCCTGGCCAAGCAGGCGATCGAAACCGGCAAGGTCAGCGTGGCCGGGCAGCGCCCGAAATCCTCACGCGCGGTGCGCGTCGGCGAGCACTTGCAGGTCAACCGTGGTGAGGAGCATTTCGAGATCCAGGTGCTGGGCCTGAGCGACCAGCGCGGGCCGGCGCCGGCGGCGCAGCAGCTGTATGCCGAGAGCGAGGCCTCCAAGGCGCGCCGTGCCGAACAGCGTGCGCTGCGCATCGCCGCACGCGATGGTTTCCAGCCGCCGGAGCACAAGCCGGACAAGCGCGCACGCCGGTTGATCCGCGCGCTGGGTGATATCGACGCGTTGTAGGCGTGCGCCGGGTCATTGCCCGGCGCACACAAGCCTCAGCGTTTGCCGCCCAGCAGGCTGCCGCCGATCTTCAGCAGGTCGCCGACACCGAGCTGGCCGTCACCGTCCTGGTCCAGCACGCTGCCGAGCAGGCCGCCGGCGATGCCACCCTGCTGCTGCACCTGCTGTTTTTCCTGGCCGAGGGCCTGGCTGAGCGCGCCTGCATCGGCTTGCCCGCCGCCGAGGCGCTGGGCGAGGAACGCCATCACGATCGGTGCCAGGATCTGCAGCAGCTGGCTGGTGCGGCCGCTGTCGAGCTGGGTGGCCTGGGCCAGGCCGGTTTCCACCTTCTGCTGGCTGCCGCCGAAGATGTGGCCGAGGATGCCGGCGCCGTCGCTGGCGGCACCACCGCCACCGCCGCCCAGCACTGAACCGAGCACACTGCCCAGGTCCAGCCCACTGTGGTTGTTCTGCAGTGCGCCGAGCAGCGCCTGCGCGCCCTGCGGCTGCGAGGCGTTGTTGCCCAGCGCGCCCATCAGCACCGGCAGTGCGGCACTGATCGCACCGGAGGCCTGGGTGTCGCTGATGCCGAGCTGCTGCGACACCTGCTGCAGCGGGGCGCCCTGCAGTTTGGCGAGAAGTTCATCGGTCAGGCTCATCTGCGGAATCCTTGATTGGGGTTGGGCGTGCAGAAGGTACGACGCGGACCGTTAAAACGGCGACGCCGCCCCACACGGAGGCGGCGTGCCGTACACGGGGCAGGGCGATCAGAGCTCGATGTCTTCGGCGCCCGGGGTGGCAGTGGGGAAGTCCGCTTCCGGCTGCGCCGGCTTGAACGGATCCGACGGCTGGCTGGCCAGCGCCTTCAGCGCCGCAGCGACGCCGGCACCGTAGGCCGGGTCGGCCTTGCTGCAGTTGTCGATGTGGCGCTGCTTGATGAAGTCCGGCGCATCGCCCAGGGCGCGGGCGGTGTTGGCGAACAGGCGGTCCTTCTGTGCCTGGTTGTAGCTGCGGAACAGCGCACCGGGCTGGCTGAAGTAGTCGGCGTCGTCCTCACGGAAGTTCCAGAAGTCGGCGTCGCCCCGGATCTTCATCGGCGGTTCGCGATACTGCGGCTGCTCCTGCCACTGGCCGTAGCTGTTGGGCTCGTAGTGCGGCAGGCCGCCGTAGTTGCCGTCCACGCGCATCGCACCGTCGCGGTGGTTGCTGTGCACCGGACAGCGCGCGGCGTTTACCGGAATCTGGTGATGGTTCACGCCCAGCCGGTAGCGCTGCGCATCGGAGTAGGCGAACAGGCGCGCCTGCAGCATCTTGTCCGGCGACGGGCCGATGCCCGGCACCAGGTTGCTCGGCGCGAACGCCGACTGCTCCACGTCCTGGTACCAGTTGACCGGGTTGCGGTTCAGTTCGAACTGGCCCACTTCGATCAGCGGGTAATCGCTCTTCGGCCACACCTTGGTCAGGTCGAACGGATGGATGCGGTAGGTTTCCGCTTCCAGCTCCGGCATGACCTGGATGAACAGCTTCCACTTCGGGAAGTCGCCCTTCTCGATCGCGGCGAACAGGTCGCGGCCGTGGCTTTCGCGGTCATGGCCGACCAGGATCTGCGCCTGCGCGTCGGTCAGCGATTCGATGCCCTGCTGGCTGACGAAGTGGAACTTGACCCAGAAGCGTTCGCTGTCGGCGTTGGTGAAGCTGTAGGTATGCGAGCCGAAACCGTGCATGTGGCGGAAGCTGCGCGGGATGCCGCGGTCGCTCATCACCACGGTCACCTGCAGCAGGGCCTCGGGCAGCAGCGTCCAGAAATCCCAGTTGTTGCGCGCGCTGCGCAGGTTGGTATGCGGGTCGCGCTTCACGGCCTTGTTGAGGTCGGCGAACTTGCGCGGGTCGCGCAGGAAGAACACCGGCGTGTTGTTGCCGACCAGGTCCCAGTTGCCTTCTTCGGTGTAGAACTTCAGTGCGAAGCCGCGGATGTCACGCTCGGCGTCGGCGGCACCACGCTCGCCGGCCACCGTGGTGAAGCGCGCGAACATCTCGGTCTGCTTGCCCACCTTCTCGAACAGCTTGGCGCGCGTGTACCGGGTGATGTCGTGGGTGACGGTGAAGGTACCGAACGCGCCCGAGCCCTTGGCGTGCATGCGGCGCTCGGGAATGATCTCGCGGTTGAGGTTGGCCAGCTTTTCCAGCAGCCACACGTCTTCCATCAGCAGCGGGCCGCGCGGGCCAGCGGTCCTGCTGTTCTGGTTGTCCACCACCGGTGCGCCGAAGGCCGTGGTCATCGGCGTGACCGGATCGTCGCCGTGCTTCTGCTTCGGCGTGGTGCTCAGTTCACGCTGCTGCTGGGCGCCTTCTGCCGGCGACGGAGCGGTGTGATACGGGCACTTGGGACTGGTGTTATCGGACTGGCTCATGGCTGGCTCCTGCGGGTGAAGACGGGGGTGGAACATCTTCACTCGACTTTAGCTAGGGCCAGATGAAATGAATAATCGAATGATCCGTTCAGGCCGATAGTTTCTGTCAATTGAAACGTGAAGTAGGATTTGCAGAGCCTTTCGGACGGCCGCCCGCGCCGTGGCGGGAGCCGGGGCCGGGCGCGGCAGTCCTAGAGCAGCGCCTTCAGGCGGTACAACGCTTCCAGTGCCTGCTTCGGGGTCAGCTCATCGGGGTCGATGGCCGCCAGCGCTTCCTGTGCCTTGTTCGATGGCGCGGCGAACAGCCCGAACTGCTGCGGGGCATCCAGCGCCTGCGGCGCCAGTTCGGCGGCATGGCTCTCCCCGCCGCGCTGCTCCAGTTCGGCCAGGCGACGCCGTGCCTGGGCCACGGTGGCGCGCGGCAGGCCGGCCAGTGCCGCCACCTGCAGGCCGAAACTGCGGTTGGCCGGGCCATCCTTGACCGCGTGCATGAACACCAGCGCCTCGCCGTGCTCGACCGCATCCAGGTGCACGTTGGCGATGCCGCTGCGGCCGCCTTCGTACTGTTCGTCGGCCAGCGCGGTCAGCTCGAAATAGTGGGTGGCGAACAGCGTGTAGCAGCGGTTCTGATAGGCCAGGTGACGGGCCACCGCATCGGCCAGCGCCAGGCCGTCGTAGGTGGACGTGCCGCGGCCGATCTCGTCCATCAGCACCAGCGAATGGGCGGTGGCGTGATGCAGGATGTAGCTGGTCTCGGCCATCTCGACCATGAAGGTCGACTGTCCGCGGGCGAGGTCGTCACCGGCGCCGATGCGGGTCAGGATGCGGTCGATCGGGCCGATCACCGCACGGCTGGCCGGCACGAAGCTGCCGATGTGGGCCAGCAGCACGATCAGCGCGTTCTGCCGCATGTAGGTCGATTTACCGCCCATGTTCGGGCCGGTGATGACCAGCATGCGACGGTCCGGATGCAGGTCCAGGTCGTTCGGTTCGAACGGCTGCTCGCGCACCGCTTCGACCACCGGGTGGCGGCCACGCTCGATCTTCAGGCACGGTGCCGTTTCCATTTCCGGCCGCGACCAGTCCAGTGCCTGCGCGCGCTCGGCGAAGGCGGCCAGCACGTCCAGTTCGCTCAGCGCAGCGGCACACTGCTTCAACGGCTCCAGCTGTTCGCCGAGGGTATCCAGCAGCTGCTCGTACAGGTACTTCTCGCGAGACAGCGAACGGTCGCGCGCGGACAGCACCTTGTCTTCGAACGCCTTCAGCTCTTCGGTGATGTAGCGCTCGGCATTGGTCAGTGTCTGGCGGCGGGTGTAGTGCACCGGCGCGCGGTCGGACTGGCCCTTGCTGATCTCGATGTAGTAGCCGTGCACGCGGTTGTAGCCCACCTTCAGGGTGGGAATGCCGCTGCTTTCGCGTTCGCGCTGTTCCAGGTCCACCAGGAACTGGTCGGCGTGGGTGGACAGGCGGCGCAGCTCGTCCAGCTCCTCATCGAAGCCGTCAGCCAGCACGCCGCCGTCGCTCAGTTTCAGCGGCGGCATTTCGGCGATGGCAGTGGCCAGCAGCTGCGCGCACGCATCGTGTTCACCAAGTGCGGCATGCAGGGCCTGCAGGCGCGGTGAGTCCAGCGGTGCCAGCACCTCGCGCACGGCCGGCAGCAGCCCCAGGCCGTCGCGCAGCGTGGAGAAGTCGCGCGGGCGCGCCGAGCGCAGCGCAACGCGGGTGAGGATGCGTTCCAGGTCGCCCAGGCGGCGGAACTGCTCGCGGATGTCGGCGTCCGCGCCGCGATCGATCAGGGTTTCCACCGCATGGTGGCGCTGCACCAGCACCTCGCGCAGGCGCAGCGGACGATGCAGCCAGCGGCGCAGCAGGCGACCGCCCATCGGCGTGACCGTACTGTCGAGCACGCCCAGCAGGGTGCTGCGGGTATCCCCGTCCACGCGCGTATCCAGCTCCAGGTGGCGGCGGGTGGCGGCGTTCATCGCGATCGCCTCGCCGGCGGTTTCCATCGCGATCGAGGTCAGGTGCGGCAGGCGCTGCTTCTGGGTCTCCTCGACATAGCCGAGCAGGGCGCCCGCGGCTGCGGTCGCGCGCGGCCTGTCATCGATGCCGAAGCCGCTCAGGTCATGCAGCTTGAAAAACGCCAGCAGCTGGCGGCGGCCGCTGTCGGCGTCGAACAGCCACGGTGCGCGGCGGCGCACCCCGGTGCGCTGGCGCAGGAACTCCGGCCAGTTCTCCTCGTCCGGCACCAGCAGCTCGGCCGGTTCCAGACGGGCCAGTTCGGCTTCCAGAGCGTCGTCGGTTTCCACTTCGTTGACCAGGAAGCGGCCGCCGGCCAGGTCGGCCCAGGCCAGGCCATAGCCCTGCTTGCTGCGCGACAGGGCCATCAGCAGGGTGTCGCGGCGCTCATCCAGCAGCGCCTCGTCGGTGACCGTGCCGGGGGTGACGATACGCACCACCTTGCGCTCGACCAGGCCCTTGGCCAGCGCGGGATCGCCGATCTGCTCGCAGATCGCCACCGACTCGCCCAGCGCCACCAGCCGTGCCAGGTAGCCTTCGTACGCGTGCACCGGCACGCCGGCCATCGGGATCGGTGCGCCACCGGAACTGCCACGCTGGGTCAGGGTGATGTCGAGCAGGCGCGCGGCCTTGCGCGCGTCGTCGTAGAACAGCTCGTAGAAATCGCCCATGCGGAAGAACAGCAGCAGGTCCGGATACTCGGACTTGGCTGCGAAGAACTGCTTCATCGCAGGCGTGTGTTCCTTTGAGCCCTTGCTGGCGCTGTTGTTTTCTTTAATATCAATCACTTGAGTTGAAGGGCTTTGAATGGAGTGACGGTGATTCGAGGCGAATGAGGGCGAGTGACGGTATTTTCTGTAGTGACGATGTAGCGACGGGCGCGGGATGGGGTGGGATGGGGTGTAGCAACGCCGTGTAGCAATGGCCGCGGGCGTGCGCTACTGTAGCAACACTGGCATCCGGAGGGGCATGCGTTGAACAGTCCAGCGTCGAGCAAAAGGGCGGGTTCACTCAAGTTTAGTTTGACCTACGCCCAGGTGCTGGCGCTGTCGGTCCATAAAGGCCCGGCCTTGGATGCGCAAGGAAAGGTTCGCTTGGTCCCGCGCCCGGAAGGCAAGGCTTACGTGGTGCTGGATGGTGGGCCGGGGGCTCCCACGGGGTTTGGCTTCCGGGTCGGCTCCACGATGACCACCTACGTGGGCCAGAAGCGAGGACCCACGGGCACGCCGATCCGCTTCACCTTAGGCAACGTGAGCGACATGGGGCTGGAGGAGGCCAGGGAGGCGTGCAGGGAGCACCTGGCGCTGCTGAAGGAAACCGGGAAAAACCCCGTCCACGTCAAACGCCAGCAGTTGCTGGAAACGCTGGAGAGGGAGTCGGAAAAGGAGTTCGGGGATCTGACCTTGCGCGAGGCATTGGAGCGTTACATCGCCCACCTGGACGCCCGCGCAAAGAACAAGAAGATCAAGCCGGCCAGCGTGGACGCGGTGCGGGACAGTTTGGCCCGCCTTTCGCGCCCCACGGTTGGGTTGGCGGACAAAACCTTGAACGAGCTCCATTTGGAGGTCATCCAGCAGGCCTTTGATGCTTGCCGGATCAGTTCCATGCAACTGTCCAATCGCATCCCCCGGGACATGAGCAAAAAGCTGGCGGAGGTGGCGGATTGGGCCAAGCTCACCGTTTCCCAGCTGGAAGCGTTGGGCATCACCGGCAAATACATCCAGCGGGTGCGAGCTGCAGGGTTGAGTTCAACGGAACACACGTTTTCGGACGCCAGGCGAGCGGTGGATTTCCTCATCGACGAGGAAAGAGCCCGCGATCATCGGTTTGGCCGTCGCCAGCGCCAGTTCTACAACCCGCTGGTGGTCATCCATACCCGGGAAATGCTCCGTGAAGCGCACGAGCTGCGAAACCATTACAGCCGGGCCGAGGTTCGCAATCCCCTGGACGACAAAACGCTGCCCAAGGTCCTCAAAGCCATTGCAGCACGGCGGGACGAACAAGGCGGGCGCAATGCGGCCGGGGCGGACTACCTGCTGCTGACCTTGCTTTGGGGAACACGGCGCAGCGAGGCTGCTCCGTTGCGCTGGTATGACCGCTGCACGCCCGGAGAGTTGTCGCAGGAAATGGTGTCCTGGGTCTGGCTGGCGGGGCCAGAGGACATCAACCCGACTACCAAGCGGGCGGGCAGCCAGGTCTACCTTTTCGAGACCAAGAACAAGGAGCAGCGGTTCTTGCCCGTCACCTACTTCGCCGAGCGCGTCCTGCAGCGCCGCTTCAACGAGCGCGCGGACGATACAGGGGCCAAGCAGGGATTGGAGGCCGCCAAGGCCGCGCTGAGCGCCGCGAGCAAACGGGGTGGGCAACGGGGGCTGATCGATGCCTTGGAGGCGGCAGTGGCCGATGCTGAGCACGCGTTGGATCGAACCCGGTTCGTCTTTCCGGCAAGGTCCCGGCGCAGCAAAACGGGTCATTACTCCGACAGCAAATCCATCATCGCCAACGTGCGTCGCGACGCTGGGCTGATCGATTTGCGCGAGGAGGTGGACATCGGCCTGACCCCCCACGACTTGCGTCGCACCTTGGGGCGCTATGCCGAACGGATTCACGGCACCAAGGCCCGGGTCGTGTCGCAGATGCTTCACCACCGGATCAAGGACAAGGATTCCGCGGCCACTGACGCGATCTACACCGAGCAGGAGTGGTCGGTCCTGCGTCAAGCGTTTGCCGTGGTGGAAGAGCACATGATGGCGAGCAGTCCCCGGGTCTGGAACCGCTGGAAAGGCACAGACAAACCACGGCTGGATGAGGTCAACGATCCGCCCGCTACGATCTTCGCGGCACGTAACCGGAAAGTCGCACTCGATGAACAGGATTGAACCCGTCCGCACGGAAGAAGCGTATCGCTCCAAGGCCGAGGCCGCCTGGAGCGCAGAGCTGGCCCGGGCGAAGAGCACTGGAGGCGGGTTGGTGTCCGCCAAGGCCGCCGCGTGGTTCTTGGGCATCCACGCCGACACGCTGGGCGATTGGCGCCGACGCACCCCGCCCACCGGGCCCCGCTTTCAGAAGGCCACCGGCAGCGCCGTCAATGGCCCCAACCAGCGTGTGAAATACGACTACGACGAACTGGTGGCTTGGAAGGATGGGCGTCAGGGCAGGTCAGCGAAAGAGCGTCGGCTGAGCACTGAGCTCGAGCGCTTGAGCCAACAGCAGCGAGAGCTGGAGCTGGAGCGGCAGATCCACGAGGCCAAGGTGGCATTGGAAAAGCTGCGCAAGAACGCCGGGCGCTTTGCTGCGTTGATCACGTCCCATGAAGGTTGGGCCATTCCCCACCCATGGGCGGTGGTGGGAGGGCTGATTGCCGGGCACGTGCTCACCGTGGACGAGGACACCTTGGATCTCGCCTTGGCAGAGGGCGAAATCTGGGAGGCCCCCCTGGCCGAGGCGCTGCTGGAGCCTTGGACCAGCGTTGCGGCGCGCGAGCCATTCGATGACGCGATGGAGGCGGCACAATCCGCGTTCCAGGCGGCGTGGAGGGAGGTCCGCAACCAAGCCCGTGCTCAAGGCTTGGACGACCGTCTGCCGCCCGCGGCGGACCCAATCACTCGCACGCCGTTCCGCTTCTAAGCATCTACAGTCCCCACCGATCCTAGTGGTTGCCCCGTATGTCGTTTGATTCGAAAGCAAAGACCGAAGCGGCGCTGATCCGTCGCTATGCTGACCGCTACGGGCACGTGGATGACACGTTCGCGGGCGGGTGGGGGGTAACCTGGGGAAAGTTGCTGCGCGCTCTGGACAAAGAGCTGGCCGATGAGAAGAAGCAACGCCAGGAACTGGGGGCTGGCAAGCGGGAGGCGGTGTGGATGGACACATGGACCGCAGCCGAGGCCGCGGGCCTGCTGAACATGACTTACGAAGCCTTCAACGCGTGGGCTCGCAAGGTGGGCGTGGTGGTGGACAAGCCGGGGCAGGCACGCACCCACGCAGCCATATCGTTGGTGGACCTTCTCGACGCCCTCGAGGACGAGAAAACGCGTCCGGCAGGGCGCCCATGGCGGGACGCGAGGGAGCCAGGCCATCTCTTGGGGGCCACGCGAACGTTGCCGGAAGGCTTGGCGACGTTTCGAGAGCAGCTCAATGGCGACCTCCTGCTCACGATTGGGGTCGATGAGCGAGGCGAGCGGGTGGTGGCGTCGGTGAGACCAGGTCAAACCTTGGGCGCGAAGGATCACCTTCGGATGTTCTTCCGAGGCAAGAGCATCGCTGAGGTTGATCAACACAACTACTTCAAACTCGAGGTCGAGAAGTGCGGACTGGCCGAAGCGTTCGGCATGCCTTGGGCACAGCCCGCACTGAAAGACGCGTTGCTCCAAGGCCACAAGGACTGGCTGGGTGCCGTTTCCGACTACATGGCGTGGGAGGAATCCCAGGCCATCAAAGACGCATCGGAAGCCCGGGCTGCATTCGATGCCGAAGAGGACCCGCAGGCCGCGCCAGCCATGGTGCTGAAAGCGCGCGAAGCAGAGCGACTGAAGGACGCCAAGATGGCACTCACGGCCCGCAACGAAGCGAGGGCGGAGCTGCTGGACGTCTCGCTTCCCGCCCCTGCCCCGAGCAGAAAGGGAACGCCCTTCTAGACGGCCCTTCAGGGGCGCAATGCCCCTGTCTCGCCGGCTGCCCGCCGGCTCGGTCGTGGAAAGATAAAAGCGGGGAGGCAGCGGCTTCCTCCGCCGCCCCAGCGTGGCTGGATGAATGAGGGTTCAGGTCCAAGAGGGGTCTCCCTCTTAGGGCATCGTAGCGCTCGGATCGTGACTGGAAAATGGAGCCACACCAGCACGGAGACATTCATGCAGCCGCTCATCCTCTCGCTCGACCCCTCGCTCTCTAACCAGTTCTCTAACGTAACCCCCCGGGTCCTCGCCGACGCCCTGGCCGACGCCTTGCCTCAGGCCCTGGCCCAGCTCGCCGCTGACTCCAGCACGGCCGCCATCGTCCAGAACCGCGACATGGGCGGCCTCCACCCCGCCCAAGTGCTCACCCTGCAGCTGGCAACACTGGACGGCTTCCTCGGCGTCGAAGGCGCCGCAAACGGCTAAGCCAGCAGCGCAGCGGTAGCCCGGGGCCAGATCTGGCCGGACATCTAACCCCTATCGCAAAACGCGGCCAACCCGGCCGTGGTGGCCGAGCTTTGCCCAAACCAAGGAATCGGCATGACCCAGATCTTCACGTTTCACATTACCGCTTCTCTCGATGTCACCGCATTGCTGCCGATCCGTGCCCGGAACGTTGAAGGGGCTCAAAGGAGGATGGAGCGCATCGACGCCAAAAAGGCCGCCGATGCCCTGACGACATCCTATGGCTTGAATCGTATCGAGACCGGCATCGGTTGCTCTGTAGGTGATGCAATCGCAGAGGAAGTTCCGCGGGTCGTCTTTCCCCGCACGCGCGCCGCGCTCCTGGATTTCCCTGCGTTCGAGTATCGCGATCAGAAGGAGGGGTGTGTGGAGTTGACGGGGGACGGGTTGGCGACCAAGAGCTACCCGATTGCTGCGGCGACCAACTCTGAAGCGCTGGCGAAGTTTTTCAACCTTGACGCGGCGCAGCTCAATGCCACGCCGTGGCAGGTGTGGGGAGTGACCTTCTACGACGATGTCGAGCTTACGTTGGGAGGAAACGTGTATGCCCTTCGCGTCGATGAAGAGACGCTTGAAGCTATTGCCGAGCACATCGAACTAGAGCTGTAACTGTCGAGGCCTGGCAGTCATCTGAGGCCCAACCCCAAACCCTTTCGCGACGCGGCTGACCAGCCGTGCTGGCGGAGCTTTGCCAAAAAACCCCCAAACCTGGAGATTTCTCATGAATGCCATTGCCCACCCGCTCAAAACCAGCGCGCTGTCCCTGCCGAAGCAGTGCAAGAACACCTCGGCCCCTCGCGCCACTAAGCTCGCGTGCGCCACGGTCGGTTACGACCGCCTGCCTACAGCCCAGAGTACGGACACCTGGCTCACCTCGCCGCCGCTGATCTGGGGCAGCCCGAAGGAAGGCTACACAGGCCTGGGGCCCTTCGATCTTGACCCCTGCACGCCGGAGGGCGGGATGCCATGGCCCACCGCGACCCGGATGCTCAAGCCGAGCGACGACGGCCTGTCGACGGCCTGGTCGGATGACGCTTTCGTTTTCATGAACCCGCCGTTCGGCCGTGGGCAGGAGGCCTGGATGGAAAAGATGGCCAACCACCGGGGAGGCGGAATCGCCCTGGTGTTTGCGAGGACTGAAACCCGGTGGTTCCAGCGCTTCGTGCTGAATCACCCCAACGTTAGTGCAGTGGTCTTCCAGGAGGGCCGCTTGAAATTCCACCGCGCCAACGGTGAGGTGGGCAATGCGCCGCCTGCTGGCCCTGCGTGGATTGCCTACGGCGACGAGGGCGCCCGCCGGTTGAAGAGGGCGGTGAAGGAACGGCAAATCCGCGGGTGTTACTTGGAGCTGGATTTCGCGCGTGTGAGTCGGGTGTTGGATGCTGACATGGGGGCGGCCAACGATGAATGAGGTCGCCAACCTGGTGAATGCCATCCAAGCCATTCCTTCCACTCCTGGCAAGCCGTGGAATCCGCAGAGTGCAGTCGAAACGTTTGTTCAGCACGCGCTGATGTCGATGGGGCATATCCACGCAGATACCAAGGGTTACCTCGACCCCAAAGTCCTTGCTTTTGGCCCCTTGAAAAAAAATGTCGAAGAAGCGCCCGAGGTTGTAGCAGCCATTACCGCCTACCTCAATGCAGTCACCGCGGGCAGGCCGTTCGAGGATGTCCTGGGACGGGTCCATGCCGAGCTGCTGGCCAGGAAGGGTGGGGAAGGGCTGGGTCAGTCTTTCACTCCCGGCGATCTTCTCGATCTGGTTCAAGCCCTTGCCACCAGGCATCGGCCTGGTGGGAGCGGAGCCAAGGTCTACGACAGCTGTTGCGGCGCGGGTTCGCTTGCCCTTGCCGCGATCAGGAGTCAACTGAAACACCTTCCAAGCGAAAAAATCCTGGTGCTGGCGGGTGACATCGATCCGTTGTGCGCAGCGATGACGGCTTTGCAGATCCACGCGAATCAAACGTTTCATTTCCTGCCGCTTGGGGCGGTCAAAGTCACGGTGGGGAACGAACTGATCGGTCCCAGGCGCCCCGGGTTTTGGTCCCACTTCCACCTCTACGAGTAGAGGCCGGAGGCCCGCCTTTCCCTTTCCCAGACTCGGCGGCGAGCAGCCGCCGGCTCTTGCTTCAAGCCGCTTTTGCTCTTGTTTTTCCTGACAGGTAACAAGCACCTGTTACCCCCTTGTTACCCGTGAAAGCCTTGTCCCATAAGGAAGTAACAAGGGGTAACAGGGTAACGGGTGGATCGCGAGCTCCCGATGGATGTATGCATGGATGTTGTGAGCGGTGAGTGGATTTTTCTTGCGTGGATCTCTTAAACCACTTGTTACCTTGTTACCACCTGTTACCCCCAGTAAACATAAGGGTTTGAAGGGTAACAAGTGGGTAACAAGCACTTGTTACCTCCCAGGCTGATGCTTGAGGTATTTCACACTTTCAAGTGTTTCTGGAGCATCGAAAGCAGAAACGAACATCCGTTGGCGCGAGCCCTTGCCAGTTCCGTAAAGCCTGCTTAGATGGATTTGTGGCCACAACAGGACCACAAATCAAGAAACGGAGCAGGCAGTGAAGACGAAACGCGAAAAGACCGCACGGGATGAGTTGTTGAAGGCCCGGGTCAGCAAAAGTTTTAAGGCGTTGGTGGAGGAGACGGCGGTGGCCCGTGGGCAAACCCCTTCCGAGGCCATGCGTCAGGCGCTTCAAGAGTGGGTGCATCGCCCCAGTCAAGCGGCATAAAAAACCCCGGGTGCGAACCGGGGCGTTTACTACTAGGGATTACAACATGAAGAGTAAGTCGAAGACTGGCCCTGTCAAGGGCGGGGAGGCCAATGGCGACGCCGTTGATCAGGCTCCGAAGAAAAAGGGCAAGGCCTTTGGGGCCGATGCCAATCCCAACGACGCCACGGATGACCTGGGCGTTATTGGGGAAGACCTCTCGTTTGAGCTGGCTTATGCCGACGATATGCGCCGCGCCAACTGTTTCCGCATTGGCGGCAAGATGGACAACGGCGAGATCGATTTTTCGCTGTATCAGTGGAATGAGTCCGAAGGCATCTGGGCCCCGCAAGCCACCCGGGAAGTAGAAGCCCACGCGTTGGACTGGATGCGCAAGCACGCCCCGGAGGACGCCAAGCAGAGCAGCGCGACCAGCTGCGTCAAGACGGCCATTCTCGAAATGATCCGCTTGCCTGGCATGAAGTTGCCTGAAAGCCAGCATCGGGCCATCGTGCCGCTGAAGGGCGGTTACCTGGAGATCCTCAAGGACGCCAACAAGAAGGCCTACATCGAATACCTGCCGGCCGACCCCAAACACGGGATCACTTCCTTGGTCCCAGCGAAGCTCAACCTCGACCAGGTGAGGTCTGGCCGCTACACCCCCAAGCCGTTGGACCCCAAGTCGCGGTGGGCCAAATATCTGGATCGCTTCATGCCGGACATGGCCGTGCGAGGGTTGCTTCAAGAAGCCATGGCGTCGTCGGTCATGCCGATGTGCCTGGAAAAAGCCTTCCTGTTGCTGGGAAGCGGCAGCAACGGCAAGAGCACCTTGCTTCACGTCCTGCGAGCCATCCACCCCAAGAACACTGCGGTCCGCATCGACAAGCTGGATGGGCAGTTCGCCATGGCACCTCTCGCTTCCAAGACTCTTTATCTGGCGACAGAGGCGCCCAAGGTCCTCTCCGATCCCATCCAGCAGGTCTTGAAGGCGCTTATCTCGCGCGATCCCATGTCAGCGGAGAACAAGGGCAAAGATGCCTACACCACGGTGCCGCGCGGCACGCTCTTCCTGGCACTGAACGCCATGTTCTCGGTGACGAGTCACGAACACGGCTTCTGGCGAAAGATTTGCATGATCCCGTTCAATGTGCGCCTGGCCGAGAACGACAAGGACCGCGATCCGGACTTCCACAAGAAGCTGACCGAGGACCCGGCGGAAATGGCCGTGATCATCGACTGGCTGCTGGAGGGAGCCATGCGCCTCATTGAGCGAGGCGGCCTGCCCGAGGAAATGCCCGAAGCCGTCAAGGCGCTGGCCGAGCAGACCCGGCAAGAGACGGACACCACGGCGTCCTACTTCGCTGAGCGCATGGTCATCGAAGAAGAAGGCACGTGGACCGACAAGAACGACATCTATGCCGACTACCGCGATTACGTGCTGGAAGAGCTGGGGCGCAAGCCGGTGGGCGCAGAAGAGCTTTGGAAGCGCGTGCGCGAACGGATGCCGGGGCTCCAGCAGAAGCAAAAGAAGGCGACGAAGGGCACGAAGGCCGAGCGCTGGGTCAACCTGCGCGTGGGGGGGGTGAAGCCGCGCTTGGAGGGCGGGGCTCCCCAGGCCATCCCGGACGAGGAGGTTCCGTTGGGTGACCCTCTGAGCAAAGAGGCCATGGAAGCCATCGCCCTCCTGTCGGGCGCACCGATGGCTGAAGCCGCGTAGGCCTTTACAACCGGCGACGTTGCGCTATTGCAAAGGGGTATCCAAACCAAAACGGAGCCCCCATGCCATCGCCCGACCACATCCCCGAAGACACTTTCCACGAAGAAGCTATCACCGCTGCTGATCTGGAGAGCCCAGAGACGCCGGAAGCGGACCCGCAATACTTGCTCGTGCAGAGCGGGTTTGGTCTCCATGTCCGTCTGGGAAAAGACGGCGACCAGGGATTGCGCAGCGAGGACGAAATCGCCGAGCTGGTGCGGCGAGCGTTGTATCACCGCAAGAGTCTGACCCTTCATATCGAGTTCTGACCCGACCCCACCCACAACCACCCGCTTGGAGGCGCAGGAGGTTGAAAAAGATTTGAGGCAACCACCCCCATGTCCAAGTATTCCGATCTCATCCAAGCCACCGCCGAGCGAATGCTCGACCTCATGAAGCAGGGCACCATCCCCTGGCGCCGGCCCTGGAACGACCCCGACGCCCCGCAGAACGGCTCGATCAACGGGCCGTGGAACCCAACCACTGGGAAGGCCTATCGGGGCTCCAACACGCTGATCCTGCGCGGCGCTCAACTGGTCCACGGCTACCAGGACAACCGATGGTTGACCTATCGCCAAGCAGAAAACATCGGAGCCCAGGTCAAGCGCGGCGAGAAGGGCCAGCAGATCGCTTACTGGGACTTCAGCAAGACGGGCAAGGCCAAAGACGACGCCGAGCCGTTGACCGAGGGCGAAGAGAAGAACGGATACCAAGGGCCATCGGTGTTCGTCGCCACAGTGTTCAATGCCAGCCAAGTGGACGGCATGCCCGAGCCCCCGCCGCCCTTCGTCATGCCCGAGTCGATCCGCCACTTGCGTGTGCGGGAGTTGTTGGACAAGCACCAGCCAAAACTTCATCACGACGGTGGCAACCGAGCGTTCTACTCCATCGCCGCGGATTCGATTCACTTACCGAAGCACCACACTTTCAGCGATGACGTGAGCTACCAGGCCACGCTACTCCACGAACTGGCCCATTGGACTGGGGCGAAGCACCGGCTCGACCGAGATCAGACCGGCGGGTTCGGCACCCAGGACTACGCTAAAGAGGAGCTGGTAGCGGAGCTCTCAAGTTTGTTCATTTCCGAGCGCCTTGGAATCGGCCTGGGGAAAGAACACGAAAAACAGCACGCCGGCTACCTGCAGTCCTGGATGAAAGCCCTGGCCGACGACCCCAGGACCCTGTTCCGCGCAGCCAGCCAAGCGGAGAAGGTCATGACCTTTTTGGACATCCCGGCGTTTGAACGCGAGCCGCTGCCCCAGGTCAAGAAGGAGCAGGACATGGAGCAGGGGCGAAAGACGGAAGCCGGTCGAAGGACCCCATCGCGACGCAAGGAACGCAGGTTGCTTAGCGCAGGTAGGGGGTTGACCTTTTGAGGTTTCGAGTTAGAAATGAATGTGCTGGGGGAAGTCCCGGCTGTGGTCCGATTCCTCTACTTCTAACTGAGAACTTTTCCAGGGTGAGCGGTTAGAAGGTGGTTGGGTGGTTATCCTTGCTGTATTGGTGGTTTCCGGTGGTTGCTGTCGCCGGGGTGGAAGGAATGCTTAGTTAGTGATTTCCTGGGTCGGTTAACTAAGCGCCATGTTGTTTCTTGAGCTTCTTACGCTGGATTGAGAGGGGCGGCGAAAGCCGCCCCTTTTCTCTTTGCAGCCCCTTGCGCATCCCCTTTTCTTTGTTATGGGTATTTCTACTCACACAAAAAAGGAGGATCTATGCGCAATCTTTGTTTGTCGGCCATCGCCGGTGCGTTGCTGCTCTCTGCGGGGTGTTCCAGTCAGCCCGGCACTGCTCCACTTGAGAGCGAAACTGCGGCCACTTCCGTGATCCTGTTGGGGGAGGTAGACCTGCCCAAGGGCGCGACCCTGGACGATTTCCCCAGCCTTCTCAATGCCGGGGGTATCGCTTGGGAGAAGGTCCAAGAAGGAAGGGTTCAGCTCGAAGGCTCCTTCGACCGTCCTTGGAGCGACGGCCGTTCGTTGGCAGTGGCCGTTGACGTTCTCGGCCGAACCACCCGGTTGATCGTGCGGGCTGGCGACCAGCCACAGCTTTCACCGCCGGCCGTTTGTGTTCGCGGTGTTGGGAGGGATGCCGTCGCGTCGGATATTTCGGAAGCGCATCCCTGTAAGTAACGAGAAAGGCGGCGAAAGCCGCCTCTTTCTTTTCCAGATCCCCTTGCGCAAACCAAACCTTTTGTTATGGATGGTGCAACCCATTCAAAAAAGGAGGCCTCATGCGCGTTTTGGTTCTTTCTCTGGCCCTTGCCGGCCTGCTCCCCTTGACGGCCTCCGCTGCTGACACTACTTCCGCACGTCGATACGGCACCAGTGAAACCTTGAGTGTTCAGAACGCCCGCCTGGGCGAGGTGCTCATGGTTCGCAGCGTGGACATCAAATCCGACAAGCGCCTCAACGCCGGTTCCGCCATTGGCGCCGCCGTGGGTTATGGGGCCGCTCGCGAGGTTAAAGGCGATTACCGCAGCGCCGCCAGGGTGGCGGGTGGCGTGATTGGGGGCGTCGCCGGCACGGCCATCCAAAACGGGGTGAGCAAGCGCCGCGGGATGGAAGTGTATGTCCGCCATCTGGAGACCGGAAAAGTCATTGCCATTGTTCAGGCCGATGACCTGCCGATCCGCGCCGGTGACAAGGTGTTCTTGACGGGTAGGGGCAGCAAGACCCGCGTTGTGCCGATTGAGGGGCAGCGCTGATGGATGGCTCGACTCAAGCAGTGCTAGACCCGTGTTGCGGTAGCCGCATGTTTTGGTTCGACCGAGCCGACGAGCGCGCCATTTACGGCGACATCCGTTCCGAGGAACACACACTGTGCGACGGCCGGCACCTGGAAGTTCGCCCGGACCAGGGCATGGACTTTCGAGCCCTGCCATTCCCGGACGGGCGCTTCAAGCTGGTCGTGTTCGATCCGCCTCACTTGCGCAAAGCGGGGGAGCAAAGCTGGATGCGCGCCAAGTATGGCTGCCTCAACCCCAGCACTTGGCGCGAAGACCTGCGAGCCGGGTTCGCCGAATGCTTTCGCGTGCTGGAGCCTTCGGGGGTGCTGATCTTCAAGTGGAACGAAACCCAGATCAAGGTCAGCGAAATCTTGGCACTGACGGATGAGAAGCCCCTGTTCGGTCACCCCAGCGGCAAGCGTGCAGCGACGCACTGGATCTGCTTTATGAAGGGGCAGCGCTGATGGCTATATCTATTTCGGCTGGGGCCTTTGTCTGGGACGGTATGGACTCTTTGGCCGAGGAACTCCGTGCGCTTCCCTTTGCGCTCCAAATCCTGGATGGCATGGACTGCTCCCCTGCGCAACCTCACGAGCTGCACCACCTGCCAATGGCGTGGAATCTCAAGCCCAGCCAGTGGGGCCAACCTCTCACCTTCCAAGCGCGCCCTCTCAGAAGTCACCCGGGAGGCCGCCGATGGTGAGCGTGATCTTTCTGCTGACCCTGCTTGGCCTCATGGTCCTGATTCCGTTCTGGACGTTCAAGCGCTTTGGCGACGCCAAGGCAGCTTGGCAACGGGTGAGGGGCGGTGACCGAGACGCTCGCACGCACGGCCGCTTCATGATTCATGGCGCGTTGTTTGGGGTTGGGATGGTGGTTATCAGCGCGTTCTTGGCCCAAGCCACCTTCAGCATCTGGCACCAGGTCGCCACCGGGGGAGGCCTGTTTGCACTCGGCACGGTCGCGGTGCTCTGCCTGCTGGCCTTTTTCTGGAGCAAGGGGAGGTCGCGCGGATGAGTGCGTTGACGATGCTTTTCCTTTCCATTCTGGTCTTTGCAGTGTTTCTTTGCTCGGCGGCGGTTACCTCTTTTGTGGCCGCGCTGACTTACCCGACGGTGAAGCAATCGCTGACCTTCATCCGGAGCGGCGAGCGGAGCGCGTCGCTTTACATTGGTTTCGCCATTTATGGGGGGATCTTCACGGGCTGCGTCCTCACGCTTGCATTCGTGGCGGTGATAATGGCCCTCAACATTTCCAGCGCTGAGGACGCCGCTCTATACGCGGCCACCTTGCTTAGCGCGGGACTGGGCTACTGGGTGGGCCGATGACACGCGAGCCGTCCACCTTGTTTGCCCCAGACGTTCTTCCCGGGCCGGATGGCATCGAGCTGTTGCCGATGCCCGCAGACATCCGGGCCATCTACGACGCAGCCCAACGCAACACGCCTTTCAGCAAGGACGTGGACGACGCCCTGGCCGCGCACCGCAACGCACACGGCGAAGCGGAGCAAATCGAGCACGCTCAGCGTGTGGATCCTGCGGATGCCATGCCCTCGGAGCGCTACCGGGCTTATGTGAGCCAACGCCGCTATGCGGTCCGCGCCTGCATTCAGGCCGGCATGGCACGAAAGGACATCGCAAGGTTCCTCGGGGTGGCTGTTTACACCTTGCAGAAAGATGCTCAAGCCCTTGGACTGCGGTTGCCGGTCTGCCAACGACAACCGAGGAGCATTGCAGGGCACTCGGTTGAGGAAGTGCTGAGCCTGCTCCACGAACTGGGCACCCGCACCCGTGTGGCGGCTCGGATCGGCGTCACGCAGCAAGCGGTTAGCCTGTTTTGCAAGAAATACGAACTGGACATGCCGCAAAACGGAAAGAAGGCGGTTGTTCTGGCTCGGCGCAAAGAGGTGCGCCGGTTGAGCGAGGCCGGCCTATCGGTGTCTGAAATGGCGCAACAGTTGGCCGTGCCATACGCGTGCATAACGGCCGACCGCAAAGCGCTGAAGCTGCCGCCTGTGCGTCTGCCGGCAGAGAAAATGACCCTCTTGGGCTTGAGTCGAGCAGAGATCGAGGCCCTTCTTGCTCGATTCCAGACCATCAAGGCAGTGGCGTTGCATCTCGGAACTAGTGGGGCGCATGTGTCCTCTTACATGAAGAGAGCCGGCCTCAAAGCGCCACGGGACGGGCGATGCCGCCAGGCCACTACACCATCGACCGACCGCAAACCGCTGAAGCTTCCGGGCATGCGTAAACCGGCGGAGAAAATGACCCTCTCGGGCTTGAGTCGAGCAGAGGTCGAGATCCTGCTCGCCCGATTCCAGACGGCCAACGCTGTGGCTCTGCATCTGGGGGTCAGCGCGTCGTCTATATCTGTTTACATGAAAAGAGCAGGTCTCAAAGCGCCGCGCGATGGGCGACGTCGTCAGGCCACTCCATCATGATTCCACGCAAAGGCTTCCTCGGCGGCCGCTCCCCGGCCCAGGTTCAATCCTTGCTGGACGAAGGGGTGACTCAGCGCGCCTTGGCCCAACGCCTGGGCGTCACCCACCAAGCCGTGAACCGCTTTGTCCGGCGGCACCGCCTGGCGGGCTCCGGACGGCAGGCGTTCCGGGACCGCCAAGCCCGCGAGCTCGCTGAGCGTCGCCAGCAGGTGCAGCGGCTGGTCCGAGCCGGGCTGACCTCGGTCGAGGTGGCCCAGCGCTTGGGCGTGTCGCCGGCCACCATCGGCTTGGACCGCCGAGCCCTTCGCTTGGGGCGTGTCCTGAAAGGGCCGGAGCACCGCACCTTGCGGGGGCTGGGCCTGGACCAGGTTCGGACTCGGTTGAAGGTGGTCAGCCGGGCTCAGTTGGCGCGGGAGCTTGGGATAAGCAGTTCAGCTGTCTACCGCTACTGCAACTTGGCCGGGATCGCTTCGCCTAGATGTGAACAGTGAACATGACAAGGCTGGAGCCAGTATTTTCGAGTCGGCCAGTGACCTTTACTGCGTCCAGTAGGCTCAGGTGGTCGCCGTCAGTTCCGAGTAGGCAATAAGCGTCATGCCGGTGGTGACGAGCAAAAGGATCGACATGACGATGGGAACTCCCCATTGATGGAAACGAAGCCGCGTTTGCAGTTGCTCGATCATTGGGCGCAGCTGGTTGTAGGTGGGCAGTGCGCGTTGCCGCAGCATCTCCGATTCGGCTTTCAGTTCAAAGCCCACCTGGCGAAGTGTCAGAACGTGAGCGGCAACCAGCATTGCAGCAACTAGAAGAAATAGGTCAACGTATCACGATGACTCGCGAATGCGAGGACTGGGGCCAACCGGTGAAGCGTTGAAGTTCACTTGCGCGAATTTTGGGAGCCGTAGGGATAAGTTGCCGGCAAGGACCTGGTGCCGTCCGTGTTGAGCACGGACGGCGCGGGGCGCATTGATCCAGTGCGCGTGCATTCCCCGCTGACGGCTGGAAACGCCTTAGTTTGCAGAAGCAGCATGCCGCCACCATGTTGCTTAGGAGGTCCTTGCGCCATCTCGCCCCGCCGCCAAGCGTTCTTGGGTGCATTAGACGCTCCGCGCCTTACTCACCTGCAACCCAAGGTCGGACGGCGAGGCTTGCCACATCGGCAGGCCGCGGTGATAGCAACGGCCGGACTGGGCGTGGAGTGCAGATGGATTTGAGGCGTCTTTTTGCTCACAAGGCTTTGGAGAATCAGAAGACGTTACCCGTCACTCCTAAGGGAGAACCTTGGGTGCCCGGAGCCTGCTGGCGATGCGCTTTACCCGTGACTCAAAAAAAACGCTTGACATATACATATGTGAGCGTTCACTCTTCTAATGGCCGGGGCGACGCAGCTCGCTCACTCGGTGTCGAAGGTGAGGAAGCGGAAGGCCCCTGACCTGATTCTCCCTAGCTCCATACGATGAAAGGAAAACGCCATGACAGACTCGCGTGCGACTGAAGCAGTAAAGAACTGGATCAATGGCAGTTGGAACGAAGGGGGGGCGATCAGGCAAGCGGTCAGTCCTTCGACGGGCCAGCCGCTCGGGAGCTATTTGGATATCGGCCAGGACGAAGCTCGGCTTGCCATCGAGGCTGCACGCACGGCCTTTGATACATCCAACTGGCCAACGGAGCGATCATTGCGTTCCCGCGCCTTGCATGAGTTAGCCGACGAGGTCGCCAAGCGCGCAAAAACAATGGCGGTCCGCCTCTCTCAGGAAGGCGGCAAGCTGTTGGCTCAGACCGAGTGGGAGCTCTCATTGGCGTCGGAGTGGCTCCGGTATGGCGCGGCAACCGCGCTGCTCCAAACCGGTGGCCGAGCTCTTGAAGCGGCGCCAGGGGTGCACTTCTTCTCCGATCCTGAGCCGCTTGGCGTTGTTGGCGTCATTTCGCCTTGGAACTCCCCGATCATTCTCTCCGTGCGAGCGATCGCTCCGGCGTTGGCGGCGGGGTGCACGGTGGTGCTCAAGCTGCCTCATCAGACGGCACTCACCAACGCGCTGTTCGCCGAGGCGGTCGCAGCCGTTCCATCGCTGCCGCCTGGCGTGCTCAATGTCATCACCGAGACAGGAAGCATTGGCGCAGCCATGCTGGTGGACTCTCCTCAAGTGGACATGATCAGCTATACCGGGAGCACAAACGTTGGACGGACCATCGCCGCCAACGGCGCGAAGACGCTGAAGCGGCTGAACCTGGAGCTTGGCGGAAAAGCACCGTTGGTGGTGTTCGACGATGCCAACCTTGCGGCCGTTGTCCCACAAATCGTCATGGCCCTCGTCGCGATGAATGGCCAGTTCTGTTGCACAGGTTCCCGTGTCTTGGTTCAGCGGACGGTGGCAGACCGGCTGCGAGCTGCCCTGGTTGAGGCCTATGGCAACGTTCGGCTCGGCGAGAGCGAGGATCCACAGGCACAACTCGGTCCGTTGATTGACAAGGCCAGCGTCGCACGCGTGGACGCGGTGGTTGCCGAAGCAGCGTCTTATGCGAACGTTCTCGTTCGCGGCGGCCCAATCGAAGAGGGACCGTTGGCTGCCGGCGCGTTCTACCGTCCAAGTTTGATCGAGGTCGAAGACTTGAACGCTTACGTCGTTCAGAACGAGGTGTTTGGACCTGTCCAGACGTTCGAGATTTTTGAGGACGAAGCCGACGCCATTGCGCGCGCAAATGCCACCGAGTTTGGCCTCGCCGCGTCGGTGTTCTCGGAAGACGCATCGCGTTGCCGACGAGTTGGCAAGGCCATTCGGGCTGGCCATATTTGGATGAATTGTTGGGGCGTCATGTCCGAGCAGTTTGAACAGAGCGGGTTCAAGCAAAGCGGCATCGGTGTGCTTTGCGGGCCGCGCGCGATTGAGCAGTTCCAGGAAATCAAGGTATACGCCACCGCCGCCCTGCCGTCCGGTTCTTGACCGACCTGCCTTGAACCGGACGTCGGCAGAGCACCTTCGGGACAGCCAATGCAGGGACTGAACTTCATTGCAAGGAAGAGTTAAGCGTTGCGATGGTTTGCTTCAGGCTGGGCAGCAATCGCGCAAGCGAATGCTGCCTGTTGAGCCGTGACCCCAGTCGAAGTAGTGTTCTTGCTTTAGACACGACCAATCTGTAGAGGTGTTGAATGAATGGAGGGAAAGGCAGGCCGCAGCTCGGTCGCCCTGTGAATGAGGGGGCGCGAGAAAAACGCTTGACGCAAATTTTGGATGGAGCGCGGGAGTCTTTCATACGCAAGGGCTTCCACGCTTCCTCCCTTTCCGACATAAGCGCCAATGCTAAGGTAAGTGTTGCTAACATCTACCAGTATTTTTCGTGCAAAGAAGCCCTTATCACCGCCCTGATCGAGCTCGATCTGCAGCGCCATCAGGCCCTGATTGCACGGTTTTGGAGCTCCGATTTTAGTCGACAGGCCGTCGAGGAGCTTTTGGCAGACCTCTTCCTGAAGCCCGAGGGACATGCGATAGCAGTTCTGCGCGCCGAAATCGCGAGCGAAGGTGCACGCAATGCCCATGTGGCCGGACTTCTTAGAAGCCACGAATTGGGCTTGATGGAAATGTTGCGGGAAAGAGTTCGACAGGCTCAGGAAAGGGGGCAAATAGCCAGCGCCCTGGACTCAGAGGTCGTCGCCGATCGCCTCTCGCTTGTCTTTGAGGGAATCATGAGGTTGTATCTGTTCTCCCCGGACGATGGTGAAGAGCTAATAGACAAGTATTACCGCCAATTCGCGGACGCCCTTCACGTGGCTCAGTGAGGGAAACCTCATTACAGCAGCGCAAGAGCCCGGTTTAGGCGCCTTGGCGACTTGTGTGGAAGCCGCTCTGCAGCCGACTCCAGCACCCCGACCAAGTTGACGCTCGACAAGGCGCAGTCGCCGCCCGGGATGGCGACGGCGATGACCGCCCCGGCGATAGGTGTGTGCCTGCACAGGCCGTATGCCGGTGCTTGAGGCGTTGGGCGGTCTATAAAATGCGCTCGAGTGCAGGCGACCTTTGAGGCCAGGATAGATGCCTTGCGAACCCAGGCACTCCGTCTGCGCTGGGTTTTGCGACGGCGCTCTGAGCGCTGCTTGGCCCCCAGCGCTTCGCTAGATGGTCGGTCGCGACGCCGCTGGGTCGAAGCGGTCGAGGGAGCCTTAACCGCTGTCCTGCATACCGTTCCAGCGTCGCCATCCTACAGGGTCACAAAGCTGGCAGGCTTCACTCCAGTCGTGGCCATGGAGCGCGCCGAAGAGCTTCGCAAGCGTTTCCATAACCACTTTTTGGGTCGCCTCGGAACCCGCTGCGGCAAATGAGCCTCCGTAATCCTTAATGAAGAGCATGAAGCTCTCGAAGTCGGGGATGAGCACCTCCACCGTCGTCCTTCCGGTGGGCGAAATGAAGGCGAAGAACGAGCCATCTACTGAGTTCTCAAATATTTCCAGCCGCAGGCCGTGCTCACCGCCATAGTAAGCACCGTTGGGTGAATACCCGGCCCGCGTTAAGCCGGCCATGTCGTTTTCGCCGTCCAACGGCCCCACCACATTGTGGCCGGCATGCCAACTGCCGCGATTGAATGTGAACTGTCTGTTTATCACGGTGTTCTCAATATCAAATACGATGACTTGCTCGGTCGCAGGCGAACGCTGGGCTGACAGTCGCCACCACTCCTTCAGTCGACGCACGACTGGCATAGCCTTCGCAGCCACGAGATGCCTGGGTCGTTTTCACTTCGCGGATGCCAGATCACGTCGATTTGCAATTCGTCAACCTCGAATGGCAGGTCGCTAACAACGAGGCCAAATGCCGCGGCGTAGCGTCTGGCGACACCGGCTTGCAAGGAAGCGATGAGTGGGGCGCGAGAAGCCATCGCAAGCAAGGTGATGCCGTTGTGCGACAAGTGGGGGGCCTCCAGCTGCATCGGGGCGTGCCGCAACAGATGTTCCAAAAATCCAGGCAAATTTTCGCTGTCCGACACGAGGCCGTGCACGGAGGAAAAGTAGTCTTCGGAGGCGATAGGGGTTGCGTAGGCCAGCTGCGATGGGTGGAAGCAGCAAACGAACTGTTCGCAATAGAGCATTTCACGGCGCAGGCGTCCGGTATCCTCACTCACATGCGCGATCGCGAGGTCAATCTTTGCGTCATTGACCTGCCCCCAGTAGCCGTACCACCCATTACTGGTGGAGCCCGGGGTTGAAGGGTACTGCGGCGGGATGGGTTTGGGTTCGGTGGTTGGCAGCAAACTGGGCCGGCGGGATGCGTCCGCAGCTGCTGTGTGGTCGCACCTGGTTGTAGTCGCGGCGCCACTCGGCGATGACGCTGCTCGTGCGGGTGCCCAGTTGCTGCGCTCGCGTCAGATGCCATTCGCCAACCCGGAGTGGCCCGGGCCGAGATGACGGACGGGCTCAAGCGCCAGCTTCAGCACCTTAGTGAGATGACTGACGGCACGGATGAGGCTGGCAAACGCCGAACGGCCATCGGCACTTGGGCGGCGATGGTAGGAGCCTTGATCCTGGCCCGCATGGCCCATGAAGAGGTGCTATCGGACGAAATTCTTCGTGAAACGCGAGCTTGGATCACTGCGAAAGCAGCGGGATAGGGCTTGAAAAGACGACAGAGGGCTGTGAAGGCCGCTCCATATCTGGCGCGGGTCTGTGGTGGCCTGCACGTTAGACGAGAACGCGGACGATGGGCAGGGCAGGATCGCACCATCGTCAACCCTAAGTAAGGTCTGAACAACACTCATCTGCGTTTGAGCCCCATCCGGTCGGCGTGGATTTCATTGAAACAACGCTTTCATTGCGCCCAATTGGCACAGGTGTGCGGGATTTCCCCGCCTTACAGGCGCACTGGCCCTGCGGCCGGCATCAACTGCCGGCGCACCATCCACAGTTTGGACAGCACAAACAGCGTCATCACCTGCGCGGTGTTCTTGGCCAGGCCGCGATAGCGCACCTTGGTGTAGCCAAACTGACGCTTGATCACCCGGAACGGATGCTCGACCTTGGCCCTGAGCCGGGCGATGAAATGTTCCCAGTCCTCAACAACCGCACGTTTGCGCTGGTTCCTGATGGCCCGCACCTTCGAAGGCTTGGCCGCGATCAGAAACCCGGCCTTGCTCTGGCTCAGTTCGATGCGCTTGTCCGCACCGGTATAGCCGCTGTCGCCACACACCGTGTCCTCATCGCCATGCAGCAGCTTCTGGGTCTGGGTGATGTCAGCCACTTTGGCCGCCGTGCATTGCACGTGGTGCACCAGGCCAGAGGCATCGTCCACGCCGATGTGCGCCTTCATCCCGAAATACCACTGGTTGCCCTTCCTGGTCTGATGCATGTCCGGGTCACGCTTGCCTTGGGCGTTTCTGGTCGAGCTTGGCGCGGCGATGATCGTGGCATCGACGATCGTCCCGCCGCGCAGACTCAATCCCTTGTTCGACAAGTGCATGTTGACCCGGCCCAGCAGCTTGCTCGCCAGATCATGGATCTCCAACAGACGTCGGAAGTTGAGGATCGTGGTCTCGTCCGGGATCCCGTCCAGCCCACCCAACTGGCAAAGCGACGCATCACCGGCATGTCGTACAGCGCCTCTTCCATGCCCGGATCACTCAATGCATACCACTGCTGCAGCAAGTGGATGCGCAGCATCGTCTCCAGCGCATACGGCTGACGCCCCGGCTGGCCTGACTTGGGATAGTGCGGCTCAATCAGCGACAACAACGCCTTCCACGGCACCACTTGATCCATCTGACCCAAGAACACCTCGCGCCGGGTCTGCTTGCGCTGGCCAAGATCCTCGGCATCACCGAACGTCAGCCGCATCTGCCTGCCTCTCGAAGTTGAAGGCCATTGTCGGCGATACGGCGGGAGTTGTTCAGCAGAGCTTCCCTAGCGAGAGATCGAGCCGCGCTGCGGCGTTTGATCCGGCAGGTCCACTTCCACGTCATCGGCGTAACACCGGCCCCAGCCTTCGGGCAGGTCGTAGCCTTCGATGATCGGATGGCCGCTGGCGTGCCAGTGCGCGCGGGCGTGGCGCAAGGCTTAGGCCACCGTGCCGCCTGGGCACGGTGGCCTCTCAGTGCAGGGCCCGCGAGCACGCATAGCGCCCAGCGCGCCCGCGCCGGCTCAATCGAACTTCCCCTCGCCGATCCAGCGCAGCGCGCTCAATGACGGCATGAACATGTACTCGCCGCCGCGCAGGCGATTGAAGGTACTCACATCGGCCACGCGTCGACGCACTGGCGACTGGGGAATCGTGAAGCTGCCGGGCTCCTCGTGCAGGCCGACGATCGGGTCGCGTTCAGAACCCAGGTCGATGAAGTTGCCGCGATTGATCCATTCCTGCTGCAGGAATTCGATCGTGTCGTAGGCCCGGGCGCTGATGAAGATGAAGAAGATCCCGCGATCCGCCTTGGCATCGTCGGTGCCGGTCACGTCATCGCTCCACTTTGGTCCAAACGTGGACGAACGCCGAATGATGCGATGAATGTGCTCGTCGCTGAGGATCGTCAGCTGGCTCCCCCGCGGATTGAGGCGGCGCATATGTGCCGAATGCGGGCACATCCGACCAAGGGCATCATGCTGGTAGTCGAAATCGTTGTTGCGTTGCGGGTCGGCGCCGAGCTCGGGATCGTCTCGTTCCGGCGCTAGCGGTAGCGGCGCGCCGGAGCGCCAGCGTCCGAACATCTTCGCGGCAAGAGCATGCTGGGCCTGCTTGTCCTCGCCTGCATGTATGCGCATGAAATCGTTGAACGCACCCACCCGGCTTTCGTACTTGCGCATCACCACGAACGAGCCGTTGCGCCCCAATACGTCCGGCTGGGGCATGCGCAACGGCGCACCGGCTTCGCTGTTTTCCCCAAGGATGAACTCTCCCGCAGCGATCGCACGCTGCTGCCCGGGCTGTGGTTCCACGCCAGCGCCAGCCACTGTTGGCTGCGAAATCGAATCGCGGAAGCCGAATGGATTCTGGGCATCGGCGTCGGCGCCGAAACGGTGCGTTGCCAGCAAGGTCACGCCACTGCAGGCATTTAGCTCGCCCATGGCTTTGTCCACCGCAACATCCAGATGTACTTCATCGCGCGCATAGATGGTCAGGGCAATATGGCAATTGCCCGGTGTGAACACTTCCTCCCAAGTCTCTGGAGCGTTTTCCCCGAAGTCACGCAGCTGTTCGGCGCGTGCTGCCATTCCCTGCCGGAACGACAGGGGGAAGCTCTCCAGCGAGGACGGCGGCAATCCAAGCGCCTTGAGCCCTTCGTGACTGATGGCCACGCCGATCCAGGTATCAAGCTCCTCGGTCCAGCCGGAAGCAGTGGGGACATGCGGGGCGAGCCGGCGCAGCAGATCGCGCCCACCGGCCGCCTGTTCCACGTGCAGCAAAGCATGAATCCCGACGTAAGGCTCAGGACGCGATCGCAGGATGAGCGCCTGGATGTCATCGAGGTTCAGGGTCACCCGGTCACGACGGAAACGGGCAGCAAGGTCAGCGAGCAGGCCCATGTCAGTAATCCACCCCCTGCGGGACGGAGATGGCCTGCTCCAGCGTCTCCAGCGCTGCACGCGTGGTCGCATCCATCTGCGTATTTCCGGACATCGTATCCAAGAAGGCCTGCAACGCCTTGTCCATGCGTTGGTAACGGCGCACGTCCACTACCGTGACCTGGGGATTGGCGACAAACCAACCGGCCGCGTCGATCTGGTGATCGGCGATGAAATCCTTGACCTGCGGACTGTCGATGCCAGGCCAGCCCTCCACGTTGGCGAACAACAGGTCCATCAAGCCTGGAATCTTGGTGGCGAAATCGTTGATGTAGGTATCCCAGTCACCATCGTAGGCCGTGGCGAACAGGATCCGCGTGTCGTCATCGAACAACACAAACCGCATGTCATGAAGCGTGGACACGCGTTGCGCGCCGTCGAAATTGCCCCCGGTCAGGCCGAAGATGCGCTTGAGCCGATCCGCGCCACCGGGCTTGAGCGTGGCGATGGCCGACAACTCGGAGACATTTCCCGACTGCCGACCGGCGCGACCGGCGCTTTGGGAGCTGCCCTTGTAGGCATCGTTGTGTTGCTTGATCAAGGCTTCGAGCGCGATCCTGGCAAGCTTTGGCAAGTCCTGCGCCAGTTCGCCAGCACGGCGCCGGATCTCCTCCGGCTTGGTCTCATCGGCGAGGCGTGGATCATTCGACGTGGTCATCGGGGGTCCTTGTCGTGGGAAGGCTCAATCCGGGATATCGGCCAGATGCTCCGGCTCGACCCGCGGTTGGGTGTTCATGGCATGGCGGAAACTGCTGGAACGCTCATACGCGGCGCGGCGGATGCGCATGATCCCGCCCAACGGACGATGGGCCTGCACGCCATTCCAGGGATTGAACGACAACACGTCGTCGCCGTAGACCCGGCGTGCGGGCGTATAGGGCGCCTGCGGGGCAAAGCGCAGCGTCGCAAGCGGCATGTGCGGCGAGGCATCCTCGTCCCAGCGCACGGCTGCATCCTCCACAGGCATCTTCGCTACGTCGGTGCACAACTGCGCCCGCAGCGTGTACTCGGCACCATGACGCGCGAAATGCTGCTCGATCACATCCCGCATCGTCGAGAAGCCGACATCCTCCACGGCCACCCCGGTCAGTGCGCGCACATCGTTGGACGCTGGCACCAGCGAAAGCTTGGCCACGTAGTCGCCGAAACGCAGGGCGCCCTGCGTGTGGTAGGACTCTCCCAGCGGGTTGTGGTTGTCGCGCCCCAGGCCCTCGAGCGTCGCACCGGGCGTCCCGCCCAGCGCTTCGACTGCTTCCTTGGTACCGCGTGCGAGCCCGGCGACGATCCGCTGGAAGATGTCCGGCGCGTGTGCGTTCTTCTCCAGCACGCCCAGCAGTGTCTTGTACTTGGGGATGGTGCCAAAGGCGAGCACGGGGAAGTTCACCATCAGGAAATCCTGATTGCGGCCTCCGATCTGCGGTGACAGACGTTCGCCGTCCACACCGATCAGCTTGATTGCGAACCCGCGCGGCGCCGGGATCGCATCGGAGTGGATATCGCCGGGCGCCGAGGACAGGCGCGCCACCACGCCGTAGGTCGCGGGCCTGCGGAATATCCCCTGCGCAAGTGCTGGCGGGAGGTCCGAATGGACGGACAACTCCCCTTTGAGGACCGCGTGCGATTTTGCATGCGCATCGCGAATAGCATGCCGATGGCGCTCATAGGCAGCACGGTTACCTTCGGCCATCTGCGTGACGATCTCCTCGATCAGACGATCCTCGTCTTCGTCGACGTTTTCCAGTGCTTCGCTGTAAAGAACGGGTTGATCGACCATGGATCTCCTGCGTCGATAGGCATGGCATGCGGTTGTCCGGTACGCCGCCATACGACAGGGTATTGGGGATTACGATACTGGACATGCAAGCGTGATGAGGCCATGAAGCCGCTCGCTTCATGGCCTCGGGTTGCAGAAGGTTGGCTCGCTTTCGGCACGCCCTGGCCTCGCCGCGTCGGTCCACGCATGAGCGGTGCGTGCCGAGACTTTCCGGTGGGAAGCGTTGGTCTGCTCAACCGATGACCCGCCGGGTCAAGGACGGCACGAAGCTGAGAAGTAGCGCGGGATCAGCTGCGGGGTCTGGTCCGGCATTCGACTTCCACTTCGTCGACATAGCACTAGCCCCAGCCTTCGGGCGGCTCGTAGCCTTCGATGATCGGATGGCCGAGCATTACTCGTAGCCCAGCGCGCTTGGCGTGACATCGACAATCTGGTCTTCATGCGTGCAGCGCGGGCGCATGGCTTTCCTCGGGGGGGAGGGGCAGGACGGGCTGGCGCGATGCCGGCCTCGGCCTGCTTGATGAAGCCAATGATCTGTTCCGTGGTGAAGCGACTCTTGCGCATGTCCGTCCTCTCTGGATGACGGACTCTACCTAGCTTCGGCTGGTACGGCTCAGTGGGGGCAGGTCAGCATCCGGAAACCCTCCAGGCGTTGTTTGAAAGTCGGCTCATCCTGCACCCGGCTGATCCGTCTGACGACACCGCAAGCGCTTGGAACTGGGTCAAGGCATGCTTGCCAGCGCAAGTGTGGACGCGCATGGAGGCTCCAACCCCAGCAGAGCTTGAGCGGGTCATACAGGCCGATACGAAGGCCCGAGAAGCATTGCTTGCTCCGCGCTTGGAACTATCCGAGGAAGAAACGAGGCGATGCTTTGACGTTCGGTTGATCGCCGGACTGGCCATGACCGTCGCCCGGAAAGGATGGCCTGAGGGGCCGTTGTTGCATGGCGCGTATGGCCGCCACTGGATCATCGAATCGACCGCGCGAAAGAGGGAAGATATCCTGCTGCAGGACATCGGATTGCGGGTGTGGGCCGAGACGATGGCCATGAAGACCAATCGCGCCACGCAGCAGGACGCTGCGCCCGATGACACGCCGATTTCTAAAGGGTTCCGGGTAAGGCACGAGACCGGCAACTGCTGAAGCCGTTGGGCGAGCATGGGGGGGTATTTCTGAAGCGCCGTTCAGGCCTAAGAGGGGGCTCCCTCTTAGCGCGTAGAGTCCGCCTCTGGTGGTCCGTAGCCTTTCAGTCACCAACTGCCGAGGCAACAACTCATGACGAACGCAACGCCGATGTTCCCCCTGTCCCCCGAACACCGGGACCTGGCCATCCTTGGCTTGGCCTGCCATGGCACCCACGCTCGGGCCATCGCTGCTGGGTTGGAGGTACACACGTCCATCGTGTGCGAGGTGCTCACCGATGCGGGGATCGATCCGATTCTGCCGCCTCGCACGTTCCGCTTTGACAACATTGATTGGGACACCGATGAGGAGGTGGTGGAGAGGCTTCCGCGCTCGGGGGAAGTCACGGTCGAAGACTGCGCTGAGTTTGATGATGAGGAGATGGAGTACGAGGCACTGGACGACTTCACTGAGTTGCATGGCTATTGCATCGAAGGCTGCACTGTCACCGAAGTGTCGGGCGCTTCTTGGCCCACCACGGCGCGGGATGCGGAGACCCTGGTGAACGAGGCGAACTGGACGGGGGAGCTGCGCATGGGCAACGGGCACTACGCCTTGGTCACCCATGAGACGTTGGCGCTTCGCTACCCCAAGCACCTCGCTTACCTCCGGCTCAAAGTGGGGCCCAGCTACGCCGAAATCGCGTCGGAGTGGGCATTTACAGTCATTGAGGTGCAGAACGCCGAGGGCTTTCAAATGTGGACTGACAACCTGTTGGACTTGGTGTCGCTGGCACTCGGATACCATGAGGAAGGAGAACGAAAGGCCCTTGAAGTTGGCGATGGTCGAGATGGGTCTTAAGGATCCCCATCCCGGGCTTGGCGAGGCAATGGCAGCTATGGAGACATGATCCGGCCCTAGCCCGCGCCCGAAATAGGCCATACGCAGTGCTGCCCGCGGTTGATCACCGCGGACACGGACGGGGGATTAGTGACTTCCAAGGCGAAGCCCTTAGACGCCTGTCAAAAACTCAATAAAAGCAAGGCCTGGTCGTTGAGGGTTTACAGCAGCCTTGTGAATCGGCACGATCGGGGTTTGTTAACCATAGGGAAATAACGTGGCATTGTCGCTCGAAGAAATCAGGAAAAAGAAGGCTGACGCTGAGGCCCAAGTGGCCGCGCTGGAAAAGGCAGAGCAAGAAGCTGTGGCCGCCGAAGCTGGCGCCAGCTTTGCAGGGGTCTACGAGACCTTGCAGCAGTTTGGGCAGCATTACACGACGAAGCAGAAGAACGATCTGAGGGCGCTGCTTGAGCCACGCAAGTCGGTTCCCGCAAGCGCCGGCATCAGTCGCGCCCCGAAGTTCCAGATCCCGGATGGGACCACGTGGGCTGGCACTGGACGTCAGCCGAAGGCCTTCCTTGCGTGGGCCGAAACCGCTGAAGGCAAGGCGTGGAAAAAGAAGCACCCGGACCAGGAATGGCCGGCGCACCCGTTCAAGGCCTGATTGCCATTGAGCGTTGCAGAAAGAGCCCCGGGAAACCGGGGCTTTTTTTGTGGGCGTTGAAATCAAGGGAAGGCAAAGCGGGGCTGGGGCGGGAGCCCCGGCCCATGTCCTAACCCTCCCCGGAGGGGGCTTTTCAGGCGCGGCCCAGGCCGCGTTCTTTTGATCTCTTGAAAAGAAAAAAGCAACGCCAAAATCAAAAGTGGCTCAAATCAAAAGCGTTGTGTGGAGAAGGGGCGGGAGGGGCCTCGGCTTCCGCCGGGCCCGGCGCTTGGCTGGAAAATGTGCTGCGCTTCAAGTTCTTCAACGCTTTGCTGCCATTTTGGCAGTTTTGATATTTAGTCGATAAAACGTAGGGTGAAAGTATTGCGATTTTTTGTAGGCGGCTTAGTTTGAGTGGGTAGCGAGGGAGTTCCCCCTCTTCAAAGGTTTTCGCATGATTGCTTATGTTATTGGCCGGTCAGGCTTTGCTCCCCTTGGTTGTCGGGGGTGCTTCTAATGGCCCACCACCACGCCAGCCCTATCCAACTCAAGACGGGCGAGTGGGGCGCCCGGGTGCCCACCCAGAATGTTCAGAACGGCGACGGGCTCACCGTGGTTGCCCGGAGCGGCAGCTCGTGGGAAGCCGTCGTGGTCGGCGTGGTTTGGCAAGGCCCGGAGGCCGCGATTTGTCAAACCGCCCGGGGGCTCATGCGGTGTGGGTGCTGCGGGGAAGTGGGGCAGAAAGGGGCCTATCCCTTCTCAACGTATCCGGCAGAAATGCAGCGTTGCGACGATTGCGGGGGGGCGGCATGAAGACGCCAGCAACGAGTCGCCGCAAACGCTTCTACGCATACCAGCGCCGCTCGGGTGGTCAGTGCTACTTCGATAAGAACATGCACGCCCACCTCCAGCGGTATCCCCATACCATCGGCCATTACCACCTCACGCGCTTCCTGGGCACTTCCGCGTTGCTGACCGCTGAAGAAGCGGCCGCCCAAGGATGGATGGCCAAGCCGCACGGGAGCCCTGCATGACCAAACGCTACATTCTCCGCCCCCCAGAACGTTTGGTCGAAACCATCCACGAGACGTGGATTGACGCGCCCAGCAAAGCCGCGTTTCAAGCCCTGGCCGCCGCGCAAGGCCTGAGCATGCGCGCTGCACTGGCTCAACTCATCGAGCAACACGCCCAGATTCGAGAACCGTTTTCCCCTCGATGCCCGACGCCGTGGACCGGAGAGGCAACGGGGCGAGAGCGCTATAAAACCGCGCTCCCCAGTGTGCAGGTGGCTCCCCAGGTCGCCATGGCCCTCCTCCTCGACGCCAACCGGGTTGGGATTCGTCAGCCAGAAGCCGTTCGCCAGTTGGTCTGGCGATGCATCCAATCCAGCGCCTGACGAATCGGACTGCCTTTTGCGGGCATGGGGCCAAGGACAGCCACGCGGACGCTGGGGCGGAAGCCCCGGCCCTGGGCCTTTCCTCCCCGAAGGGGGCTTTTCAGGCGCGGCCCCGGGCCGCGTTCTTTTGAACTCTTGAAGAGAAAAGGCAACGGCAAAAGCGGCTAAAGCAAAAGCGTGTTGGGGGAAGGGCAGGTGGGGCCTCGGCTTCCGCCGGGCCCGACGCTGGGCTGGAAATGTGAGGTGTTTCAGGGTTTTTGTGTTTTTTGCTTTTCCCAGTCAGTTTTGTGTTTTAGTCATAAAAATGTAGGGTCAATCTATTGCGAAAAGTTGGTTTTCTTTTACTTTGAGATCAGAGAAGAGCGCTGATGCTCTTTAACCAAAGGAAACCCCATGTTGACGTTCTTTGCTTTTTGCCTCTTGGCTGGATTGGTCGCCGGATTGGCCATTGCTGATCGATTGGATGCGCTCTGATGAATACCCGCAGCCAAACCCAAGCGCCCGCCCGGTCCACCGTCGCCACCACCGCAGCCCTCCTGCGATTCCTGTTCGACGCCATGTCGGGGATGGGGGCGGCCAAGCTGGGATGGGAGATGGTGACCGACCCCAAGGCCAAGCTGTCGGACATTGCCCTCGGCGTGTCGCTCTGCCTGGCCCCTGCAGCGATTGCGTCCACCTGGGCGCTTTGCTTGTTCGGCATCGCCCAACACCACCAGCTTTTTTGAAACCCGAACCCCTGACAACCACGGAGGACCCCGCTCGTGCGAAAACTTTTCAACAAACTGCTCAACATCGCCCTTTTTGGCATGGTTCTGTTCGCCCTGGACCAAGTCCCGGAACGCCTGGATCGCATGTCGCAGACCGCCCAGAACCTGGTTCAGCAGGTGGGCTACTCGGGCCCCATGCAGGGCATCCCCTCGGGCGTGCCAGACGGTTACGAGTTCTGATGACCCCTGCACCCTGGCCATCGTCGGAGCTCGTTCGCCTCGCATGGGCGGCACGCCGGGATCCTCTTGCCCGGCAGCACCTGCTTCAGGCGTTCCAAGAGGGGGCCGATTTCCATACCCCTCTGTCCAGCAGCGATCTGAACGACGACCTGTTTGCCGTCCCTGGGGATTGCTTGGCCGGGGTGGTGATTCGGGAACTGACGGGCGTCGAGGACGCCGAAGAGTGGCTGCACGCGTTTTTTCGCGCGCACGAGTTGCATCAAGCGCTGCCACCTGCTGTGGGAAGCGCTGGCAAGCGGCGCTTCTGATGACCGTGAGCACGCAGTAACGGGTGGCCAGGGCTACGCCTTGGGTTTCGCCGCCGTTTCCGCTCGCTTACCGAACTCCTTGCACCATTCGAGCATGTCTTGCACGTCCTTCAGCAGTTCGTCCGGATCCGGAAGCCAACTGGGGGTGTCGGTGGGTTGGGAGTGCTCGAATGCCGAATACTTCGTCATCATCCCGTCGATCAGCGCGCAGTCTGTTGGGGTGATTGCACTGAGCCGCTGTAGCTTGTTGAGCGTGTTGATCTCGCGCCGGTAGCGGTTGATGACGCCAGAACAAAGCTCGTCCTCTACAGAGCGCTCAACCAAGATTCGGAAGTTGCTGCAGGCGGCCTTCAGGGCAAGTTCTTTTAGCGGCGGATCAAGCTTCTTAAGCTGTCCGATGCTGCTGACCATTTGTCCCAAGCCGGATTGTGGCTTCAAGGAGAAGGTGTTGATCTGCGCCGGCATGCCGGTCTTACTTCCATCGCGGGCGATCGATTCAACCGCGACGCTGACGGCGGACTGATCTAGCTTGGTCCGCTGCTTCGAGGCGTTCTGCAGGAGAACCATTAGAGACAGCCGATGCGTGAAAACGATCACCTGGCGATGCTCGGCCAGATCCACCAGTCGTTTGGCGACCGCCTCCTCAAAGCGCTGGTCCAGGGAGGAAATGGGGTCGTCGAAGATCACGGGCATGCCCCGTTCAAGGCCCGTCGCATCGGCCAGGAAGGCCGCCAATGCCACGATGCGTTGCTCACCCTCGCTCAGGATCTCCCGATTCTTCTGGGCACCTTGCGCGTCCTTCAGCTCCACGTAGAAGGTGAACGCCCCTTTACCTTGGGATCGATACGACATGCGGACGGGCAGCGAATGACCGCCCAACGCCTGCAACTCGGCATTGAAGCGGTCGCAGTAGCCCTTGGCCAACTCCGACTCGCCAATGTCATTGCTTTTGAGCGTCAACTGGCTGGTTGAGGTGGACCGGACAGCGGCTTCCACCGTTCCCACGCGTTTGAGGCGGATCACGTCGGCCCATACCGCATCGCGCTGCTCCGATAGCCACTGTTGTGCTTTCAGCTCTGCTAGGCGGGTTTCTTTCTCTTTCCGCCCCGTCGGGTCCAGCAAGCCCGCCAGCGCGTCGCGTTCAGCGGTGGTTGTCTTGACCTTCTGATCGTAGGCGTTGGTCCATGTAGACCACTGCACTGCCGGAGCGGCCGTGGCCTCGGCCATGGCTTTCAACCTCGCATGGATGGCCTCAAGCAGCTCAGTGGCTTGGGGGGCTTCCAAGCCGATAGCGGCGCACTGGGCCTGCCAAGCGACATCGGGGAGAGGACTGGGCAATGCCTTTTTCAGCGCCGTCAGCGCGTCTTCCGCGCTTTTCGCTTCTGTCTGCAGGGTGTCGTTGAGGTAGCTTTCAAAGCTGGTCAAGCGGGCCTTGCCCTCGTCTCCCAACGGTTGCTGGCAGAGGACACAACAAGCCTCGTCTCCAACGTGGGGGAACGGGAGATCACGGTAGGCAAGACCGGTCGAATACGCCTTTGCAGCGTCCCAAAGGGTTTGCCACACGGCGTCTCCGACGCCTTTGAGCGGCAGCCCATTGAGGAAGGCCGTGGCATAGGCGGTGGCGGCCTGGCGCTTGACCTCTGCATTGCTGCGGGCCTCCAGGAGGGCTTGGGCCTTCTCGTCGCTCAAGCTCCCCCTCAACGCCGAGACGCTTGTGGCCATCTGCGACAAGCGTTCCAGCTCTCCGACGGCCTTGGCGTGGGCCACTTCAGGGTTCGCCTGGGCCAGTGCGGTCTCCAGCGCCAAACGCTCATCGTTCAGTGCAGCGGGGAACGCGCAACGCTGGTTGATCTCCTCTTCGGTCAGTTTCGCCGTCAACTTCCGGAGGACCGTTGCAGCGCTGCTCTGCGCATGGTCTTCCGGGATGATGGGCAGTTTGCTGGTGAGCTTGGCCGCGCGGGCCTTCAACTGGGTGGCCAAGTCATCGGAGATCTTGATGAGCATCCCGACGAACCGCATCGCCCGGGGAAGATGGGTGGCGGTGGTGGCGCTGTCTCCGAACTCCAGCGCTGTGGCTGAGTCGAAGACCGGGACCGCTTTCAATGTCGCGTGGGGGCCGTCGGATGCTTGCCAAGTGAGATCAGCAGACGACGTCGTGCCGTCGGATCGGGTCGCCGTGACTTTGATTAGAGCAGAGGCAGCACCGGGGTTCTGCTTGAACACGTTGCCGTGGATGGATCCCTTGGCCCGCGCGCCGCAAACGTGCTTCATCAAACGGGCGTAGCCCGATTTGCCGGCCCCGTTGGGTCCGTAGACCACGGTCATGTGGCCTTGGCTGAGATCCAATGCCGCGTCCTCGCCAAGGGCATTGACGCCGCGGATGGAGGAGACCGAGTCGATGCGAAGCTCAGCGGCGGTGGGTGTCCCCAAGATGGTTCCCGGTGCCAACGCCGGGTGGGGAGCGTCCAGTGTCTTGGCCGCGTCGGCCAGGCAGTGATCCGCCAGCGCCTCCATCTCCTCTTCGTTCGGCATGCGGCGGTGCTCGATGACCGTGGCTGCCGCCATGCGCAACCAGCTTGGGCGGCCATTCAACCACTCTTCCAGCGTCGGGGGCGCAACGGCCCCATTCTTATTCGACATCGGTCACTTCCCCTGTGAATGGCCAGAGCCAGGAAGGCTCCGTCCCCCTTCCTCAATAGTGACGCGGGTCACATTTGGAGGCAAGTCGGTGATGGTGCTAGGTGCGAGGGAGGATGGGCTCAAGGATCAGTAAAGCAGGCCGATAGGGCGTATTCGAGGCCAATATCAAGGAAAGATGGCGATGGCGATAGATGCGGAAGGACATGTCCCGCTACGCGGAACCGTCTTAGGTCTTGTCTTTAAGCAGTTTGGCGAATGCTTCGCGCTCCTGAGTCGGCAGTTTGGCGAGCGCGTTCAACATATCCGCCAGGCGGGATTGCTGGGACACGCTCTCCATGCTCAGGGCGAGAATGGCTTCGGACATGCTTGGCGTCGTTGCGACCAAGTAAGCCGGTGGCACTTCCAGTGCTTCGGCCAGCTTGAAAAGGGCTTCCAGGCTGATCGACATCGATCCCGACTCGTAGCGGGAGATGCGGGCGGATGCAGTGTCTTTGTCCAACCCCATACGCACTCCAACCTCCCGTTGGCTCAATCCCCTCAGCCCGCGGGCTTGGCGCAGGCGCGCCGCCACGATCGCCCGGGGAGCGGACGGGGCTGCTGTCATGGGCTGAACGGATGCAGTGCAGGCATGCGGGCAGGATGACGGATGACCTACGCCCCGGGTAGACTCTACGTGACACGTAAGTTGCAGGCAACCACGGCAAGGAGCAGGGCATGAAGCATTGGACAGGGGGCATTTTCGCTGTTGCGTTGATGGTGTCGGCCGGGGTCCAAGCCCAAGAGGCAAAAGGACTGCTGCGGCAGATCGGGCAGGCGATCTCGGGGACGCCCAGGACAGTCAGTGAACGGGCAAGGAGCCCCTATTTGGAACCAGCGGGGACTTACTGGGACGACGGCGACCCTCCGGTGCTCGACGGCTACACCCGGATCCGGTGGGGCTTGGCGGCCACCGCGTCGGGTGGTCACAAGATGTGCGAAGAAGGCCTCTTCGCGGAGGCCAAGGCAGGCAAGGCCATGACGCCCGCCATGCGAACCCATTGCATCGGCTCATGGAGGCACCAGTTCAAACGCGTCGGCCTGCAGGGCGACCCGGCCTCTGCGTTTGAGGCCAAGGCGCGGCAGATCGCCTCCACCGACGCATTCTACCTGCGGCCCTACATCGACGTGGAGATCGACCCCGGCACCAACATTCTCCACGCCTACGTGCTGGTCATGAACCACGACTGGTATCCCCGCTCGCCTGACTTTCTTCCGACGGCCGTTATCGGCCCTTCGCCGTTGGGCAAGGGCAGTGCGGTGGTCGGGGTCGAGCATGGCGGGCGCTACCACGCCGCGTTGCGATTGAAGCCGGAAGACGCGGCCGAGCTGCGACGGGTGGGGCGCGACGCCACGGGGGATCGAATCTTTTTCAAGGTCGTGGAGGGCAGGTTGAAGCCCAACGACCTGCCCGACATCGTTCTCCAAATCGACCGGCTGGAGATCGGCTACAAGAACCAAGTCATCGGCATCACTCCTTCCAAAGACAAGGACGCATGACATGAAGCACGCAATGATCGTGGCCGCAGCAGCGGCACTTTTGACCCTGACGGCCTGCTCTGGCGACAAGGGCCCCACGAAGGAGGACGGGGTGAAGGTCGTGGAAGGCTTTTTCACCGAGCAGGGGAGGCAGGCAACCCTCCAGCGCTCTTGGCGGTTTGAAGTGACCGACGCGGGCGGCTTGGATCTCGACTGCGAGAAGAAGCCCAATGGGGATCAAGAATGCATGGTGGGCGGGTCGGTAAAAGCGCAGGGGTCCATCGGTGGCCAGCCCACCAAGCCCGAGCCAAGCACCCTCAAGCCGAAGCTGCGTGCACTGTTCCGCCCGCAGGGCGAGGGCTGGCAGCCGGTTGAGGTGAAGGACGAAGGGACGTCCGCGGGCTAAACGGGCGGCAGTCCACCGCTTGACTGCACGCCGGTCTCGATCAAGCGTGCAGCCATCCAACAGGGGAGGACCATATGAACCGCTATCCGCCGCAGCAAGTTGTGTATGCGCCGCCGGGCCCATCCGCGCTGATCCTCCCGAGCGTCATCTTGGGTCCGTTGGGCCTGGTTGGGCTGGCGGCCGGCGTGGAGGTGATGAAGCGCGACTTCTTCATCGGCGTGGTCTGTTGTGTGCCCGGTGCGCTCGTCTTCGCGTTTTTGGCATTTTGCCTGGCGCTCCACATCCGCGCTCAGCGGCTTTGGGACTGGCACGTCCGAACGGGGCGGATGCCGTATTTTCGGAAGCACGGCTTCCTTAAAGGGGCGCTGCTCGGGGGCGGATTGGGCGTGGTAACGGTGGTGGCGGCCGCCGTTCTGGGCTTCAAATATGCCGATCATCCCCAGTTTGGGGAGATCGCTACCGCAGCGTTTTACTTGGCTTGGCTCTGGGGCGTGCTGTTGATCGGCGTGCTGGCCGTAGTGTTCGGGTGGGTCAAGCGGGCGTGGGATAGAACGGCCCTGCCGGACGCCCGATGAGCCAGCGCATGGACTGACATCTTAGGCGGGATGAGAGGTGAGCACCGAACCGTGTCCTTCGTGTGTCATTCCCAGTGTGACTTGATAGGACCGACCACGCACGTTCGTTTGGAACTCAAGCCAGTCGCCGTAGGGCTTTGCCACTCGCGTAATGATCGTGCATTTGCGTTCATGAACGTAGCTGACCACTGCGCTGTAGGAAATCTCGTCGTAGGCGGTTCCGATTACGCTTGGCTCTTTGCCAAGAGTCTCGATTGCCCATTCGATCATTTGGGTAGTGCGGGCATCGTTGCGCCTCGGAGCGTTGATGGGGAGTCGGCGTTCGATTGGCGTGTGGAGGCTGCGATACTGTTCTTCTGTCAGATCAATGTTTGCGAACTTAGCTTTGTTTGCTGCGTCCAAGCGATCCCACATCTGGCAGACGAAATCGATGCTGCCGGACTGCTGCTCCACGAAAGAGGCGCCGTTCTTCTCCATCTCTGCTGCGAAGCCCAACAGGATTTCTAGAGACTGCCGAGTGTTGAGCATCACGCCCAAGTAAGCCTCCGGAACTCCTCTTCGCTGAGCCATCATCAGCAGCGCGCTGACAAACTCATCTCGCCGATCCTCGTTTTTAACCCAAGAGGGAAGGTTCTTCGGGCCCTCGCTGTCAATCGCTTTGAAGGCGATGTTCTTGTTGGCCTCCTGCATCCTTACTTTAGCTTTAAGGATGGCTTTCCCTACAAATACTGCACCGTAGACCAGTAGAGATAGGCCGCTGGTAGGGATCGCAAGGGCTAGCGCAATCAAGAAAAGGATTGTCATGTGCGTCCGAGGATGTGGAAAAAGATGTCGGTTGGGCGGAGTATACGTTCCAACTTTATCGGACGGCAGATATGTCGTGGCAACTTCATCTAAAAGTATCAAGGGTGCTCGAAAGTCAAGGGCCAAGCCGGATCAAGAGCTGGAGGATGTGGTTGCCCAAGCCAAGGCGATCACCGAGTCATGGGCAGAGCGCCACGACCTGTGGGGTGATTCTGGGCACAAGGATCCACTTGATCACTACGACACTGAGCCGGGTGAGGGTTCTTCCATTTTGACCCTCTGGTCCGAAGGTATGGTGGGGCGCTGCTTGAATGAAGGGATGGACGAGGCCGAGGAGCTCTACGCGGCATTGGAGTCCATCGGTGTATTCATCGAGCTAGATGACCACGTCACCGCCGGCTACTACCTCATTGACCAGGAGTCCGACCTTCAGAAGAGGTTCGACGAATGGGCTCGCTGGAGGTGGACCTGTCGGCTGATCGAGGCCGATACGGCGGATGTTTCCGGCGATATCTACGAATATTTTTCGAAGCGCCCAGATGACCTGTATCGGCTGAGTCCCCGTGCGTTCGAAGAGCTGATCAGCAGCGTGTTCACGGCCAGAGGCTGGCGGACTCAGATCGGACCGGGCAGCGCCGATGAAGGCGTGGATGTCCGAATGTGGATTCAATCCCCTTTGGGTGATGCCCTCACGCTGGTGCAAGTGAAGCGTTACGCCAAGCATCGTCCTATAGATCTTGATGCAGTGGCAGCCCTTGAGGCGCATAGCCTGCGGGAGAAGGCGGGCGGGTTGTTTGTTACTACGTCTCGCTACAGAAACGTCGCCAAGCGCTTTGCTAGCCGAAATAAGGACCTGATCCTCGCCGACTCATCGGACGTTGCATCTTGGTGCGAGGAGGCAAGCCAAGAGGCCATGAAGGCGAAGGCCAGGGCGCTAGCAATGACTTCGCTCGGCCCGCTGCTCGACGAGATTCGTTCCCGAGGCACGCATCCTGCGCTGGTCTTTTCCTGGAAGAGCTTCAGCTACCCGTGCTTCTGCATCGTTCTGCGAGAAACGCCGACAGGTGCTCTCCTTTTACCAATCCCTTCTCAAGCAACTCCGCCGGATGGCCTGGTTGGATATGTTCTCCCGGTGCTTGATGGGAGCTTGGTCGACCAGACACCGGGAAACGGCGTGTTCAGAGCGATTCGGCGCGAAAGCGAAGGCCGGGTCAGCTATTGGGGGAGTGGCGAGCTGTATGGTCGGTGGGATGGCAAGCCGTTGAGGTTTGATCTCTGCGACTGACCTATGGGCGGGGACGATGGTCCCCGGCACATCAGCTAGGCCCTCTGCATGTCAGCGTCAGCACCTGGTAGTCCACCCGCACTGGGTTGTAGAACTGCCGATACCAGTTGAACACGACGGTCTGGCCGACTTTGTGCTCGTTGCACGCCGGCAGGCCTTGCTGGGTGCCAAAACCGCCGTTGGGCGTGCATCCGGGCTGGCCCGTGCAGGTCGTGGAGGGCGTCGAAGCCACCACCGACGACTCGGGCCATTCCCAGCGATAGGGGTTGTTGCTCTTGCCCACCAGATCGGACGCGCACGCTTGCCGGCACACGGCCAAGGAGGTGCCGCCGCTGGTCCAGTTGTAGTCGCAGTAGTGCATGCCCATGTTGGAGACGCATTCGAAGTCGTAGGAATAGGCGTAGCGGATGTTCCCGGCGTCCGAAAGCGCGTTGCATTGCTCTTCGTAGAAAGCCGACTCGCTCACGTTGGCGGGCCAGTTGCCGGGCATCGGTGCCGGCGTCTCGACCCGTTGGATGGGCACGTTGGCGATGGCCCAGTCCAGCTTGGCTTTTTCCGCTGGCGTCAGGCGCACCACGGCGTCGGGATACCAGTAAGAAATGCCACTCGAACCGGAGGGCGGCGGCACGTCCTGCCAATCGGCGGAGTGCCACGCCACGACCTGCAAGCTCCCGTCGCTGCAGCGAGCAGCCGTGGGCTTGCATGTGTTGACCTCGTTGCGACGCGCCCCTGTATCCACCCAGTTGGACCAGCCGCCATAAGTGGGGCCGGGCAGAGCGGTGGTGCCAAACGGGCAATGGGTAAACACGTCCCTCGACCGCAACTGCTGCCGTTCCCAGGTGTGCGTGCCGGTTTGACCCGACGGGCAGGCTTGCGACGTGGGAAGCCATTGATCGCGTTCCTCACGGGTGGTCCCCGGGCAGGCCTGGCAATCCCTCGTCGTCACGGCTGCCACCGTCTGGGCTTGAACCCACGCCTCGGGATGCTCCCACGCGGCGTCTGAGTTTGGATCCACGTCGCCGGGAGCGCAGACCTGGCGCGTGCGCACCGTCTCTGTGCCCCACGTGCCCGCCGGACAGCTCGCCCGGGCCGCCGAGCTTTCCGATTGCCGGCAAGGCACCAAGGCGGGCGGGGCCGGGGTGGGGACCGGCGTTGGGAGCGGCTGAGGCACCGGAACGTTGGGCGCAACAGGAAGCGGCGGAACCGCCGGGGAAGGCGCAACCCCAGGGCCTGGCGACACACTCCCAGGAACGCCAGGCAGTGCATCGGGCACGCTGGGCGCGGTGGATACGGGCCCAGCCGGGGTTGGCGTTGAAGGGGCCGGGAACGCGGGCGTGGAGGGCAGGGGAAGCGTGGGCACCAGGGCCACCGACGAGCCGGCCACAAGGCCTGAGTAATAAACGACATCGACCACGGCCCCATCGGCCCCGCACGCCAATCCCAAGCCGGGGATGTCTAGGGTTCCGCCGTTGCCCAACAAAACACTGGTGTTGCCCACGATCACGTCCCGCACGTTCGCGTCGCCTGCGATGGCGGAGACGAACGGCACGCAGGCCCGCGCAGGAAGCCCAGACAGCCCCACGGTGAAGGCATCTCCTGCCAGGCGCACCGTGGCCGGGGCCACGGTCACCGCGCCGCCCCACGCGTTGCTCATGGTCGCTGCGCTGCCTTGGCGGAAGGCGGCAGGGGCCAGCCCTTCTTCGAGGACGTTCAACGTGCTGACGCCGCGGAACGAACCGATGACGCCATGGGACCGATCAACGCGGCTGGCCAGGTCTCGAACGTTCTCGACGTCCGACGCCACGTTCACTCGAGTGGTGACGCGGGGGTAGCCCCAAAACGCGGCGGCCCCCATGGCCGTGGCAACCCCCAATGCGAGCAGCAACTCGACCAGGCCAAAGCCTGGAGCGGAGGAACGACGGCGAGGGTGGGCATGCGGTGTCATGCACTTCAGCATGCGACACAGCCGCGTTTTGACAAGCCCTGACGGCAGTTCTTGATTTTAGTCAAAAATCTTTCAAATCAATGGGTTGACATCGGTTGGCGACGTGGTTGGATCGTGGTAGGAGCGGTGTAATGGGTAAACCGACCTACCCACAAAAAGAGAGTGAAGACATGAAGATTCATCCCGTCGAGCCTGCCAGCACCGACCTGGCGCATTTCCAGATCCACACCGCCACGCAGTTTCTGGATTGCACCAACGGCTTGAATCAGCTGGCCGACAAGCATCGCCGGATCCAGCGCTTGGCCACGCGCGCCCGTTATGAGCGGCGTGGAAGAAGGAAGAGGAGCGGTTCGCATAAGCCTTTTGAACCTCGCCCTGCTCTTTGTTGGTCTCTTGGGAGTCGCGGTGTTCGATGACCCCCGCCTTCTCAAGGCGGCGGCGGTGACGGCGGCCGGATTGTCATCATAGGCAACGACTGCTACGGGAACTGCGAAGGGACGGAGGGGAAGCGAACTCCTGCTTACCCGAGACCTCAGCAGCCAAAGCAGATCCGGCCGAGAGGTCATTTATCGCCCTCTAGCCTCGCTCATCCGCGTAAGATTGATCCCAGCCTACCATTGCAAACCGGTCATGAAGACAGAGGGTTTCCGCCACACCATGCGAGACACGATGGGTGGGCATACCTACGTTGTCACCATCACCAGTCCGACCGATGAAGTCTTCCACTACTTGGCGACGGTAGACGGTGTGGACGTCAAGGTGCGGGAGAGGGGTGTGATCCGCAATAAGGGCGACGCGATGCAGCTAGCCTTGGCCGCCGTCGAACGGCACATCGCAGACCTGTCTCACAAGATCGCCCACGATTCGACTACGGCAAGTTGATAGCGCACCAGCGTTGTTCTGAAACTGCGGTTCTCGCAACCGCGTGTGGCTAACCGCCGTGAGTGGATCTCTGGCGCGCGTGGGAAGCAGGGGCTGCCTCCCCTTGGGCTGCGGCCTTACGCCAAGATCTGGCGCAGAAGCAACAAGCCACCGACCGGGTTGCCGGCGTGATCCAGCGAGCGGTCCAAACTTCCCCACGGGGCGACGAACAGCCGATCCAGCACAGTGTTGGGCTGCATAAAGCAGCACATGTCCCAAGCCGGGAAGCGCCGGGTTTCGATCAGCGATTCCCAAGCACATGGAGGTTGGTGTGGTCATCGCTGGCCCTGATGCGTCCAATGGCGCCTTCTATGCCATCGTTTGGTCCCTCCACGTATTGGAGAAAGCGGGCTCCATCGAAGAGCATCGCTCCTGTCACGCCGCCTAGCCGGTTGAAGCGTTGTGCACCGCGCACGATCTGATCGAGGCGGGTGGAATCAATTCCCGGGTCGGCAACGCTTCGGTAGGCAACGGCTCGCAGCATGGATGGGCTCGTTTGAAGTGGATTGAACACGATACTCCCTGGTGGTTCGCCGCGCTTGGCCGATCCAGTTCATCGCGCGCCTGACTAAATCGGCTTCACGTGAGGCTCAGCAGCGCAGCACGCTGCCTTCTCCCTCGCCGTCTGATGCTAAGCCATACGCCACGGTTGGTAACTTGAATGTGCGAGCGGGACGCGAATGAAAGCTGTGGTGCGGCTGGTGAGACTGGACGGTTTCGCTTGGTCTGGGTCGAGCGCGTGAGCGCGGGTCCGCAGGCGGTGTCCAAAGCGCTGAAAGTCCACGCCCGTTGCCACATGTGCGACAGTGATTTCGTTTCAAGCGAGCCCATTGGGCTGACATCGATCTCCGGTGGCGCCGTGCTCAGCTGCAGCCATTGCAGCAACCGCTAGGCGATAGGTCAGGGCCTCTTCGACGATCTCCCTCCGGCATCACCCTGACTGGCGCTTTGATCGACGCGTCAAATGCCGCTGCAAAGGCGATCCCGGCGTCACTGCTCCAAAGGCGCCAAATCTCCTCCAGACCCAGCATGGCATTCGCGTTGCATCCCGGACAAGTGACCCAGACACCCGCGTTATCCGTCTGCAGTCCGCCACCGATGGTGACGGTGGACCTAGCTCGGCACGCTTGGCAGGTCATCAGGATAGCTGCAGATCCAGCCCTCGCCCCCTTGCTCAGCAGTGTGGGATCGACTTGGTGGATTACAAAGTCGGTCGAAGATTGCATTGAACAGTCAACGCGAAGAGAGAGCGCTGTCGGAAGCGGAGCGAGCAGTGTGAGATGTTTCTGACCGAATATGAACAGGATCACTGATGAAGACGGGTGCATTGCCTAGACTGTTCAATCAACTCGATTTCCCGGTTCCAAGCACTAGTAGGAGGTCAGAAGTGGGCGGTTGCAACGGCAACAAATGACGCGGCTGGCTTTCACGCCGATATCACGCGGTTGTGGCGATCTTCACTTGTAGCGGACAGGGGACTGCTGAGCGCCAATGGCCCGGGCGCTCAGAGGTGCTGCCACCCCACGGGCCTGCAGGACCGCTAGTGGCATCGGGACGCCTGGGCAATACGGTATGGTGCTACGGCAGGACACGAAAGCAAGTCGGAGAGCCCTCCAAGTGCGCTTTGCGGGATCGAAGTTTCATGAGGTTTTCGTGAGCGATGAATCCGCCTCAGTGATCTGTGTCCATCGGTCTTTAACGTCGGCTGGACCGCGAGACGGGATATTTTTTCTGTGCAGCACTTCGGTCGTTGAGGCCGCAGTCCTCGCGCACCTCGGGGCGACGCTGCCCACCAGGTCAAGTCTCTTGCAGCCAGCTTGATCTAGGATGGTCCTAACCATGGCGCATCCTTAAGCGTTCAGAAGGACCGCAACTTCGGTCCGAGCCCGCCTGCGTTTTCTACACAGCTGATCTACTCTTGGCCTGTTTAGACTCACTGGTTCCGAGTTGGAGGTGGCCCTCAATGCCCAAGTGTGCAGTGGTGTTCGTGAGCGCGGCGGTGGAGGGCATCGGTGATGAGCGCTTGGCCGAAGTCATGCGTGCAGGCCGAGAGTTCAATGCCAAGTGCGGCTCGCATGCAGTCGTATGCTTCGACGGCAGCAGGTTTTTAACGTATATGGAAGGCGCAGCGAGTGCGGTGGCTGCCAGCTGCGTTTACACCGAGTCCGTCACCCTGCATACCGAAATCGTTGAGCTGGCGCGGGGATCCATCCAGCAGTTGCGGTTCCCTGCGCATGCATTGCTCTTCCTGCCGATTTCAGAAGCCGAGCTCAAAGCACTGATGAGGTCGAACTGGGTGAATTTCTCCCAACGCTTCGGAGGGAAATTCATCCCAGAAACGGGGATGGAGCGGCTTGCCGCGTTGGCCGGCAATCGTCCCGATGACGTCCCGCGGTGATGGGTAACGGATTCTCTCTGTAGGCCGCCCGATTCACGTTGCAAAGTGGAAGCAGGGGAGTCATCAGCTTGAGGCATTCGACAGGGGGCATGCCATGCGGTTGGAATTTACTCACAGCCACATCTACCCAGGGGCCACTGCGTCCCTGACAGGCGAGCAGGCTGAACCGGGCGAGAGAACCACCTGCTTGGTCGAGCTCAGTGATGGCGTGGTCCTCTCGACCAGCTGTCTGATTCAAGGGGGTGAGATCCTGCTCTCCATGCCGGACTACCTGACCGCTCGTGGGGCGAAGATTCCGGCAAAGGACTGGGTGCTGAGGGAGGATCTGGAAACAGGCGCCTGGAAGGCAAAATCAAAGGTTGCCGTGTAGCACTTGTTGCTCTTCCCGACCCGTCAGGTTGTTGGGTCTGAAGCAATCTTAGGAGCGTGTCATGCCAAACCGTGCGGTGGTTTTTGTGAGTGAGGCCAGCCCCTACCTTAGCCTTGGGCGGCTGGTTGAGTTGATGGCCGACGCGGAGCGGTTCAACAGACAGGCCGGCGTGACCGGGGTGACCTTGTACGACGGGGCCCGGTTCCTGTCCTACATGGAGGGTCCACCGGATGGACTTCGCGTTGCCTACGCCAGGGCATCCGAAGCGCGCAGCCACCTGAACTTCATCGAGTTGGCACGCGGGCGTGTCTCGCAACGTCGGCTGCCGCGGTGGCCTATGCGGCTGTTTGAGGCCAAGGAGGGCCAGCTGCAGAGCATCGCGATGGCAGACTGGGCCAGCTTCTCTCAGCGGGGCGATGCGGACGCAATGAATGCAACGGCGATGGATCTCCTTGTGCGCTTCACGGGAGGGCCGTCTGCCTCCGTCTACGTGGGGCCCCTCTCGAAGCCACTCTGAAGAATTCATCTACGGGGTCGTCCGCGCAGTCCGCACGCCAGATACCGCTGCCCGATCCCTCTATTGCCGCAGCAGAAATATGACCAAGAGGCGCGCTGTACGCTGACAGCCCACGGCACAGCGAAGGGACCGAGCGGCGCTGTTGGAAAGCGCTCAGCCAGTACGTTCACCAGCAAAAAGCCAGACCAGCGGCTAGGCGGTTTCGACCACTGGTTTGGTGCGCGGCGCACGTTGGCCTAGAAAGGCCAGTGGCTAGGGGTGCCGATCACGACGATGCCCTGAATTGCCGGGGCGTCACCTAGGGCGAGGGGGAGTCACCCCGTTGGTTCGGCGGCGCCAACTGGGGTCAGCGCCATAGCGGAGAGTTTCACGATTGTCGCGTCCATCGGACGCACGGACATCTTGCTAGGACGGAGGTCAAGCGCCAGTGAACAGGCTTGGGTCCAGCCGCGCGGGAGGGCTACCCAACCTGGATGGCGGCCAGAGCGTCTTTTGTTGAGAGAGGCCGGCCGTAATGCCATCCCTGGCCGATGGCGTCCGGCGCGATCCGGTAGAGCAGCAAATCTTGCTCTTCTGTTTCGACGCCTTCTGCGATGACATCCAGCCCAAGCTCACGTGCGATGCGATACATCCCTGGCAACACGGGCCGCAGGGGGGAGTCCTCGTTGATAGCGGCCACGAACATGCGATCGATCTTGATTCCTCGAAACGGCGATTGGGCGAGGTGGGAGAAATTCGCGCTGCCCGTCCCGAAGTCGTCGATCAAGAACCGGTATCCCAGAACCGAGAGGGCCTGCATGTTGCTCTTGGCGGTGGCAGACACGAGTTCTTCCCGTTCGGTGATCTCGATGCGAATTTGTTCGGGGAGCACGCCAAAATCGGTGGTAACGCTGCTGATGTAGCGAACGATGCACTCTTGGGCCATGTCCACAGGCTCGGCATTGATGCTCACGTAGAGGTTCCTGTGCTCCCGCAAAGCGGGGGCGAGGTCATTCATGGCACGGGCCAGGACGTATCGAAAAAGATCAGGACTCAGGCCGAGGCGGTGGGCGATGGGCACGAAGATGGCCGGCGGGATTTCATCGTCTCCCGGCGGGCGCCAGCGGCTGAGCGCTTCAAATCCCACGAGCTCCCGCGTGCCAATCCGACGCAGGGGCTGGTAGGCCAGTTCGATCTCGCTGCGCTTCAGCGCAAGCACCAGCCGTTGCTGGATGGTTTGCCGTGCCGTGATTCGGTGTTTGATCAGCAGGAACGCCAGCAACAGCCCCATCGACGCCCCGGCTGCCAAGATAGTGGTGAGCAACGCCGAGGGCAGCTCGGACACCACGTGCCTAGGGCTGGTGACGAAGGCGCAGACGTCAGCCACATGGCTGCAATGCTGAGCTTGGACGACAGAGGGGTTGCCGACGCGGCTGGTCGGGGACAAGGTCCGGAATGCAAATGATCGGTCCTTCGTTTCGATGCTGATGGAGCTGCTGCGCGCAGGGTCCAAGCTCTCGAAGGCAGACGGAGAAGACACGGTGAACGTGTCGCCTTGGGCGATCAGATTGGACCCGGTGTAGGGGGAGCCAACGAGATCCGATGCATGCCAAATCCGGACACCTCCGCTGGAGAAGCGTGGAGCGGGGAGGCTGTAGGGGCGCGAGCGCCCCCAAAGGGCGCTGCAGACAAGGCGTCCGTCTTGGATGCGACCGATGTCGCTCATATAGCTGGAGCGAAACGCAATCTCTTTCAGCGAGTCAATGTCGGCGGCCGAGCAGCGAGGCAGCCCTATGCGAGACGCTTGTTCGGCCGCGACGCGCCTTGCGAGAGAGATAGCCTCCGAGCGTGCCACCGCGGCTTCTGCCACTGCCTCCGATCCTTCCTTGTCACGGACGTAGAGAATGGCTTGGGCGACGGCGAGCATCGCCAGAAGGCACACCGTCGTGGCCCCTACGACCGTCAAGGCATAGCGAACCCGATCCTTTCGAACGCTCAAAGCAACCCCCGATCTGAAACGCGCCATCGCTTCGCTGGGCTTCCCGCCTCATTTACCTTGTTACAGGTTTATCGGCAAGCTGCCCATGAACTTCAGCCCCACCTCCACTGGCTTGCAAGCCTTGATCGAACAACCACGCATCTGCGTCTGAACTGTACAGCCGCAGGCCGTGAGCGAGGCGACCGCCAGCGTTGACAACTGCGGCGGCCAATTATCGTAGATCAATACTGTTACACGGTTGGCGTGGGCAGGCGCTTGGTCGAGCCCAAGCTTGCGAGGGCACGCCTGCGCTCTCCGTCAGACACCCGATGCAATGGTGCTGTGGTGCAAGGAGCGGACGGGAGAGGTGTCGGCAGCTTGTGGGCGATGGCGCCTACTTTGGGGCGATGGGCGCGCTAGGCTGCTCTTTGATCAGCCAAGCGAGGAAGGCCAAACGATTCGGGAGAATTTCAGGTCGAACGCCCAGGCGCAGATTGCATTCGAATTCGTCGAAGTAAGCCATTCCAGCCGAGAACTCCACGCTGTTGGGTCGCATCGACTTGACCTTGGCAAGCGGCTCATCGACGGCCCCGCTACAACACGCCTTCAACATCTCCATCAGCTGCGACTTACCCACCTCGGTGAGTCCAAACCGGGCTGGCTTGCCCGGCTGGAACCAAACCAGGTCTTGATCACACAAGGCCGTCAGCCTCGTTTGCGAGGGACGAAACCCCTGGGCCGCCATGCACAGGTCTGCGAAGTGATCCAGAGGAGCGGTCATAGCGGTGGTTGTGTTCGCTCATGCAAGGCCATGCGTGTCACTGTGATGCCCACCGATCGAAGGCGCAAGCCTCTTTGCGTTCAGCGTGGACGAGGCCCGGGCTGGCCTTAATACCGGTGGCGGCCCCCAGACAGATCGAGCGCTCCCTTGCTGGAGCTCCCATCCCGCGAGACGTGTGATGGAACAGGTACACCCATTGGACGATGACCGCCACGATTGGGCCGGCAGGTCGCCCACGGTCCATGGGGGTGCTGCTAGGGCTGGCCCCCTCCCCGCGTGTCTCAGCCGCCCAAGCGGATGGCGTCGTTTGGAGAGCTGCGGCCCACCTTTCCCATGAATTCCGATGATCAGCAGCCTTGTTCTTAACATGCAGTCCCTGAGCGATGGTGGGAGTGTTTGTGTCTGGCGCACCACGTTCAAGGGCAAGGTCTTCTACACCGCATGCGGGGTCGGAACCCCTGCAATGGAGCATGTCTCTGAGCGGACGGCGGTGGCTAAGCGCGCGCTTCAGGATCAGGCTGACCAAGCGGGCATGCAGCACCAGCACGACGTGTTTGTGAGAACCCCCTAAGCCGCAGGAATCAGCATCCACTCCACGCTCACGGAGGCCTACCACCACGAGGCCGTGTTTTTCCTGTGCGCTGATCCGGCGGTTGAGCAAGAGCTTACTGCATTTTTGAACGTTGTAGCGTCGTAACATATCGCCTGGAAGGCTACTGACTACGAGACTGGTTTGACGGAAGTCGGCGGGAGCGAGCCCCTGCCCGAGAACGTTCATCGTGCTGGCGCTGCGTAGCGAGCCGGCGACGCCGTGGGAACCTTCAATACGGCTGGCCAGATCCCGAACGTTCTCCACATCCGACGCCACGTAGAGCCGGATGGCGACACGGGGGTAGACCCATAACGCGGCGGCCCTAATTGCGGTGGCAACCCAGTGCGAGCAGCACTCGACCAGGCCAACGCCTGGGGCGTTAACAGGAAGGCGAGGCCAGTAGTGACGTGTCATGCACGTCGACATGCGACAGAACCGCGTTCTGGCAAGCCCTGAGAGTAGTTTCTGTTTTTAGTCAAAAATGCTTCAAATCAATGGGTTGACACGGGTTGAACTTGTGGTTGGATCAGTGTGTAGGAGCGGTTTAATGGGTAAACCGACCTATCCACAAAAAGAGAGTGACGACATGAAGATTCATCCCGTCGAGCCTGCCAGCACTGACCTGGCGCATTTCCAACTCCACACCGCCGCGCGGTTCCTGGACCGCACCAATGGCCTCAATCAGCTGGCCGACAAGCACCGCAGGATCCAGCGCTTGGCCACCCGCGCCCGCCATGAGCGGCGTTGGAAGAAGGAAGAGGAGCGCTTCGCATGAGCCTCTTGAACATGGCCCTGCTGTTTGTCGGTCTCCTGGGCACCGCGGTGTTCTACCGGGACCTGGTCGCCAACCCCATCTCCGCCGGGCGCGCCCTGGTGCGCTTCTATCAACTGCCGGCGGAGCATCGCCAAGGAAGGGTGCTGCAAGAGGTTTCGAAGACGTGGTGGAGCATCGTGCTGGTGCCGTTCTACGCGTTGGTGGCCTTGGTGCTCATCGGGGTTCTGGGAGGTGGGCAATGAGTGCCGGGACCGAAAGCCTCATCAGGGCCATCCAAACCATCGACCCGCTGGCGTTCTATGGGTGGCTGCACTCGCTCAAGGGGACGCCCGACCTCGACGCTGGCGTGGCGGGCGATCCTGGCATCACTGCGTTGGCCGTCGCCTCCGTCATGTATGCCAAGGCGATCCAGTCGGACCGGATCCTGGCGGCGCGCTATGCCGCGATGATCGAAGCGCTCATGGACGCCGGGGCCAACCCGCTGGTCCGGATTGGGGAGCGGTTCGTGGTGCGACGGGGGCACACCGGGAAGCTAGAACGTCGTCAGATCTCAGAAGGTCGGAGCGTCGCAGAGGTCTGTGGAGGCGTTCTGTGCCCGGCAATGCAGGCATGGTTCGCACGCCATACCGCGGATTTGATGAACACCCACCTTCACCGCTACCACCCAGCGTTCATCAAGACTCAGCAACCGGTCGCTGAAGAGGTTTGAAGCACGTGCCGGCGGCTACTCGCCGCCGAAAGGCGTCGTGGGAGAAGGGGCGGGGAGGGCCACGGCTCCCGCCGCGGCCTGGGTCGCTGAATCCCGGACGTCTGCACGGCGAAAACCCTCTGGATGCAGAGGCCCTTGCGGGATTAGGTTTGCAGCCTAGTGTGTTGCATGACCTACCCATAAAAGGATCTCTATCATGCGTCTCATCGTCTGTTGTTTCAAAGGGGGCGTTGGAAAAACGACGCTTTCGCTCAATCTTGCTGCGCTCTTCGCCTCCCAACACCGAGTTTTGGTGAACGACCGAGATCCGCACTGCTGTTCTGTTGCCTGGGCCGCGCTTTCCGACGAAACCCCATTCACCGTGGGCCGTGCGGCCTCCCCCGGGTTCGACTTGGAAATCCAAGACCTGCCGCCCAGCGCCCCAGTGAAAGATCAGCTTCCGGATGGCGACCTCTACATCGTTCCCACTCTGCTCGACGGCGGGAGTTACGTCGTCTACCTGCATACCATCGAGACCCTCCGGAAGCAGGGCAAGGCCTTCCTGCCGGTGGCCAACCGGGTCAACATCAAGCGGGCTGAACACCGCCGGCGGCTGGAAGACCCGGAGCTGGCCGGGGCCATCGTCATCCCCGAGCGCGCTGCGCTGGGAAGCTTCTATGAGCTGGGGGAGACCGTCTTTTCCATGCGCGGCGCGGGCGTGGCTAACGCCCGAGAAGATATATTGCGGGTAGGTCAGGCTATCCAAAAAAGATTGGCCAACCCGGGCCGGGGGAATGCATGATGGACATCCCAATGCTGCCCCTGCCGGACCTCATGGCTGCCAAGAAGACCCCCGCCAAGAACGCCGTTGCCAAAGCCCGCAAAGACCTGTCCACCGCCGCGAAAGTGGTCCACGCCAAGCCGGAACGCACGTATGCGCCGCTCATTGATCTGGACCAGTTTTCCGAACAGCAGCTGGCAGAGCTGATGGTGGCGGCAGGAGACGCGCCTGGGCGGAGAACCTATTTCGACTACTCCGAGGAGCGGCCCTACCTGCGGGACGGCCAGAGGGTTCATCTGGACGTGGGACGCGACTCCACCATGTTCGACTATCGCGACGAGAACGGGGCGCGCGTGGAGCGAACGATGGTCACCGTGCCGCCCAAGCTCCGGGAGCAGATTCAGGACGTCACCGGGGAAGAGCAGCCGATTCTGACCACCGCGCTCATCGCGCTGGCGTCCTGGGCCTGCCAGGAGCTCAAAAGAACCAAGCGCCGCCTAGTCGTGACCACGGCGACCGACGACCTGGATCCGGTGCGGAAACAGGTCCGGAAGGCGATTGTGGGGCGGGCGAGGAAACAACGCTAGCCCTCGGTTGGTAGTGAACGACAGGCGGCCATGGGCCGCCTTTTTTATGGCTGGCGGCGGGTGGAAAGAGCAACGGCAAAAGCGGCTAGAGCAAAAGCGTTGTGGAGGAAAGGCGGGTGGGGCCTCGGCTTCCGCCGGCCCAGTGCTGGGCTGGAAATGTGAGGTGTTTCAGGGTTTTTATGTTTTCTGCGGTTGCCCGTCAGTTCTATACTTTAGTCAAATAAATGTGTTGTTTTAGGGTTTACATTTTTATGCCCTGTCGTAACCTGGATTTGTAGGGAGGCAATACCGCTGACCTGAAAACCAAACAGGGATTCATCATGAAAACCCCTCGCCGCCAAACCCTCGAAAACCGCGCCGCCCGTTTGGGCCTGGAACTGTCCGAGGCTGGGCGCTACGTTAAGATGGAAGCCGCCAACAACTGCGAAGCCATGCCGCGCTGGGAACTCTCGGACGGGAAACACCAATCTAGTCTCCGCGGGTATGCCACCCTGGCCGAGGTTTCCGAAGCGTTGGATCACGAGGAAATCGCTGCAGAGCTATGAGCAGGTCCTACGCCATCCCTCGGGGGGCAGTGAAAGACAGGCGGCCATGGGCCGCCTTTTTTATGGCTGGCGGCGGGTGGAAAGAGCAACGGCAAAAGCGGCTAGAGCAACAGCGTTGTGGAGGAAGGGCGGGTGGGGCCTCGGCTTCCGCCGGCCCAGTGCTGGGCTGGAAATGTGAGGTGTTTCAGGGTTTTTGTGTCTTTTGCGGTTGCTCGTCAGTTCTGCACTTTAGTCAAATAAATGTGTTGCTTTAGGGTTTACATTTTTTGGGTCTGTCGTAACCTGGATTCATAGGAAGGCAATACCGCTGACCGAAAAAGCCAAAAAGGTAATCATCATGGAACTCATCATCAATAGCCGTAAACTCAACCGCACCATCACTTTCTCTCGCCCTGGCCGTTCCTACATCTACGCTGATTTGAATGGTCAACCAGGCACCCTCGGTGAGCAGATCTGCGATAGCAATGGCTACACCCATTCCTACGAGGGCGAAGATCAAGAAGGGTTTGAGAAGGTCTGCCGCCGCTGGTATCGCGCCCACGTCCGGGATGAGCTCATCAATGGCTAAGGGATACGCCATCGCCCCCAAGCAGCCGGTTCCCCGCCGGCTGCCCACGGTTCGCATTGCCCCGGCCAAGGCGGCCGCATTCCGGGCTCTCGCTCGCCAGCAGGGGCTCACGGCCAGCAGTGCATTGGCTGCCCTGGTGGCCACCCATGCCGACATCCGGCAGCCGTTCGGGCCCCGAGTCCGTGCCAAGCATGGGCCGGATGGGAAGCGTTACGGCGCGATTTTGCCGGACCCGAAGGTGTCTGAAGAGGTGGCCGGGGGATTGGTCCAGGACGCACGAGCTGCTGGGATCTCGCTGGGCGAGGCGATGCGGCAACTGGTGGACCGGTGCCTGGAGCAGAGCAGGTGAAGAATGCTGCAAGGCCATCGCAGCCGCTTTTGCTTACTCCGCAGAGGGGGTGGGTATTACTGCTGGCAAGGGCTTGGTATCTGATTCGATAACACTGGCTTGCCTAAGCTCCAGCCATTCCCGTAGTTCCGACACATAGAGTTGCCAATGCGGCGACCTTGAAGCGACATCAACTATGCGCGATAGGCCGGCAGCCCTGTTGATGTTAAGTGTGCTAATGATCAGCTCGATGAAGGAGTGCGTATCATCGACTGCTTCTATACCTTGTGCGAGTTCAATGATCTCAGTTCCTTCAATGTCATCTTGTGGTGGCAGGCTACGGATCATCCAATGCAGCTGCGTCTCCGGCGCCGCAGCTGCATCGTTCGCCGGGATAAGTTTTCTGATGCCTTCGAGGCAACGCTCACGGCGCTCCGACGCGCTGGTTTCGGTTCCAGTTAGGACCGCGTTGACACGTTCCCGTTGTTGGTCTTCGCTTGCATAAACATCACCGTCCAGCAAGAACAGCTGAGATTCGACGCTGTGTGCTCCGGACAGCATCAATCCAGCAGCGAGGGTGAAGCAGTTTGTCGCCGCGCCATAGGATGTTATGTTTGCATAGCGCTTCATTCCCAGCGAAAAAAGCTCGTGTTCCACGATTGTCAAGGTCATTTCGTCTTCGACAAAAACCTCAAGCGGCCGATCCCGTTCCCCGGTCAGTCGGTGGAGTGCCTCAGGCTTCGTATTTGAGAAGCAATACGTCTTGTTCTGATTTTTGACCGTGTGTAGGTGTTTGATGCTGGCAATCTTCGTGAGGTCAAGAATCGCCTCTCTGTGGGTTGTGAAGATTATCTGGAGCGATTTTTCTTTAGCTCGATCATGTAGGAGCTGCATCAAGCGAGTCAACGCGGCGGTGTGTAGTAGGAGGTCAACCTCATCAATCAGGATGAGTGAATACTTCGGCGCTTTGAAGACGACGGATAGGATTTCCAGAACTCTCTGCTCGCCCGCTCCCATGGCAAGCGCAGAATACCTGTTGCCATCGAGTGCAAGGCCATTGTATTTTCGTCCGGCATGAGTCTTGTGAACATTGAGCTCGGTATAGGCACGGTTGAACACTACACCCATTTTTGCTTTTATGAGCGTGGCGTCAGCGTGCACCTCTGTTTGATAGTTGATGGCTGAGTTATAGGTCTCTTCCTCAATGCGAGGAACGCAGGACTTTATTCCGATGAAGTAAACGTCGCGCTCCGGGCGCCTCGAATAGCGAGGGGACCACCTGTCCGCCTTCTTTCTGTATTCGGTGCTGATGTCTTTATGCTCAGTCAAGCCGTCTCTGAATGAATGATGCATGATCAGCGAGCTGCCGGCCCACGTTGAATCGGATGTGGGAGTGAAGAACTCCCGAAACTGCCAGCTCTTGCCGTCCGATCCTTCGGGTGGCCTATAACAGCAAGCGAGCGCGTGCAATACCGTTGACTTGCCGCAACCATTCGGCCCGAGGATTGCAGTGAGCGGCTTCTCGTCGAATCGAATCTCATCCAAAGCCAAGATTCCCTTGAGCTTCGTGATGTTCAAGCCATGAATCACTTGCTGACTGATTGCCATTTCGTAGTCCCTTGACGATTCCTTTGTCGGGGCACTCAATCGATGCCCACCGTGCCGCTTCTGAGTCAATGATAGCGAGAGAGCGGCTTTAGTTCTTTAGCTTCACCCAGTCCACGCCCAGCTGCCTCACCTTATCGCTCCACGCCCGGTATTCGTTCAGCGGCATCGGGGCCTCCAAGCCGCGTCTGACACGCTCCAGGTATTTGGTCTTCCGGGCCATCGCTTCTCGATACCGCAACTCCGCTTCTTCCAACCTGTCCGCCCGTTTCGCAGCCTGCAGCTGGGCTAGGCGACGAACGGAATCTGGGTTCGTGGACAGCACACGGGGGGCATGAGGCAGGGCCGGACCGCCGGTCATCGGGACGCGCTTGTGGTTGCTCACCGGGTCCATCACACGGTGTCGCCAGCACTCTTGCCAGTCGTCATCGTCCACCTGGTCACCGCCCGGCACCTCAAGCGGCACGACGATCCCATGGGCCTCAATGAGCGCCCACACGGCCCCCAGGAACCCGTTTGCCGGAAGCCGCAGAAGGGCCACTTGGCCCTCTGCCAGCACCTCGCCCCCGTCCCTCAGTCGTAACGCCAGCAGGGCCTCGCTCAGTGCCAGGGCATCGCCTGACCGGGTGCTCCAGCCAACCAAGGCCACGCGCTCCCCATCCACCTCACCCGACCAGGCGTGGACCCGGAAGCGGGGCTTGTCGAAACGGGCGGACAGGTGTGCTAGCAGCCGCTCACGCTTCGAGTGACGGCTCAACGGGGTGAAATGGTTCTCCGCGTAGAGCAACGCAGAGCGCCGACGCTCCAGCAGCAAGGCCACCCGGTCAGGGTCCGCCGACGCTTGCCAGTCCGACCAGCTCACGACATCGCGCAGGCCCTTGGCAGCAGCGCAGGGACGGCAGGCAGGCACCCAGTTTTCGACAACGGAAGCTGGCCCTCCCAGTTGCGCGGGGACCAGTGGCGTAGCCGTCCAAGACTTGGGAGAGGACAGGTCCAGTGGAGCGGAGCAGAAGGCGCAGGCGTTGCCGAACTCGGCCAAAACAGCCTTGCGTTGCCACCCGTTGGCCTTGCCTTCCAGCGGGGCATCGGCTCGGGCAATGGCATCCAAGAAGGGGGTCAGGTCAAGCACGGAACACCCCCCAGCCGCTCAACGCAGGCCCAGCACCCGGATCGCAGAACGGGGGCAGTGGGGCGTTGCAGGAGCCTGAGAAAGATTTGACTAAAACGCCTTGCCGAGCCTGTCGAACCACCCCAGCGACCGCCGATCCAAAACCCAGAGCCCGCTTGCCCGAAACATTCCCAGACCAGCACTGGCCCCCCAACCGCTGATCGAAGGCCGGGGCGCAGCGAACTTCAAGCTGGGCAGCGCGCTTGACTAAAACGGATGGGGTCAGTGTTTCCATGGCATGCGAACCGAGCACCGAACCCCCAGCACACGACCTCCAGAACCCCCAAGCAGAGTTGACTAAAACGGATGGAGACAGGGCTTTCCGAACACCCGGGCAGCGTGACTGAACCCAGCCACTCACGAGATCCCGCGCTGGCCTCCGCTTGACTAAAGCGAACTGGGGTAGGGCGCGGGAGTGGAGAAAACGGCGGTCCCCGATTTCTGAGGCAAGGGGTGCGGAGTCGGTGGGGAGGTGGGAAGCTGGGTGGGTGGGGAGGGAGGCTGCGGGGGGGGGTGAAAACTTTTTTGAGCGGCTGGGCGTGGCGGGGGTGAGGGGCATTGGGGTCTCCGGGTTCGTTGAGGATTGGGGCTTTCCTAAACTTCTACCGGGGAAAAGCGGAAGGGCAAGAGCGGTGGAGCGAAAACTGGGGAGGGACTGCGGGGGAAGACGTTGGCTGCCCATTCACCGTTCAAGTTTTTTCCGAGGGGTGAAGTGAGTAGACCATACACAAGTCGCACTAAAGTGTTTTTCCGGATTGGCTAGAAACGCTGCGCGTTTCCACCCGCCCAGGCCTTGCTACGCCTTGTTTTCAGTCTTGGCTAACAACTTGGCCAACAGTTCGGCTGAAAAATGGCCTGCATCCCAGCAAGACAGAAGAAAATCGGCTTAGCCCACTTGCGCTTCTTAAATCCTTTGCTATCCATGGGTATGGATTTTCATTGCAGGGGGTTAAGTGGTTCGTCAGTCGCTGTTAACCAAGTCTTTCAGCATCGCCAGCGATGAGCTGGAGAGTGCTCGCTACTGCGCGAAGGAGCAGGGGGTTTCGCTCAACAAGTATTTGCGCCTGGCCGTTCTCGAAAAGAATCGCGGCGTGGTGCAAGGCTTGGAGGCCAGCGACACGTTGAGCGCGATTCAAACCACGGTCCGTGAATCCGAAGCCAGGGCATTCCTGGCGCTCGAAAGCCTCATGGCGGACCTGCGAGCCGAGCAGGACGCGGCGCTCCAGGACAACCGGACGCTCATCCTCGAAGCGCTCCGAGGGTTTAGCCACTTCATCGCCGAACAACAGGCCGACCACGAAGCCCCCGCCGAGCCGCCAGCTGCCAAGCCGCATCGCGGGCCGTCCCCCACCCCTTCAGACAACAGCGCGGATTGGCGACGTCACGCCAACCGCTCTTAACCCTTTCCCCCCACTGCCTCAAAGGAGGTCTCTATGAAACGCTTTGCTCTTACTCTCACCATCGCCGCGTTGCTGGCCCCTAGCATCTCATTCGCTCAGGACGCCGCTCCGGCGGAACCGCAGAAGACCAACAAGCTGCGCCTGTTCAAGGCGGGCGGGATTGGCTGCGCTGCCGGTGCAGGCATCGCTCTGCTGACGGGCAAGAAAGAAAAGACCCTGACGGCGTGCGCCGCGGGCGCGGTCGTTGGCGGTATTGCTTCGTTTCGGGCACAGGTTCAGGAGGCGGAAGAGGTCGCCCAAGCCGCGAGGCAGGCGGGATTGGACGCGCAAGTGCAGACCAAAACAGTGCAGACCACTGACGGCCAGGCCGAGGCTTTGGACGCGTTGACGATTCGCTACAACCCCAAGGACATGCAGGGCAGCAATCCGAAGACGGCCGCGACCTTGGACAAACTGGCGGCTCTGCTCAAGTCCTCGAAAAGCCAGTTGACGATTCGCTTTGAGGGCGGGGATCTCGCGGTGTGCCCGATCCCCGCGGAGGAGTTGTATCGCCGTGGGGCACTGACTGCTCATCGCTCGATTGTGGCGTGCGGGGAGGACAACGAGCCCTTCCTCATTCGTGTGACTCCCATCCCTGACGTTCGCTAAGCCAACCGAGAGCTGGGGGGCGAAAGCCCCTTGGCTCAAATCTTTTTCAAACTCTTGGAGGATCCGATGAGCAACACCCCCCAAAGCCCGGAAGAGCTTCGCCGTCTGCAGGAGCTGGCTGAGCTTTTTGATGACGACACCGCCCCGTCGCCCGCCACCACCACTCCGCCCACAACTCCAAGCGGCGGTAGCGAGGTGTTGAACGCTGCCAAGCATTGGGGCCGCGCCCTCGGGCGCAGGACCAAGGAGCTGACGGAGAAGGCTGTCGAGAAGACCAAAGAAACCCAAGAAGCCTTGGCACGTCGAGCAGAAGAAGCCAAGGCACGCAAGGAAGCCGCCGCAGCCGAGCAGGCGCGGCAACAGCAAGAACAAGCCGAGCGGGAGGAAGCGGCGAAGCCAGCCGCCCCTGCGCAGCCGGTGGACGTGTGCGCCCCCGAGCCGGTTTTGGAATCCACAACGGTTGCACTGGAAGAACCCAGCCGGGCCTACGAGCCGCTGGTTCCGGTGGTCGTTGTCGAACCAGAAGCCGTAGAACCGAAAACGCTGGACGTGCTTGCGGAAGAGGAGGCAGTGAAGCCGGCGGACCTTTCCGTTGCTTCGGAGGCATTGGAGGACGAGGAGGCGTTGCCCCCGTCCACGCCCGCGCCTCATGTCGCGGACGCGGCAGCGGTTCAACCGGAGCCCTCGCCAGCGCATGCCGCCCCTGCTGGCTCGGCCTCAACAACGATCAGCCGCAAGAAGGGTTCGTCAATCGTCGTTGTGGCCGGCGTCGCCTGCCTGGTGCTGGGTGGGGGGATTGCTTGGTGGGTCACTCGCGACACCGGGAAAAACGAACCCGCTCCCACTGCGGCTCCTGCGTCTGCGGTGGCTGCGCCTGTTTCAACGCCGGCAGTGCCGGTCCCAGAGGTTAAGCCAGCACCCCCTGTTTCGGCTCCTGAACCCGAGCAAGCTCCGGTTGCAGTCGAAGCGCCACCCGCGTTGCCGGTTGAGAAGGGCGGCGTGCCTGCTCTCGCAGAAGCGCCCAAGGCGGCAGCACGGGCCGAGTCTCAACCGGTGAAGAAAGGCGACAAACGCGCTCCTGAGGAAGTGAAGAGGCCGAGGGCAGTGGTTGCCAAAGCGACGTCTTCGGCAGGCGTAGGAGCAACGCCTGCAGCTAAGAAACCAGAGGCTGAAAAGTCTCGGGAAGAAACGCAGTGGCAGGAAAAGGCAGAAAGCGACATGGACGCCTGGGCAAAGAAGGCTGGAATCAACTAACCCCCCTTGCGCAAACAAGATGGTCGGTTACAAGTAAATGGTAGTTACATTCAAGGGAGGTTTTATGTTGGGTTGGTTCTTCTTGCCGTATCGCGGCGCCGGGGTTTCATTCACCTCTCGCTTCATGCGGTGGCATGGCGAGACGTTCTTGGGGCGTCCTGATGATCTGGGTTTAAAAAATGTCCCGCAGGCCGTCAAAGACAGTTACTACGATCTGGCCGAGGATCGTCCGATTGAGTTGCAGCAGCACAATCTGAAAGCGTGGTCCCTTGGGCAGCAGCACGCAGAGGAAGCCCGGCAGGTCAGTAAGGCCGAAATCCCGAAGGCAACCTTTTTGGCCGTAGTGGCCGTCAGCGTTGGTTGCGCCCTGATTGCGGCGCCGTTCTCCAACTGGGGTGGATCGCCGGTGGGGATGGCAGTTCAGTTGGTTGCTGGCGTTCTCAGCCCCTTGAAGAGTGGACAAGAAGCCCGGCCCAAAAGGGCGGCGGCGTCCGCTGAACCAAAAGCGAGCACGGCACCTGCTCAAAGGGCTGCGTTACCTGCTGAGACGGAGGCCACTGCGGAGGAACTTGCCGCGCTTCGCGCTGAGTGCGAGGACAGATGGAAAAGGAACGACATTACCAGTGATGCGATTGCGCGGTGCCGCACGATTTGGAATGAGTTGAGCCAGGAGGAACTGAAATGAGATTGAATCTTTACAACCTGTTGGATCTTGCCAACCAAATCAAGCATCGGATCCTGCTGCGCGGAGCGCCTCAAGGGATCGTTGATGCCATGCGTCAAAAATCCTCGGCCAACTACAAGAACGTCCAAGGCCTAGTCAACGCGCACAACCGTGTCTCCAGCCGCCGGCTCGTGGTTCCGAAAGGCCGTGAGAATAACGCCACGGATTTGGGAGCAGAATACGACGCCGCAAGCGGCTGCTACGTGGTTCCGGAGTCGATGGACGAGAAGGACGAGAAGTTCTCTGTCTTCTGGCCTTCGGCTCCATTGGATCTGCAGAATCAGGAGGGCCGGGCGGAGCTGACCAAAGACGGGCGGCTGATCGAGAGCCGGGTGCTGCCCAGGGATAAGTTCCAAGGCGGAGATAGCACGGCGTTGTTCTTGATGTATGCGGCGCTTCCCACCCTTGGTGCGCTCATCGCAGCGCTCACCTCCATCCCTTACGTCGGTATCTTGGGGTGGTTGCTGCTTCCGGCCGTCGTGCCCTACGTGAGGGCCATTCAGCGAAGCGAGGGGACCGCGGATGCGCTGCGGGCGTTCTTCCTGTCCTTTGCATTGCCGTTGGTGCTCATCAAAGGCCTGGGGACGGCAGCTTGGACCAGCGGCATCGTGTTGAGCGGTGCCATGACGGCACTGACACTTTATCTCGTGGCCGGGTTCCTCTACTGCCTGATTGCTCCGGTGGAGCAAGATCAGGAAGCGTGGGGCGGAAGGCTGGCACGTCTGAAGGCTTTTGTCCTTTGGAGCAGTGTTGGCATGGTTGCGCTGCTGATCACGACGCTCTTCCCTCCGGTGATCGGCGGCTTCGCCTGGTTCGTGATGGCCGGTGCATACGGGTTTGTCTACTACTCGCGGGACTACAAAGAGCGCACGTTGGCGCTTCAGTCCCAAAGCTCCCGGTTCAACCTGGGCAAGCAAGGGTTGATGGAGCGGGCGACGGCCGAAGCCTTGGAAAACCAAGTTCGGAAAGCCTTGGCTGACAAAACCCCATTCATTGCCTGGGGCACGGCGACGGGCCACCTGAAGAAGAAAGGGGCGAAGTTCTGCTACGACGCCGGTTCCCCGGCAGGCATCAGCGTCGATGACCTGTTCATGCACGCCATGATTTTGGCCGAAAGCGGCATGGGGAAATCGTCCTACATTCGGTGGCTGATGGCCGAAATCATGAAGTCTGGCTACCCCTGCGCGTTCGCGGTGTTCTGCGGCAAGGGCGCGCTCGCTGGCGAGGTTCGCGGCATGTTGGATTACGTGGTGGAGACCGGCGTTCACTTGGGCATGATTGAAGGCCTGGATGCCCAAGGCGTAAAGGCTGCGCTGACCAACACTCGCATGGAAGACGACGAGACGGATATTTGGAAGGGGATGTCCGCGGACATCATCGACCACGCGACCGTCATCCTGGAAGCGCTCCACAACCACGAGAACAAGATGCGGGCGTTGGATGCCGCAGAGAAGCTGGGCCTGGAGCTTGAGATCGAAGGATTGCTTCAGAAGCAAGATGCTGAGGTGGCCAATGGCGGGGATGGTGCTGATATCGATCTGGTGATCGCCGACCTGGAAGCAAAAATGGCCATTCGCCAGCAAGAGCTTTCCAAGGAGCGCGAGTGGCAGTGGACGCTGGAGCGCCTGAACAAGGTTCTCATCGCCATCAACGACATTCGCAGCACGCAGACCAGCAGCTTGCCCGGTGAGAGCTTGTTGGCGGCGGCCAACTTCCTCGGCGTGCAACCCATGCATCTGGGAAGCGATGAGGACTTTGCGGCCCGCAAGAAGGACTGGGACCTTCGGCTGGAAACGGCTCAAAAGACCATTCACCCGGACCTTCTCGTCGGCGGCTCATTGCTTCAGATGTCGTTTGAGTTCGTGCTCAAGAAGTGGCCGACCTACCCGGCCGAAACGCGCGGCAGTTTCATGGCCAACGTGGACCGTCGGATCAATCCCCTGATGCGCGGCAAGTATTTGGTGGACGAGAACGGCGTGCCCTGGCACAGCATTGAGCGAGGCGAAGTGGACGTGGGCCAGATGCTCAAGGGCACCTCCATGGGCGTGAACCTGCCCGACACGCGCCACGGCACCGCCGGCGTGTTGGTTCAGAACCTCATCTGCCAGCGTCTGAACAACGGCATCAAGCTGCGGAACGAAGTCAGTGAAGAAGAATGGCGCGGGCGCGGCGAGCTGCCGGTGATCTTGATCAAAGACGAGTGCCAGAACCTCATTGGGCGCGAGGACCAGATCATCCTGCCGATCTGCCGCTCAACGAAGATGGGCTGTATCTACGCCACCCAGAACGTGGACGGCATTCGGGTGAAGCTGCCCGGGGATGCGGCTGATCAGTTCTTGGGCAGCTTCCAGAACCTCGTTCTTCAGCGCACCACCCCGAAGAGCTACGAGTATGCGGCCAGCCGCTACGGAGTCGAAGAAATGACTTCCTTCAAGCAGAAGGCCGTTGGCTTGGACTACTCCGGTGGGATTGAGATGGCGTTGGACAACTCGTTGTTCGACCCGAATCACCCCATGGCGGCCGGCATGAAGCAACTGCGCAGGGCGGGTGCTGGGCGCTTGGTGGCGACCCACATCGACCCCGTGACCAAGATGCGCTGGACCGGCCAGAAACTCACTGGGGTTAATGCCGTGAAGGACATTGAGGTGCCGGCGTCCGGTCACCGCGAGGCCCAACCGTTGTTCTCGCAAGCCGAGTTCACCGGCCTGCTGAACCAGCAGGGGCGAGCCATTCTTTGGTTCAACCGGGCTGGCGTTCGTCGCGCCGACGTGTGCAACACCCCCTTCCTTCCACTTAGCCAAGTCGAGGAGGTGGTTGCGGCCATCAAGAAGGAGCGCGAGGCGCGCTCCAAAGACCTCCAATCCCCACAGCAGGAGACCAAGCAATGAACAATCACAATCATCACGAGAAAGATCAACAGTTCCGCGCTCAGATGGCATCGAGCAAGGAGCCTGTCGCAGAAAAATGGACGGAGTTGGACCGGAAGGCCCAAGAGCAAAAATCCGAAGTGGAGCGCATGCAGCGCTCCATGGAGCGACGTTTGGACCCGGAGCGGCTGGTGGCGCTGGAGGAGCGAGCAGCGGACTTGGCCAATCAGCGCCATGAAATGGAGGTGAGAGGGCGACCCAATCTCTTCCTGGTCAAGCAGCGGGCAGCGTATGACAAGCAAATGGCGGAGCTGGAGGCTGGTCTCAAAGAGACCCGCAAAGACATTCGAACGTGGCTTCGAAAGTCGGATCCGGCGGAGATTGCGAAGCATCAAGAGCGGATGGCGAGCAAGCAAGAGGAGCTAGTGAAGACCATCGAGCAGCGCCAGGGAGTGAGCCAGATGCCCTCTGAGCGCGCCAAGGAAGAGCAGCAACGCGCGGGACAGGTGGAGATTCCCATGATGCGCCTGGACGAGTGGCGCAAGCAGCGCCAGCGTAGCGATGACGTGCGGGTGGACTTTCCGAAATACGGCGCGGGCAAGTGGGGTGGGGCCACCTTTGCCGCAACGGCCTTGGCCGAGCAGAAGAAGATGCGCCTCTATGAGGAAGAGTTCGATTGGCAGAAGCAAGGTCGCGAGCGCCAACCCAATGTGTTCCGCCAGTAAACACACCACTCAGGGCCCTTCGGGGCCCTTTTTATTGGGCACGTTCCCTTGTTTGTGAGTGGATCGATCTACCCATAAAAGCAAACGTCGAAAGCGGCTCAAAGCAAGAGACGGGGTGGGGGTTGGGAAAGAGAAAAAAGGTTTTGACTAAACATCAAAAGTGTCGATCAATCGAGATTTTTAGGGTTGCCAGTTTTATGAGATGTGGTTGACTGTAATCAGTCAAACACAACCGGGGGAGGCTCTTATGTATATTTTTGCCGATGCTTACGAGTTCGCCGTGGACAACGTGGGGAACCTGCTGATCACCTTGCTTTCGTTTTCGGTGGTGAGCTACGTGGCCGCCAACGTGGCAGGGTTGCTGTCATGATGGCGTGGCTGAAGGAGGATTTGGAGCAGATGGATCTGCACACCGTCTCGCTTTTCCTTCAAACCGGAGTTCTGGTTGGCGTGGCTTTCATCATCAAGATCGCTTGCTGATTGCCAAAAACGAAAAACACGGTATGCAATGGGGATGGAACCCCAACGTGACAACGCAGCAGGCAACCCAGGTGGGGGCGATTTCTTGAATCGTCCCCACGAGCCGTTGCTTCATCCCGTTCCCCACCCCCTGACGCTGGCCCAGTTCTACGGGAAGCATCACGAGGCCGCAGCTGGCGCCGATGCGCGCGAAGTGTTGGACTTGGCCACGCGGTTTTGCCGAGAGGCCCAGGTTTTCGGCTTGGACACCCAGACCGACGCGGGTTTTGACTGGGTGCTGACCCCCAGCCGTTTCTCCAACCGCATTTCCCTGGAGCTGGGGCAGGGCGGCCACGCCGCATTGCTTCAGGTCGATCCGGACCTGTCCGCTCACCCGCTCGACGCAGCCATCCATGCCGGCGTGCTGGGCCACAAACCCCTGGCCTCCGCCTACGCCTTGCTCCCGGCCGAGCAGCGGGAGGGGCTGTTGAGAGAGCTGAGGGAATCCATCGACCAGGTCCAGTCGAACCGTTCCGCAGCGAAGCAGCTCTAGGCCCTCCGAGCCTTGCCTGAACTGCCGGTGCCGTCTCAGCCGTCTCTGGACATCGCCCAACTGCTCCGGCGGTTTGAGGTCCCCGATGCCCACGCCCGGTTGGCGGCGGACCACATCAAGGCGACCTATGGAGAAGCGCTAACCACGATGCATGGTAGCCAGGTGCTGGCAGCAGCCCATGCGCATGCGCTGCACCTGGGGCTGTACGGAGCCCCTTGGCAGACGTGGCTTTGCGAGAACGCAACGACCGGGAACCTCGATGGAGTGGAGGCCTGTTTGCGCATGCACGCCGAGCCCAATGTGCCCGACGCCAACGGCGAGACGCCGCTGCACCTCGCCGCGCGCCACGGCCACCCCGGCATCGTTCGTCGGTTGATTGAGGCTGGCGCGGACTTCGCCTTGGGGAACCCCCGCGGGGAAACTCCCCTACATGTGGCGGCCCAGCACAAACGCGCGCAATGCTGCCTGGAGCTCACGGCTGCAGGCGCGGACCCTGGGCAGTTGGATCGTGAGGGGCGCAAGCCGGGCGACGCTCACCGGGAGAAGGCACGTGAGCAAGTCCACGGTTTATGACTGCTGGAGCTGGACGGTCCCGTCGAACATCGAGCCGAGCCGCGAAGTCCGCTATTGGCCCCAGGCCCTGCTGTCAGGCGCTTGCGTTGCGGCGCTGACCTATCCCACGGCGCTCTGGCTGGGCTGGCAAATCCCATCCTCGCACTCGCTGATGAACTTCGGTCAGGCACTGACTGGCAGCCTGGCAGCGCTGGGCAACCTTGCCACCGGCACGATCTCATTCCGAGAGCCGGCCGCCGCGTTCTGGGGGGTGGCCAAGGAGCAGGCCACGTTTGGCACGTTGGCACGGGTCGGCGTCGCCGCTTGCTTGGCCGGGTGGGCGTCGGCTTGGGTGACGCGTCGGGGGCTCATCCCGCGTTCGAACATGTGGCACGTATCTGGGTCAGAACTGCTGCAGGGGAAAGATGCCTTGACTGAGGCCCGTCGCCGTTCGCTCACGAAGAAAGAGCAGGAAGACGAGCTGCATGCCTTGTCGCTGCATCCCGACTGGACCGTCAGCAAAAAGCTGCTGGCCCGGCACATGTTCATCTATGGAAGCGTGGGCTCGGGTAAGTCGGTCATCCTGAAGCACCTGCTCCAGCAAGTGGTGATCGAAAAAAAGAAGGCGTTCGTTTATGACATCAAAGGTGACTTCACGGCCATTTTTAAGCACCCGGCCATCGTCTGCCCCTTCGATAAACGAAGCTGGGTCTGGGACGTGGGCCGTGACGTGGCAACGCAAACCCAAGCCGCCGCGTTCTCCCAATCCATCATCCCCCCGGAGGAGGGCAGCGGCGCTTTCTGGGCGTCTGCGGCGCAAGCCTTGCTAGAAGGATGCGTGCGCGAACTTCAGGCCACGAAGGGCAAGAACTGGGGGTGGGCAGAGTTGGCCGCATTGGTTGCCCGCCCAGCCGGACCCATGTCCCAAGCGCTTTCAATCCACTATCCCCGCGCCGCCGCGCTCATCTCCAATCCCGACAGCAACACCACATCGAGCTGCATGGCCGTGCTCGCCAACGGAACAGCGGTCATCGAGCGCCTGGCCTTGGCGTGGCCGGAGCGCAAGCCGGACCGAATGTTCTCGATGCTCGACTGGATCAAAGATTCCTACGAGGGTCGGAAGCAGGTCATCGTTCAATCGGGCCCGGACGAGGTGCTGGCGCGCAGTTACATCTCTGCCATGATCAACGTCGCGGTGCCGGAGATCATCTCGCCCAGCTTGCCGGATGATGAGGTCGGGCGATTCCTAGGGTTCTTCTTCGATGAGCTCACCTCCGCTGGCAAGCTCAACATCGAGCCGCTGCTGGCCTTAGGACGCTCAAAAGGCGTGGTGGCCTGCATGGCCGTGCAGGATTGGTCACAGGTCGAGAGGGTCTACGGGGACAAGACGGCCCAGGCGTTTTCTGGGTTGGTCGGCACACACATCGTGTGTCAGCTTCAGGTCGGCGAGACCCGAGAGAAGATCTCCCGGAACCTGGGCAAGCGCACCGTGGCTTGGCGCACGCATGACGACAAGGCGACCGTCCACGAGGAGTCGAAATCCGTTGTTCCGCCAGGGCGCCTCACCGACGATCTGGGCTTCCGCAAAGGAAAGGCTTACGGCAAAGAACGTTGGGGTATCCGGGCCATCGTGCAGACCACGGGCGATTTGTTGTTGCTGGACTGGCCGGGTGTGAGCTATCCCAAGGTTCGAGAGGGGCAGAAGCGGGCGAGGTGGACGAAGCAGGGGGGGCGCCCGGTGGAGCAAAAGCCCATGCCACCGAGCGACGCGCAGAGCGCTGCAGAGGTCCAGCGGGTGCTGAAGATGACCGCCGATCAGGCCGCCGCGGAGCTGCAAAAACGTGGTGCCACGCCGCCGAAGCTCCGCGCCGTTTCAGACGACGAGCTGGAAGCAATCTTCCGCAAGTAGTGGGGTTGTGGAGTCGCTGGGTTTTGGTAGATCTGAAGGGATACCCATTCCTGGAGGACTCCATGTTCAACGTCACGGCATTGACCGCTCAAGGCACGGACAGCAAGTCCGGCGCGGCCGTGGTCGAGTATCTGATGCTCACCGAGTATTACCTCGACAAAGACGGGAACGCGCAGGACACCATGGCCTGGGGCGGCAAGATGGCCGCGCACCTCAATCTCTTGTCCACGGCGGTAACACGGGAGAGCATGAGCAAGCTGGCCGAAGGATTCGCCCCCCAGACAGGGAGGGCGCTTTGCCAGAACGCAGGCCAGAAAGGCAAGGTGCGGCCAAAGGTGGACAAGAACGGGGATCCCGTCCTGGACGCCCAAGGCAAGCCCGAGGTCGTGGTGGTCGGCGGCCACCGGGTCGGCTACGACGTCACGGTGTCGGCGCCCAAGGACGTTGGGATTCTCTTTGCAATGGAGTCGCCAGAACGGCGCGATGCCGTGCTCAAGGCGCACCAAGCCGCCTCTGCAGAAGCGATGAACCGGCTGGAACAGATGGTTGAGACTCGACGGGGAAAGGGCGGCAAGGACGTGATCGGCGTGAAGGGCCTGGTGTGGTCAAGCCACCAGCACTTCGCCGGGCGTGACCTCGACATGGATCTGCACACCCACCATCTCGTTTATGGGGTGGCGCTGGGAGCCGATGGCAAGGAATCGACCTTCGATGCCGTCGAAATCTATCGCCATGCCCGGGCCATGGATGAAATCTACAAGCTGGAGCTCTACAAGAACCTTCAAGGGTTGGGCTATCAGGTCGAGCACGTCCGAGAACTGGACGACGACGGCAAGGAGACCAACCGATCCTACGCACGCCTTGCAGGCATCGACCAGGACGTCATCGACCACTTCAGCAAGCGCCGGAAGGCCCTGCTCGAATACGCGGAGCAGCATGGGGTCAGCACCCAACAGGCGAACAAGGCCACGCGGAAGCACAAGAACGAGCCCACTTACACGGAGTTGGTCGAGCACTGGCAGGAGGCTTTGAAGGACTTCGAGCTGACGCCGGAGACGTTGAAAGCAGCGCGGGGGAACCTGGACAAGGTGGAACACAAGAGCGACGCCGAGCTGCTGGAACTGCTCCACGAGAACGAAGCCGTGTTCAACGACATTGATTTGGTGCGGGTGCTGGGAATGGAATACGCCGGCAAGTTGGACGCGGCCGGACTCCATGCCCGCATTGAGCAGTTCAAGCAAGACAATGGGCTGGTGCTGGTCAACGCCGAGCGCTTGGCAGACGAAGACCGGGGGCAGACACTGGCCCGCAAGCACACGGAAGACCGGTTCTGCGCGCCATGGATGTTGCAAGCGGAGCAAGCGGTGGTGGACATCGCCAACCGCCGGGCCAACGAGACCCAGCACCATGCTTCGCAGGCCGCGGTGGATCGCGTCATTGAGGACTACCAGAAAGCCAAGGGCTTCCAGCTCTCGCAAGAGCAGTTGGTGGCCGTGAACCACATCTGTCGCGGCAGTGGCGGGGTGGCAAACTTGAGCGGCTTAGCAGGCACCGGCAAGACCACGATTTCCGAGCTCTACAAGGAAGCGCTGGAATCTGAGGGGATGGTGCTGCTGGGGGTGTGCGTGTCGAACAAAGCCGCCCAGAAGTTGGAAGTGGAATCAGGGATGCCCTCAACCTCCATGGCACAGATGCTTCACGACTTGGCCGAAGGCAAGCGCGAACTCCAGCCCAACGACGTGCTGGTCATTGACGAAGCCGGCATGGTGGACACGCGGGACACCCGAGCCTTGTTGGCCTACGCAGAGAAGGCGAAATCCAAGGTCATCCTTCAAGGCGACGCCGAGCAACTGCAGCCCATCGGGGCCGGGTCCGGTTTTCAGCTCACCAAGCAAGCGGTGGGCGATGTGAAGTTGACCGAGATTCGCCGACAGGCGCGGCAGGAGGACCGCGAGACGGCGATGGGGTTCTACGCCAAAAACGAGAACGGTGAAGTGGTCGATCTGAAAAAGGGCACCCGCAGCCGGCGCGAAACCTTGGAGCTGGGCGATGAGCAGAAGGAGCGCCTGATGGACTCCATCGTGGAAGCCCACTCGCAGGAGAAATGCATCGAGCGCCTGGTGAACGACTACTTCAAGAATCCAGCGGCGCTGGACGACAAGCTGGTGCTGGCCCACAGCCGGGCCGAGGTCGGCGCTCTCAACGCAGGGATTCGAAAAGGCCTCAAAGAACGCGGCGAGATCGGCACGGATGAGGTGGTGGTGGAGGGGCGCGTCAATGGACGAAAGTTCGACCTGGCCTTGGTAGAGGGAGATCGGGTGATGTTCACAGCCAAACGCAAGGACTTGGGTGTGGTCAATGGCACCCAGGCCACCATCCAATCCATCAAAGCGTCGCGCTCGGGCGGCTACGATATCGTCGGCACCTTGCGTTCGGAGAACCCAAAGGAGAATGGGCGCAAGGTGGTGTGGAACACGCACGAGCACAAGGCGGTGGTCCACGACTACGCGGTGACCGTCCACAAGAGCCAAGGGCAGGGCAAGCGCGAAGTGTTCCACCTTATGAACCTTGGGATGATGGACAACGCCAGTTCGCTGGTGGCCTTTACCCGTTTGACTAAAGGGAGCTACAAGCTGTATGGCACCTACGATGACGTGGAGCAACTCAACACCCGCTTGGGGTTGGAGCGATTGAAGGCGACCGTTCTGGACGCGGGGCTAAAAGACGATCCGCAACGGCCGGTTGTCCAGCGCCTTGGGGCAGCTGCACGCCCCACCACTCAACGCCCAGCCGCTCAGCGAACGCGCATCCAAGGCAAGCTCGACGCGCTGCTGAAGGAGCACGCGGAACGCCCAAAACCGCAGAGGAGCGAGGGCGAGCGCAAGGCCCGTTGGCTGCTGGAAGTGCTGGAGCCGTTGCGGCGGGCGCGCAAGGCGTCTCCCAAGCTGCCGGCGCAGTCCCCGAAACACACGCAGGGCTTCTCGTTGTGAGCAGCAGGCTGGGCGGCCATGCCGCCCATGTGCTTTTCTCTCCAAACCGCTTTTGCTTGGAGGCGCGGCCACTGGCCGCGTTCTTTTTGACACCAAAGCAACGTCAAAAGCGCGTGGAGGGTAGGGCAGGGGCGGCCCGCGGCTTCCGCCGGGGCCCTTGCTTTACAGGGTGGCCATGACCACGGCCTGCAGCACTATCACCGCCACGCCGAAAAGGAAGGGGTAGAGGAACAGCCATTTGAAGAACCCCCAAGCCAGGGACGACGGAGCCCCCGCCGAGCGGCGCGGAACCGCCTCGGGCCACGCATACCCCGCCGCCAAGGACTTCATGTAACCCGTGGTGCGCCTGCGGGGATCGCGGATAAGAATGCCCGGTGGCTTGCTGTAGATCCGCCAGCCATTCTGGAAAGCCTTGTAGCGCCACGCGTATTCGTGAGCCTCGGCATCGGCCTGGGTGCCCGTCATGCTCGACAGCGGGACGAACGAGAATCGGCGTCCCTGCCAGCCCCCACGAGCACTGCGGTGCTGCTGCTCGCGTTGCTTTAAATCGACGGTCTGCCCCACGTAGCAGCACCCGTTGTCAAAGAACAACCCGTAGAGATGGCGTGGGCGGGGCAGGTATTTCTGATTGCGTTTCCAGTTCAAGGGTCCTCCATCGATGGGTATACCTACATACCCATAAAAGAAAGAACCGATTCGTCAAGTCATGGCACGATCAAGGGCCCCGAAGGGCCCTTGCCGAGATACGATCACCTCCGTTTTCCACCACGCAATCGTTCGGTTAGCGCCCCAGGTTGATGCTCAGCCCGAAGCCGGCCACCGGCTTGTTGCCAGAGCCGAAGGACAGGCCCGCCGAGACGCTGACCTTCTCGCTGACTCGTGCTCCCCAGCCCACGGCCATTGCAGCACTGCCACCCGAGAAGCCAACGCCGACATTAAGGTTCACCTGGCCGACGGCAGCCCCGCCGTTCTGCGCAGCAGCCGTCGCCATCTGGGTCATCGCGCCCATCTGCGCCCCCAGGCCATTGATTCGGCGATCTTGGTGACGGAAGCGGCGGTCGGTTTCCGTCCAGCGGTCATCCCACACCTGCTGCATTTCGTAGACCTGCCCACCGTTCACGGCATCCGTGGAGTCGCGCTCGATGCGCCCCGGAGCAACGTTGGTCACGCGTTGATTGCCGGCATTGACTCCCGCAGTCGTAACCGAGGGACCACCTTGAATGGAGACGCCTTGGGCATTGACCGCGGTCGAGCCGACGCTCAGCGACCCAGCGTCCGACAGTTGCACGTTGTCGCTGACTGCAACGGTTTGGCTTCCGTCCGCGTTCGTGGTGACTTCGACGTTCTTGCCCGCCTTTGCAATCGAGCCCGAGCCGGTCCCGGTGGCTCCGTCCACCCCATCCGTGCCGGCAGGTCCTTGGACCCCTGGCTCCCCTTTCAGGCTTGCCAGCCATTCTTGTTCATTGCCTTGGAAGCCGTTGGCCAACGCCACCTCGTAGGCGCTTAACCCATCTGCGCCGCGCGGGCCGGGCGTGCCGGAACCGCTGCCTGGGTTTTGTTCAAGGAAAGTCACCCGTCCATCCAGGTCGTCCAAAGCGGCTCCCACAGTTTGATGCGTGGCACCGCTGCGGAACTGATAAATGGGCGCGACAAAGTTGCCGTTAACGAACGTGGCACCACCGCCCAGCGCTTGGGCCGCCTGACGGACCTGTCCGAGGTTTGCGACGTCGGTGTCTGAGGTGCCGGCCCGAACGTTCGTGATTCGGCGGGTGCTCTGGCCTCCGTCCTCAAAAGTGGATCCCACGCTGACTTCGTCGCTGGCCCAGCAACGGCTATGAGAACCCAAAGCGACGCAATCCTGCGCTCGGGCCTCAGCCCCAACGCCTAGTGCAAGTGACTGAAATGCATCGGCAACGGCAGAACTGCCTATGGCGACTGCATGGTCAGCGTTTGCCTCTGCCAAGGTGCCTTGAGCAATCGATGCATTGCCCCGCGAACGGCTGAAGTAGCCAAAGGACATGGAAAGATCCCCACTGGCTTGTGACTGGACACCAACCGCCAAGGAATGGGCTCCGGTAGCCGCGGATTGCGCGCCCAAGGCCATGGCAGCTTCGCCCCCCGCGTAGCTCAGCGTGCCTACCGCGACGGCGCTCACCGCCGCGGCATTTGCGGCTTGGCCCGTCGCAATGGAGTTCGCGCCGGACGCTTGGGCATTCGTGCCTGATGCCACCGCGTTGTCTGCGGAGGCGGTGGCTTGAACACCCGTGGCGACGGCCCCGTTCCCGGAGGCATTGGCATAGGCGCCCGTTGCAGTGGCATTGGGGGCCGAGGCTTGGGCGTATTCCCCGGTCGCCGTCGAGTTGGGCTCCGAAGCCGTGGCCCCGGTTCCCGTGGCGGTTTGAGCAAACGATGGGGAGGCAAATAACGAAGCCCCCATCAAAGCCGTTAAAATCGAAATACGAAGCGGCGACATGAAAACCCTCCCGAGTATGGATTGATACTTCATCCATAGCAGGCGATTGCATTTCCGCAAGGCGATCAGGCGATCTTTTTCAAGGTGTTAGGAAAGGTGCCGACACAAACCCGAGCCGGGAGCGTCCAGTTCCAGGCCATCCGGTTTTCATTGCCCCAGGCCAAGCACGCCGTTTCCATCCCAGAAGGACACCAAGCCGGCGCCAGCGCCCGGGCCAGCACTTCAGAAGAGGGCTCCCCGGTCACCGAAGGAAACGCGCCCGGCTTGCGCCCCTGCCGGTAGGCCCACTTGGCTTGGCCGCATTCGTCTTTCAGCTCGACGTGGGGATAGTCTTTTGGGCTGGTCCACCGGCCGCCCCAGTTCAGCCCCACGATCTCCGCCAGCTCCCCAAAGCGTTGATAGCCGGCCATCACATGGGCATCGTCCAAGTTCCAGCTGGGCTCCCCATTGACGAACACGGCGGCATCCAAGGCCAGTCCGAAGTTGTGGCAGCTGGAGAATGCCCCAACGCTGGTCACGCCAGACCCGGAGGCAAGCAGGGCCGCCTGGCGCTCGGGGCTTCGATACCCTTCCACGGGCCGCACATCAAACCCTTCCGCGGCCAGTTGGGCCTGGACGGCTTCCACCTTTTCCCGCAGCGCTGGGGAAACCCCTTTCCACGTCCTTTCGCTTTTAGGGTGGAAGAACCGGTAAATGGCGCCGTGCGGCTTCGGGGTTTGGAAAACCCAGGGGCTGCTGGGCTTGGGTTTGGGTTGAACAGTCGAACAACCGGCCAAGGCCAGGCAGGCCAGAACGGCGGCGATGGTAACGCGGGGCTGCATGCTTTCCTCCCAGAAAGAACAATGGATGCTTTCAGGGGTAGTAGATTTTCGGGAAAGCGCAAGCGGGCTAAAACAAAAAGCCCCCGAACGACCGGGGGAGGAGACCTGCAGCTCGGGGGCTTAGTGGGGCAGGGAAAAGGAGTAAGAAACCCTGCCCCGTTGCAAGCCATAGCATGCAATCAAGGGTTGTCAATCGCCCACGTCATCCCGCTGGAGGCGCAGAGGGGTTGTGTAGCAATGCAGTAGAGACGAGGCTCCTCACCAGGATTTTCTTGGATCAAGCGCCCGTTAAATCAATGGGTTGTAAGCACACGCACTTGATGCTTCATCAACGGGGTATGTTCGGCGGACTTGTCTTTGGACATGGGACTCGTGAATCGGGGCGTCCGGCCGCGCCGGAGGGCGGCGGCAGCGGAGCCGGTACAGGGCCGTCCATGGTAACTGCTGGGGCGCAGGGCTGCCGCCACGGGTGGCAGGCCGGTGCGGCACGAAAAAGGGTTCAGGCCGGGACCAGGGTGATCTGCCGATGGCTGTAGAAGATCTGCATGACGATCTCGAAGTAGGTCGGGCCCTCGCCCTGTCGCACCGCCTGCAGCCGGCGGGCGATCGCTCGCGCGTTGAAGCTGCCTGGTGCGTCCAGCTTGGCCTGCAGCCACTGGCAGGTCGCCTCCACGCCCAGGGCCGCACGGCTGTGGGCGATATCGCGCCAGATCAGCGTGGCCTGCGCCTGCCCGGCCAACGCGCCATAGCCGCCATGCAGCAGGTCGTCCAGTGCGTCCAGGCTCGGCCCGAGCTGCCATGCCTCGCCGGCCATGAACACGCGGTTGATCTCCGTGTAAAGGCTGGCGATGTCATCAATGGCGGCGCCTTCAATCTGCAGGACGAGGGTCATGCGCCGACTGTAGCGTGGTCCGCGCTGTTGTTGATGGCCCAGCACGAGAGAGCTTTACGCGGTCGCTCCGGGCTGGATGCCATATGGCATCGCGGTGCGCCTTTGCCACAGGTCACGACGGACGTCGAAGGATGCGTAGAGGGCCAGCGACGATGCGAATCATTGCACTGGCTACGTGGTGGCTTGCTCTGCAGTGGGCGGACGCCACGCCGCCATGCATCTTCTGCATCGGTCATGGATGCCAGGGACTACTCCGGAGAAACACCGATACTGAGCGCGAGTTCATGAGGCTCTCTCGAGAAAGTATCGAACGTTCTTTCCCAGGCCAGAGGCGGAAGGAAGCGTGGCACATGCCTCTGGTGGCTTCTTCGCAGCCCAAGTTAATGCTGGCTACTCGTTCTCCATGCGCCGTCACCGGCTCGCAAAATGAATAACCCGCATTCAGGTCGAATATTGGGTGGTCCGATGCACGTTTGCAATGCGCGGCTGCAGGAATTTGCCGGTGCGCGGTTTTCACAACAGCCCGCACATTTCAGGATATCTGGATCGATACAATAATATCGGCCCATAAAGTTTCCCCTGCCTGCGCCGCCATCGACCGTACGGCCATTGATCAAGGGAATTGAGATGCTCGCCTTACGCAACCTCCGAGTGGGATCCCGGCTGGGCGCCGGGTTTGGTTTGCTGCTGCTGTTCATCGTCGCCATCGTCGGCCTGGCGTTGTACGGAAATCACCTGAAGTCCACCCAGTTCGAGAAAGTGGTGGACGTCAACATGGTGAAAATGCGGTTGTTGAACGAGATGCTGGATACCAATAATGCGGTGCTGATGCAGCGCCGGCTGATGGTGATCAAGCGCGGTGAGGATTTCGACAGGGATTATCGGAAGGCGCAGGAGCTGTCGCAGGCTTACGACGCCATATGGGCCAAGTACATCAAGATTCCGCGTGATGCCACCGGCGATACGCTGGTCGCGCGGATCGACGCGGCACGCAAGGCCACCGACGCGTCCACCCGGCAACTGCATGAGCGCATGAAGGCCGGCGATTTCGACGGTGCAGCCAAGGAGCTGCTTGCCGAGCAGGGCCTGGCGACGGCCTGGAACGAGGCGATCTCCACCCTCCTGCGGCACCAAGAGGTGCTGACGGCGCGCAGCCGCGAGGACTACCGCGCGACCGAGGCGTGGACCGGCACCTTGTCGATCGTGTTCGGCGTGCTGAGCCTGATACTCGGCTCGCTGGCCGCATGGGCCATCACCCGCAGCCTGACCCGGCCGCTGGAGGGAGCCGTGAAGCTCGCCGATGGCATCGCCAACGGGCGGCTGGACAGCAGCATCGACGCCTCCGGCAACGATGAGGTGACGCAGCTGCTCAGGTCGATGCAGCGCATGCAGGCGCAATTGCAGTCTGTGATGGCGGCGCAGGGGGAACTGGCTCGCCAGCACGATGCGGGCAGCCTCAGCTATCGCATGGATGAGAGCGCCTTCCCCGGTGACTACGGGCGCATGGTGCACGAGACCAATGCGCTCGTCGGCTCGCATGTGCAGGTGCAGAACCGGTTGATCGAAGTAATGAAGCACTACGCCAGGGGCGATCTGTCGGTAGACATGGATCCTCTGCCGGGCGAGAAGGCCGCGATCACCCAGGCGATGGACGAGACCAAGGCCAGCCTGTCAGCGATCAACGGTGAGATCCGCAGGCTGGCGACGGCAGCAGCGGCGGGGGACTTCAGCCTGCGCGGTGACGAGCAGCGCTTCGCTCACGATTTCCACGACATGGTGGCCGGGCTCAACCGGCTGATGCAGACCACCGACGAGAACCTGGTGCAGGTATCGAGCCTGTTGCAGTCCATCTCGCGCGGTGACCTGACCGTGCGCATGCAGGGGGACTTCCACGGGGTGTTCGCCCGGATGCGCGATGACTGCAACGCCACCGTCGACCAGCTCACGCAGATCGTCGGCCGCATCCAGGCCAGCGCGTCCAGCATCAACCTGGCGGCAGGCGAGATCGCCGCGGGCAACACCGACCTGTCGCGGCGCACCGAGCAGCAGGCGGCGAACCTGGAAGAGACTGCGGCGTCGATGGAGGAACTGACCTCCACCGTGAAGCAGAATGCCGAGCACGCACGCCAGGCCAATCAACTCGCGATCGGCGCGCACGGTGTCGCTTCGCAGGGCGGCGAGGTGGTCGGCCAGGTAGTCACCACGATGTCGGCGATCGAGGCCTCGTCGAAGAAGATCGCCGAGATCATCTCGGTCATCGATGGCATTGCTTTCCAGACCAACATCCTGGCGTTGAACGCGGCGGTGGAAGCCGCGCGAGCCGGTGAACAGGGCAGGGGCTTTGCGGTGGTGGCCAGTGAGGTGCGCACACTGGCACAGCGCTCGGCGGGTGCGGCCAAGGAAATCAAGGGCCTGATCGAGGATTCGGTTGGCAAGGTCGCCGACGGCTCGGCGCTGGTCCGCCAGGCTGGCACCACCATGGGCGAGGTGGTGGCCTCGGTGCAGCGGGTGACCGACATCATGGCCGAGATATCTGCCGCATCGCAGGAGCAGAGCTCGGGCATTGAACAGGTCAACCAGGCGGTGGTGCAGATGGACGAGACCACGCAGCAGAACGCGGCGCTGGTGGAAGAGGCCAGCGCCGCGGCTCGTTCCATGGAGGAGCAGGCCAATCTGCTGGCCGAAGCGGTTTCGGTGTTCCGCATCAGTGCGGCAACCACGGCCGCAGCCGTGCGCCCGGTCCTGGCCGCGGTCGCGGCGAAAGTGACTCCGGTACGCCGGCCGGGGGTACTGGTACCACGCATCGAGCCGACGCTGGCTGCGAACGCGGGCGGCTGGGAAGAGTTCTAGCAACAGCGCATGCCGGCAGGGAGACGGCGCCCATCACGATCGTTGACCGTGATGGGCGCGGATTTTTTCCCTGAACGCGCGATGGCCGGCGAGATTGGGGACACGCCCATTTCACTTCCGGTTGCCAACAGCTGGGGGACACTGGCCCCGTACCGGAACTCAGGAGATGGCCATGAAGACCTCGACCCGATTGCTTGTGCTGGGTACCCTGCTGGCGGCCTCGTCGGTGGCCGGCGCGCAGACTTACGGCCCGCGTGATGAGGGGCGCAGGTTCAACGACGGTAGCCGCGTGGTCTGCAAGAACGTGGAAGTGCAGCGCAACTCGCGCGATCCGAACCGCATTGCCGGTACGGCAACCGGCGCGGTAATCGGCGGCCTGCTGGGCAACCAGGTGGGCGGCGGCAACGGCAAGAAGCTCGCTACCGTGGCGGGCGCCGTGGCCGGTGGTGCGGCTGGTCGCCAGATCCAGGGCAACAGCCAGCAGAAGAACGGCGACCGCGTCGTCGAGCGCCGCTGCGAACGCGTCTATCGTTGATCGGTCGCTGCCACACCTGTTCGGCCCTTCCACATCGCAGTATTCGAACGCCGGCCCCGCGCCGGCGTTCGTCGTTCCGGACCCGTATCGCTGAATCTGGCGTCATGCCTATACTGCGCCGACTCAACGGATGAACGTCCAGTGAACGAATCGGCTCCAGCTCCCCAACCGGCACCGCTCGCCGGGCATGACCCGATAGCGGAAGCGACCGCCCATCCCCAACGGGTGCGTGATCGCACCGATGAACTCGAGCTGTTCATTTCGGGCCTGCTGGCGTTCGCGCTGCTGGCCGTGCCGGGCTATCTGTTCGACGCCTGGGCGCGCAGCAGCCTGCACACCGAAGGCATGTACTTCCAGATGCTCTGGTTCGGTTTCAGCATCAGTGTCGGCATGTGCTATGTGCTGGCAGTCGCCTTGATCATCCACCTCACGGTGCGCGGCTACTGGATCGGGCTGATCGGCCTCCGGTCGCATTTCCCCGATGGCATTGACTGGGCGCGCCTGCCAAGAATGGGGGCGGTCACGCGCGCTTTCCTGCAGGCCCGGGACGGAGGCCTCGATGGCAGCATCGAACGGGCCGACCGGCTGGCGACGATGCTGTTCTCGACCACCCTGCTTGCCGTACAGACATTGGCGGGCACGCTGGTGTTGGCCGTCCTGACGCTCGGTGTGTCGATGGTGATCGGCGCGCTGTCAGGTGGCGCCGATCATGTCGCCATGCTCGCCCTGTGCAGCGTGCTGGCCGCACTGTTGACGCTGGCTGTTACCCCCGGGATCCTGGAAAAGATCGTGGCGCGGCGGCAGGCGCGCGGGCAGCCCCATGAGCGACCGCAGCGACTCCTGCAGGGCATGCTGGCGGCCCTGCAACGGGTTCCGCTGTTGCGCCTGATGCAGACCATGCAGCTGACCATGCAGAGCAACCTGCGCTCGCGCTCGTTCATGGCGGCCTACCTGTTCGCGGTGCTGGTAGCGATGCTGCTGGCCGCCGTGCAGGTGATGGCGTCGTTGAAGTTCTCGCTGTTCAACCGGTACCAGATCGTCACGGAAGCGGCGGTTGAGCACGGCATGCTGAGTGCGCATTACGAATCGATGCGTTCGGCGCATGACCAGCTGCTGCCGTACCCGATGATCCCGTCGGACACGATCAGCGGTGGGCAGCTTCGCGTGTTCATTCCGCATCGCCCGCAACGCGACAATCCGCTGGCGCGCCAGCATTGCACCGCACTTCCGGACGCGCACAATGAAGCCTCCGGGCAACAGGCCGCCAACGCCGCAGTGGAGTGCCTTTCCCGGCTCTGGCAGGTCAAGCTGGACGGCACCCCGGTCGACCTGCATGGCTTCGTGCCCATGGAGCGGCGCGACCTGGATATGCGCGGCCTGGTGGGGTACCTGCCTACCCGCGGCCTCGCGCCCGGACGCCATGACCTGGAACTGGTGTGGAATGCCACAGGCGGAGAGCGCGGGGGCGGACGGCGTCGCGCGTTCCGCATCCCGTTCTGGTACGCCCCGGATCCCTGAGCGTCGGCTCGAAGCGGCCATGCCGCGGCCCTTGAACAGGTTGCCTGCGACTTAATCCCCTCCGTCCCCGTTTCGGGCCAGGAGGCGCCAGGCGGCGAGGCTGCCGTAAAGCAGCAGCAGAAGGGTGAGGGTGATCAGTTCGTGGCTGACGTCGGTCAGGCGGGCGTCCATCTGGTTCAGGCGCACCATCAGGTTGATGCCCGAGGTGGTGGGCAGCAGCTGTGCCAGCCAGACCAGCGGTTGCGGCGTCATCACCGCCGGCCACGACAGGTTGGCCAGGAAAAACAGCGGGATCGAGGTGGCGACGATGTACTGGAAGGCGCGCTCGCGGGTGCGGAAGAAGCTGCCGACCAACAGGCCGAAGGCCACGGTGACGGCGACGAACAAGGTGCCGCCCAGCAGCTGGCCTATCGGGTTGCCGCCGCGCGGGTAGTCCTGCGCCCAGGCAGTGAAACCGGCGTACCAGAACAGGCCGAACAGTCCGATCAGGCCGAAGCCCAACGCCATGCCGGCCAGCGTCGGCAGGTCAAAGCGCAGGCGCCGGCCCAGTGCGAGGCGGCGGCCGCCGAGCAGAACGCCGATGCCCATCAACAGCGTCTGGTGCACGATCAGCTCGGCCACCCCGGGCACGATCGCGCTGCCATAGCCTTCCTGGGTGTTGTACAGCGGACGCTGCACAAGCGTGACCGGCGGGGCCTGCGGTGCACCCATGAAGGCGGCCTGGCCGACCACGGCATCACGCCCGAACGCACCCAGCGCGTCAGCTACGCTGCCCAGCACCCAGCTGGCGCGGCCCAGGTAGGCGCCGTTGCCAAGCAGTACCAGCTTGGCTGGATGGCCGCGCAGGATGTCGCGCTCCAGATTGGCCGGGATCACGACGATCCCCTCGGCCTGGCCGGCTTCCAGCTGCCGGCGTGCGCTGTCGACGTCCGCCGGTTGCCCGACCACGCGCGCAACGCGCAGTGCGTCGAGCTTGCGCAGCAGCTCGCGGCTGGTCGCGCTGTGGTCTTCGTCCACCACCAGCACCGGCAGGTTGCTGGCCACCTGGTGCCGGTAGGCGGCCGGATAGAAGAACGAGTACAGGATCACTGCGCCGACCATCACCACGATCGCGTAGCGGTCGCACAGGACCGCCATCAGGGTCTGCCGGAGGCTGCGCCAGAGTACGCTCATGCGTCGCCCCCCGCCGGCTGTGCGGCTTCTGGGGTACGCGCAAAGGCGATCAGGCGCAGCCCGCCGATGCCCCCGGCCACCACTGTCATCAATAGCAGCGTAGCCAGCGGCCATGCCGAAACCTGCAGCGGCGAGCCGATGAACTGCTGTTGGGTCTGCAGCTTGATGTAGGCGCTCAATGGCAGCAGCTGATGCCAGATGCGGGTGAACAACGGCCCGTCCAGCACCGGGAACGTGGCGCTGGAGAACGCCAGTGCGGTGCCGATGCTGAGGCCCACCGCGGACAGTGCGGTGCCCATGTCGCGGGTGACGCCGACGAAGAACAGCGCGTAGGCGGCGGTGGCCAGGTAGAACAACGGCTGCGCGAGCAGCAGCAGAAGTACGCTGCCGGCCACGCCGTCGCCACGCAGCCATGCCAGGTAACCGATACCGAGCGCGCCATACAGCGAGAACAGCAGGAGGTACGGCGCGACCTTGCCGGCAATCGCCGACCACGGCGTGCGGCCCAGCCAGGCGGGCAGGGTGCCATCGCGGATCTCGCGGCCGAGGCTGCCGGCCACCGCAAGTGCCAGTACCAGTGACAGCACCGCCGGGAAGATCAGCGGCAGCAGGAACAGCTCGTAGCTGCGTGCCGGGTTGTAGAGGATGTCCGACTGCACAGCGATCGGCGCCGCACGCAGCTTGCCCGGGCCGACCTGCAGGCCAATGCGCTCGCGCAGCAGGCGTGCATTCCATGCGGAAACCGCCTCGCCGATGTCGCGCGCCGCCGACTGGCCGGTGGTCATGTAGGTGGCGTTGTAATAGGCGAACACCGTGCCCTGGCGGCCGCGCAGCGCTTGGCGGGTGACGTCGCGCGGCACCAGCACGATGGCGAATACATCCAGGCTGCGCAGCTGCGAACGTGCGTCTTCCATGTCCGCTGGCTGGCTGGCGACGCGTACGCCGGGACTGGCGTCGAGCATGCGCAGCAGCAGGCGGCTGTCACTGCTGTGGTCAAGGTCAACCACAGCAATCGGGATGTCGCGCATCACCGACGGCGTGAACATCCATGCCATCACTACCAGCATCAGTAGTGGCAGCAAGGTGACCAGCAGCAGGTCGGCACGGTTGCCGCGCAGCGACTGCAGCTCGCGTCGCCACGAAGCGGCGAAGCCGTTGCGGTCCGGGCTCAGTGCTGGGGCCATGCGAACAGCACGCTCATGCCGGGGCGGAAGCCCTCGATGCGGCGTACCGGGCGCACCCGCACCTCGAAGCTGCGGACGTCATAGCCGGACGACTGGCGGGTGGTACGCCAGGTTGCATAGTCACCGGCCGGATTGATGAAGTAGACCTCGAATTCGCCGTCCAGGCCGAGCGCCGGCACGCTGCCCTGCAGCTTGCTGCCGACCTTCAGGCCCTGCATCTGCGATTCGCGCAGGTTCATGGCGACCCACATGCGGTCGATGTCGACCAGGGTGAACACCGGATAGCCGGCCGGCACCAGCTCGCCCGGGTCGGCCATGCGCTTGTTGATCTCGCCCGCCACCGGCGCGCGTCCCTCCACTTCGGCACGCGCCGCGTTGACTTCGGCCACCGCGCCCTGCGCCTGCTGCACCTGGCCCTGCGCGGCGCGCTTGTCCTGCTCTCGGGCGCCGGCCAGTGCCATGTCGTACTGCGCGCGGGCGGCGCGGGCCAGTTCGCGCGAACTGGTGGCCTGGGCATGCGCTTCATCGCGCTTCTGCCGGGTCATCACCCCTTCGTTGAACAGGTTCTGCACGCGCCGGTAGGTGGCTTCGGCCAGTGCCGCGCCGGCTTCGGCGCGCTTCCAGTTCGCTTCGGCGGCGCGGATGTCTTCGCTGCGCGCGCCTTCATCGGCCTTGTCGGCCACCGCCTGCGCAGCGGCCAATGCGCCGTGCGCCTGCTGTTCCTTGGCGGCCACTTCGGGACTGTCGAGCAGGAACAGCACCTGCCCGGGCTGCACGCGATCGCCCTCGCGCACCTTCAGCTCGGCCACGCGCGCGGTGATCTTGGCGGCCACGTTGATCGTATCCGCATCGGCCATGCCCTGGATCTGGTCGGCCGGGCTGCGCCAGGCCAGCCACAGGCCGAGCACCACCGCGACCAACAGGACCACCAGCAGGATCGGTCCCAGCCGTCGCTTGCCGGGGGGCGTCGTCGCATCGTCGTGCAGCACGTCACTCATGGTCGATCACCTCGTCCGCACGCCGCCGGAATTCTTCGAAACGGTCCATCTGTCCACTGATCTCCAGCAACTGTGCCAGCGCAATGTCGTATTGGTAGGCGGCCTGTGCGCGCTCGACACGGGCGCCGCCCAGGCCGAGCCGCGCATCGATCACATCCAGCGAGGTGGCCTGGCCTTCGCGGAATGCCAGCTCCTGCAGGCGCAGGTTTTCCTGTGCCTGGGCGATGCTGCTGTCGAGCAGCACGAACTGCTGGCGCGCGGTCTCAAGTTCGTTCCAGGCCTTGCGCACGCCCAGTGCGACCTGGTTCTCGGCCTCGCGCAGGCCCGCTTCGGCCTGGTCCTGCTGCGCACGCGCGGCGCTGATCTGCGCCGGCCGCGAGTTCGGCGACAGGAAGGTGTACTTCAGGCCGATGCCGAACGCCCAGTCCGGGTCGGTCAGCATCTCGTCGCGGCGACGGAAGTCGTACTGGCCGAAGGCGAAGATCTGCGGCTTCAGCTTGGCCTGCTGCACGCGCACGCCCTGTTCGGCCTGCGCCACCATCGCGCGCAAGCGCGCGATCTGCGGCTGGCGCGCCTGCGCCGTGCGCTCGAAGCTGGCCACCGGTTCCATCGGCACGCGCTGCACGAACAGCGGCGACACCGGCTGCACCTCGCCACCACTGCGCAGCAGCGTGGCCAGCGCGGCCTTCAGCGTAGCCAGATCGTTCACCGTCTTCTGGTATTCGCGCTCGGCCTTGTCGCGGGCCACGGTAGCCTGCAGGCGCTGGGCGCGGGTGGCGAAGCCCTCGCGCTCTAGCTTTTCTGCATCGGACAGGTGGCGGTTGAGGCCGTCGCGTACGTCGCGGCGCACTTCCACCGCCTGCTCGGCCAGGCGCTGCCCGAAGTAGGCCTGGGCCAGCTGCACGGTCAATGATTGGCGCTGTGCCTCGCGCTCGGCGTTGGCCTGCTCATGGGCGGCGCTGGCCGCACGTTGCGCGGCCGGGATCACGCCGCCGGTGTACAGCGGCAGCACCGCGGTCACTACCGGGCGTGTACGCCAGTCGCGCTCGGTGAACGACAGCGGCGAATCGATTCCGAAGGCTTCAGCCACGGGCGCCAGCGAACCCAGTGGCAGGGTCAGGGTCTTCTGGAACTGCAGGCGGCGCACTTCGCCGGTGATCTCCGGCAGGCGCAGCAGGCGCGTGGCGTCCTGCAGGTCCTGCTTGTTGCGTACCGCTGCATCAGCGGCTGCCAGCGCATCGGAGACCTGCTCCAGGCGTTGCCGTGCCTGTTCCCAGTCCAATGCGGGGGCGTCGTTGCTGTTCTGCGCGGACGCAGCGGTTGGCAGGCAGGTCGCCAGCACCAGCGCCAGCGCGGCCTTCGCGCGGTGCATCCTTGTACGTCGGCCGATCACGCCCATGCCGTCCCAGTGGTAAAGAAGTGCGCAAACGGTAGTGCGCGCGGCGTGAAGCCCGAGTCTGCGGTCATCGGATTGTCCTCAACGAAGGGTGCCGCTGGCTGCCGTGCGCAGCGCCTGGGTGATGTGCTGCAGCGTGCTTGAGCGCACGGCGGCATGCTGCCAGTACAGCGGCACGTCGAGCCAGCGGCGGGGTTCCAGTACCACCACGCGGCCGGCGCGCACGGCGGGCGCGACCAGGGTTTCCGGGGCCATGCCCCAACCGAGTCCGCACGCGGCGGCTTCGACGAAACCGGTGGAAGAGGGCAGGTAGTGTAGCGGCGGCTGCAGTCGCGCGCGGGTCAGGCGCCGCACGAAGCGCCATTGCAGTTCATCCTTGCGGTTGAACACCAGCATCGGTGCGCGCGCCAGGGCCGCGGCCTGCATGCCATCGTTGAAGTACTGGCGGGCGAAGCCGGGCGAAGCGATCGCGTGGTAGCGCATGGCGCCTAGCGGGTGCACGTTGCAGCCCTTCACCGGCTGGCTTTCGGCGGTCACTGCGCCGAGCACGCTGCCATCGCGCAGCAGCTGCAGGGTGTGGTCCTGGTCGTCCATGCGCAGGTCGAACAGGTAGCCATGGCGCTGGTGCAGGTCGGCAATGGCCGGCACGAACCAGGTGTCAAGCGAGTCGTCGTTGACCGCCAGGGGGATGGGCTTACGCGCAGCGTCGTTGCCACGCTCGGGCAGCAGCTCGGCCAGCGCCTCGGCTTCCAGTGCCTGCATCGGCCGTACCCGGCGCAGCAGTGCTTCCCCCGCGGCGGTCGGTCGGCAGGGTGCCTGGCGCACCACCAGTACCTGGCCGAGGCGGTCTTCCAGCGCCTTGACCCGCTGCGACAGTGCCGACGGGCTGATCGACAGGCGGCGTGCCGCGGCCTCGAAGCTGCCTTCTTCCAGCACCGCAGCGAATGCGGCCAGCTGCGGATGTACCAGGTCCATGCCGTCGCCTCTTCAGTTTTCCTGCACAGGATAAAGAAAAATCAGATTGTCTAAACAGGGCAATTGGCCGCACCCTGCGCGTCCCCTCGCTGCCTGGGCCTTCCTGATGTGGATCGCCGCCATTGCCGCCGGCCTGTTCGCGGGTGCCGGCCTGATCATCGCCATCGGCGCACAGAATGCCTTCGTGCTGCGACAAGGGTTGCAGCGTCGGCATGTCGGAACGGTGGTGGCTGCCTGTGCCGGCGCGGACATCGCGCTGATACTGGCTGGCGTCGGCGGCATGGGCGCGCTGGTGCTGCAGTGGCCGCTGCTGCTGCAGGTGCTGCGCTTCGGTGGCGCCGCGTTCCTGCTGTGGTATGGCCTGCGGGCAGGGCTGCGCGCGTGGCGCGGAGGCAGTGCACTGGCCGCGGCCGAGGCGCAGGGCGGCAGCGCGCGCCAGGTGCTGCTGACCTGCCTGGCCTTCACCCTGCTCAATCCGCACGTCTACCTGGATACCGTGGTGCTGCTGGGCAGTCTGTCCACGCGCTACCCGGGTGACCTGCGCTGGGCCTTCGCCGCCGGGGCGTGCCTGGCCAGCGTGGCCTGGTTCTGCACGCTGGGCTATGGCGCGCGCCTGTTGCAGCCGGTGTTCCGCAGGCCGGACGCCTGGCGGGTGCTGGATGGGGGCGTCGCGATCTTCATGTTCTGCCTGGCAACGCTGCTTCTGTTGCGTCCGCTCTAGGCCGCATCCACCGCGCACAATGGCGTTTCGCCGGGGCGCAGGGTCAATACGCGCACACCGGTGCGGGTTACCGCCACCGTGTGCTCGAACTGCGCCGACAGTTTGCCGTCGCGGGTGTAGACCGGCCATTCGTCCGGCTGTTGGCGGATGGCCGGCTTGCCCTGGTTGAGCATCGGCTCGATGGTGAACACCATGCCTTCTTCCAGCACCCTGCCGGTGTTGGGATGGCCGTAGTGCAGGATCTGCGGTTCCTCGTGCATTTCCTGGCCGATGCCGTGGCCGCAGTATTCCTTCACCACGCTGTAGCCGTGGCTGCGCGCGTGGCGGGCGATGGCGTGGCCGATGTCGCCCAGGTGCGCGCCGGGGCGCACCGCAGCGATGCCTTTCCACATCGCCTGGTAAGCGGTCTGCACCAGCCGGCGCGCGGCGTAGTCGACCTCACCGACCAGGTAGGTGGTGCTGGAGTCGGCGATGTAGCCGTTCTTCTCCAGGGTGATGTCGAGGTTGACGATCTGGCCGCTGCGCAGCACGTCGGTGGTGCTGGGTACGCCGTGGCAGATCACGTTGTCGATCGAGGCGTTGAGCACGTACGGGAAGCCGTACTGGCCCTTGCTGGCCGGCCGCGCCTGCAGCTCGTCAACGATCATGCGTTCGACGAAATCGTTGATCTCCATCGTGCTGCGGCCCTGCAGCGGCAGCTGGTCGAGTGCGGCGAACACCTGGGCCAGCAGGCGCCCGGATTCGGCCATCAGCGCGATCTCGTCGGGGCGCTTGATGATCGCCATCTGCTCAGACCTGTCCCGGTGCCAGCAGCGGCGGCTGCACGCCGGCAGCCCGCAGTTCGCTGGCGACGATGTCCTGGAAGCTCAGCGTGGGGTTCATCTCGCACAGCATGCCGACCCGGATCCAGAAGTTGGCCTGGGCGTTGATCGAACGGCTGGACACAGTGCAGGCACGGCGCAACTGGTCGTGCAGGGTGTCATCGATGTTGACGATGCCCATCGGCGGTCCTGGAGTGGGAATATACGAAGCGTATATGTTTCGTATATCCGCCTCAAGCCCGCGTTGTTCAGTCCAGGTGGGTGGCAAAGCGCAGGCGGTTGCCGTCGGGGTCGCGCAGCAGCATCTCGCGGCTGCCCCAGTCGGTGTCATGCGGTGGCTGCTCGATCGGCACGTTGGCGGCGCTGAAGGCGCGGTACAGGCTGTCGACGTCGTCGACGATGAAGTACACGGCGCCGCCGACCTCGCAGTCACCGCTGTGCTCGGTGAGGAAGATCGTCTGGCCATCGCGGGTGAGCTGGGCGAACAACGGCAAACCGGCTTCGAAGCGGTGTTCCCAGTCGACCACGAAGCCCAGCCCCTGCACGTAGAACGGCAGGGTGGTATCGGCGTGGCGCATGCGCAGTTGCGGGATGACGGTCTGGGGCATGGCGGCGGCTCTTGGGGGCAGGAGCCCAGTGTAGTGCCGGCCGCTGGCCGGCATTCCTGTGAGCCCGGGAACAACGAGGTTGCCGGCCAGCGGCCGGCACTACCGAAGCCACGCCGGCCAACGGCCGGCATTACCGACGCGGTCAGCAGGCCGTCGGTACGGCGGCCATCGCCGCCAGCAGTTCGCGATTCACCTGCTGGTGACGCGCCTGCCAGGCAGGAAGATCGTCGGCGCTGATGTCGGGCTGGCCATCCAGCGACGACAACCAGCGCTTGAAGCGACTCTGGTAGTTGGCCAGCGACACTTCCCCGGTGATGTCACTGCCGACCAGGCCGCCGGCACGCAGCGCCTCGATCACCACCAGTGCGTCTTCCAGCTGGAATCGGCCCTGGTCCCAGTTGCTGCGCGCGACGTCCTCGGCGAACACGTCCTTGTCGATCGACAGGTAGGCCGGCTGCGGTGACGTGGCCTGTTCGGCAGCGAACGCGGCCACCAGCGCTTCGGGGTGCTCGAAGCGGCGGAACGCGTGGCCCATGCCGAGGCGATGGCCCCAGCTGACATCCACGTCCATGCACCAGTACGTCAAGCGACCGCCCAGCAGCGGGCGCCAGTGGTTCTCCCAGGCATGGCCGAGGCCGATGTCGCTGGAGGTAATGCCGAGCACATGGATGTGCGAGATCTGCGGCAGCTTGCTGGCGGCATTCACCCATGAGCCACAATGCATGCCGAACGGAAAACGCATGTTGTCCGGATGGTTGTCCAGCACTACCAACTGGAACGGCACCTGTGTGCGCATGCGGCGCAACAGCGGCAGGCTGAGGTGATGGAAGTCGCCACTGCCCAGCATCACGGTGCCGAGCTGCGCGGGCAGCGGCGCCAGCACTTCGGCGGCGAAACGGTGCAGGGTGGCAGTGCTGCAGGCGAAGCGCAGCGGGTCGTGCCACTGCGGCAGGGCCAGGGTCTGCGCCTGGGGCAGCGGCAGCACGCCACCGTCCAGGTCGAGGATCAACGGAGAACGCAACGGCATCGTTCAACCGCCTCCATCAGGTTCGCCCTGCAGATGCGGCGCCAGCTTGCGCAGGGCAGTGCGCAGCAGCGGGGAACGGGCGTGGATCGCGTGCCGGGTGGAGGTGAAGCGGGCGCCCAGTTCGGCCTTGATCCGCGAGTCGGTCCAGCCGGCCACGTAGTGGCTCAGGCCGTGCTGCAGGGCATACTCGAGGTTGTGCATCCAGCTGACCGCGTACAGGTTGTGCTCGCGTGACTGCGGGTAGGCCAGACCGATGTACTTGTCCACCAGCTTTCCGGCGTGGATGTAGCACAGGTTCCAGCCGATCAGCTGCCCTTGGTGGCGGTACAGGAACATCCGTCCCTGGCCCTGGCTGTCGGCCAGCAGGTACTGGAAATAGGTCAGGTCGAGCTGGTCGAAATGCACCGCGCTCTGCGCATACACGCCCAGGTACAGCGCATACAGCTCGGCCTGCAGCCGTGGGTCGGCCAAGGCGGGATCACCGGTGGCGATGCAGTCGATCTGCAGGTCATCACGCGAACGGAGCTTGCGCCGGATGTTCTTGCGGCGCGAGGGCGACAGGCGGCCGAGGTAGCCATCGAGCGAATCGAAATCGATCGCCACCCAGGCAAGCGGCATGCCTTCCAGTTCAACGAAGCCGCGCGCCAGCAAGGCCTGCAGGAACGCCGCGCTGTGCGCATTGGCCGCGTCGTCCAGCAGCGGTGAATCGATGGCCAGGTCCTTGACCACCAGCAGCCGGGTATCACCGATCGCGTGACGCGTCACGTCCTCGGCCAGCGCCTCCGGCGCCACGTGCGCCGGCAGCGGGGTGTACTCGGTGCTGGTGGCACCGACGAAACGGGTCTTCCAGGTGATCCATGGCCGCCACAGGCGCGACAGCGGCAGACCGAGCAGCCTGCTGCGCAGCGCGTCGTCCATCGTGGTGGTCAGGTCCAGCGGCGCACGGAAGGTCGGCAGGCCACTGGGAAGGCGGCCTGCCTCGAATCCGAGCGGCGGGTGGGCCAGGAAACCCTCCAGCAGCGCGGCCGGTTCCAGCGCGGTGCTGGATGCGCGTGACGTCATCTCCATCGGCACGGGAACCGGCAGCGCATCCAGCCTCAGCCCTTGGCCTTGGTCAGCGCCTGGTCGAGCAGGGTGATCGCCAGGTCGATCTCTTCGTAGCTGATGTCCAGCGACGGCGCGAAGGTGATCACGTTCTTGTACCAGCCACCCACGTCGAGCACGAGGCCCATGCGCTTGCCGTCGTGCAGGAGGTCACCGGCCAGGCCGATGTCGACCATGCGGTCCAGCAGTTCCTTGTTCGGGGTGTAGCCGTCGGCCTGGCAGATTTCGGCGCGCAGGGCCAGGCCCAGGCCGTCGACGTCGCCGATTTCCGGGTGGCGCTTCTGCAGGCCACGCAGGCCGTCGAGGAAGTACGCGCCCTTTTCCGGTACGGTGCGCTCGTAGTCCATTTCCTTGCCCAGCTTCAACACTTCCAGGCCCAGGCGGGTGCCCAGCGGGTTGGAGTTGAAGGTGGAGTGGGTGGAACCCGGCGGGAACACGGTCGGGTTGATCAGCTCTTCCCGTGCCCACAGGCCCGACAGCGGGTTCAGGCCGTTGGTCAGCGCCTTGCCGAACACCAGCACGTCCGGGGTCACGCCGAAATGCTCGATCGACCACAGCTTGCCGGTACGCCAGAAGCCCATCTGGATTTCATCGACCACCATCAGGATGCCGTACTTGTCCAACACGCGCTTGAGGCCGGTGAAGAAGTTGCGCGGCGGAATGACGTAGCCGCCGGTGCCCTGGATCGGCTCGACGTAGAACGCGGCGTACTCGGCCTGGCCGACCTTGGGGTCCCACACGCCGTTGTATTCGCTTTCGAACAGGCGCTCGAACTGCCACACGCAGTGGTCGGAATACTCGTCCGGGGTCATGCCCTTCGGGCGACGGAAGGGGTACGGGAACGGGATGAACATCGCGCGCTCGCCGAAGTGGCCGTAGCGGCGGCGGTAGCGGTAGCTGGAGGTGATCGACGAGGCACCCAGGGTGCGGCCGTGGTAGCCGCCTTCGAAGGCGAACATCAGGCTCTTGCCGCCGCGCGCGTTGCGCACGATCTTCAGCGAGTCTTCAATGGCCTGCGCGCCACCGACATTGAAATGCACGCGACCGTCGAGGCCGAACTTTTCGTGCATGTCCACGGCAATGGTCTTGGCCAGCTGCACGCGGGTCGGATGCAGGTATTGGCTGGCGACCTGCGGCAGGGTGTCGATCTGGTCCTTCAGCGCGTCATTCAGGCGCTTGTTGCTGTAGCCGAAGTTGCAGGCCGAGTACCACATCTGCAGATCGAGGTAGGGCACGCCCGCACCGTCGAACATGTAGCTGCCTTCGCCGCGCTGGAAGATCTTCGGCGGGTCGACGTAGTGGACGGTATCGCCGAAGGAGCTGTAGCGGGCTTCGTCGGCCAGCAGCTGCGCATCGGAGACAGCGGCGTCGGCGTTCTTGTCAAAAATGTTCATGCAGTTCGGTTCCGTGAAGGACGTTCGAAAGGGGTAAAAGGGGAGCGCGCCTGGAAGGGAGTGCTCAGGCGGTGGCCAGCAGCAGGGGCAGCGCGGTGGGCTGCGGGCGGGCGTCGAGGCGACGTGGCTGCAGCAGGCTGCCATCGAGCAGGCGCGGCAACAGTGCGACTGCATCGTGGAAGGTGTCGATGGCGGCATGCTCGATGCCGGCATTCGTGCAATGGGCAATCAGGCGGCGCTTGGCGAACACGAAGTCGGCGTCTTCGGATACGCAGAAATCCGAACTGCCGTCGCCGATCATCAGCACGCGCGGTGCTTCGTTGGCACGTGCCTGCGCGGCGCAGGTGCATTTGCAGGTGCCGCTGCGGCAGCCTTCGGCCTGGTAGGGCGACTCCAGTTCCCAATGGTCTTCGCACCAGCGCAGGTGGTTGGCCACCACCGGCAGCTGCGCCAGGCCGTGGTTGGCGAGGATGCGGTGGATCGCATAGTCCAGGCCGTCGCTGACGATGCGCAGCGGCAGGCCCAGCTGTTCGGCGCGGCTGACAAAGGCGGCGAAGCCCGGATCGATCTGCACCTGGTCCAGGTGCGCATCCAGCGTGGCCGGGTCCAGCTTCAACAGCCGCACCTGGCCCTGCATGCATTCACGCGAGCCGATCTTTCCCGACTTCCACTGGTCTTCCAGTTGCTGCCAGCCCGGCTGGCCGTACTTCTCCAGCAGCGCGTCGATGACATCTTCGAGGCTGATGGTGCCGTCGAAGTCACACAGGATGCTCCAGTGCATGGGCAGGTCCGTCGATGAGAAAGGCGTCCGGCACGTTGCCGGGCAGGCTCAATGTAGGCAGGCCGCCTTTCTCGTTCCTTTCCTGTTGAAAGGCTCTGTTGACGGGCTGGGAAAGCGTTCAGGAAGGTGCATGAATGAATGCGCGTAGCGCAGGCCACGCATGCATGTGCAGGTCAGGCGCGGGCCAGGACCTGCAGTATTTCGGCCGTCTCTTCACGGGTCTGCCAGGCGCTGTTACCAAGGGTCAGCATGCGTGCGGCGAAGTCACGTGCATTGGGCATGTCCTCCTGCGGCACGATGCCACGCAGGTAGGCGTAGTCGGGCAGGGCATGGATGAACATGCGGCTGGCACCGAGGCCGCGCGGCCACAGGTCGTCCAGCGCGGCATCGCGCGCGCGCTGGCTGGGCAGCAGCAGCATCAGCATCGGCCAGGTGCCGCCGGTACCGGCCAGGCCGTCAACCACCTCCACCGCCGGCAGTTGTGCCAGCTGCACACGCAGCTGCAATGCGCGCAGGCGCCCGGCCTGAAGGAACGCAGGCAGCCGCCGCGCCGCGTTGGCACCGATGTTCTGCCGCCACTGGCTGACCCGGTGCTGCGGGATGTCCAGCGGGAAAATGTCTCCGACCGCGTCTTCCAGATCGCCACGCTGCAGTGCGCTGCGCAGCGGATTGCCGTACACCAGCGACAGCAGCGAGGGGCGATAGCAGGCGGCAAGACCAAGCAGCTGCACACTGCGAAGCAGCTCCCAGCGCAGGTTGAAGCGCACGTGTTCGGCGGCATGCTCGGCCAGTTCGGCGCGCAGTTCGTCATCGCGGCTGACCAGCAGGCCGCCTTCGTGCAGGCTCAGTCCCTTCCCTGCAGCGAGGCTGAAGAATCCGATGTCGCCACGCAGGCCGACACTGCTGTTGCCCACCCGTGCGCCCAGCGCCTGTGCGGCATCTTCGATCACCCAGGCGCCGGCGCCGCGGGCGATGTCGCAGGCCCGCTCGACATCGGCGATGCGCCCGCCGAGGTGGGTGGGCAGGATCGCCAGCGTCCGTGCGTCGGCCAGGCGCGAGAGCTGTGCCGGATCAAAGTCGAAGTGACCACGACGGGTATCGCACAGTTGTACGCGCAGGCCCAGGCTGTGCACCGCGATCGGCACCAGCGGGCAGGTGTAGGCCGGCAGGATCACGGTATCGCGCTTTGGCGCGCGCTTGCGCAGCGTACGCAGCGCGATCAGCAGTCCGTGCGTGCCGGAGCAGGTCAACTGCAGCGGCGGTGTACCGAGCTGGGTGGCCAGGATGTCGCGCAGGTCGCCGCCGCCGGGAAGGAAGTCGCTGGCCTGCATCGGCAGGCCGGCGGTCGGCGGCAGTTCGCGCGCGAACAGGCTCATCGCGGCCCGCTCACGAGGTGCTGTCGGCCGGGCTGTGCGGGTCGTCCGCTTCGGCGCGGCCGAGGCAGACGATGCCAGCCACGATCAGGACCGCGCCGACAAGGTGGTGCTGGGTGAGCGGCTCTTTCAGCAGCCAGGCCGACAGCAGCAGCACACTGATCACCTCCAGGTGCGAGGCCGCGAACGCCGGGCCGATCGGCGCATGGCGCAGCAGGCTCATCCAGGTGAAGAATGCGCCGACGTAGCCGAGCACCGCGCCGTATACCCACGGCTGCGACAGCACGCGCAGCAGCCACGCGGTGTTGGCCTCGACCGGCAGCGCGGCGTCACCGGCGTACTTGAAGCACAGCTGGGCCAGCGTGTCGAAGGCCATCAGCAGCGGGAAGCCGATCACATACAGGCGCCTCATGAGCCGGCCCCCACCACCGCCACGCCCGCCGTGACCAGCAGCATGCCGGTCACCCGCAATGGCGTGAGCTTTTCGCGGAACAGGATGCGGCCGGCGATCATCAACGCAACGATGTTGATCGAGCCCAGCAGCACGCCCTTGGACAGCGGTACCAATGACAGGAACGCGATCCAGGCAACGAACTCAAGCACGTAGCAGGCGATGCCGATCCACAGCCAGGGACGGCTGAGCATGTGTTTCCAGCGTTGCAGTCCTTCGCCATCCTGCGGGTCGCTGGCGGCGGCCTTGAAGGCGAGCTGGCCACCGGTATCGAGCACCACATTGGCCAGCCACAGCAGGGTGGCGAGTGCCCCCATCTCAGGCCACCGCCTTGAGCACGCCCGTGCGTTCACCGATCCCGGTGAAGAAACGCGCGCTGCGACGGATCACATCGCGGCGTTCGCGATCGATGGTGATCATGTGGTAGCTGTTTTCCAGCACCACCAGTTCCTTCGGGCCGCTGACCCGCGACATCACCAGTTCGGCGTTGCCCATGCTGGCCACGTCGTCTTCGCGGGCGTGCATCACCAGGCACGGTGCGGTGACCTGGTGCAGGTGGCGGCGGGTCCAGTTGCTCAGGGCGCGCATCTCGGCCAGCGCGTGCCAGGGGTTGCCCGGCAGGCCGGCCGCGGCGCTGTCGCCGGACAGCATGGCGGCACTGACCTGCGCACGCAGGCGCTCGTCACGCAGGCCGTACGGCGGTTCTTCCATGAACATGCGGTCGCGGCCGATGTTGAAGCGCTTGAACCACGGCAGCAGGAACGACAGGCGGGCCACGGCGGGAATGTTCCAGCCGTCGTAGCGGAAGGTGGCGCCATACACGCCGACGCCGGACACCCATTCGGGGCGGCGAGCAGCCAGCGCCAGCGCCAGTACCGCGCCCATCGACAGGCCTCCGACGAACAACTGGTCGACCTTGCCACGCAGGCTCGCCGCTGCATCTTCCACGCCCTGGTACCACTGTTCCCAGGTGGTCGCCAGCAGGTCATCCACGGTGCCGCAATGGCCGGGCAACTGCACGCCGTGTACGGTGAAGCCGGCGTTGTTCAGGCCCTTGCCCAGCATGCGCATTTCCGCCGGGGTGCCGGTCAGGCCGTGGACCAGCAGCACGCCCTGCGGGCCACCGGGGAGGAAGAAGTCGTGCGATTCGGTCACCTGGCGGCTCCGGGACGGCAGTGGGGAGGGTCAGGATCGCAACCGCGATTTTCGCCAGCCTTTCAGCGCCCCGATCCGGGTCAGGGGCCCTTCAGCAGCGGCAGTGTGATGGCGACCTTGAGCCCGCCGCCGGGGCGGTTGAGGAAGCTCAGGCGCCCGCCGAAGTGCTCCACCGCCTCGTGGGCGATGGCCAGGCCCAGGCCGGTGCCGCTGGCGGTGGTGCCGGGGGCGCGGAAGAAGCGCTCGCCCAGCCGTGGCATCACGTCCTCGGGCACGCCGGGGCCGTTGTCCTCCACGTACAGTTCGACGTCATTGTCATCCAGCGCGTGCACGCCCACCGTGACGGTCGCATCGCGGCCGGCATAGCGCAGCGCGTTGTCGATCAGGTTGTCCAGTGCTTCCTGCAGCTGGGCACCGTTGCCGAGCACGCGCAGAGGGTGGGGACTGCCGAGGTAGCCCAGGTCGATGCCGTCGCGGATCGCTTCGGGCACGCGCATGCCGACCCACTGTGGCACCCGTTCGCACAGGTCCAGTGCCTCCACGGTATCGGGCACGGTCTGCGCCCGGCTCAGCGCCAGCAGCTGGGTGCTGACCCGCGCGGTGCGCTGGTTGAGCCGGCGGATGTGCTGCAGTGCCTCGCGCACCGTGTCCGGGTCGCCATGCGCCAATGCCTGGTCCACGTGCAGGGCCATGCCGGCCAACGGCGAGCGCAGCTGGTGCGCAGCGTCGGCGATGAAACGGTTCTGCAGGGTGATCATTTCCGCCTGGCGGGCAAACAGATCGTCGATGGTGCTGATCAGCGGCTGGATCTCCTCCGGCACGTCGGCGTCGGAGATCGGCGCCAGTTCGCCGCGGCGCTGTGCCAGGCGGGTCCTCAGCGGGGTCAGGATGCGCAGGCCATGGGTCACCCCGAACCAGACCAGCGCGGCGGTGCCCAGCGCCAGCATGGTCATCAGCGGGATGATGATCATCAGGATCTCTCTCGCGCGCTGGCGTCGTTCGGCCATGCTTTCGGCCACCGTCACCGCCAGCTGGTCCTGCGGATCGTTCATCGCACGCGTGCAGACGGTGGCCATGCGCACCGGCTGGCCGTTGAGAATGCCGTCGTACAGGGTGGGGTCCACGCCGGTGCATTCCTGCGAAGGCGCGTAGGCACTGAAATCCGCATTGCCGCTGAGTGTCCCCTGGCGGCTGCTGTCGACGTTGAAATAGCGATGGCCGTCGGGCTCGTACTCGATCAGGAAGCGCGCCTGCGGTGACAGCTCGCTGGTCACTGGCATGCCGCTCAGCATCTGCGCGAAGGAGTGCGTATCGTCGATGAGGTTGCGGTCGTGGATGCGGTTGGAGTAGTCCAGCGCAACGTAGTAGGCCAGGATCGTATTGAAAGTGAGCAGGGCCAGCATCGGCAGCGCCAGGAAGGCAAGCAGGCGCCGGCGCAGGCTGGGCGGTCCACTGATCACGGGGCGCTGTCGTCCTGCGCGTCTTCCAGCATGTAGCCCAGCCCGCGCACGGTGCGGATGCCCATGCCGCCGGGCTGCAGCTTGCGGCGCAGGCGGTGCAGGGCGATGTCCAGGCCGTTGTCGGTCAGGTCCTGGCCCCAGTCGCACAGCGCTTCCACCAGCTGCGCGCGTGACACGATGCGCTCTGCACGCACCGCCAGTGCCGACAACAGGCCGAACTCGCGTGCGGTCAGTTCAAGTGGTTGGTCGTCGATCCATACGCGGTGCCCGGCCAGGTCCAGGCGCAAGCGGCCGATGCGCAGGTCCGGATTGCCATTGCTGGTGACCCGCCGCAGCTGTGCACGCACGCGGGCTTCGAATTCGTCCAGTGCGAACGGCTTGACCAGGTAGTCGTCGGCACCGAGGTCGAGCACGCGCACCCGCTCGGCCAGGCCGTCACGCGCGGTCACCACCAGCACCGCCAGGCCATCGCCGCGCTGGCGCAGTCGTTGCAGCACGTCGCGGCCATCCAGTTGCGGCAGCCCCAGGTCCAGCACCAGCAGTGCGTACTGGGTCGAGCCCAGTGCTGCATCGGCGTGCGCACCGTTGTCGACGTGGTCGACCACGTGCCCCTGCCGGCGCAGCGAGGCGCACAGGCCCGAGGCGATGTCCGGGTCGTCTTCAGCAATCAGAACGCGCATGCGCGGGGGCTCCTGTTACGGTCAGGCCCACCGGCTGGACGGGATGGGCCTCTCGGCTGCCGAAGGGTAGCCGCAAACCGGATGAAGGTGGAGCGCGCCGGCACCTCCCGGCGCCGTCACGCTGTCCCTCCATTCAGTCCTGCAGCCCCGGCTCGCCCAGCGCCAGCGGCACCCGGGAGCCATCCAGCAGGCCACGGCTGAGCCTGCCATTCTCGATGAACAGCAGTTCGCCGTTCTCGCCGTTCTTGATGCTGCTGTCGATGGCGATCACGCGGTCGCCGTGGAAGCTGCTGACGTGCGGCATCGAGGTGTGGCCGACCACGATGCGGGTGAGCTGCAGGCGGTCGAGCACGGCCTGTACCCCTGCGGAGTCGAGGCGGCCATCGAAATAGCCGCGGTACCAGATCGGGCTGGTCTTGCCGTCATACAGCGGTGCCGTGGCCGGGTCGGCCTTCACTTCGGCCTTGGGCAGCCCCAGCGAGGCCTGGTAGGCCGCGTTGGTGCGCGCCGGGTCCAGCGCCAGCTGCACCGCTTCGGGTGAGATGCCGCCGTGCAGGAACAGGGTGTCGCCGATCTTCAGCAGCACCGGGCGGGTGCGCAGCCACTGGCCGATCACCGAGTCCTTGCCGTACAGCTGCGGGTAGCTGCGGCCCAGCAGCTGGGCGCTGCGCAGGTACTTCGGGTTGACGTAGCGCAGGTCGTCGTACAGCACCATGGTCTCGTGGTTGCCGAGCACGAAGTGCACCGCACCGCCGGCGGCAGCGGCCTGCTGCTGCAGGCCATACAGCAGCCAGAAGGCTTCGGTGACCTGCGGGCCGCGGTCGAACACATCGCCGGCGACGACCAGCGTGTCCTTGCCCAGTGCCCAGCGGTCCTGGGCGTCGATGACCTGGTGGGCGCGCAGCAGGCGCACCAGCAGCCCGTACTGGCCATGGATGTCGGACAGCGCGACGATGCGCGGCGTGGCCGGCAGTACGGAAATCGAAGGCGCATTCGGCGCGGCCACATGCACGGTGTGCTCGTAGCCGCAGCGTGGGGCGATGTCGGTGCCTGCGGTCTGCGTGGCCAGCGTGCGCGATTCGACCTTGTCGGCGCAGATCCATTGGGCCTGCAGCTGGTCGCCCTGGCGGAACACATACGGGCCATCGGCCTGCACGTGGTCGGCGGGCGCGGCGACCTCGCGCGCCTGCGTGGCTGTCGCGCAGGCCAGCAGCGGCAGCAGCAGGGCGGTCAGCAGGGAAGGGCGAAAGCGCGGCATCGGCGGCATCCAGCGGCGGAAAGACCCGATGCTAACCGGCGCCGCCGCATCGCGGTGTGCGCGAATGGGCGGGTCAGGCGCCGCGCCCGTCGATCTTGAGTTTGCGCACACGCGTGGCGGCGGCCTGCAGGGGCTGACCGTCGCGCCCGCGCGGCTGCATGTACGGCAGCGGCCGCCGCGTCGCCGATTCGATCAGCTGCGAGTGGGCTTCGCCCGCCCCGAAGCGATGGCGTTCTCCCCACTGGCGCAGCGCGACCAGCAGCGGGAACAGTTCCTGGCCGGCGTGGGTGAGCACGTATTCCTGGTAGGCCGAGCCATCGGAGGCCGGTTGCAGTTGCAGGATGCCGGCCTCGACCAGCCTGCGCAGGCGATCGCTGAGGATGTTGCGCGCCGCGCCGAGGCTGCGCTGGAAGTCGCCGAAGCGGCTGACGCCGTCGAAGGCATCGCGGATCACCAGCAATGCCCAGCGGTCACCGAGCAGGTCGGCGCTGCGGGCAACGGGGCAGGGACTGTTGGCGTGCATGCTGGGGCCTCCGAATGTGGTTGCAGTTTAAAACCAATGGCGATAGCCTGCATCAAGTTTCAAATTGCAACTACATCATGAGCGCATCGATGTCCCGCCCATTGCTGACCCTGCTCGCGGTCGCGGCCGGCGCCAGCGTGGCCAACGTCTATTACGCGCAACCGCTGCTGGATCGGCTGGCACAGGCCTTCGCACTGGACCGTGCCGTGGCGGGCGCAGTGTTGGCGGCAACCCAGGCCGGCAGCGTGCTTGCATTGCTCGGGTTGCTGCCGCTGGCCGATCGCGGTGACCGGCGGCGCCTGCTGCGGCTGCAGTTGGCGGCACTGGTGGCGGCCCTGCTGTGGCTGGCAGCGGCACGCACGGCCGGTTGGCTGTTGTCTGGCATGCTGCTGGCAGGCTTGCTGGGCACCGCGCTCACTCAGGGCTTGATCGCCTATACCGCCACGCTTGCGCCGCCCGAGCGGCGCGGGCGCGCGGTGGGCGTGGTGCAGGGCGGCGTGTTCATCGGCCTGTTGCTGGCGCGCGTTGTATCGGGCACGGTCGCGGCCACCGTCGGCTGGCGGGCAGTCTATCTGCTGTCGGCAGCGCTGATGGCGGCCCTGGCCGTGCTGCTGTGGCGGCGCCTGCCGGCGGTGCCGATGCCGGCGGTACCACCGCGCTGGCGCGAACTGCTGGGTTCGATGCTGGGCATGCTGCGCCGGGACCGCGCGCTGCGCGAGCGTGGGCCGCTGGCATTGCTGCTGTTTGCTGGCCTCAACGTGTTCTGGGCGGCGGTGCCGCTGCCGTTGTCGGCGCCTCCGTTGCAGTGGTCCACCGCGGCCATCGGCGGACTGGGCCTGGCCGGCGTAGTGGGCGCCTTGATGGCAGCGCGGGTCGGGCACTGGATGGACCGCGGTTTCGCCGGTCGGGTCAGTCTTGGCGCGTTGCTGCTGATGCTGGCCGCGTGGTGGCCGCTGCTGGGCCTGCCGCAGTCGCTGTCGATGCTGCTGCTGGGCGTGATCGTGCTCGACCTCGGTGGGCAGGCACTGCACGTATCGAACCAGGCGCTGCTGCTGCGTGCGCCGGAAGGGCAGCATGGGCGCCTGGTGGCGTTGTACATGTTGTTCTATGCAGTTGGCAGCGGGGCGGGTGCGGCTGCGGGACCCTGGGTGCAGGCCCGGCATGGCTGGCCAGCAGTGTGCCTGTTGGGCGCCGGCATCGCGCTGCTGGCGCTGCTGTGGTGGGCAGCATGGCGGGTGGTGGCGTTCAACGCATCGGCTGGCGCGCGAACCGGTAGAGTCGACTGTCGGTAGAGTCGACTGTCAGTCGACTGCTCTTCGCCCCGCGTGCGAAAAATCCCGCGCTGCGCGCGATAGTCGACCAGCGGTCGACTCTACCTGTCCTGTCGTCATCGCTGCAGTGCACGCCGCCCCGGGGCTTCCTGCAGGTCCGCGCTGGCCACCACCACGCGGTTGCGGCCGCTGCTCTTGGCCTCGTACATCGCCGCGTCGGCACGTGCCATCAACCGTTCGTAGTCCGGGTGGCCATCATGGCCGGCCACGCCGATGCTGGCAGTCAGCGACAGAACCTGGCCGTTGGCCAATGCCACTGGCGACTGCGCGATCTGCCGGCGCAGGCTCTCGGCGATCACCGAGGCCTGTGACTCGCTGGCGGCCACCAGCACCACCACGAATTCTTCGCCGCCATAGCGGAACAGGTAGTCGCTGCCCCGCGTGAGTTGGCCGAGCAGGCCGGCCACGTGCTGCAACGCGCGGTCGCCGGCATCGTGGCCGTGGCCGTCGTTGATCGCCTTGAAGTGATCCAGGTCGAGCAGCAGCAGCGAGAACGGCGTGCCGTTGCGCGTGGCCAGCTCGATTTCCCGGCGCAGCACGGTCGGCAGGAAGCGGCGGTTGAGCAGGTTGGTCAGCGCATCGCTGCCGGCATCCAGTTCGCCGATGCGCTCGAACAGCAGGGTCATCAGGGTGCGGATGGCGGCCAGATCCTCGCGGATGGCCGGCAGCACCGCCAGCCGCTGCGCCGGGACATCGTTGCTTGCCTGTTGCAGGTTCCCGTCGATGCGGGCCATCAGCTGGCCGACCTGCTGGGTTTCGCTGCTCTCGCCGAAGCTGGGGATGCCCTTGTGGGTGAACCACAGGCCGAATTCCGAGGTCGCCAGGCTGGCGCTTTCGCCGGCCTGCACGTGGCCGGCCAGTGCGTACAGCAGTGCGTTTTCCCAGTCCAGCAGCAGGGCGCGCTGGCGCTCGCGCTCGGTGCTGACGTTCTGCACCAGCGAGAACAACCGGTAGGCCGCATCGGCACGGGTGGATCGTTCGCGCGCATGGGTGTAGGCCAGGGTCATGCCTTCCATGGCGATGTCCATGATCGCGCTGAGGCAGTCGATGGCGGCGAACGCGGTGGCACTGTCGGGTGCGTCGTCGCGCAGGCGCACGAACAGCTCGTGCTTGAGCACGCGCGCGCCGCGGGTGACCAGGTCGACCGGAATGCCGACCCGGGCATGCACATCGCCGATCACCCGTTGCGAGGCCACGGCACTGGCGATCCTGTCGCGATCAGTGGTCAGCAGTTGCACCAGCCAGCGCTGCATGGCCGGCTGCAGGCGCTGCTTGACCTGGTCGTGGGACAGGAAGCGGCGTGCACGCCCGTCCTGCAGCAGCACTTCGTAAAAGCGCTGTGCCAGCACGGCTGGGGCATCGGTGGCAGCGGCCTTGAGCAGCGCGGTGGCGGCAGGGCCAGCCTGTTGCAGGCAGTGCTGCCAGGCTTCGGCCAGCGGCTGGCTGGCATCGTCCAGTTGCGGTGTTTCCACGTCGATCTCTGACTGCGTACGACAAACCACGGGTATCGGCCGTGGCGGCGTGCGGTTGATGGCGGGTTAGCCGGCCAGTTTACGCGCGGTGCAGCCTTGCACGGTGCGCAAAGCACATCGGCGCCACTGCGGCAATGAGTGAACGCATTTGAGAATCACTCGCGTTTATGGGAGAATGTACGCACGGATCGGGCCGCAGGCGACTGCAGCGACGCTCCGCCTCCCCCTTGTCGTTGCCTCAAGCCCTTTGCCAGAGGCCCCGTAGCCCTGCCAGAAGGTCCAGATCATGTCTCCTGCCGTTGTCCTCTCGCCGCGCCCGCTGGCGCTTGCCGTTGCCGCCCTGCTGGCGGGCAGCGCCCTGGCCGCCCGGGCCGAGACCGACGCCACCGATATCGACACGGTGCACGTCACCGCCTCGCAGATCGCGCGCCAGGCGCTGGGTACCTCGACCATCACCGCCGAGGACATCGCCAGGCGCCCGCCGGCCAACGACATCGCCGAACTGCTGCGCACCATGCCGGGCGTCAACCTGACCGGCAACAGCGCCTCGGGCCAGTACGGCAACAACCGCCAGATCGACCTGCGTGGCATGGGCCCGGAAAACACCCTTATCCTGGTCGACGGCAAGCGCGTCGGTGCCCGTGATGCCGTGCGCATGGGGCGCAGCGGCGAGCGCAATACCCGCGGCGATACCAACTGGGTGCCGGCGGAAATGATCGAGCGCATCGAAGTGCTGCGCGGCCCGGCGGCGGCACGCTACGGCTCCGGTGCTTCCGGCGGCGTGGTCAACATCATCACCAAGCACCCGACCGGCGATCTGACCGGTGCGGTCGACCTGTTTGGGTTGGTGCCCGAGCACAGTGCCGAAGGGGGCAGCGAGCGCGTCGGCCTGCAGCTCAGCGGGCCGATGACCGATACCCTGTCGTTCCGCATGTACGGCAATCTCAACAGGACCGACGCCGATTCGCTGGACCTCAATCGCCGGTACGCGACGAATCCGAACGCGGTGCCGCCAGCCGGCCGCGAGGGTGTCAAGAACCGCGACGTCAACGCGCTGCTGCGCTGGGACGTGACCGCCAACCAGGTGGTGGAGTTCGAAGCCGGCACCAGCCGCCAGGGCAACATCTACGCCGGCGACCGCGCCGTCAGCACCACCGGTACCTCGACCGGCGTCGATCTGGCGGCACTGGCCGAGGGCGAAGCGGAGACCAACCGCATGTACCGCAACACCGGTGCGGTCACCCACCGCGGCCGTTGGGGTGATGTCACTTCGCGGGTGACGGCCGCAGTCGAGGCGGTCAACAACTCGCGCATCAATGAAGGCCTGGCCGGTGGCCCGGAAGGCAGCTTCAACGGCACCGACTGGTCGACCTCTCGCCTGCGCAACTACCAGCTGGATGGCGAAGTGAGCTTCCCGACCGCGCTGGGCGGCGCAGAGAACATCTGGACGCTCGGCTTTGAATACCTGGACAGCCGCCTGACCGATCCGTATTCGATGAGCCAGTCCAGCAGCAGCGGCGGCGGTATTCCAGGGTTGTCGGCCGACCGTGCGCGGGGCAAGGCCGACGCGCAGACCACGGCGGCGTTCGTGGAAGACAACATCTACCTGGGCGAGCGCTGGATCGTTACCCCGGGCCTGCGCTTCGACCACCACAGCCAGTTCGGCAACAACACCAGCCCCAGCCTCAATGCGCAGTTCCGCATCAACAGCGACTGGGTGGTGAAGGGCGGCATTGCCCGCGCGTTCAAGGCGCCGAACCTGTACCAGTCGAATCCGGACTATCTCTACTACACCCGCGGCAACGGCTGCCCCAATGCGCTGCCGAGCCTGGGCGCTGGTTGCTACATGCGCGGCAACGCAGACCTGAAGGCGGAAACCAGCCTGAACAAGGAACTGGGCATCGAGTGGGCACCGCAGAGCGGCTGGCAGGCGTCGTTGACCTACTTCCACAACGATTACAAGGACAAGATCCAGGCCGGTTACACCCAGATCGGGCTGACCGCCGACACCAAGGGCCGCATCTTCCGCTGGGAGAACGCGCCGAAGGCGATCGTGCAGGGGCTGGAAGGCAACCTGGTCATTCCGCTGCTGGGCGAGCAGGGCGACCGCCTGAAGTGGAGCAACAACTTCACCTACATGGTGGAAAACGAGAACAAGACCACGCACCAGCCGCTGTCGGTGATTCCGAAGTACACGATCAACACCATGCTGGACTGGCAGGCCACCGACAGGCTGTCCATGCTGCTGACCGGCACCTTCTACGGCAAGCAGGAACCGGCCACGACCAACATCAACAACGACCCGCGCTGCACTGGCAGCTGTGATGCATCGATCGCGCTGCAGGATCGTGGCGCGTACAACATCTGGGGCGTGAGCGCGCGCTACAAGGTGACCGAGACGGTCAGCTTCGGTTTTGGAGTGAACAATCTGGCCGACAAGCGCCTGTTCCGCGAGGCCAACAGCAGCGATGCCGGGGCGGCGACCTACAACGAGCCGGGCCGCGCATACTGGGCCAGCCTGCGCTTCGGCTTCTGACGGCAGGCCGGCGAGGGCTCGTGTGGCCTGCAATGTTATAAACATCGTAATAGTCTCCTCCGCCGGCACCGCGTAGCCTGCACCGCATCGCAAAGGAGCTGTTGCCATGGGCCACGACCACGATCACCTGCCGTCCCAGATCCGCCACGAGAAGCCCTTGTGGTGGGCGCTCGGCCTGACCTCCACCTTCCTCGTCGTCGAGGTGGCGGGCGCGTTCTGGACCAACAGCCTGGCGCTGTTGTCCGACGCCGCGCACATGGCCACCGACGCGCTGGCGCTGATGATCGCGCTGGTTGCGGTACGGCTGAGCCGGCGCCCGCCGGATGCGCGCCGCACCTACGGCTATGCACGGCTGGAAGCGTTGGGCGCGATGATCAACGGTGCCATGCTGTTCGTGGTCGCCGCCTACATCCTGTGGGAGGCGATCGGCCGCTTCCGCCAGCCGCAGGAGATCGCCTCCTCCGGCATGCTGGTGATCGCGGCTGCGGGCCTGGTCATCAACCTGATCTCGATGCGCCTGCTGCAGGCGGGCAGTGGCGAGAGCCTCAACGTGAAGGGCGCCTACCTGGAAGTGTGGGCCGACATGCTCGGCTCGGTGGCAGTGATTGCGGGCGCATTGTTGATCAAGTGGACCGGATGGAAACCGATCGACCCGATCCTGGCCGTGCTGATCGGCCTGTGGGTGCTGCCGCGCACCTACGTGCTGATGCGCGAGGCGATCAACGTGCTGCTGGAAGGCGTGCCCAAGGGCATGGATGTGGCCAGGGTGCGCGACAGCCTGGCCGGCCACGCCGCAGTCCTGGACGTGCATGACCTGCACGTGTGGGCGCTGGCTTCCAGCACGCCGGCGCTGACCGCGCACATTGTGATGCGCGACGGCACCGACGCCGATGCGTTGCGCCGCGAGCTGGGCGGTCGCCTGCATGATGACTTCGGTATCGAGCACGTCACACTGCAGATTGAAGCGGACCATTGTGGCGAAGCCTGTGGCGAGCCGACGCCGGCCAAGGGCGGCGGACACGAGGGCCACGAGGGCCACGACCATGGCGAGGACGCGCAGGGCCATCGTGGCCACGTGCATCGTTGAATGAAAATGAAGGCCGCACCGGGGAATGCCCGGTGCGGTCATTCGTCCCGCCGCGAGGCCAGCCGATCCGCCAGCCGGGTTGGCTCCGGAAGCCGATAGCCACGCAGGGTGTGCTGCACCCAGCCCAGCGCGGTGTCGGCACTGACCCGATGGCCACCGGCCACGAACAGCGGCTTGCAGCGCACCTTGCTGCGCAGCACCCAGCCCAGTTGCTCGTCGCCATCCAGCAGCGGTGTATGCGCACCAGCTTCGGCGCCCGGTTCGACGAACCTTCCCACCAGTTTCGATTTCGCCACGCCGATGCTCGGCAGATCGGTGACCACGCCAAGATGCGCGGCGACGCCAAGCCGGCGCGGATGGCTGATGCCGTGGCCATCGACGAACACCAGGTCCGGCGTTCGTGGCAGCAGTGCCAGTGCGGCCAGCAATGCCGGCAGTTCGCGGAAGCTGAGCAGGCCGGGGATGTAGGGCATCACCGTGGGGATGCGCGCCATCTCCTGCGCCATGGGCTTCAGCGTTTCCGCGTCCAGCAGTACCGCCGCGGCGCGGGTGATGGCGCCGTTGTCTTCGAAGCCGACATCCATCCCGGCCAGCCAGCGCACGTTGCGTGGCAGGCGGTCCTGGCGCTCCACGCGGCCCGCCAGTTGCAGCTGCTGCGCACGGGCGGCAGCGACGCTGCCTTCCCAGCGCCCGGGATCGATCACCGTATTCATGGGTCACAGCATCGCACGGGCGGCGCCACGGCCCGGTGAGCGGCGGCCGGGCTACAATGGCGGCCTGCCTATCCTCGCGTTGGAGACCCTGCAGTGACCCGTAGACTCGTACTGTTGCGCCATGGCCAGAGCCAGTGGAACCTGGACAACCGCTTCACCGGCTGGGTCGATGTTGACCTGACCGAGCAGGGGCGTCGCGAAGCGGCCGCCGCCGGTCGCCTGATGCGCGAGGAAGGCCTGCAGTTCGACGTTGCGCACACCTCGGTGCTCAAGCGCGCCATCCACACCCTGCAGGGTGCGCTGGCCGAGCTGGAGCAGGACTGGCTGCCGGTGAACAAGTCCTGGCGCCTCAATGAGCGCCACTACGGCGGCCTGCAGGGCCTGGACAAGGCCGAGACCGCGGCCAAGCACGGCGAGGAGCAGGTCAAGGTGTGGCGCCGTTCGTACGACATCCCGCCGCCGCCGATGGAGCTGGAAGATCCGGGCCACCCGATCCATGACCGCCGCTACGCCGGCCTGGACCGCAACGCGCTGCCGGGCACCGAATCGCTGGCCACCACTCTGGATCGCGTGCTGCCGTACTGGCACGACGCCATCGCCCCGCAGCTGAAGGACGGCAAGACCGTGCTGGTCACCGCCCACGGCAACTCGCTGCGCGCGCTGTACAAGTACCTCAACAATGTCTCGCGCGAGGAAATCCTCGAGCTGAACATCCCGACCGGCATCCCGCTGCTGTTCGAACTGAACGATGACCTGACCGTGCAGTCGTTCCGCTACCTGGGCGACCCGGAAGCGGCGCGCAAGGCCGCCGAAGCCGTGGCCAACCAGGGCAAGGCGAAATAAGAAGCAGAAGGCCGGCGCAAGCCGGCCTTCGCTTTTGTAGAGCCGAGCCCACGCTCGGCTGCTTTGGGCTATTGCCGCACGAAGCATGAACCCGGAACGGAGAGCAGTCGAGCATGGCTCGACTCTACAGAAGGACGCTCTGTGACCTTTGGCCGGTCCCCAACTTCACGCCCCCGGCTACCCTGTGAAATTACCCGCAGGAGAGCCTCATGAACGTCCGCAACCTGGTCCCGCTGGGCCTGACCATCGCCATCGCTGCTTCGCTGGCGGCCTGTGGCAAGAATGACGCCGCACCGGCGGCCAGCGCCGACGCCAAGCCAGCCTTCGACCTGTCGCAGATCAAGACGCCGCTGATCTCGCTCAACAGCGCTGATCTCGATCCGTCCATCTCCGCCTGTACCGACCTCAATGGCTTCGTCAACAGCAAGTGGCTGAAGGCCAACCCGGTGCCGGGCGACCAGACCACCTGGGGCAGCTTCGAGATCCTGCGCGAGCGCTCGCTGGAAGTGCAGCACGCGCTGGTGCAGCAGGCCGCCGCCAGCCAGGCCAAGGCCGGCTCGGTGGAAGCCAAGATCGGTGACATCTGGAAGACCGGCAACGACGAAGCGAAGATCGAAGCCGCCGGCCTGGCGCCGCTGCAGCCGCAGCTGGACAAGATCACCGCGCTTAACGACACCGCCGCCATCACCCGGTACCTGCGCGACAGCCAGGCCGAAGGCAAGGGCGTGTTGTTCTCGCTGTTCGCCAATGCCGACTACAAGGATTCGGCCAACGTCATCGCCTACGTCGGCCAGGGCGGCCTGGGCCTGCCGGAGAAGGGCTACTACTTCGACGATGCGCAGGCCAAGATCCGCGACGCCTACGTGGCCTACATCGCACAGGTGCTGACCCTGTCCGGTGTGGACGCGGCGCAGGCCGCCGAGCAGGCCAAGGCCGTGATGGCCTTCGAAACCCGCCTGGCCAAGGCCTCGATGTCGCGCATCGAAATGCGTGACCCGGCCAAGCGCTACAACCCGCTCAGCGCCGCAGATGCCGACAAGCTGACCCCGAACTTCAGCTGGACCGCGCTGTTCGACACCCTGAAGGTGCCGGCCGCACAGAAGTTCTCGCTGGCGCAGCCGGGCTTCTTCGGTGAAATGGACAAGATGCTCGCCGATGTGCCGGCCAGCACCTGGCAGGCCTACCTGCGCTTCCACACCATCGACGATGCCTCGCCGTACCTGAGCAGCCAGTTCGAGAAGGCCAACTTCGATTTCTACGGCACCACCCTGCGTGGCCAGAAGGAAATGCAGCCGCGCTGGAAGCGCGTGCTGGAGTCGGTCAACGGTGGCATGGGTGAGGCTCTGGGCCAGCTGTACGTCGACGCCGTGTTCCCGGCCGAGTCGAAGGTGGCCATGCAGCACCTGGTGGAAAACCTGTCGCAGGCGCTGAAGGCGCGCCTGGAACAACTGCCGTGGATGGGCGAAGAAACCAGGAAGAAGGCACTGGAGAAGTGGGCCAGCTTCACCCCGAAGATCGGCTACCCGGACAAGTGGCGTGACTGGTCGGGCCTGCAGACCAACGGCGACAGCTACCTGGGCAACATGCAGGCGGCGCGTGCGTTCAACTACCGGTACATGCTGGACAAGATCGGCAAGCCGGTGGACAAGACCGAATGGGGCATGACCCCGCAGACCGTCAACGCGTACTACAACGCCACCAAGAACGAGATCGTGTTCCCGGCAGCGATCCTGCAGGCGCCGTTCTTCGACGCCAAGGCGGATCCGGCGCTGAACTACGGCGGCATCGGTGCGGTCATCGGCCACGAAATGATGCACGGCTACGACGACTCGGGCAGCCAGTTCGCCGCCAACGGCAACTTCGACAACTGGTGGACCGACGCCGACCGCAAGGCCTTCACCGAGCGTACCGACCAGCTGGTCGCGCAGTTCGACGGCTATGAAGCGGTGCCGGGGATGAACGTGAAGGGCAAGCTGACCCTGGGCGAGAACATCGGCGACCTGGGCGGCCTGACCGTGGCCTATGACGCGCTGCAGATGGCGCTGAAGGAAGATCCGAAGGCGAATGTCGAGGTCGATGGCCACAGCCAGGACCAGCGCTTCTTCATGAACTGGGCCACGGTGTGGCGCCGCAATTTCACCGATGGTGAGCTGCGTGTCCGCCTCAACACCGATCCGCATGCGCCGGCCAACTTCCGTGCCAACGGTGCACCGTCGAACATGCCGTCCTATGCCGCTGCATTCCAGTGCAAGGCCGGCGACGCGATGGTGCGTGCCGACGACAAGCGCGTGGTGATCTGGTAATCGATTACCCGTGACTGCGTGATGCGAAAGGCCCGGCGAATGCCGGGCCTTTTGTTTACCGACCCGGTGGCGCCGGATTGGTAGAGTCGACGGCTGGTCGACTATCGCGCGCAGCGCGGGATTTTCGCGGTCTGGACGAAGAGCAGTCGACCAACGGTCGACTCTACAGGTGCGTCGGCGGGCGCGTCAGTTCATGCCCGGCGGCGGGCAGCTACGCCAGCGCAGGTTCCCGCGCCAGCATGCGATGGAAGCGCTGCAGCACGTAGGGGTCCACCAGCCCGCCGGACTGCGCTTCGATGATCCGCAAGGCGGTTTCGTGCTCCATTGCGTCGCGATACGGGCGTACGCTGGTCATCGCATCGTAGGCATCGACGATAGTGACGATGCGCGCGCCCAGGGGAATGGTTTCACCGCGTAGCCCGTCGGGATAGCCGCTCCCATCGAACGCCTCGTGATGGGCACGGATCAGCTGCGCGACCGGCGCGGCGTCACTGCGACCGGTCGCCAGGAAGATGTGTTCGCCGCGCACCGGATGCTCACGCATGATCGCGCGTTCCTCGTCGGTATGGCGGCGCGGGGCCAGCAGCACCTCGTCGGGAATGCCGATCTTGCCGATGTCATGGAAGCGCGCGGCCAGGCCGACCTGTGCACAGGCCTCCTGACCCAGGTCGCAGTGCGCGGCCAGGCACTGCGCGAGCAGGCCGACGCGGTCGCAGTGGTGGCGGGTGTAGGCGTCGCGCATCTGCAGCGACATCGAGAGCGCATCGATCAGGCAGGACTGCGCGTGCAGCAGGTCGGGGGCGGGTACGGCGTCAGGGAGCATGGTCATCCGCCCGCACCGGGTGGGGACCGGTGCGGGGTGTTCGGGGGGGGCGATCAACCCGGGGCGAGGGTGGTCAGAAGGGCGCGGGCCGCATTGAAGCGGTCTTCCGGCAACGGCAGCGGGTGCTTGATGCGCAGCTTGTCGGGCCCTTCCATGGCGTAGAGGTTCGGTTGTTTCTGGATCAGCTGGATCACCGCCATCGGGTCGATGTTCGGCTTGGACTCGAACACGATGCGGCCACCGTTCTCGCCCAGGTCCAGCTTGCGGATGCCCAGCGTGTTGGCCTTGAGCTTCAGCTCGGCGATGGCGAACAGGTGCTTGGCCGCATCCGGCAGCAGGCCGAAGCGGTCGATCATCTCCACCTGCAGCTCGCGCAGCGCATCGGTGTCGCGCGCGCTGGAAATACGCTTGTACAGGGTCAGGCGCGTGTGCACGTCCGGCAGGTAGTCTTCCGGGATCAGCGCCGGCACATGCAGCTCGACCTCGGCACCGCGCACTTCTTCACCGGCATCCAGGTCGGGCAACTTGCCCTGCTTGATGCTGCGTACCGCGCGTTCCAGCAGCTCGGTATAGAGGCTGAAGCCGACCTCGGCCATCTGCCCGCTCTGGTCCTCGCCAAGCAGTTCACCGGCGCCGCGGATTTCCAGATCGTGGGTGGCCAGGGTGAAGCCGGCGCCCAGCTCGTCCATCGAGGCGATCGCTTCCAGGCGCTTCTCGGCGTCGGGTGTGATCGCGCGACGGTCGGGGGTGATCAGGTAGGCGTAGGCACGGTGGTGCGAACGACCGACGCGGCCGCGCAGCTGGTGCAGCTGGGCCAGGCCGAAACGGTCGGCACGGTTGATGATGATGGTGTTGGCGTTGGGGATGTCGATGCCCGATTCGATGATCGTGGTCGACAGCAGCACGTTGAAACGCTGCTTCTGGAAATCCAGCATCACCTTTTCCAGTTCGCGCTCGGGCATCTGCCCGTGGGCGATGCCGATGCGTGCCTCCGGCACCAGCTCGGACAGCTCGCGCTGCATGCGGCCGATGCTCTCCACGTCGTTGTGCAGGAAGTACAGCTGGCCACCGCGCGCGAGCTCGCGCTGGAAGGCTTCGCGCAGCAGCGCGTTGTCCCACTGGGTGATGAAGGTCTGCACCGCCAGCCGGTTCGGCGGCGGCGTGGCGATGATCGACAGGTCGCGCAGGCCGGCCATGGCCATGTTGAGCGTGCGCGGGATCGGCGTGGCGGTCAGCGTCAGCAGGTGCACGTTGGCGCGCAGCGCCTTCAGCGCCTCCTTCTGGCGCACGCCGAATCGCTGCTCCTCGTCGACGATGACCATGCCCAGGTCCTTGAACTTCACGTCCGGCTGCAGCAGGCGATGGGTGCCGACGATGACGTCGATGGTGCCGGCAGCGACCTTTTCCAGTTCGGCCTTGATTTCCTTGCTGGTCTTGAAGCGCGACAGCACCTCGACCTTCAGCGGGTAATCGGCGAAGCGGTCGCGGAAGTTGCGGTAGTGCTGTTCGGCCAGCAGCGTGGTCGGCACCAGCACGGCCACCTGCTTGCCGGCACTGGCGGCGGCGAACGCGGCGCGCACCGCCACCTCGGTCTTGCCGAAGCCGACGTCGCCGCAGACCACGCGGTCCATCGGCTGGCTGCTGGCCAGGTCGCGCAGGGTCGCATCGATCGCGGCCAGCTGGTCCGGGGTCTCCTCGAACGGGAAACCGGCCGCGAACGGCTCGTACATCGCGCGGTCGACCTGCAGTGCCAGGCCGGCACGCGCTTGGCGGCGGGCCTGGATCTCCAGCAGCTCGGCAGCAACGTCGCGTACTTTCTCGGCGGCCTTGCGCTTGGCCTTGCTCCACTGCTCGCCACCGAGCGAATGCAGCGGCGCGGTTTCCGCCGACGCACCGGAATAGCGGCTGATCAGGTGCAGCTGGGCGACCGGCACATACAGGCGGTCGCCCTTGGCATATTCGATTTCGAGGAACTCGCCGGGCATGCCGCCGACGTCCATCGCGATCAGGCCACGATAGCGGCCGACGCCATGATCCTCGTGCACGATCGGCGCGCCCTCGGTCAGTTCACCGAGGTCGCGGATGATCGCTTCCGGCTCGCGGCCGGCACGGCGCGTGCGCCGGGTGCTGCCGGCGCGCTCGGGGAACAGCTGGCGCTCGGTCAGCACCGCGATGCGCGGATCGTCCAGCGCGAAGCCATCCTCCAGCGGTGCCACCGCGATCGCGAAGCGCGCGTCGTCGGCGAGGAAGCTGGGCAGGTCGGCCACCACCGGCGGCTTCAGCTCGGCGGCCTGCAGCACTTCCAGCAGCGCCTCGCGGCGGCCGGGTGAATCGGCGGCGATCAGTACCCGGCCCGGATAATGGCCGAGGAAGGATTTCAGCGCATCGCCGGCGGGGGTTTCGCGCGCGGCCACCGGCAGCGGGGGCAGCGGCTGGTCGCCCAGCGCGTGCGCGTCGGCGATGCGTGCGTGGTCGGCGGCCCATACCTCGATGCGCGGGGCATCGTTCAGGCGCTCGCGCAGCAGCTCCGGCGACAGGTACAGCGCCGACGGCGGCAGCAGCGGCCGTTCCACATCGTGGCGGCGCTGCTCATAACGCTCGCCGGTCTGCGCCCAGAACGCCTCGGCGGCTTCGCCGGCACCGGCACAGACCACCGGCAGGCTGCCGCTGGGCAGGTAGTCGAACAGGGTCGCGGTGCGCTCGAAGAACAGCGGCAGGTAGTACTCGACGCCGGCCGGGGCCAGCCCGGACTTCAGATCCTGGTACAGCGAACTGCGCCGGGTATCCACATCGAAACGCTCGCGCAGCGTGGCCAGCACGCGTGCGATGCTGGCCTCGTCCATCGGCACTTCGCGGCCGGGCAGCATGTGCACCGCCTCGACCTTGTCCAGCGAACGCTGGCTTTCCGGATCGAAGGCACGGATCGAGTCGATGTCCTCGTCCAGTAGTTCTACCCGCAGCGGCTCGTCGGCGCCCATCGGGAACACGTCCAGCAGGCCGCCGCGCACGGCGAAGTCGCCCGGGTCCATCACCTGCGGCACGTTGCGGTAGCCGGCGCTTTCCAGGCGGCGCTTCTCGGCCTCCAGGTCCAGGCGCTGGCCGACCTTCAGGTCGAAGCTGCCACCGATCACATAGCTGCGCGGGGCCAGCTGCTGCAGCAGGGTCTGCACCGGCACGATCACCAGGCCACGCTTCAGCGTGGGCAGGCGGTGCAGGGCAGCCAAGCGCTGCGAGATGATGTCCGGATGCGGGCTGAAGCGGTCATAGGGCAGGGTTTCCCAGTCAGGGAAGGCGACCACCGGCAGGGCCGGGTCGCCGCCAAGCAGGGTCTGCAGGTCGGCTTCAAGCTGGTTGGCACCGTGGTTGTCACGGGCGATCACCAGCAGCGGGGCGTCGTGCGCGCGCGCGGCCTGGGCCAGGTACCAGGCCAGGGCGGTCGGCGAGGCGGGGGCGCGCCACCAGGCGCGGAGCTGGCCGGCACGCGGCAGCGGCGGGGCGGGGTATGAGGTACGCGACATGGACTCCGGATTTTAGCAGAAGCCCCTGCCGGGCCCATGATCGTGACGTGAGCGGGTGTAGCGCCGGGCCAAGCCCGGCGAGCGCAGCGGTTGAATCAACGTCGCCGGGCAGGACCCGACGCATCCGTCAGTTGTCCAGCTCCAGCACCATCCGCACCAGGCCTTCGGCACCGTTCGGATGCGGCACCGGCTTGAAGCCCAGCGAGGCGGCCAGCTGCTTCATTGGCTCGTTCTCGGCGGCAACGTCGCCGTACAGGCGGTCCAGGTACTTGCCGCGGCCCCACTTCACCAGCTTGCGCATCAGCTGCCGGCCCAGGCCCTGGCCGATCAGGAAGCGGCTGATCAGGATCGCGTACTCGGCTTCACGGGTGCCGGGGATGATCGAGGCCCGGGCAACCGCGCCGACCACCGCTTCGCCAGCGGGCAGGGACTCGGCTGCGACCAGGGTGATCTCGGTCTTGGGGTTCGGGTGGGTCAGGCGCTGGGTAGTCTCCGGCGACAGTTCGGTCACCGCCTGCAGGAAACGATCACGGATTTCTTCCGGCCCGAACAGGCTGAATGCCGCTTGCAGCGGTGCGCCATCTTCCGGGCGGATGGGGCGGATCAGCAGCTCGTGGCCGCTGGGAGCCTTGAAGATCTCATGCCAGGGCGGCATGCGGTTGCGAGTGGCCATACCGGGTGATTCCTTGGTGGTCCATCGATTGTGGCATCACCGGGGCTGCATTCCGTGAACGGAAGGCTCACGGCGGTACAGCCTCGTGAAGGCCGTTATTCGGGGGCTTTGAGCCAATCCAGGCGGGTGCTGGCACCGGGTTCGCCCAGGTGCTGGCGCAGCGCCGGCAGGGCCGGGCCGACCACCCGGTCGAACTGCCAGGGCGGGTTGAGCAGCAGCATGCCGCTGCCGTTGAGCCGCAGCGGCGAGTCGTCAGGGCGCACCAGGAACTCGATCGTCATCGCCGACTTGACCGGCAGGGCAGTGGCCTTGCGCAGGAAGTGCAGGATGGTGCGCCGCTGCTTGATCGGGAACCAGACCGCACACGTGGCCTGCGGCCAGCGTGCCAGGGTCTCGGCCAGGGCGGCCAGGACGTTCTGGTATTCCGCGTCCTGGGCCTCGTACGGCGGGTCGATCAGGACCAGGCCACGGCCGATCTTGCTGCCGTTGAACTTCGGCGGCAGCAGCGAGCGCAGCAGGGCACAGCCATCGCCGGCGCGCACGTCGACGCGGCTGTCATGGGCGAACAGGGCCTTCAGCGTGGCCGTTTCGGCCTCCTGCAGTTCACAGACCGCCATGCGGTCCTGCGCGCGCATGGCCTGTGCGCTCAACAGCGGCGAGCCCGGGTAGTTGGTCAGCGCGCCCACCGGATTGTCGGCCTGCACCGCCTTCAGGTAGCGCTCGACCACCTCGGGCAGCCTGGGCTGGGCCATCAGCCGCATGATTCCGGACTCGGCCTCCAGCGTCTTGCGGCTCTCTTCGCTGGCCAGCAGGTAGCGGCCGGCACCGCCGTGGGTATCGAGCACGAAGAACGGGCTGTCCTTGCGCTTGAAGCTGTCGATCAGGGCCAGCTGCACGATGTGCTTGAGCACATCGGCGTGGTTGCCGGCATGGAAGGCGTGGCGGTAGTTCATGGGCGGCAGTGTACGGGGCGGCGGCCGCAGCGGCTATGCTGCGCGCCATGACAGCTCCCGTTGCCCATGTCCTGGTGGTCGAGGACGAAGCCGCCATCGCCGAAACCGTGCTCTATGCGCTGCGCAGCGAAGGCTATGCCGCCAGCCACTGCCTGCTGGGCGGCGAGGCCCTGCAACGGCTGCAGGCCGGCGATATCGACGTGGTGGTGCTGGACGTGGGCCTGCCCGACCTGGGCGGTTTCGAAGTGTGCCGGCGGCTGCGCGCGCAGCCCGGGCCGGCGGCCCAGCTGCCGGTGATCTTCCTGACCGCCCGCAACGATGAAGTGGACCGCGTGCTGGGCCTGGAACTGGGCGCCGACGATTACATGACCAAGCCGTTCTCGCCGCGAGAACTGGTGGCGCGGGTGCGTGCGCGCCTGCGCCGCGCGGCACCGGTCAACGCAGGACCCAGCGCCGATGCGGGCTGGCAGGAACATGGCGCCTTTGCCATCGACCGCGAAGGTCGGCGTATCCGCTTCCGCGGCCAGGCACTGGACCTGACCCGCTACGAGTACGCGCTGCTGGAAGCGCTGCTGCAGCGCCCGGGCGCCATCCTCAGCCGTGCCCAGCTGATGGACCGTGGCTGGGACAGCAGTGCCGACAGCGCCGACCGCACCGTTGATACGCATGTAAAGACGCTGCGCGCCAAGCTGCGCGCGGCCGGTGCCAGCGAAGACCCCATCCGCACCCATCGTGGCCTTGGCTACGCGCTGGAGGTCTAGCCGATGCGCCTGGTATTGAAGCTGTTCCTCGGCTTCTTCCTGATCACCGGCATCGCCGCGTTCTTCGTGATGCGCGTGTTCGTCAACGAAGTGAAGCCCGGCGTGCGCCAGGCGATGGAATCGACCCTGGTCGATGCGGCCAACGTGCTGGCCGAGATGGCCGCCGCCGACGTCAAGGCCGGCACCATCGGCAGCGGCAGCTTCACCCGCAACCTCGCCAAGGCGCGGCAGCGTGACCTGAAAGCGATGGTCTGGCGCTTTCCCAAGCGCTCACTGGACTACCGGGTGACCATCACCGATGCCAAGGGCATCGTCATCTACGACTCGCTGGGCCGCGACCTGGGGCGCGACAACTCGCGCTGGAATGATGTCTATCGCACCCTGCGTGGCGAGTACGGTGCCCGCTCCAGCCCGGAAACGCCGGGCGAGGAAGGCAATACGGTGATGCATGTGGCGGCGCCGGTATACGACCCGGACGACGGGCGCACGCTGATCGGCGTGCTCAGCCTGGCCCAGCCCAACCGCAGCATCGATCCGTTCATCGCTGCCAGCCAACGCGCCATCATCGAGCGCGGCGCCTGGTTGATCGGATTGTCGGCGCTGGTCGGCGTGCTGGTGACGATGTGGCTCACCACGGGCCTTGGCCAGCTCAGCCGCTACGCGCGTGCGGTCAGCGCCGGCGAACCGGTGCCACCCCCGCGGCGGCGCCGCGACGAGATCGGCGACCTGGGCCAGGCACTGGAAACGATGCGCCGCAAGCTGGAGGGCAAGGCCTACGTCGAGCAGTACGTGCAGTCGCTGACGCATGAAATGAAGAGTCCGCTGGCGGCGATCCGCGGTGCCGCCGAGCTGCTGCAGGAGCCACTGCCGGAGGCCGACCGCGTGCATTTTGCACGCAGCATCGTCGATCAGCAGGAGCGGCTGACCGAGACGATTGACAAGCTGCTGGCGCTGGCCGAAGTGGAACAGCACGGCTGGCTGCAGACCCGCGATCCGATCGCGCTGCCAACCTTGCTGGCCGATGCGGCGGCGGCCGCGCAGGTGCGTGCGCAGGCGGCCGGCGTGCAGGTGCGCATCGGCAGCGTACCCGACATGCGCGTGCAGGGTGATGCCTATCTGCTGCGGCAGGCGTTGCACAACCTGATCGACAACGCCATTGCCTTCTCACCGCCCGGCGCGGACATCGCGCTGCTGGCCGAGGTGGACGGGCAGGGCGTACGCCTGCAGGTAGCGGATCGCGGTGCCGGCATTCCCGACTACGCGCGCGAACGGGTGTTCGAACGCTTCTATTCGTTGGCCCGCCCCGGCAGTGGTCGGCGCAGTTCCGGCCTGGGCCTGCCGTTCGTGCAGGAAGTCGCGCGCCTGCACGATGGGCGCGCCAGTGCCGATGCCCGCGACGGCGGCGGTACCGTGGCCAGCCTGTGGTTGCCGCTGGGTACACCAGGCCAGCGCCCCCGCCGCTGACTTCACATTCGCTTCAAATTCGCCACAAACCCCGCTCACCGTGGCGGTCCATCCTGCAGTCCTCTCCAACGAGGATGGACCATGAAATCCCTGAAGATGCTGCTGCGCTTCGCCATTGTCGGCGGCCTGATCCTGCTGCTGCTGGTTCCGCTGACGATGATCCGCAGTGTCATCAACGAACGCAGTGCGTACCGCGACGAGGCTTTCTCGCGGGTGGCCGACAGCCGCGCCGGCGCACAGCAGCTGGTGGGCCCGGTGCGGGTGGTGCCATGGGTGGAACGCAAGCAGGTTGAACTGGTCGACCCGCTGGGCGTCAAGAAGACCGAAGTGCAGGTCACCGAGGGGCACTGGCTGCAGATGCCGGCATCGCTGGAGGTGGGCGGCGAAATGCTGCCGAGCCAGCGTGAGGTGGGGCTGTTCAAGGTGCCGGTGTACAGCTGGAACGGCCAGATGAAGGCGACCTTCGCCGCAGACGATTACCCGGTGAAGGCGGGCCGCAGTTACGGCCAGCCGTATGTGGCGGTGGGGGTTTCCGATGTCCGTGGCCTGGTCGGCACGCCGAACCTGCGCGTGGATGGCAAGCAGCTGCGTTTGCTGCCGGGTGTTGGTGCGGCCGGCGAGATCGGGCGGGGCCTGCATGCACCGGTGGCCGGTTTCGATGCGGATCAGGGCGGCACGCTGGCCGCCAGCACCGTTGAACTGGAGCTGCGCCTGGATGGCAGTCGCATGCTGTCGGTGGTGCCGGTGGGCGATGACACCCACATCGCGCTGCGTTCGAGCTGGCCGCATCCGTCGTTCAGCGGAGCTTTCCTGCCCAACGAGCGCCGCGTTGATGCGCAGGGATTCGATGCGCGCTGGGCGGTGTCCTCGCTGGCCTCCGACGCACAGCGGCAGCTGCGCAATGACGGTTCGGTGGACTCGCAGGCGGTGACGGTGTCGCTGGTCGATCCGGTCGATACCTACACCCAGGCCGACCGTGCCTCGAAGTACGGCGTGCTGTTCGTGCTGCTGACCTTCCTCGGCTTCATCCTGTTCGAGCTGATCAAGTCGCTGCGCATCCACCCGCTGCAGTACCTGATGGTCGGCCTGGCGCTGGCGATCTTCTTCCTGCTGCTGATCAGCCTGTCCGAGCACATCGCGTTCTGGAAGGCCTACCTGGTTTCGGCGGTGGCCTGCATCGGCCTGCAGGCGGTGTACCTGGCCAATGTGCTGGGCCACTGGAAGCGCGGCTTCGGCTTCGCGGCGCTGCTGACCGTGCTGTACGGCGCGCTGTATGGCCTGCTGGTGTCGGAGAACAATGCGCTGCTGATGGGTTCGCTGCTGCTGTTCGTGATCCTGGCGCTGGCGATGTGGGTGACCCGCCGGGTGGACTGGTACGCGCTCGGCGCGGACCTGAAGTAAGGAGCAGGCCATGAGTTGGCGCCAGGGATTGCGGCAACGGGCACGGCAGGGCATTCCGGCCCTGCTGGAAGTGGATGCACTGCTGCAGGCACATGGCGTGCTGGCGGCCCTGCCGGGGGCACGGATCGCCCCCGGCCTGGTCCGCTTCCAGCTGGCGGCGGCGACCTGCCAAGGACTGCGGGGCAAGGGCCTGGGCTGGTTGCAGGGTGCGCGGCAGGGACGTGGCGCAGTGGCCGGACGGGTGCCGCGCTACCGGCCATGGAAGGCCGGGGCGGAAGCGCTGGCCGAAATCGGCATCGACGGCCTGCCCGATGACTGGCCCGCGCATGCGGCGGTGTACGGCTGCTGCAGCGTCGACCGGCGGCACTGGTTGTTGTTGCTGCCGGAGCGGGCGCAGTTGTGGTTGGGGTGGAGGGGGTGATCGGGTTGTTCATCCACGCATGGCGTGGATCTACTGCTGTCCATGACCGATGGGACGGTATCGGCGCGCCCCTGCTGGCTAGACTCGATGGGTTGAAGATCGAGCCGAAGGGCAGGGGTGCGATGTGTTGAAGTGGGGCGTGCTGGCCGCAGCGCTGGTGATGGGTGGCAATGCAGGGGCGCAGCAGCGCGAGACGGTGGACCTGGACATGGTCAGCCGCATCCGCCAGGAGGCCTTCCACCGGTCGCAGGTGATGGACACCTTCAGTTACCTCACCGAACGCATTGGACCGCGGTTGACCAACTCGCCGGCGATGGGCCGCGCCAATGCGTGGACCCGCGGCAAGTTCAACGAATGGAAGCTGGACAACGTCCACGACGAGGCGTTCGATGATTTCGGCCGTGGCTGGGAGTTCACTTCGGCCAGCGTGGAGATGCTGGGTGACCGCGTGCAGCCGCTGCATGCGCTGCCCAAGGCCTGGACCCCCGGTACGAAGGGCCCGGTCGAAGGCGAGCTGGTGCAGGTCGACATCAAGAAGCCCGAAGACATAGAGAAGTACCGCGGCAAGCTGCGTGGCAAGATCCTCCTGCTGGGCGAGGCACGCGAATACAAGCGGGGCACCGAGCCCGATTCGCACCGCCACGACGCCACCTCGCTGGAGGGCCTGCAGGAGTTCACCCTGCCCAAGGACAAGGACGCCACCGCCGAGCGCGCCAAGCGGGTCAAGGAATACCAGGAACGCCAGCAGCTGGCGGCCAGGGTCAATGCCTTCTTCGTGGAAGAGGGCGCGCTGGCCTCGATCGGCATCAGCAGCTGGGACAACGGCATCATCCGCGTTGCCGGTGGTGGTTCGCGCAAGGCCGGTGAGTCGGTGGGCATTCCCGAGCTGGCGATGATCAGCGAGCACTTCAATCCGCTGGTACGCGCGCTGGAGGCCAAGCAGACCGTGCGCCTGCGCGTGGATGTGGCCGCACGCTTCACCGACGAGGCCGACCAGCCCGGCTACAACACGCTGGCCGAGATCCGTGGCAGCAGCAAGCCCGATGAAGTGGTGATGATCGGCGCGCACCTGGATTCCTGGCACAGCGGCACCGGTGCGGCCGACAACGCCGCCGGCGTGGCGGTGATGATGGAGGCGATGCGCATCCTCAAGGCCACCGGCGCCAAGCCCAGGCGCACCATCCGCGTCGCGCTGTGGAGCGGCGAGGAGCAGGGCCTGATCGGCTCGCAGGCCTATGTGGCCAAGCACTTCGGCAAGTTCCCGGAGCCGACCGACCCGGCGCAGAAGGCGCTGCCGGCGTCGCTGCGCGAGCCGACCGGCGCACTGCAGAAGACCCGCGACTACAGCAGGTTCCAGGTCTACTTCAACATGGACAACGGCTCGGGCCGCTTCCGTGGCATCTACGCTCAGGAAAACCTGGCGGCCATGCCCATCTTCGAAGCCTGGCTGGCGCCGTTCCATGACGTGGGCGCCACCACCGTGGCCACCCGCAACACTGGCAGCACCGACCACATCAGCTTCGACCGCATCGGCCTGCCGGGCTTCCAGTTCATCCAGGACCGGCTGGACTACTTCACCAATGTCCACCACAGCCACCTGGACACCTGGGACCACGCCGAACCGGAAGACCTGAAGCAGGCCGCTGCCATCGTCGCCTCGTTCGCCTACAACGCCGCGATGCGCGAGCAGCCGTTCCCGCGCAAGGTGGAACCGTAGAAGGGGACGGAGGGGATTAAGTCGCATCTCCCCTCCGTTTCCCGGTTGCAGTGCCCACGGGCTGGGCAATCACGACTTAATCCCCTCCGTCCCCTTTTTCCGTCGGGGGCGGCGGGCTGGTAAAATCGGGGGATTCCCGTTCCTCGAGCCGTCCATGACCTGCCGCACCCGCTTCGCCCCCAGTCCCACCGGCTACCTCCACATCGGTGGTGCCCGCACCGCGCTGTACTGCTGGCTGGAGGCCCGCCACCGTGGCGGCGAGTTCGTGCTGCGCATCGAGGACACCGACCGTGAACGCAGCACCCAGGGTGCGATCGACGCCATCCTGGAGGCGATGGAGTGGCTGGGCCTGGACTATGACGAAGGCCCGATCTACCAGACCGACCGCGTTGCCCGTTACCAGGAAGTGGCCGAGCAGCTGATCGCCGAGGGCAAGGCGTACTACGCCTACGAGACCCGCGAAGAGCTGGACGCGATGCGCGAGGCTGCCATGGCCAGGCAGGAGAAGCCGCGCTACAACGGCGCTGCGCGCGATCTGGGCCTGCCCTACAGGGACGACCCGAACCGCGTCATCCGCTTCAAGAATCCGCTGGAAGGCACGGTGGTGTTCGACGACCTGATCAAGGGCCGCATCGAGATCGCCAACAGCGAGCTGGATGACATGGTGATCTTCCGCCCGGACGGCTACCCCACCTACAACTTCGCGGTGGTGGTGGACGACTGGGACATGGGCATCACCGAGGTCATCCGCGGCGACGACCACATCAACAACACCCCGCGCCAGATCAACCTGTACGAAGGCATTGGTGCGCCGGTGCCGAAGTTCGGCCACATGCCGATGATCCTGGACGAGCAGGGCGCCAAGTTGTCCAAGCGCACCGGCGCGGCCGACGTGATGCAGTACAAGGACGCCGGCTACCTGCCCGATGCGCTGCTGAGCTACCTGGCCCGTCTCGGCTGGTCGCACGGTGACCAGGAGCTGTTCAGCCGCCAGGAGCTGATCGAGCTGTTCGACGTGAAGGACTGCAACTCCAAGGCCTCGCGACTGGACATGGCCAAGCTGGGCTGGGTCAACCAGCACTTCCTGAAGACCGAGGATGTGGCCGCGATCGTGCCGCACCTGGTCTACCAGCTGCAGAAGCTGGGGCTGGACGTGGCTGCCGGACCGGCACCGGAGGACGTGGTGATCGCCCTGCGTGAACGCGTGCAGACCCTGAAGGAGATGGCCGAGAAAGCCGTGGTCTGGTACCAGCCGCTGACCGAGTACGATGACGCGGCGGTGGCCAAGCACTTCAAGGCCGGTGCCGAGGTGGCGCTGGGCAAGGCCCGCGAGCTGCTGGCGGCGTTGCCGGAATGGACCGCCGAATCGGTGGGCCTGGCCCTGCATGACGCGGCCGCAGCGCTGGAGATCGGCATGGGCAAGGTGGCCCAGCCGTTGCGCGTGGCCATCACCGGTACCCAGGTCAGTCCTGACATTTCCCATACCGTGTACCTGGCTGGCCGCGAGCAGGCCTTGAAACGCATCGATGTGGCCATCACCAAGGTAGCAACGGCCTGAGGCATCCTTGCCAGGCCCGAACCGGAGAACGCGCATGTCCGCCAAGACCGCCACTGCTTGTACCGCCCCGCACCACCACGTCCACGACGCATCGGATTTCGTGGCGGTGGTCGAGCGTGTCTCGCGCGAACGCGGGCTGCGCCTTACCCCGATCCGCGCCAATGTACTGAAGCTGATCGCCGAGGCCGGCAAGCCGGTCAAGGCCTATGAGTTGCTGGAATGGGTGCGCAACGGCAAGGGTGTGGGTGCTGATGCCCCGCCCACCGTGTACCGCGCCCTCGACTTCCTGATGGCCAATGGCTTCGTGCACAAGCTGGAATCGGTGAATGCCTTCGTGGCCTGCCACCACCCCAGCAGCGCCGCGCATTCGGTGCCGTTCCTGATCTGCAACAGCTGCCACAGCGCGGTGGAACTGGAAGACCGGGAAATCGTCAGCCAGCTGGAAAAGCGCGCCAAGGAACTGGGCTTCCAGCCGCAGGCACAGACCCTTGAAGTGCACGGTCTCTGCGCGCGCTGCGCGGGGTAATGCAATGGTAGTGCCGGCCGCTGGCCGGCATCCTGAGTGGGGTCAGATCCCTTTGCCATTGGCAAAAGGGATCTGACCCCGTTTCATGACAAGGGCTAGTCCTTCGGTTTGCCTGCCGTATCCACCCGCACGATCACCGACATGCCGGGCCGCAGCCGCGCCGCCAGTGCCTGACCCGGATCGATCGAGATCCGCACCGGCAGCCGCTGCACCACCTTGGTGAAGTTGCCGCTGGCATTGTCCGGGCGCAACACGCTGAACTCCGACCCGGTGGCGGGCGCGATCTCTTCGACACGGCCCTTCAGCACCTGCCCCTGGAACGCGTCCACCGAGAACGTGGCCGGCTGGCCGATCGCCATCCCCCAGGTCTGGCCTTCCTTGTAGTTGGCCACCACCCACAGCGTGTCAGGTACCAGGAACAGCAGCTGCGAGCCGGCCGCGACGTACTGGCCCACGCGTACGCTGGCTTCACTGATCTGGCCGTCGCGCGGTGCGTGGATCACCGTATTGGCCAGATCGATGCGGGCCAGCTCCAGCTGCGCCTGCGCGCTTTCCACCTGGGCCTCCAGGCTTTTGCGCGCGACCTGGGTCGACACCAGCGTTTCCTCGGCGATGCGGATCTGCGCCTGCGACTGCTGCACGCTGGCCTGCGCCGAGGCCTGGCTGGTGCGGAACTTGTCGCGGTCATTGATCGACACGAGTTGCTGTGCGGCCAGTTCCTCGTAGCGCTTCAGCTCGTTGCGCGAGCGCTGCAGTTCGGCCTGGCCGGCCGAGAGCGTGGCGCGCGCCGAGGCGATCTGCGCACGGTTCTGCGCCTGCGACTGGTCGGAGTTGGCCAGCGCCGCACGCGCGCTGTCCAGCGTTGCCTGCGCCTGGGCGACACGCTGCGCATAGATGCGGTCATCGATGCGCAGCAGCGGCTCGCCTTCCTTCACGTGCTGGAAGTCCTTCACCAGCACCTCGGTCACATAGCCGTTCACCTGCGGCGCCATCACCGTGATCTGGCCGCGCACATAGGCGTTGTCGGTCACCATCACGCTGCTGGTGAACGGCCACAGGTGCCAGGCACGCAGGATCAGCGCAATGCCCAGCAGGGCGACAATCACCATCACCGCCACGCTGCGCGCGCTGGGCTTGAGGTACTTCGGCGCGACCGCGGGTTCTACCGGCGTGGACGCGGGCGCCGCGTCGGTGGGCGGCGGCGGGGTGACGTTGTCGGCGTCGTCGGGTCGGGGCGGCACGGGAGGCATGGGGGGACTCAACGGGATGCGGCCGGCGTGGCCGCGGTGGACACGGGCGGGTGGCGCTTGCGCCATTGCTTCAGTACGGCGGTACGCAGCGACAGCAGCAGCAACCAGCACAGGAAACCGATCGCCAGCCAACCGCTCAGGGTGAACACATCGTTGAAGCCACGCACGTTGGCTTCTCGGCGCGTGGTCTGTGCCAGCTGCGCGCTGCCCTGTGCGCTGCGCAGGACCGGGTCGGTGATCTGGGCGCTGTACAGCTGCTGCTGGAGACGCAGGCGTTGCGCTACCATCGGATCGGCCGGATCGAGCTGGCTGGTCAGCGCGCTGGAATACAGTTGCTCGCGATGCAGCTGGAAGGTGCCCAGCACCGCCGAGCCGGCCAGGCCGCCCAGCGTCTGCGTGATCGACAGCGTCACCAGGAAGGTGATCATGTGGTCCACGCCCTGTTTCAGCGCAGCAGAGATGCCAAGCATGATCAGGGGCCCCATGAACATGCCCGCACCGACCGAGGCCAGGAACTGGCTGGCGTAGAAGTCGTGCGGCCGATCCATGCTGGTGCGGTGCTGGTCGAAGAACGCGGCGGCGCCCAGCAGCAGGATCGCCATCAGCAGCTGGGCGATCAGCCGCTTCGGGCCGAAGGTAAGCGAGGCACCGGCGATTCCGGTGATCACCCCGGCCAGGATCACCACGAACAGCGGCCGCATCTGGTCCGGTCCCATGCCCAGCGTGCGCATCAGGTTGACCACGCCGTAGGACTGCTCGGTGGTCAGGAAGCGGATCAGGAAGGCGCCGACGATGAAATGCAGCACCGGCAGCGTCGACAGCCAGCGGATCTGCAGCAGTGGGTTACGCCGGTAGTGCTCGATGATCAAGGCGGTGGTGGACAGCACGATCGAAGCGATCAGCGCCCAGCCCAGCCACGCTGTATTGAGCCACCAGCGCGTGTAGCCCTGCGCCAGCACGATCACCAGCAGGGCGACGGCCGGGGCGAGCAGCGCGAACGTGAGGAAGTCCAGTGGCTCGAACGCCTTCACCTGGATGCCCGGCGGCAGCTTCAGCACTACCACTGCGGCGAAGGCGCACAGGGCCAGGCCGGCCTCGAACGAGTACAGTTGGTGCCACTGGCCGGTATCGACCAGGCCCGGGGAGACGATCCAAGCGATCGGCACCGCCAGCTGGGAAAGGCCGACGCCGACCACCAGCAGATTGCCGGTGAAGCGCCGCGGCAGCGCCTGCAGCATGTACAGCGTGCCCAGCGTTGAACAGGCCGCGCCGGCGAAGCCGCTGGCGGCACGGGTCAGCATCGTGGTCTCGAAGCTGCCGACGAACAGGTGCAGCACCGCCAGCGCCGCATACAGCCCCAGCCCGATTTCGGCGAACAGGCGGATGCCGTACTGCTGGCGGAACTTGAAGGCCAGCAGGTTGGCGGTGACGTTGACCATGGCATAGGCCGCTACCAGCCAGCTGCCCTGGGTCGGGGTCAGCGCCAGCTGGCCCTGCAGGAACGGCAGGTTGGCGGTTACCAGCGCATTGCCGAGGCCGCCGGTGATCGCTACCAGCAACGATACCAGCGCATAGGCCGCACGCCGGTACGGCGGGTGCCAGGGCATCGACGCCGAGCCGGGCATGGTCGGCTTCTCATGTTCCTCCCAATCCGGAACCGGCTTCAGATACGGCTGGACCATCAACGGGCCTCGCTGGCAGCTCCCTGGAGACCGCCACGCAACAGTTGCAGGGCGCGCCCGGCCAACTGGGCGCGCTCGTCGCGGGTCTTGCCGCGCAGGGCCGCACCCAGCATGCCCGAGATCAGTGAAATATCCGTCTTTTCCAGGTCGGCACGGCACAGTCCGGCGGCCTTGGCGCGCGCGATCGGTTCCTCCAGCAGGTCGCGCACGGTCTCGCGCGCAGCGCGCATGGACGGCACGTCCGAATCGACCGCACGCCAGTAATCGGCCAGCGCCGGCGAATCGATGATGCGCTGGGCCATGCCCTCGAATACCTCGAACAGGGCGTCGTCGCGGTCGCCGAGCTGTTCGACCTGGCGCCGGATGCGGTCGACCGTACGCTGCAGCAGCGCCTGGATCAGCGCGGTGCGGTCGGGGAAGTTGCGGTACAGGGTGGCGCGGCCCACCTGGGCGCGTTCAACCACCAGGTCCAGCGGGGCGGTGACACCGTGTTGGCCGAACACATGATCGGCGGCGTCGAGGATGAGGGCGCGGCGGGCAGCGGCATCGGCACGTTGGGCGGTCATGGGTATATTTTCGGACATTAGTGTCCGATTGGCGAGACTTTGAGTGACGGGATTGTCCGCTTGTTGTCGTACGCACATCTTTGTGACGGATACGTGATGGTGAGAATCTGAACGAAAGCGGGGCCCGAAGGCCCCCCGCTGGAGTTGTTGTAGATCCACGCCATGCGTGGATGAAAAGGCTTGGCGCCGGAACGGATGCGGCTAGCCGGTGGCTGATCCGCTCATCTGGCCTTCTTCCTGCTCTTGATGAAATCAATGAACCCCTTCTCATGGCCCTCAAAGACACGACGGCCGTACTTCCGGTACTGCGGTTCAAATAGTGTGTAGGCCCCATCCAGGTCTCCGGCCTCGAACTCAATCGTTGCAAGGAGCTCGTCCATGTACTCGCTTGAGGCTTCTCCTTGTCCATAAATGCCTCTGGCGACCATCGCCCACGCTCTGGCCTTCTCAAACTGAGCGGTATCGCGATAGAAGACAGCTATTCCATACGAGGTAATCTGGCCGTAGCCATAAGCAGATTTCGGCTCTGGAATCATGTCCCGGCTTTCAAGGAAGCGATGCTCTGCCTCCGCAATGTCGCCGGCCAGCCAAGCGGTTCTCCCGCGTTTGGCGATTGCAAGGAAGCGTTCTTCCAGTTCGGCATCGAGACTCAGGGCCGTGCAACTGTTTCCGCTCAGTTTGTCTATTGGATTGACACCGGGCTGAGTCTAGCCGCGTAGCAGATGGTGATGCGTCGGTAGTGCGCCGCTTTCACCAGTTCATGCCATATACGACAAAAAAAGGGGGCCTTTCGGCCCCCTCAGGTAATGTTCCGACGGCGCAGGCCGATCAGAAGAACGCGCGGATGCCGAACGCGACACCACGGCCCGGCAGCGGCGAGTAGTCGCGCAGCAGCGAAGTATGCGGGCGCACTTCGCGGTTGGTCAGGTTGCTGCCATCCAGGAACACCTCATAGCTGTTACTGGCGTTGCGATCCCAGCGGTAGGCCAGGTGCGCGTCGACCAGGGTGTAGCCGTTGCTCGGCTCCTCGTTCTGCGCGACGTCCTTCTGGCGGCTGTAACGCACCGCACCGACCGAGGCGCGCCAGCCGTCCTTCGACCAGCGCAGGTCGGCACCGACGCGGGCCGGGGCGATGCGCGGCAGGTAGCCGGTGTTGGCAAGTTCCACGCTGTAGTTATGGTTGTGGTCGCCATGCGGAACGGCAATGTCGAGGTTGCGGCTGCCGCTGCCATCCAGCTTGGCCTTCACGTAGTCACCGAACAGGCGCAGATCCCAGTCACCGGCGCCACCCTCGAACAGGTGCACCAGCGCTTCGGCCTCGGCACCGCGGAACACCGCGTCCTGCTGGGTCCAGGCGCGGACCGGCAGGCCTTCGGTAACACCGGTGTCGGCCAGGTAGATGAAGTCCTTGAACCTGGTCTGGTAGACCGACGCGGAGAAGTCCAGGCGCTCGCTGTGGGTGTGGATACCCAGTTCCACGCGCTGGCCGCGCTCGGTCTTCAGGTTGGCGTCGCCGATTTCCAGCGAACGGGTGGCGATGTGCGCGCCGGCGGCGTACAGCTCTTCGTTGGTCGGTGCACGCTCGGAGCTGTCCACGCCGATGCGCAGGTCAACGGCGTCGTTGAGCTTCCAGATGCCGGCGGCAGACAGGTTGGTGGCGCCGAACGTGCGGCGCCGGTAATCACCGGTCGGGTCCAGCTTGACCTGGTCGTGGCGGCCGCCCAGTTCCAGCTTGAACGGTCCGAACTGCTTTTCCTGCAGCACGAACAGGCCGATGTTCTTCGTGCCTGTATCCGGAACGAACGCCTCTTCGCCCTTGGCACCGAAATCACTGTTGCCGAACTGCAGGCCGAAGGCACCGTCCCAGCCACCGATCTGCTGCTGCACCGCTTCCAGGCGCGCTTCGATGCCACGGTTGGTGAAGCGGGTCGACGGCGTGCCGGCCTCCAGCTCCACGTGCTCGTAGTCGGTATAGGCCACGCGTGCGTTGATGTTCTTCAGGAACGAGACCGGGTCATAGATGCCGGCCTTGGTCTCGAAGCGGTTCTGGACCATGTCGATGCGCACGTCATGCTCGTCGCCGCCTTCCTCTTCGTCGCCATGGTCGTGGCCGTGGTCATGGCCGTGATCGTCGCCATCGGCGTGCACGTGCGCGCCGTTGGGAATGCCGTAGTTGGTGCGGTAGGTGCTGGCCGACACGCCGAAGTAGCCGCCGTCGCCCAGCCAGGTCGCACCGACGCCACCGGCACGGGTGCGGATCGAGCTGTTGTCGAGGCGGCCGCGACGCGGCTCTTCGCCTTCCTCGCCTGCGTGGTCATGGTCGTGGTCGTCGTGGTGGTCTTCCAGGCTGTCGATCACCGCGTAGCCAGGGATACGGTAGTCGTCGCCATTGCGCACCAGGCCGTCCACATGAAGCACGACATTGCCGCTGACGCCATCGAGGCGGAACATGCCGCTGCGCTCGTTGTTTACCGAATTGCCACGCAGCTCGGCGCGGCCGCTGAGCGGGCGCTCGGGCAGCTCCCGCGCGATGCGGCCGTCGACCACATTGACCGCACCACCGATGGCACCGCTGCCGAACAGCAGCGTCGCCGGCCCCTTCAGCACTTCGATCTGGTCGGCCAGGAACGGCTCGATGCTGGTGGCGTGGTCGGCACTGACGGTAGAGGCATCCATGTTGCCCATGCCGTTGGACAGCACGGCCACACGCGGGCCTTCCTGGCCGCGGATGATCGGGCGCCCGACGCCGGGCCCGAAGAAGGTGCTCTGCACGCCGGGCAGCTTGGCCACGGTATCGCCGAGGGTGCCGGCCTTCTGCTCGTCCAGGCGCTCACCGGCCAGAACCTCCACCGGGCGGGCCAGCGATTCGGCATCGCCCTGCAGTGGCGACGCGGTGACCTGCACCGACGACAGTTCAGTCAGGTGGCGGTCACGATGGGAATCGTCTTCGCTGGCGGCGAAGGCAACGGTCGGAAGCAGGGCGGCGAGGGCCAGGGCCAGCGAATGCGGCTTGAGCCGTGGGGTGTGGGCAGGCATGGATCGGTCCTTTGTTACAATGTATCAATCGCAGGGCGCACGAATCCCGCCGATGGGAGAGGGGGAGGGGAAACCGTGCGGTTCGGGAAGGGATGTTATATTATTCCATAACGATTCGCCGACCCTGCTGGAAGTCATGTCCCTGTCCTCACGCCTGCGCCATCTGCTCGACCGTTTCGGCGCTACCGGTTCGATGCTGTGCGCGGTGCACTGCGCGGTGATTCCCGTACTGCTGGCGGCGGCGCCTTCGCTGGGCCTGTCGTTCTGGCTGGGCGATGGCGTGGAGCAGGCGCTGGTGGTGTTCGTGACCCTGCTCGGGCTGTTCAGCCTGGTATGGGGCTACCGCCGCCACGGCGCGCTGCGCGCGCTGGGCTTCCTGATTCCCGGCCTGGTCGCGTTGTGGGCCGGTGTGCTGTACGACCCGCTGCACCACAACGCCGTGCCGCATGCGGTGGTGATGACCATCGGCGGCCTGCTGGTGGGGGTGGCCCACCTGGTCAATCTTCGCCTCAACCACGGCCACGTGCACGACGCCAGCTGCGCGCACTAGGCGCTCCGTGATAGGATTTTCGATCGTGCGCGGGGGCGCCCAGCAAGGCGGCCCCGCCGAACCCGTGTCAGTACGGGGTAACCAGATTTCACACTTGAGGAGTTGAAGACATGGGTAAGGGTGACCGCAAGACCGCCAAGGGCAAGCGCTACAACGCCAGCTACGGCAACGCCCGTTCGCACACCGCGAGCAAGGTCGCCGTAGGCGCCGCCGCCCCGGTTGCCAAGAAGACCGTGGCCAAGGCTCCGGCGAAGAAGGCTGTGGCGAAGAAGGCCGTCGCCAAGGCCTGATCCGGCCGACCGACCGGTCCAAAGAAAAACGCGGCGCCTGGCGCCGCGTTTTTTTATGCACGTTCTTGTAGAGCCGAGCCCATGCCCGGCGCAATGCAGCCGAGCGTGGGCTCGGCTCTACAATCGGATCAGCGCAGGGTCTTCTTCAGCGTTTCCGGATTTCCGTCGTTCGGCGCGGCCGGCACCTGCAGCAGGTGCGCCAGCAGCGGGTAGACGTCGACATTGTCGAAGCCATCGATCACCAAACCCTGTCGGAATGACGGGCCGCTGGCCACGAACACGGCACGCATGGAGGGCAGGGCATTGTCGTAGCCATGCGAGCCGCGATCCTGATGGTCGCGTTTGGCGATTTTCTCCTGATGCAGGGCATCCCAGCCTTCATCCATGGCACAGACGATGGCCGGAACCCGCGGATGCGTGCCGTAGTGCCAGCGTGCCGGCAGGTTCTCCTTCTTCCAGCATTCGTAGTGCGCGTGGCGTCCGAGCAGGGCGCGTTCGGCTTCCGCGTCGTGGCCGGCGACCGGCGCAAAACCCACCGACTGGCCCTGGCTGACATTGCGCGCGATGGCCGGGTCGGCCATCGACTCGGTGGAGATCACCTGGCCGACCGGCACGCTGGCCATGCCATGGTCAGAGACCACGATCACGTTGGTGGTCGCGGCCAGGCCGCGCTGCTGCAGCCCATCGAGCACCTGGCCGACGATCTGGTCGGCGCGCACGATGGCGTCGGCATACTGCTTCGACTCGGGGCCGTAGTTGTGGCCGGCCTTGTCCACGTGTTCCATGTACAGCGTGGTGAGGCGCGGTGCATCAGCATCGGTCTGCGCCAGCCAGTCGAGCACGATGCCGGCCCGCTGTTCCAGCGGTTGCTTGCCGTCGTACACGCGCCACTTGCTGGGGCGCACGCCGCGGATTTCAGACTCACTGCCCGGCCACGCCGTGGTGGCCGAACGTACGCCAGCGTTCTCGGCACTGACCCAGATCGGTTCGCCACCCCACCAGCCGCTGGTGGTGACCGCGTCGCGGTTGCTCAGTTCGAAACGGCCCAGGGTTGCATCGTCCATGCTGTTGTTGACGATGCCGTGGTGGTCCGGACGCAGGCCGGTGACGATGGTGTAGTGGTTGGGGAAGGTCAGCGACGGATAGGACGGCGTCATCCAGCGTGCACGCACGCCGCCGTCGATCAGTCGCTGCAGGTTCGGGGTCAGGCCGCGGTCCAGCGCGTCGGCACGCAGGCCATCGATGGAGATCAGCAGCAGCTTGGGCGGCGCAGCCGCAGCGACGGGTGTGGGAACGGAGGCGGAAGGCGCGGGCGTGGTGGTGCAGGCGGCCAATGGCAGCAGCAGCGCCAGCGCGCAGGTCAGGCGTACGGAAGTCATCCGCGCATGATAGTGCGAGGTAATGACGCGCCCAAGACACGGCGCACTATTGCGCGCCGTGTCCGCGCATTTTTCCTTATCCCCGCGCCTGTCGGCGCGCCCCCTTCAACAAGAAGGGGGCTTTTCTCCAGACAATTTACAGACGCTTCATCCACGCATGGCGTGGATCTACCGCGTCGACCAAGGTCGACACCTACCCACCGCCGCGGGAATCTGTCGAAGGTGGGGCGGTGTGGGTTGGCAGGACCGTTGGCGCCATGGATGGCGCCATCGAGCCCCCATGGATGGGTTTACGGCGTGTCCTGCCCACCCATACCGCCCCACCCAACGCGTAGAAAATCGGAGCTGTATTGGCTCTTGACCTTGCCGTTGCCTCTGCGGGTGCCGAGCGCAGCCCGGCCAGCCCTCTCAGGCGAACAGCGGGGCCTGGCGTTGTTCCAGCCGAAGCAGCGCCGCCTTGGTTTCCAGGCCGCCGCCGAAACCGGTCAGTGCGCCGTTGCTGCCGATCACGCGGTGGCAGGGCAGGATGATCGGCAGCGGGTTGCGCCCGTTGGCTGCACCGACCGCACGGGTCGCGCTGGGTTGGCCCAGGTGCTGCGCCAGCTGCAGGTAGCTCCAGGTCTGGCCGAACGGAATCAACGCCAGCGCCTGCCACACACGCAGCTGGAACGGCGTGCCGCGTGGTGCCAGCACAAGGTCGAAGCTGCTGCGTTCGCCGTGCAGGAACTGCAGCACTTGCTCGCGCGCTTCCGGCAGCGCATCCGGTGCGTAGTGCCAGTCATCGCGCCCGCGTGCCGGATGGCGGTTCTCGGGGAAAAGCACATGTGACAGGCCACGTTCGTCACCGGCGATGGTCAACACGCCGATCGGGCTGTCGAAACGGTCGAACAACAGGGTCATGTCGGTTCTCCAACGAACGTGCCGGACAGGTGCCACAGGTGCAGCACCGCGTAGGCGCGCCACGGCCGCCACGGTTGCGAGCGCGCTTCGGTTGCACGTTCGCTCAGGCGCTGGCCCTGCGCGTGGCCGAGCACCTGCTGCAGTACAAGATCGCCGGCCGGGAACGCATCGGGCTGGCCGAGCCCGCGCAGGGCGATGTACTGCGCCGTCCACGGGCCGATGCCGGGCAGCGCGACGCAGCGCGCAACGAATTCCTCCAATGCCTGCCCGGGCGCGAAGTCGAGCTGGCCGCTGGCGCAGGCGGCCGCCAGCGCACGCACGGTGGCGGCGCGGCTGCGCGGCAGGCCGATCGATTCCAGGGGCGCCTCGGCCAGCACCTCGGGCGCCGGGAACTGGCGATCGAATTCCGATGGCATGCCCGGCAGGTGCGCGCCATAGGCGTCGACCAGGCGCCGCGCGAAGGTGGTGGCTGCGGCCACACTGACCTGCTGTCCGAGCACGGCGCGTACGCCCACCTCGAAGCCATCCCAGCCGCCGGGTACGCGCAGCCCGGGGCGTTCGGCGATGCCGCGCGCCAGCAAGGGTTCTTCGCTCAGCGCGGCGTGCACCTGCTGCAGGTCCGCGTCCAGATCGAATACGCGGCGCACGCGGCGCACGATGTCCGGAATCAGACGCGGATCGACCGCGCCCAGCTGCAGGCGCAACTCCGGGCGCTTCGGGTCGGCGGTGACCCGCAGCAGGGTGGGGCGTTCGGGCGTGCCCAGCACACGCTGGTAGCTGTCTTCGCCGATCAGTTCGATGCCAGGCAGGCTGCGTTTGCGCAGGAAGGCCAGCATGCGCGGGAAGTCCAGCGGCGGGCGATACACCAGGCGCAGCACCAGGCCGCCGTCATCGGCGGCCAGCGGCTGGTGCTGGCGGCGCAGCGCCGTCGGTGCCATGCCGCAACCCTGCAGGAAGGCGGTGTTGAAGCGGCGCAGGCTGTTGTAGCCGGCGGCCAGCGCAACGTCGGTCACCGGCAGCGTGGTCTCGGTCAGCAGTTGCTTGGCCAGCAGCAGGCGATGGGTGGCGTGGATCTGCGCCGGCGTCGCGCCCAGGTGTTCAACGAACAGGCGCTGCAGCTGGCGCGCGCTCAGGCCGATCTTCTGCGCGAGGTCCGCGACGGGCTGCTCCTGAAGGAAGCCGCCATGGATCAGGGCGAGTGCGCGCTGCACGGTCTGCCCGGCCAATGCCTGCTGGGCCTGCGGTGCCAGTTCAGGACGGCAGCGCAGGCATGGGCGGTAGCCGGCAGCTGCGGCCGCAGCGGCGGTGGGGTAGTAGGTGATGTTGCGCGGCTTCGGTGGCGGTGCCGGGCACACCGGGCGGCAGTAGATGCCGGTGCTGCGCACGGCGGTGAAGAACACGCCGTCGAAGCGTGCGTCGCGGGCCAGGCGGGCACGGTCGCAGGCGGCGGTGTCGAGGGCGAGGGCGGTATCCATGGCGCCAGTCTAGGCGTGTGCGGCTGGAGATACTCGCCACATTCGGACATGGATGCTGAAGAGGGTTGGGCAGGGCTGCGCCCTGCACCCGCAGAGGCAACAGCAACAGCAGGCTTCCTGCGGGAGGGCGGGGTGGGGCCGGTGGCAGGGGCGCTGCAAGTACGTCCCTGTAGCTCGGTTGCGCCATCCATGGCGCTCACGCCCCTGCCACCGGACCCACCCCGCCTTCGACAGTTTCCCGCGGCCTGCCGGAACGGCATCCCGCTCTGGGTGTCGACCTTGGTCGACACGGCAGATCCACGCCATGCGTGGATGGAGTGGTGCAAGACGCTGTAATGAAAAGGTTGGAGCCAGAGGGTCAGAAGGGGTTCAGTGCCACGCGCTGAACGGGTGCCCCGGACGGGTAGACTGTGGCTCCTGCTCACGTGAAGACTGGTTGCCCGATGTCCGCCAAACGCCGCTGGTTGCCCCTGTTGTGCCTGGTCCTGGCGGGCTGCAGCCAGCTGGAAAATCCGGGCAATGTGACTGCTGCCGACAAGGCGGCGCGGGCACCGGCCAGCGATGGCGAGAACATGGTGTCGATCAATGCGGCCGATGCACCGCCACCGCCAGCGCCGCCGCGCAGCCAGGCGGATCGGCCGTGGCCGCAGGCGCAGCTTGAGAATGGCCGTGCCTGGGTCAGCTGCAGCACGGAATATGCTGGCGATGCCGGCGACGGTGTCGAGCTGGAAGGCCTGCAGCGCGAGCAGATCACCCAGGCGCTGGCGCCGTGCGCCGAGCGCGGCCTGATGCGCGTGCGTTACGCCGGCAAGATCAATCCGGGCTTCGCCGAGATGATGTGGCGGTTGGCGGTGGTCGCCGACCAGCAGAAGATCCACAAGCGCATCCTCGATCTGGATTCCAGCGGCGGCCAGGTGGAATCGGCGATCGTTGCCGGTGACAGCATCGGTGAATCCGGCTGGACCATCTGGGTGCGCGAAGGCTCGATCTGCCACAGCGCCTGCGTGTTCGTGCTGGCCGCCGGTGACAACCGCCTGCTGTCGGGCAAGGTCGGCATCCACCGCATGATGCGGATCAGCTCCAAGGCCACCTCGCGCGCGGAACTCAACCGCGAGCTGCACGAGGTCTACGACAACGTGAAGGACTATCTGCAGCGCAATGGCGTGGCGGTGGGCGTGGCCGATCTGATGATGACCGTGCCCAACCGCAGCCTGCGCCTGCTGACTCCGGACGAGCTGCGCCAGTACGGCCTGGATGGGACCAATGCGGTGCAGGATGATCTGGAACGGATCAAGCAGATGCGTGCCTGCGGCGATGATTTCGTGCAGCGCAAGGACGCGTTCCTGGTCGCCTTCGACCAGCAATGCAAGCGCGAAGGCGCCGACATGGAGTCGATCAACAGCTGCGGCCAGGCGTTGAAACAGCGCTTCGGCTTTCCCGACGCGGTGTGCCCGGACGAAAGCCCGCTGTCGGAGATCGATGTGGCGACGCTGCCCCCGGCACCGCCGGAACCGCCGATGGCCGAGCAGGCAGCCGACGATGCAGGCAAGTCTGCGGCGCAGGCCGATGCGGCGGCGGTGGAAGGCAACGCCCACGCGCGCTGACGAACCGCTCACCGCGCTGGCGTAGACTGCGGTCCTTTCCTCGAGAACCGGCGGTGTCCATGAAGCGCGCGCTCCTGCTGCTGTCCCTGCTGCCCCTGACTGCGTTGGCGCAGGCACCTGCGCCGGCCACGCCGGCACCGGCACCCGCGCGCCCGGCCCCGGCATCGCCGGCGGCTGCGAAACCGGCCACCGCCGGCGCTCCGGCATTGACCGCCGCGCAGCAGGCGCAGGTGCAGAAGCAGGACGCCGAAATGGGCGCGGCTGCGTTGAAGGCGGCGCAGCTGGTCGATGCCAACCGCGCCGGCGAACTGTGGGATGGCGCTTCGGCCGTCGCCCGTCGTGCAGTGCCGAAGGCCGCCTTCGTCAGCCAGCTGACCACCGAGCGTGCGCGCCTGGGTGCGTTGGCCGGGCGTGGCCAGCCCACCATCACCCGGGTCAAGTACAGCGCCGGTGCTGCGGTGCCGGAAGGGCTGTACATCAACGTCAGCTTCCCGACCCGTTTCGCCAACAGCGCGCAGCCGGTGCGCGAGCTGGTCTCGTTCCGTTTCGACGAAGACCAAGTGTGGCGCCTGGCCGGTTACAGCCTGCGTGCGTCGGCACCCTGAGGAGATGAGCGATGGCAACTGAACTGACAATGCTGGCCTGGTCGATCGTGCTCGGCTTCGTGTACATCTTCGCCACCTCCACCGTGGTCACCCGCGAGCGCGGGATGAAGTGGAATGCCTCGGCACGCGATGGCGATGCAAAGCCGCTCAGCCCGCTGGCCGGCCGCCTGCAGCGGGCCCAGGCCAACTTCCTGGAAACCTTCCCGTTCTTCGCCGCTGCCGCCATTGCAGTAGTCGTGTCCGGTCGCGGCAACGGCACCACGGCGCTGGCTGCGCAGGCCTACTTCTGGGCGCGTGTGGTCTATCTGCCCCTGTACGCGGCCGGCGTGCCCTACCTGCGCAGCCTGGTGTGGCTGGTGTCGCTGCTGTCGATCCTGGCGCTGGTGTTCGCGTTGTTGTGACCCGCGCCTGATCCAGATCAAGGACGGTCAGGCGCACGGCGCTATGCTGGCCCGGACTGAATCAACGGCAGGAGACGCGCATGCGCAGGATGGACGTGGTGGTGGTCGGCGCCGGACCGGCGGGCCTGTGCTTCGCTCGGGCGCTGGCCGGCAGTGGCCTGGAGGTCGGGCTGGTCGAAGTTCAACCGCGCCAGGCGCTGGCCGAGGCCGCCTTCGATGGCCGCGAGATCGCGTTGACCCATGCCTCGCGGCAGAGCATGGAGCAGCTGGGGCTGTGGCAGCGCCTGCCGCCGGCCGAAGTCGCTGAACTGCGAGATGCCAAGGTGATGAACGGCGGTTCGCCGTTCGCGCTGACCTTCGCCAGCAGCCAGGTCGACGGCCAGCCGCTGGGCTGGCTGGTGCCCAACCATCTGATCCGCCGCGCTGCATGGAATGCCGTGCAGGACCAGGATGGTCTGGACCTGTTCGACGGGCGCAAGGTGCAGCGCGTCCAGGCCGATGCGCAGGGCCACGTGGTCAGACTCGATGACGGCAGCCAACTGCACGCCCGCCTGCTGGTCGCGGCTGACAGCCGCTTCTCCGCCACCCGCCGCATGCTTGGCATCGGTGCGCAGATGCGCGACTTCGGCAAGTCGATGCTGGTGTGCCGCATGCAGGTCGAGCGCGACCATCACCACACGGCCTGGGAATGGTTCGGTTACGGCCGCACCATGGCGCTGCTGCCGCTCAACGAGGGCCAGGCATCGGCGGTGATCACGCTGCAGCCGCGGCAGATCGAAGAACTGCTGGCGATGGATGAGGTGGCCTTCGGCGATGCCATCAGTGCGTGCTTTGAACATCGCCTGGGCCGCATGCAGCCGGTGGCGACGCCGCAGGCGTACCCGCTGGTAGGTGTGTACGCGCACCGTTTCGTCGGCGAGCGTTCTGCGCTGATCGGCGATGCCGCAGTCGGCATGCATCCGGTCACCGCGCATGGCTTCAACCTGGGCCTGGCCAGCGCACAGCGGCTGGCGCAGGGCATCGTCGCGCAGCAGCGTCGCGGTGCCGACATTGCTGCCGCCGGCATGCTGACCAGCTACCAGCGGGGCCATCGGCTGGCGTCGCGGCCGCTTTACGAAGCCACCAATGCGATCGCCAGCCTGTACACCGACGACCGTCGCCCGGCGCGCCTGCTGCGTGCGGCTGGCCTGCGCCTGGCGCAGGGCGTGGCACCGTTCAGGCAGCTGATCGCCTCGCACCTGACCCAGCGCGTGGCCTGAACGGCTTCAGATCAGCCGGCAGCCAGCACCCGGATCTGGCTGCCGGAAAATTCGACCACCTGGCCCGCGCGGATCTTGCAGGCCTTGCGCAGCTCGATTTCGCCATCGACCCGCACCTGGCCTTCACTGATGACCATCTTGGCCTCGCCGCCGCTGGTGACCAGGTCGGCCAGCTTGAGCAGCTGCTTGAGTTCGACGTAGTCACCGTCGAGGTCGAATTCGAGAATCTGCATGGAGCGGGTTCCTGGGAAGAGGGCGCAGGCCAGCGGCCGGGCCGGGAAGCGGGCGCGTATTGTGCGCCAGCACGGGCTCGACGGCACGCGCACGGAAAGCTGTACGCCTCGTTCAGGATCAATGCGGTATCATCCCGCTCTGAGCGAGTGAAATCTCCTCCGACCGAGCAGCGCCAGGGCACGCGATAAGAAGGGCGCCCAAAGCGCGGACCATCCCTTTTTTATCGCACTGCCAGGAAGACGGCAGTGCCTTCGGAGTTCCCCATGTCCCAAGATTCCCAAGCGCCGCTGCAGTTCGCGCAGCTCGGCCTGTCCGAGCCCGTGATGCAGGCGGTCACCGCCATCGGCTACGAAACCCCGTCGCCGATCCAGGCCGCCACCATCCCGGCGATGCTGGAAGGCCGCGACGTGCTGGGCCAGGCCCAGACCGGTACCGGCAAGACCGCTGCGTTCGCACTGCCGGTACTGTCCAACATCGACCTGCAGCAGATCAAGCCGCAGGCCCTGATCCTGGCGCCGACCCGCGAACTGGCCATCCAGGTCGCCGAGGCGTTCCAGTCCTACTCGTCGAAGATCCCGGGCTTCCGCGTGCTGCCGGTGTACGGCGGCCAGCCTTACGGGCAGCAGCTGTCGGCGCTGCGCCGTGGCGTGCACATCGTGGTCGGTACCCCCGGCCGCGTGATCGACCACCTGGACCGCAGCACCCTGGACCTGTCCGAGCTGAAGACCCTGGTGCTGGACGAAGCCGATGAAATGCTTCGCATGGGCTTCATCGACGACGTCGAAGCGGTGCTGAAGAAGCTGCCGGAGCAGCGCCAGGTGGCCCTGTTCTCGGCCACCATGCCGCCGCAGATCCGCCGCATCGCGCAGACCTACCTGCAGGATCCGGTGGAAGTGACCATTGCGGCCAAGACCACCACCTCGGCCAACATCCGCCAGCGTTACTGGTGGGTGAGCGGCATGCACAAGCTGGATGCGCTGACCCGCATCCTGGAAGTCGAGCCGTTCGACGCGATGATCATCTTCGCGCGCACCAAGGCCGGCACCGAAGAACTGGCCAGCAAGCTGCAGGCCCGTGGCCTGGCCGCTGCCGCCATCAACGGCGACATGCAGCAGGCCCAGCGTGAGCGCACCATCGCCATGCTGAAGGAAGGCAAGCTGGACATCCTGGTTGCCACCGACGTGGCCGCGCGCGGCCTGGACGTGGAGCGCATCAGCCACGTGCTGAACTACGACATCCCGTACGACACCGAAAGCTACGTGCACCGCATCGGCCGTACCGGTCGTGCCGGCCGCAGCGGCGAGGCGATCCTGTTCGCGACCCCGCGCGAGAAGGGCATGCTGCGCCAGATCGAGCGCGCCACCCGCCAGCCGATCGAAGAGATGCAGCTGCCGAGCGTGGAAGCGGTCAACGACACCCGCATCAACAAGTTCACCTCGCGCATCAGCGAAACCCTGGGTGCCGGTGGCCTGGACTTCTACCGCCAGCTGCTGGAGCGCTTCGAGAACGAGCAGAACGTGCCGGCCATCGAGATCGCCGCCGCGCTGGCCAGGATGCTGCAGGGTGACACCCCGTTCCTGCTGCAGCCGCCGGTGCGTACCCCGCGTGAAGAGCGCGCCCCGCGCGAGCGTTTCGACCGTGGCGACCGTCCGGAGCGTGGCGATCGCTTCGACCGCAACGAGCGCGGTCCGCGCTTCGAGCGTGGCCCGCGTCGCGACGACGCCGAAGGTGGTTTCGAGCAGCGTCCGCGCCGTGAGGTTCCGCCGCGTGGTGCACCGGAGCAGGGCATGGAGACCTACCGCATTTCGGTGGGGCATCAGCATGGCGTGAAGCCGGCCAACATCGTCGGCGCCATTGCCAACGAAGCGGGCCTGGAAAGCCGCTTCATCGGCCGCATCGACATCCACGACGACTTCTCGCTGCTGGACCTGCCGGCACAGATGCCGCCGGACGTGCTGTCGCACCTGCAGAAGGTGTGGGTGTCCGGCCAGCAGCTGCAGATGCGTGCGCTGGCTCCGGGTGAAGAAACCAACCCGGCCCCGCGTCCGTTCAAGCCGCGCTTCGACAAGCGTGGCCCGGGCGGCCCGGGTGGCCCGCGTCGTGGTGGCCCGGGTGGTCCGGGTGGCCATGGTGGCGACCGCGGCGGTGACCGCGACAGCCGCCCGCCGCGTCGTGACGGCTTCAAGCCGCGCGGCCCGCGCAGCTTCTAAGCCGCACCCGCAGCCGTCCATAACAACGCCAGCCCCCGGGCTGGCGTACAGGAAAAGGGGGACGGAGGGGATTAAGTCGTAAATGGCAGGCCATGCGCTTATGCCGAAAACGACTTAATCCCCTCCGTCCCCTTTTTCGCATGGCCCACACATTGCCGGTCATAGGCTGGGCCGGTTCCAAGGCAGGTTGTCACCGCAGCACATTCGGGGGGATCCGGGATGGGTAGAAGTGGCACGGACCAGCAGAGCCGGCGGGTGCCGATGACCCGTGGGCTGGGATTGCGCTTTGCGTTGTTGACGGGCATGGCGATCGGGCTGGTCGCATTGTCCGCGTTGATCCAGGAACTGCAGGCGGCTTCGACGGCCTGGATCGCCGGGCAGGGTTACTGGTCACGCGGGCAGCAGGATGCCACTGCTGCGCTGAGCCGCTACCTGGCGCGCGGCCATGCCCAGGACCTGGAGGACGCGCGCCAGGCCCTGCGGATTCCGTTGGGAGATCTGCAGGCCCGGTTGGCGCTGGAACAGGCGGTACCGGACGAGGAGAAGGCCCGGCAGGGCTTCCTGCAGGGTGGCAACGCGCATGCCGATATCCCGCGTCTGGTGTTCTCGTTCCGCTATGCACGCGACATCGGCGCCTTCCGCGAAGCAACCGCGTTGTGGCGGCAGACCGACGATGACCTGTTGGCGGTGCAGCGGCTGGTCGCCGAGCTGCAGTCGGCGCACGCCGAAGGCACGCTGCCAGTGGCCGACCGCGACCGTTACCTGCAACAGTTGCGCGATCTGGACCGGCGGCTGCAGGTGCAGGCGCAGTCGTTTTCCCGAGCGTTGCTGCGCATGGCCACGATGGTGCGGATCGCCACGCTCGTGGTTGGTGGGCTGTCGGTGCTTGCGATCAGCCTGATGGCGGTGGCCCTCGCGCGCCGCGTCGGCAAGGACCTGACCGAACATGAAAGCCGCTTCCGCGCCGCCTTCTATCAGGCCAATGTCGGCATGCTCAAGCTCGACACCGAAGGCAAGGTGATCGAAGCCAACCAGGCGATGGCCGATATCCTCGACTACCGGCGCGACGTGCTGCTGCAGATGTCGTTGGGCGATCTGCTGATGGACGGCGAGCTTGTCATCGATGGGGTGGGCCGTATCGACTGGGACCGGCAGCTGCGGCCGAGCGAACTGCGCTTCCGCCGTCGCGATGGCAGCCTGGTCTGGGGCCGCTGGAGCGGCACCGGCGTGCGCAGCGCCGCCGGTGGCCTGTCGGTGTTCGCGATCATCGAGGACGTCAGCCAGAACCATGCACTGGCGCGCGAGATCGAGCACCACGCCAGCCATGACCCGCTGACCGGCCTGATCAACCGCCGCGAGATCGAACGGCTGCTGGAACGCGCGCTGTTGCAGGTGCGCAGCGAAGGCGGCACGCACGCGCTGTGCTATATCAACCTGGACCATTTCAAGCTGGTCAACGACAGCTTCGGCCACGCCGCTGGTGACCAGATGCTGCGCGCCTTCGCCGAGTACCTGGTGGCGGCGGTGCGTGATGGTGACTGGGTCGGCCGGCTGGGTGCGGACGAGTTCGCGGTGTTCCTCGCCCATGCCGGGCAGGACGAGGCCAAGCGCGTGCTGCAGCGGGTGATCCGCAACCTGGGCCAGGCCACGTTTCCGATCAGCGAGGGCAGCCCGCAGCTGAGCTGCAGCATCGGCGTGGTCGAGGTCAGTGCAGATGCGCCGGACGTGAACTGGTTGATGAGTGCCGCCGACAGCGCCTGCTATGCCGCCAAGCAGGCCGGGCGCAACCGCGTGCACTGCTTCAATGAGAACCGCATGGCGCTGGAGGAGCGGCGGCAGGAGGCCGAGCGCCTGCAGGGCGTCAGCCTGGCGATGGCCGAGAATCGCATGCTGCTGTATGCACAGCGCATCGCCCGCGTGGGGGATCCGTCCTACCTGCACTACGAGGTGCTGGTGCGCATGCGTGGCACCGATGGCAGCCTGCATCTGCCCGGCCAGTTCATGCCGGCGGTGGAGCGCTATGGCATGGCGGTGGCGCTGGACCGGCACGTGCTCGGGCTGCTGTTCCGCCACCTGCAGGTGTGCCCGGCGCACGTGCGCCAGCTGGGCCTGTGCAACGTCAACGTGTCCGCGCAGTCGATCGCCGAACCGGGATTCCTCGCCTTCGTCTGCGACCTGCTCGAGCGCAACCGCACGCTGGCCTCCAAGCTGTGCTTCGAGATCACCGAGACTGCGGCGATCAGCAACCTCAGCCAGGCCCGCGCCTTCATCGATGCGGTGAAGGCACGGGGGTGCCGGATGGCGCTGGATGACTTCGGCTCCGGCCTGTCTTCCTTCGGCTACCTGCGCCAGTTGCCGGCGGACATCCTGAAGATCGACGGCGCCTTCGTGCGCGACATGGATACCGACCCTGTCAGCCATGCCACGGTGCGCGCGATCAGCGAGCTCGGGCGCGAGCTGCAGATGGAAGTGGTGGCCGAGTGGGTGGAGACCGCCGAGGTTGCCGGTGCGCTGACCCGGCTTGGCGTACAGGGGCTGCAGGGCTATGCCATCGAACGGCCGCAGCCGCTGGAGCGGCTGACCCTGGTCGATCTGCGCCCGGTACGGCTGGTCGCGGTGAAGGGGCCGCCGGCGGCTGGCTGAACCGCGGGCGCCGACTTTGGTGTACACATGCGTGGCGTGCCCGGCTGCGATAATGCGCGTCAGGGGCGGCGCGCAGTGGGCGCGGACGTAAGCAGGAACAGGACGTGGCGTGGGCGGCAGGCAGTGGCGGTATGGAACAGGAGCGGTGCTGGCCGTCCTGATGGTGTGGTTGGCGTTGCCGTGGCCGCTTCAGGCTGCGGAGGCCGTGTCGGGTCATGATTATCTCCTGGTCGGCGGCGCTACCGACGAGCCGACGCCGCACCGCGCATGCACGCCGCAGATGCTGTCCGGCGCCCGCCAGCAGGTGCTGGTACCGGCTCCGCCGCAGGGCTGGTCAGGCCAACCGCAGGCGCTGGACGTGTTCAACGTCTTTGCCGGTGAAGTGCGCGTCCAGCATGGTGACCGCGAGATCTGCGGCAACATGCACGACGCGCGCACCCGCGATTCACGTTTCCGGGCTGGCATCGGCCTGGTGGCGGTACCGCCGGCCGGCAGCCATGAGCCGTTCCTGGTCTCCTGGCAGACACCGCTGAAGACACGTTGGGTACCGACCCTGCGGCTGGGCGCGCCCAGCCCGGTGCAGCAGAACGACACCGCCCGCCTGCTGGTGCGCGCGGCCTGCATCGCGGTGGCGATCGCGCTGGCGCTGTCGGCGTTGATGGCCTTCCTGACCACCCGGGACCGCAGTTTCCTGGTCTACATCGCCGGCACCACCGTGATGGTGCTGTGGCAGGCCATCCTCGGCGGGCTCAGCGGCTATCCGGAACCCTGGCTGCCGGTGGGCGAGCACGGCGCCTGGTGGCTGCTGGCGCTGACCGCTGCGACCCAGGCACTGGTGCTGCCGGCGCTGTGGCGGCTGAACGGAGGCGATCGCGTGCTGCCTCGATCGCGCCCGGCCCAAGTGGCGGTGTTGTGGGCCCTGATGGCGCTGGCCGTGCTGGTGCCGTGGCTGCGCTGGGAGCATCTGGCCTGGGTCGCGAAGGGCTTGCAGGTGTCCTATCTGTCCGGATGTGGCCTGGCACTGATGGTCGGCGTCTGGGCACGCTGGCGCGGCGACCGTTGGGCGCAGGCGGGTCTGGCCGCGCTGGCACCGATGCTGGTACTGATCATCGCCGATGCCTGTGGTGCGGCGTGGCTGCTGGAATACCGGGTGGAGGCGCTGCAGCTGGCGGTGACCTGGCTGTTGATGATGGCCGCGTATGCGTTGAACCAGCGGCTGGGCCGGCTGCGCCAGCAGCGTGATGAACTTCGCCAGCTGGCCGAGACCGACGGCCTGACCGGGCTTCCCAACCGTCGCGCCGGACTGCAGCAGCTGGCCCGCCATCTGGAACGGGTGGACCGTGAGCGCGGCCCGTTGGTGATCGGCTTCCTCGACATCGACCTGTTCAAGGACATCAACGACCGCCATGGTCACGCCGTGGGCGACCTGGTGCTGGTGGCGGTGGCGCGTGCCCTGCGCGTGGCAGTGCGCAGCCAGGACGAAGTGGTACGGATGGGCGGCGAAGAGTTCCTGCTGCTGATGCCGGGCATGCCGCGCGAGGCCGCTTCGGCGCGACTGGACCGGTTGCGCCAGCGCATCACCGAGGCTGGCCAGGCCCTGCAGGTGCCGGGGCTGGAGGTGACCGCCAGCATCGGCCTGGCGCAGTGGCGACCGGGCGAGGACGATCTGGCCGGGCTGCTGCGGCGCGCCGACCATGCCATGTACGTGGCAAAGCGGGCGGGCCGCAACCGGGTGTTCGACGGCGAGGAGCTTGATCCGCCCGCCCTGGCATGAAGCGCAGCGGGCGGCGATGCCGGATAATGGGCCGATGACCACCCGACTCAACAAACATATCGCCGACACCGGCTTCTGCTCCCGCCGCGAGGCCGATCGCCTGATCGCCGCGCGCCGCGTTACCGTCAACGGCCATCCGGCCGGTACCGGCGCGGTGGTAGGCGAGGAAGACCAGGTGCTGGTCGACGGCCAGCCGCTGCGCGCCCGCGTGGCACGCAAGCCCGGCGCCCGCCGCCACGTCTACATCGCACTGAACAAGCCGGTAGGCGTCACCTGCACGACCGAAACTTCGGTCAAGGGCAACATCGTCGACTTCGTCGGCCACGAACAGCGCATCTTCCCGATAGGCCGCCTGGACAAGGACTCCGAAGGCCTGATCCTGATGACCAGCAATGGCGATATCGTCAACCAGATCCTGCGTGCCGAGAACGGCCACCAGAAGGAATACCTGGTAGCGGTGAACAAGCCGGTCACCGATGAGTTCCTGCGCGGCATGGCGCGCGGCGTGCGCATCCACGACCAGATGACGCTGCCGTGCAAGACCTCGCGCATCGCCAAGTTCGGTTTCCGCATCACCCTGCAGCAGGGCCTGAACCGGCAGATCCGCCTGATGGCTGCCGAGTTCGGCTATCGCGTGACCCAGCTGCGCCGCGTGCGCATCGACAACATCAAGATCGGCGCGCTGAAGCCGGGCCAGTGGCGCAACCTGACCGAGCAGGAGCTGCAGGGCCTGCTGCCGAAGCAGCTGGACTGGTAACGCGCGGTAGTGCCGGCCGCTGGCCGGCTACTCCAGGCATCGAATGCGCGCGGGATGCCGGCCAGCGGCCGGCACTACCCGTTGTGCGGATTACGCGCCGGCATCAGCTAGACTTTGCAGTGACCTGCCGGAAGTGACGCTGCATGATCAAGCCCGACAAGCCTGCCAACGAAGCCCTCCGGCTCGAGGCGCTGTACCGCTACCGGATCCTTGATTCGCAGCGCGAGAAGTCATTCGACGACCTGGTGGCGATCGCCAAGGCGGTCTGCGGTACCTCGATGGCGGCGGTGACCCTGATTGACGTCGAACGGCAATGGTTCAAGTCGATCCAGGGCATCGACGCGGCGGAAAACCTGCGCAGCGAATCGATGTGTGGCCACGCCATCCTGCAGCCGCACGAAATCATGGTGGTCGAGGATGCGTTGCAGGACATCCGCTTCCACGACAACCCGGTGGTGACCGGCGACCCGCACATCCGCTTCTACGCCGGTGCGCCGCTGATCAGTTCCGATGGCCTGCCGCTGGGTACGCTGTGCGTGTTCGATGCACAGCCGCAGCACCTGCCAAGCGACAAGGCCGAGGCGCTGGCCGCGCTGTCGCGGCAGGTGATGCTGGTGATGGAGCTGCGCCGTTTCGCGCTCGACATCCAGAACCACATGCTGGAACGCGATGATTACGAGCGCCTGCTGTCGGAGTACCACGACGTGCTGCTGGCGCAGAACGCCGACCTGGCCGAGCAGAGCCGCACCGATGCGCTGACCGGCCTGCCGAACCGCCGCGCGATGGCGGCGGCGCTGGACGAGGCAGTGGCGGTGACCGGGGATCAGCCCGCTGTGGCCTGCGTCGCGCTGCTGGACATCGACCACTTCAAGCACATCAACGATTTCCAGGGCCACGCCACCGGCGACCGGGTGCTGGCCGAGCTGGGCACGCTGCTGCGCTCGCACTTCGCCGGCCGTGGCATGGCCGCGCGCTATGGCGGCGAGGAGTTCGTGGCGGTGATGCCGGCGACCGACCTGCAAACCGCCGAACTTCAGTGCGAGTTCCTGCGCCTGGCCGTTGCTGATCTGCCGCTGGGGTTCCCGGTCACGATCAGTATTGGAGTGGCCCAGCACCAGCCCGGTGAAAGCGTGGATGAGACGCTGGCACGTGCCGACAAGGCGCTGTACCGGGCCAAGGGCAAAGGTCGCAACCGGGTGGAACGGGCGGACTGAAACACGGCGGTTCGCGCGTTGAACGCATGCGACGCGTGGATGATTCGATGCCGCTCCAGTAGATCCACGCCATGCGTGGATGCTCTTCCCGTTTCACTTGGCGTCGCAGCTCCTGCGATCAGAACCGGCCAGCATGACGCCCTGTTTCCCCGGACGCCGCCCATGCTGCAGACCCTGGCCATCGCCCACTATCGTTCGCTGCACGGGCTCGTACTGCCGCTGCAGCAGTTGAATGTGGTGACCGGTGACAACGGCAGTGGCAAGTCCAGCCTGTACCGTGCCCTGCGCCTGCTGGCCGAGACCGCGCAGGGCGGCGTCGCGGCGGTGCTGGCCCGCGAAGGCGGGCTGGGCTCGGCGCTGTGGGCGGGTCCGGAAAAAATGGACCGTCGGGTTGCTGCCGGCGAAATCCCCCTGCAGGGCGGCCCACGCCAGGAATCGGTGGGATTGAAGTTGGGCTTCGCCACTGACGAATTCGGCTACGCCATCGATCTGGGCTACCCGCCGCCCAGTCGATCGGCCTTCGCACTGGACCCGCAGATCAAGGTGGAGGCGATCTGGGCCGGCCCGTTCCTGCGCAGCGCCAACCTGCTGGTTGATCGCCGTGGGGCAATGGTTCGGCAACGTCATGCGCGCGGTTGGGATCTGGTGGATGACAGGTTGTCGCTGTTCGACAGCCTGTTCACCCAGGTCGGCGATCCGCAGCGCCTGCCGGAAACCATCGCCCTGCGCGAGTACATCCGGCGTTGGCGCTTCTACGATCATTTCCGCAGCGATGCCGATGCCCCGGCGCGGCAATCGGCGATGGCCACGCGCACGCCGGTGCTGCATCACGACGGCCGGGATCTGGCCGCGGCCTGGGTCACCATCCTCGAGATCGGTGACCCGGTGGCGTTGGCACGCAGCGTCGATGATGCGTTCCCCGGTGCCACGGTCGGCTTTGAAGAGCTGGACGGTCGACTGGCCCTGCGCTTCCACCAGCCGGGGTTGCTGCGGCCGTTGTCGATGGCCGAACTGTCCGACGGTACGCTGCGCTTCCTGCTGCTGGCTGCTGCGCTGCACACGCCGCGTCCACCGCCGCTGCTGGTGCTCAACGAGCCGGAGACCAGCCTGCATCCGGACCTGCTGCCGGCGCTGGCGCGGCTGATCATCGCAGCCAGTGCGCGCAGCCAGGTATGGGTGGTGTCACACGCCAGCCGCCTGATCGCGGCGCTGGAACAGGCGCCAGGGTGCCATTCGCTGCATCTGTACAAGGAACTGGGCCGCACGCTGTTGAGCGGGCAGGGCCTGCTGGATGCGCCGGCCTGGCATTGGCCGCAGCGTTGATACGGGCGTCCACGCCATGCGTGGATGCATTCAATCGGCGATGTTGCGCGCCTCGGCCGTGCCAAGAATCTCCGGATGCTGCACCGGCTTGCGGCGGTTCAGCAGCGGATGCAGGAACACCGCGCCGACGATGATCGCCACGCCCAGGTAGAACCACGGGGTGACCTCGTGCTGCTCGCGCAGCAGCACCACCGCCAGCACCACCGCATAGACCGGCTCCAGGTTGGTCACCAGCTGCACCGTGTAGGCGCTCAGGTGGCGCAGTGCGACCAGGGCCAGGGCAAACGGCAGCAGCGTGCAGAACCCGGCCAGCACCAGCAGCAGGATGCCGTCGTGCAGGTCCGGGACCACCCACAACGGGCTGGCCAGCGCAGGAAGCAGGTAGGGCATCAGCGGCGCCAGCAGGGTCAGGGTGAGGGTGCCCGCACCCAGCTCCAGCGCGGTGACCGTGAGCGGATCGGCGTGGCTGACCATGCGCTTGTTGAGCGAGCCGAACACCGCCACCAGCAGCGCTGAGATCGCGCCGATCAACACACCCAGCCGCATGCCATCGGGCACGCCACCGACCACCAGCGCAACACCCGGCAGCACCGCCAGGCCGAACGCCAGCTCACGCAGCTGGAACGGCCGCTTGGCCACCCACGGTTCGATGATCGAGGTGAACACCGGCGCCAGTGCGATGCAGGTGGCAGCCACCGAGGCATTGGCCAGCTTCACCGCGCCATAGAAGGTCAGCCAATGCAGGGCGACCAGCGCGCCAATGCCGGCGTAGCCGGCGACCAGCCGCAGGGGCAGGGTGCGCAACCCGCGCCAGACCCGTGGCAGCAGGGCCAGCATCGCCGTCACCAGCAGCATGCGCCACCACACCAGCGGCAGTGCGGGCAGGGTGATCAGCTTGCCGAGGATGGCGGTGATGCCCCACAGCAGGACACAGAAGTGGATCTGCCACAGCGCTTTGCGGGTGTCGGGTGTGCTCATCGGCCTATTGTGAGGCAATCCCGCGGCCGTCGGCGATGACTGTGGCATGCTCGCGGCATCGACCCAGAGAACCGAGCCATGGCAGCCGATTGCTCCCTTCTGCGCGGATGGGCCGCACTGACTGCCCTGATGGCGGCAGCCTCGCTGCTGTTGCAGTACCTGTTGCTGGTGCAGGGGCCGGGGGCGGCGGCCGGAATCGGCGTGGCGACGCTGCGTTTCTTCGGCTATTTCACCATTCTCAGCAACCTGGCTGTCTGCGTCGGATGTGGGTGGGTGGTCCTTGGCAGAGTGCTCAAGCCGGCGGTGGCGGCGAGCCTGGCGCTGTGCATCGGTGTGACCGCGTGCGTCTACGTGCTTGCATTGCAGGGGCTGTGGCAACCGACCGGGCTGCAATGGTGGGTCGATGCGGGCCTGCACTATGTCGTGCCTGCCCTGTTCCTGCTGGGGTGGCTGCTGCTGTTGCCGCACGGTGAGCTGCGCTGGCGCGCGCTGGGCGGCGTGCTGCTGGTACCGCTGGCCTACCTTGGCTGGGCGATGCTGGTCGCTGCAATGACCGGACAGGCGCCGTATCCATTCCTCGAACTGCAACGCCTGGGCCTGGCGGCCTTCCTGCTCAACGTGCTGCGCGTTGCGGGCGTGTTCGTGGTGGGCTGGACCCTGCTGTGGGGGCTGGACCGCTGGCGCCGTCGATGAGGCGCTGCAGGGCCATCGCTGCCGCCGGGTTGCGGGCCTTGCCGGCACCGATGCACAGCAGGTAGACCTCGCGCGGGGTTTCCGGGGCGTGCCCGGCCAGACAGGGCAGGTCGTCCACCGGCTCGCCGCGTGACCAGCGTCGCGCGCGTTCAGCCCAGCGCTGCTGCACGGGCGCAGGCAGGCCCTCTTTCAAGCGGGCCTGGCTGCGCTTGATCCGCGCGTAGACGAAGCCCGAACTGACGTCGCCGTGCAGCGGCGCCTCGTCGCTGTCCTCGATCACCAGTGCCACGCCGTGGCGGCGCGCGGCGGCGACCAGTGCGGGGCCATGTGCTGCGGCATTGCGGACCTCCAGCGCATGCTGCAGCGGCACCCCTTCCAGCTGCTTCGGCAGCTGCGCCATCAGCGCGTCCAGTGCATCGGCGTCGGCCGGGTGGCGTGGATCGAACTGCCACAACAACGGGCCAAGCCGGTCACCGAGCGCGATCGCTGCCTGCAGGAAGGGCGCGGCTGCCTCCACCGTGCTGGACAGGTCGCGGCGCTGCACCAGGTAGCGTGGTGCCTTCATCGCAAAGCGGAAGCCTTCCGGCGTCTGCGCGGCCCACTGCGCGCACTGTGCGGCGGTGGGCGTGCGGTAGAAGGTGCCGTTGATTTCGATGCAGCGCAGGGCGCGGCTGGCATGGGCCAGCTCTTCACGCTGCGGCAGGCCCACGGGGTAGAAAACGCCGCCGCGCCATTCAGGAAACACCCAGCCACCGATGCCGCAGCGGATCTCCGCCTGCCGGTCGGTCGCGGTCACTGGCCGTGGTCCGTGCGCCACGGGTCGTAGCTGCCGAACCACCACAGATAGCCTTCGGGGTCGGCGCAGGCATAGCCACGGCCGCCGTAGTCCTGGTCGGCGATGTCGATGACGATGCGGGCACCGGCGGCCTTGGCCCGGGCGTAGTGCGCGTCGGCATCGGTGACGATCACGCAGGCACTCTGCGTCTGGCGGCCGCCGACCTCATCAGGCAACGCCGCATGCTCGCTCCACGCGCTCTGGTTGCTGGCCGAGCCCAGCATGATCATGCCGGTGCCGAAGGTCAGCTGCGCATGGAACACCGTGTCGCCGTCGGCATACACGGCCTGGGCATGGAAGCCGAAGGCGCGCTGCAGCCAGTCGATGGCGCCCTGCGCGTCGCGATAGCGCAGGCACGGAATGATGGTGGAGCCGTTGCTCGGTTGGCCGTTTCCGCCCATGACACCCCTCCAATGGCACAGGGCAGGGTGCGCCGCAGACCGTTACCATCCCGCGAAACCCCGGTGACGGCCTGCACATGGCCGCTACCCCTGTTCGGAGATCGTGCTGGATGAAACCCTGGATTGGAGGAGCCGTGCTGCTGGCGTGCACGACCATGGCGAGCGCTGCCACCCCGGCGCAGCTGCAGGAGCTGGATGCGACCGTCGAGCGCGTGCGCGCGCAGTTCGACGTGCCCGGTATTGCGGTGGCGGTGGTCAAGGATGGCGAGGTGGTGCTGGAGCGCGGCTGGGGCGTGCGCGAGCAGGGCAAGCCGGAACCGGTGCAGGCCGATACGCTGTTTGCCATTGCGTCCAACACCAAGGCGTTCACCGCCACTTCGCTGAACCTGCTGGCCGAGGACGGCAAGCTGAAGATGGATGACAAGGTGATCGACCACCTGCCGTCGTTCCGCATGTCCGATCCGTTCGTGACCGGGCAGATGACGATCCGCGACCTGCTGTCGCACCGCAGCGGGCTGAGCCTGGGTGCCGGCGACCTGCTGTTCTGGCCGGCCACCTCCTACAGCAATGCCGAAGTAGTCGAACGGCTGGGCAGGGTGCCGCTGAAGGGCGGTTTCCGCGAGAGCTACGCGTACGACAACATCCTGTACGCGGTTGCCCAGCAGGTGATCGAGCATGTCTCGGGCATGAGTTACCAGCAGTTCCTGCAGACGCGCATCTTCGACAAGGTGGGCATGACCGGCACGCGCTACAACGCCGATCACCTGAAGCCGGGCGACAAGGCCGCGGTCGGCCACGCCAAGTACGATTTCAAGGACCTGCGCACCGTTGCGCCGCTGACCTGGTCGAACAATGCCGGCGCCGGCGGCATCTATTCCAGCGCGCACGACATGGCGCGCTGGATGCAGGTGCAGCTGGCCGAAGGCAAGCTGGCCGACGGCACGCCGTTGTTCAGCGAGAAGAGCCAGCAGCAGATGTGGCGGATGATCACGCCGCAGTCGATCCCGGCGCCGAGCGTGCCGGAGCTGGCACCTGCGCGGGCCAACTTCGCCGGCTATGGCGAAGGTTGGAGCCTGAGCGACTACCGTGGGCAGAAGCTGGTCTGGCATACCGGTGGCTGGCCGGGCATGGTTTCGCGGCTGACCCTGGTACCGGGCGAGAAACTGGGCGTGGTGGTGCTGACCAATCAGGAAGTGGGCGCGGCGTTCAATGCGATCACCCTGAGCGTGCTCGATGCCTACCTGGGCGGTGAAAAGCATGACTGGGTGGACGCCTATGCCAAGGCCGTGGCCAAGGGACAGGACAAGGCCGACGAGGCCTGGGCCAAGCACCAGAGCGCACGCGACAAGGGCAGCAGGCCATCGCTGGCGCTGGCCGGCTACACCGGCAGCTTCCGTGACCGCTGGTATGGCGACATGCAGATCAGCGCCGAAGGCAAGGGCCTGCGCCTGCGCTTTGCGAAGACCGCGCAGCTGAGCGGGCGCCTGGAGCACTGGCAGCACGACACCTTCATCGTGCGCTGGGACGACCGTTCGCTCAACGCCGACGCCTTCGTGAACTTCAGCCTGGACCCGGATGGCAAGGTGCGCGAGGTGCGCATGCAGCCGATTTCCGACCTGACCGATTTCAGTTTCGATTTCCAGGACCTGCTGTTCACCCCGGTCAAAGAATGAGGGTAGTGCCGGCCGCTGGCCGGCAACCTCATGATCTCTGGAAACGTAGCGAGGTTGCCGGCCAGCGGCCGGCACGAACGCAGCCGCAGCGATCGTCGGCCGGCGTACACATGCGGCGTGGGATACTCCGCCGGCTAAGATGGCGAGGGAATGCGATGTTCCGTTGGTTTGAATCCCTGATTCCGGTGTTCCCGCCCGTGGATGGGCGCATGCCACCGCGCAAGGTGCTGCCGTTCTACCTGCACTACCTGCGCCCGGTGTGGCCGGTGCTGCTGGCCACGCTGATCGCCGGCCTGCTCCTGGCGCTGGTGGAAGTGGCCATGTTCGATTACCTGGGCCGCATCGTCGACATGGTCGCCGAGCAACCCGGTGCCGATTTCTTCAAGCGCCATGCCAATGAACTGGGCTGGATGCTGTTCATCACGGTCATCGCGCGGCCGATCCTGGTCGGCCTGCACAACCTGCTGGTCAACCAGGCCATCGTGCCCGGCCTGAGCAACCGCTCGCGCTGGCTGATGCACAACTACGTGGTTCGGCAGAGCCTGAGCTTCTTCCAGAACGACTTCGCTGGCAGCGTGGCCAACCGGGTTATGCAGACCGGTACCTCGTTGCGCGAGTCGGCGGTGCAGATGGTCGATTCGCTCTGGTACATCGTGGTCTACACCGGCACCGCGCTGTACCTGTTCGCGCAGGCCGACTGGCGGCTGATGCTGCCGCTGATCCTGTGGCTGCTGGCCTACGTGGTGATCATGGTCTACTTCGTGCCGCGCGCGAAGGAACGGGCATGGATCGCCTCGGAAGCACGTTCGAAGGCAATGGGCCGCATTGTCGATGGCTACACCAACATTCCCACGCTGAAGCTGTTCGCTCATGGCGGGCGTGAGCAGGCCTACGTGGCCGAGTCGATCCGGGAGCTGGCGGTCAAGCACCGCGCACAGACCCGCATCACCACCGGCATGGACCTGACCATCGCCATCGTCAACGGCTTCCTGATTGCCGGTACCTGCGGTCTCGCGCTGTGGCTGTGGAATGGCGGCCACATCACCGTCGGCGCGATCACCCTGGCCACCGGCCTGGTGATCCGCATCCACAATATGTCCGGCTGGATCATGTGGACCATCAACGGCATCTTCGAGGACATCGGTACGGTACAGGATGGCATCACCACCATTGCCCAGCCGCTGACCGTGCAGGACCGCGAGGATGCGGTGCCGCTGCAGGTGACCCGAGGCGGCGTGCATTTCCAGGACATCCACTTCCATTACGGTAAAAAGGGCGGTGTGATTGCCGGCCTGGACCTGGTGGTGAAGCCGGGCGAGAAGATCGGCCTGGTCGGTCCGTCCGGCGCCGGCAAGTCGACCCTGGTCAACGTACTGCTGCGCCTGTACGACCTGGAAAGCGGCCGCATCCTGATCGACGATCAGGACATTGCCTACGTTACGCAGGAAAGCCTGCGCCAGCAGATCGGCGTGGTTACCCAGGACACCTCGCTGCTGCATCGCTCGATCCGCGACAACCTGCTGTACGGCCGCCCGGATGCGACTGATGAGCAGCTGCGTGCAGCCGTAGCCAAGGCACGTGCCGAAGCCTTCATCGATACGCTGGTGGACGGGCAGGGGCGTCGTGGCTACGACGCGCATGTGGGCGAGCGTGGCGTGAAGCTGTCCGGTGGCCAGCGCCAGCGCATCGCCATTGCCCGCGTGCTGCTGAAGGACGCACCGATCCTGGTGCTGGACGAAGCAACCTCGGCACTGGACTCGGAAGTGGAAGCGGCGATCCAGGACAGCCTGGATGAGCTGATGGGCGGCAAGACGGTGATCGCGATCGCGCACCGGCTGTCGACCATCGCGCGCATGGACCGGCTGGTGGTGATGGACCAGGGCCGCATCGTCGAGACCGGCAGCCATGCCGAGCTGATTGCTGCCGGTGGCCTGTATGCGCGCTTGTGGGCGCGGCAGACCGGTGGCTTTGTGGCTGCCGATCAGTGACTTCGATGTGACCGCGTTGCAAGGTGCCAAGTTACATCGTCACCCGTCCGGATGATTTGAGGTTTCACTTGCTCCGATGTTTGGAGGTCGCGGCTGATCGCCAAAGAACACCCTGGCATCGGGGATGTATCCCTCGTCCACGAGTACCGCGGCCATGCCTCTTGAATGCAGAAGATCATCCAAGGGCAGAGTGGTGAAAACCGTACTGTGCCGCGAAGTAGTTGAGCGGAGCACTGCAACCCAGTGAGTTCGTCTCTGGATATCAAGGTCAATATCCATCGTAGTGGCGATCGCGTCGTTGGTCAGACGAGCCCAGCACCGGGAGGGCGATGGAGGGGCATGCAGGAGCGCGCCCGATTCAATATCTCCCTCTGCCCACGCATGACCTAGCTCATCTAGATTATCGAGCCAGGGCCGCAGGCTTGATGTGGCATCCGAGAAGCATTTGCGGTCTTTCACGGAGTCAATGTGAAAATTCTGGATAGTTTCCCTGGCGCCTCTCACCAGCATCGGGAAGCGGGCGTTGATCATCGGGATCCCATGATCGCGGGCCATGCGGTCAATGGCTCGAGAAAGTGGCTCACCGGCTCGGGCTCCACTGAATTGCAGTGCAGCATCATGAATTTTCCAAGCCGCGTACATTGGGCGCATCCTCTCAATGCTCGCGTCATGCAGGCCATAGAGAATCTTGAGATCGCTCAATCGCGTGTACTCTTCTTCGGTGAGCTCGTCACGAAGCGTTTTTCTACCTGAAAGGAACTTGAGCTTGCGGATGGCGGGCCACAGAATGAGGCTGCGAAATACCCCGCCATCGTGCTCCACGGTCACGCCCGGAGGGCTCAGAATTGCATCAGACGTCGAGATTGCTGCTTCAACGCTGCGAGTATCGATGGATAGGCTCTTTCTTAGGGGTTGAATCGTGCCCAGTACAAGCAGCGTTGAAGAGCCTTTTCTGAACTGCCAGATGCGCGGGCCGGGGGCTGAGTGGACCGCGTGGATCGCAGGAAGATGAGTTGCATCGGCATTCTCTTGATCCGTTGCGTATCCATTGATGCGCGCCATCGCCATCAGGGCGATGGCCGCCAAGGTAATGGAAGGAGAATGAAATTGATCCATGTTCAATCCAGGCATGCCGTATAACGCGTGTGTGGCTTGGTTCGCGGGTCATTGGAGAACATGTGCCAAGCTTCATCGATTGTTTCGGGGTGGAACATCGGGAACTTGGAGGATTTCATGAAGTGTTGCCTGATGTACTGCCAATAGATGGCCTGAGGTCCCATTGCACGCTCAAGGAAACGATAGACTTCAGCCATCGTCCAGTAGTCAGCTACTTCAGATGGAAGCGATGCTCGCGTCTGTATAGGCTCGATGGCATCTCCGAAAGTAATAGTTGCTCGAAGATCCCGGTCAACGACGGAGATGGCTGGCAATATGCAACTTCCGGTTTTGCGCGCCATTGCGGCGGTTCCCAGCATGATGTCCAAGGGGCGCCCCAAAAATGGAATGCAATAGGCTTCTTCGCGAAAGCGGTGGACATCGGGCATCATGATGACTGCAGCTCTATTTTTCAGTGCGCGAAGCGCTATGCCTATCCCTCTGGCATTCGAGTGGATGATGCTCGCGCGGCATCCGGCGTGATTGAAGAGCCGGTGGTACAGGTCGTCGAACAATTCGTTGCCTGCATGGTTCTTTGGGTCGCCATAGAAGATGTAGATGTCACGCAGATGGCGAATGTGCTCCATCAGACGGACCGCAGACAGGATATAGTGGCCGTGATGCGGCAGTGCGATCACAACTCCCCTGTCGGCAGGGAGCTTTCCATCGATTGAGGAGTAGTCGGAACGGTCGATGCAGTGGACCGCCTCCAACAGTGACGGGCGGCAAAGGTCAGCCAACTGGGAGCTGATGGAGGCTTTCGATTGATACCAGCTGTAGTAGGAATCCATATCGAGTCCGCTGACTTCGCATGCGGAGAGGATGGCTTTCCTTTCCCTATCGGAAAGGGTCAATCCAAGCTGTTGCTCTGTCTGGACGCTGTGCCGAAAGGTGGCCTCCGGGGCAGGCTGACGACTCTCATGTGCTTGACTTTCGTGCATCCTGGACCTCCTTTGCTGGCTGCGATGCGCGGTAGAGGTTCTTGAGTTGTCCATGGAGCCAATCGAAATGCTTGGGATTGAAGTCAGGATGCTTCCAGTACATGTGCATCAGAGCTGAGTGAAAGACACGCTGACGGAATCTGCTCTCGACTAGCCGTGTAGCAGGCCATCGCTTTGTCTGAACTGGTTGCGCGAGCCAGTCTCCTCCAAGCTTCTGGTTGGAATCCAGATGGTTCGAAATAGTGCGCAGAACGGAAGTGATGGGTGAGCAGGGTGGCAATTTGATCGTGTCATCGCATGTGCCTGTCATGATTTGAAATTCGTGGATGCTGTTGAGGACTCCTTCCACCAGAGGCAGGTAGCGCTGCTGCCCGTGGTGGGACGTCAAGACAGGAGCGTCAAGGCTGGATGCAAGCTGGTCACTGAACACGATAATGGTGTGAATTCCCGCATCACCCTCCAGTTTGCGAAGCGCGTCGGATGGCGTTGTCGAGTAAGCGGGATCTGTGCCAATTATCTCGGTGATCAATCCCCTTCTGCGGAGTTCGATAGCGCGATTAATATTGGATCGAGTCGTCGCGGCAATGATTGCGGTCGATGATGATGTGTCGTTTGGCAAGGGGAATGTTCCATCGCATCGCATGCGGCTTTGTTCTGGGCTTTGTGCTATTCGGCTCATGCCGTCATGACTGCGAGTCATCGTGATTCTGATCCTGTTTGATAGTGTTGATGGCACGCATCCACGCCGCGTGCCATCAACGGAGTCTGTCAGCGCTCTTCGTAATTGTTCGATCCGCAGCAGTCACTGCTGAATGCGGCTACTTTGATTTCGTCCGCCTCGGTTTCAAACATTGCGTCGAGGGATCTTGCATTTGCGCTGGATGATTTCATCCATGCGGCGACGGCGTTTGGATCTGAAATGGTTGCGGATGCGTGCATGACGTAATTCCTTTTATAGGTGTGTGTTGATGACCAGGGCACATCCCTTGGTCGGCATCAAGAATGCGCCGTCCGTATGGCTACTTGCTGTCAGTGGTAGCGGGTTCGTTGCGTAGGACTTCTCTTTTAATTTCTGCATCAGTCTCGTAGTCGAGCAAGCTGCTCTGCGCGTTGTGTCCGTGGCTTGTTCTGATGCCTGGAGCTTCTCTTGAATGTCGGGGCCGGGGATGTAGCGCAGGGCGGCGTCGAGATCCTGGATCGGTTCGGCGCTCGCGTGTATCAATCAGACGAGGACGTGACTCAGGGAGCATCCTCGAGTGGGAGGCGATCACTGGATATTTCACGACTGGATGCGTTTGCATCGCGTGTCGGGGATGTCATGGGTTGACGGTGCTACCATCCCCATTCGGTAGCTCGGAGAACGGTCTGTTCACCGTTTTGACATTGCCGTGCCGACCGTTGATCAGCAGACATGGGCTCGAGACTCTATCTGCACTATAGGAGCAGTGATGCAGGTTCAATCGTGCTCAAAGAGTCGGATGCACTTCCGTATCTTTCGTTGCCTATCGCTGGTGACGAGCCTTGTGACCGCTGTTCCAGCCATGGCGGACAATGGCGAGGTGAGCGGAACACGTGAGGGCTCACTTGAGCAGGTCATCCTGCTCAGCCGCCACAACCTGCGCGCGCCGGTGGTGGCGTCGGGCGCGCTGGCCAATGCCACTCCGGAGCGCTGGCCAGGCTGGGACGTGGGCGCAGGCGAGCTCACCACCAAAGGCGGCGTGCTGGAGGTCTATATGGGCCGTTACATGGGCCAGTGGCTGCGTCAGGCGCAGCTGTTGCCGGCTTCGGGTTGCCCGCAGTTGGCTGACTTCCACGCCCATGCCAACAGCCTTCAGCGCACCCAGGCCACCGCGCAGTTCTTCGTTGCCGGTGCCTTCCCGGGCTGTCATGTCGCGGTCGAGCAGCGCATGGCGCTGGGCACGATGGATCCGTTGTTCAATCCGGTGATCCACAACAGAGACACGGTCTTCCGCGAGCGCGCTATGTCGGCAATGCAGCGAGCGCTGGCCGCATCGGAACTGGCACCGGCACTGTCCGTGGTGGAGCAGATCACCCGCTACCCGCAGTCGGCGGCCTGTGCGGGGCACAGCGAGTGCCATCTGATGCTGGCCGACACGATCTTCAATGCGGAACCGGGCAAGGAACCACGCGCGTCCGGTTCGCTGGCCCTGGCCAGCGGGTTGGTCGATGCCCTGTTGATGGAGCACTACCAGGGCAGTGGCATCCCCCGCGAAGGCTGGGGCCGGTTGACCACCGAGGCGCAATGGCAGGCGCTGGCGCAGATCCGCAACCGCTACCAGGACATCCTGTTCGGAACGCCCGAAGTGGCGCGCGATGTGGCCGCCCCGCTGCTGGCAAGAGTGAGTGCGTTGTTCGAGGACCCGGCATCGCCAAAGGTGAGCCTGCTGGTCGGCCACGATTCCAACATTGGTTCGGTGCTGGTGGCGTTGGGAATCACGGACTACAGCCTGCCGGGGCAGTACGAGAAGACGCCGATCGGCGGCCTGCTGCAGTTCGAGCGCTGGCGTGATCGTGGGGCCGGTGAAGTGCGTTACCGGTTGGTGTATGTCTATCCCACGCGCGAGCAGCTACGTGGTGCGATCCCGTTGACCGACGCACAGCCGCCGGGCCGGGTGGAGCTGATGCTGCCGGGCTGCGCGCAGTCGGGTTGCAGTGAAGCGCAGTTCAACAACCTGTTGCATTCACCTTGAATCCGGGATGGATGGCGGCGTCGCAGTGTGATGAGACGGAAGCAGCTTCGCGCCCCTTATGCTCGGATTCGAGTAGTCTCCAGCAATCAACCAAGCGATCCCGGTGAATCATGAACATCACGGACTTTCTTGTAATGGACGGTGATGGAGATGAAATATGGGCCGACCCCCATGGCAGCAACATTGCCTTTACGTGTTTTGATTGTGGATATCCCGTGGTGGCTGATGCCTCGGAGAACCAACGTGGGAGCGATGAGGATTGTCCCGCTGCCTGCCGCGGGTGTGGTGTGGAGTACTTCCTCGATTTGAGACTGGACTCGAGGAAGCTGTATATCCACATCGTCTGATTGAGTGGCGGCAGAAGCGGTGCGAACCAAGGTTCGCACCCACCAGGATGGCAGTTCGCACCCACCAGGATGGCAGTTCGCACCACCAGGATGGCAGTTCGCAACCGCCAGAACAGAAAACGGCCCGGGTTTTTCCCCGGGCCGTTATCATTCAGCTCACACCGGCGCGATCACTCGATCGGCTGGTCCAGCATCAGCTGGCGGGCGAAACGCACCGGCGGTGCGCCGTAGGACAGCATCTGGTCGTGGTAGGCCTTGAGGTTGAACTTGTCGCCCAGCTTCTCCTGCACCGCCTTGCGGGTGTCGAAGTGTTCCTGCGCACCGACGAAGTAGGTCGGCAGCTGCGCCGAGGTCAGCTGCGCGCGCACCCACTTGCCGGCCGCTTCGCTTTCCTGCTGGAACGCGTCGTGGGTCATCAGGTGCATCGCCTTCTCGCGATCCCAGTTGTCCACGTGCACGCCCTGGTCGAGGATCGCGTTGGAGATCGTGCGCAGGTAGAACTTCAGCTGCACCAGGTGGAACAGCGGGTCGTTGTTGAGGTAACCCTGCTCCTGCATCATGCGCTCGGTGTAGACCGCCCAGCCTTCGGCGAACAGGCCCGAACGCAGCACCGCACGCAGGGTGGAAGGGAACTTGGCCGAATGCCAGCCCTCCAGGTAATGGCCCGGGGTGCCTTCGTGGATGCTCAGCAGGTGGATCATGCGCGAGTTGTACTCACGCAGGAACGAGTCGACCTGCTTGTCGTTCCAGTCGTCCGGAATCGGCGACACGGCGTAGAAGGTCTTCAGGTTCTTGTCCAGCGGACCCGGCGAATCGCAGTAGGCCACGGCCACGCCACGTTGGAATTCCGGCATCAGGATGATGTCCACCGGCGCTTCGGGCAGCGTCATCAGGTCGTGCTCGCGCACGAATGCGGTGGACTGCTCCAGCGCGGCCTTGGCATCGTCGACGACCTTGTCGCGTGCCGGCTTGTCGGCGTAGGCCAGTTCCAGCGCAGCTTCGATCGCCTTCTGCTGCTGCTCGTCGGTCGGCTGGGCCGGCATCTCCGGCGCACCCGGCTTGTCCTTCAGCACGGTCTGCGCGATGCCGTACATGTCCTCGCGCACACGCTTGAGTTCGGCGCGCGCACGGTCACCGATCTCCTGGCGCGACAGCGAGGAGCTGAGCGCGAACTTCAGCTTCTGGTCGTACTTCTCCGCGCCTATGCGGAAGTCGCCCTTGGCGTTCGGCACCAGGGTCTTGTCCAACCAGGTCTGCTGCTCGTCCACGGCCTTCTTCAGGCCGTCGATGGCGGCCTGCAGGCGCTGCTGGTCGGCCTGCGGCAGTTCACCGATGTGCGGGGTGATGAAGGTATCGACGATGCTGAGGATGCCCTTGTTCTGCTTGGCCACCGTCTCGGCGTGGATCTTCGGCACGCGCGCCGGATCCAGGTTCTCGCGGGCCTGGGCGAAGATCGCCGGCAGCTTTTCCATGCGCGCGGTGGCCGACTTCAGGCGCTCCGGCAGTGGCGCGAACTCGCGCGCCATCAGGCCGTAGATCGCGCTGCCGGCGATGCCGTTGTACAGCTGCGGGTCCCACTTGCCGGACTGAAGCACTTCGGCGTTCCAGATTTCCGACTGCAGCTGGTTGCGCAGGATCGCCGCGTCCACCTGGTTCTCGCGGCCCAGCTTGGCCACGTCGATCTTGTCCAGCTCGCCCAGCAGCGCCTTGTAGGCGGCCACGGTCTTCTGCTGGCCGGCGGCACTGAGGTCGTCCAGTTCGCTGTCGTAGCGGTGGTCACCGATCTGGGTGGCGCTGACCGGCGACAGCTGCATCCAGGTATCCAGCGCGCGCTTGGAGAGATCGGCGAAGGCGGCATCGACCGCCGCATCACCGGCCTGCTGGCTGGCGGCCGGGGTGGAAGCGTTGGTCGGGGCGTCGGCCGGCTGGCAACCGGCCAGCGCAGCGACCAGGGCGAGGGCAAGAAGATGCGGGCGCATCGGCATTCCTGTACGGGGTCAAACCCTGAGCATAGGGCCGCGTGGCTGCTTTGTCCCCGTGCCATAGGATTACCATGGGCGCAGACAAGGACCCTCCAAAGGAGCGCAGAACATGGAATACCAGGGAAGCTGCCATTGCGGCAGGATCGCATTCACCGTACAGGCCGAGGCGCCGATCAGGGACGTCATCGACTGCAACTGCTCGATGTGCCGGCGTCGCGGCAGCCTGCTGTGGTTTGCCCCGCGTGCAGCGTTCCAGCTGACCACCGATCCGGCTGACGTGGCCACCTACCACTTCAACAAGGCCCACATCGACCATCACCACTGCCGCGAATGTGGCGTCGCCCCCTACAGCGAAGCGGTCGATCCGCGTAGCGGCACACCGATGGTGGCGGTGAACGTGCGCTGCGTGCCGCAGGTCGATCTGGCTGGCCTTTCGGTGACCTCCTACGACGGAGCCGCACTGTGACGGGCGTGCGCGCCTGGACGCGCAGCCTGGCGATGCCGGTGGTGCTGCTGGCATTGGCGGGCTGCGCCAAGCAGGGCGACATGGCCGCGGATGCGGGCGCCCCGGCCGCCGAAGCGGCCGTCGCGTCGCCAGAAGGTGCGTTCCTCGCCTATGAACATGACGTGCAGGTGCAGCTGGAGGCGGCAAAGATCGCGCCGCGCATCCAGCAGATCGCCCAAGCCTGCCAGAGCGCGAAGTTCGGCGACTGCGCGGTATTGCAGGTCGACCAGCGCAGTGGCGAGCAACCCAGCGGTGAGGTCAAGGTGCGCATCGCGCCGAAGGGCGCCGAGCCGCTGATCGCGATGGCCGGTGAGGGCGGAACGCTGCAGTCGCGCACCACCCGCGCCGAGGATCTGGCACAGGCCGTGGCAGACACGGCGCTGACCAAGGCGCGGCTTGAAAAGGAGCACGCCCGCCTGCTGTCCTACCAGGACCGCAAGGACCTGAAGATCGAAGATCTGATGGCGATCACCACGCGCCTGTCAGAGATCGAGGCGGGTGTCGAACAGGCCAGCAAGGACGCCGCGCAGCAGCGTCGTCGCATCGATACCCAGCTGGTGACGCTGCACTTCGAGACCACCTCTGGCCAGCGCAGCCGCAGCGAGATCGGCGAGGCGCTGAGCGAATCGGGCGGCATCCTCGGCAGCAGCATTGCGTTCCTGATCCGCGCGGTGGCGGCCCTGCTGCCGGTGGGCGTGCTGGCCCTGGTCGTGGCCTGGGGGGCCCGCGCGTGGTGGCGTCGCCGCCGCCGCACGCTGCCGCCCAACGTCTGAGGTCAAGGCTGATGCCGGCAGCCCGCCGGCATCAGCCCTCGTCGGTTTCGTACTCGACGAACACATCCAGTTCCAGCGCCAGATCCTGCACGGCGTCGCGCACCTTCTGCGCGGTGCTTTCATTGCCCACTTCCACTTCCAGCTCGTGGATGCCCGGGCCGATGTCATCGGACAGCCCGGCCGAGCTGGAGTCGTCGTCGTCCATGTGCGGCATCAGGTCGTCGGTTTCCTCGACATGCTCGATGCCATCCAGGCCGAGCAGCAGGTCGCTGATGGCACGGGCGTCGTCTTCGGTTCCGGTAATGCGCAGTCGCAGCATGGCCATGGCGTAGGTACGCTGTGGAGTTGCCTGCAGCCTAGCCAGCATCGGGCAAAGAATGGGTGAGGGCGAAGTCAGGTGGGCGTGGCCGGGCGCCCGAGCAGGCTGTCCGGCAATGCCGGAATCGGTGTGCGTTCGTCCTGCGCCTGTTCCAGCAGCCAGTCGATGAACAGGCGTGCGGCCGGGCTGGGCGGTTGTCCTTCGGCATGCACTACGTGATACGCATAGCGCGCCTTCAGCGCCGGGCCGGGCAGGCGCACCACCTCGTAGCGCTGCAGGTAGGGCTGGGCGATGTGGGTGCGCGCCAGCACCGCGCCCATGCCATACACCGCTGCACGCATCGCGTCGGTGCTGTCGGCGAAGGTGTGCATGGGGGGCAGCGGCGACGGCGTGCGCACGCCGGCGTGGCGGAACCAGTCGCGCCAGCCCTGCGGCGACAGGTCGGTCAGCAGCGGCAGGTCGGCGATGCGCGCCGGATCGACCAGCGTTTCGACGCCGGCCAGTGCCGGTGAGGCGACCGGGAACAGGTAGTCATCCATCAGGTGCTGCGCACGCAGGCCGGGCCATTGGCCCAGGCCGTAGCGGATGCCCACTTCCGGGCCGTTGTCGTCATAGCGATCCAGCCCGCTGCCGGTATGCAGCTCGATGCGGATGTGCGGGTAGGCCTGGGTGAAGCGCGGCAGCCGTGGCAGCAGCCAGCAGTAGGACAGCGAGCGCAGCGTGGTGATGCGCAGCGGCACGCTGTCGGCATCCGGCTGCAGGTGATGGGCGACGGCCGCGACATCGGTGAAGGCGGCGCTGGCAGCGTCGGCCAGTTGCCGGCCCTCGGCAGTCAGGCGCACGCCGCGGGCGTGGCGCAGGAACAGGCGAACTTCAAGTACTTCTTCCAGGCGGCGGACGTGGTGGCTGACCGCGCTGGCGGTCAGGTGCAGCTCCTGCGCGGCCTGGGCGAAGTTCTGGTGGCGCGCCGCGACCGCGAACACGGCCAGTGCGGGTAGCAGGGAAGGGCGTAGCAGCATGTCGAGCCTCAAACCATATTTGTGGCTGGCAGCGATACTACGCGCTTGTGCCGCGGGCGTCTGCGCCTGATCCTGTCCGCCTTGGCGAAGAATTGACGATGTACGGAGGCAAGGCATGAATGCGGTCCCACAGGCGGCCGAGCGCGATTGGCGCACGCCGCTGGAATTGACCCTGCTGGGCGCCATCTGGGGCTGCTCGTTCCTGTTCATGCGGGTGGCGGTGCCGTCGTTCGGCCCGTTCGCGCTGGTCGAGGTGCGGCTGGTGCTGGGTGCGCTGGTGCTGCTGCCGTTCCTGTGGCGCGCCCGCGCGCAGTTCCCGCCGCGGCGCTGGCTGTGGCTGGCGCCGATCGGCCTGATCAACTCGGCGTTGCCGTTCGTGCTGTTCGCCTATGCAGCGGAACAGGCGCCGGCGGCGATCGGCGCGATCTGCAATGCGATGACGGTGCTGTTCGCCGCGCTGATCGCGTTCCTGTTCTTCGGCGAGAAGATCGGCATGCGCCGTGCCGGGGCGCTGCTGGTCGGCTTCGCCGGCGTGGTGGTGCTGGCCACGGCCAAGGTTTCCGGCCTGAGCATCGGCACCGCAGTGCTGGCCGGTGCGGCGGCATCGCTGCTGTACGGCCTGGGCGTGAACCTGGTGAAGCGGCACATGACCGGGTTGCCGTCGGCCGCCGCCGCGGCGGCAACGCTGTCCTGCGCCTCGCTGTGGATGCTGCCGATGGCGGTCAGCCACTGGCCGCAGGCGGCGATTCCGGCCAAGGCCTGGGGCGCGGCGATCGCCCTCGGCGTGGCCTGCACCGGGCTGGCGTTCCTGATGTTCTATCGCCTGATCGGCCGTATCGGCCCGTCGCGTGCGTCGACGGTGACCTACCTGATTCCGTTGTTCGGTGCGGCGTTTGCGTGGTTGTTCCTGGGGGAGGCGGTGACGGTACAGATGCTGGTGGCGGGGGCGTTGATTCTGGGGAGCGTGGCGGTGAGTCAGAAGGGCTGAGGCGTTGGCGTTTTGCGCGTGGCGCGTGCTGAAGGTGCTTCATTGTTCATGGGCGTTACTTTTCTTTGTACGCAAAGAAAAGTAACCAAAAGAAACGTTCCGCCGGCCGCGAGCCGGTGCTGCGCACCGGTACCCTGCGCTCCGCGGCCCGTCGAGGGACGGCGCGGGAACTCGCTGCACTCAAACACCCGCGCCTCTTCGCCCTCGCCGGACCTGCGGTGCTCGGCTCGCTCAAGGCGGACCCAAGATCAAAGGCAAAAGCGGTCGCTTCGCTCGCCGGGCCCGGCCCGGCACTACCAAACATCGTCGTGCAGCTGTGGCTCTTGACCTTGAGTCCGCCTTGAGCGAGCCGAGCATCGCAGGGGAATCAGGGGCGAAGAGGTGCCGATGTCTGAGCGCAGCGAGTTCGGCACCGTCCCCTGATTCACCGAGAAGCGCAGGGGACCGACGTGCGAAGCACGGCGGCTCGCGACCTGGCGGCGCGTTTCTTTTGGTTACTTTTCTTTTCGCGCGAAAAGAAAAGTGACGCCCATGAACAGTGAAGCACCTTCAGCACGCGCCACGTGCAGGAAGCCAGGCTCCTACCGCACCGGCACCGGAATATTGCACAGATCGATATGCCCGGCCGGACGCTTGTAGAAATCATCCACGCGATTGCGCCGTGCCTCCACCGTATCGGCAAAGGTCTTCGAGTCGGTACGCAGTACCTGGATCGGCGTGCGCTCTGCCGCCGGTACGTCGCTGGCGCGGCGGATCGATACGATCGGCTTGCGCAGCTTCGGGTCGGTGTAGAAGCCCATCGGCGCCGGTCCGCGCGGCGTTGCGCTGAGCAGCTCCATGCCCTTCAGCACGCGACCAACCAGCGTGATGTTGCGGTCCAGCTGGCGCGGTGACTGGCCGGTCACCACGTACAGTTCGGCGCCGATGCTGCTGTCTTCCTCGTTGCTGCGGCCGGCACCGAGCATGCCGTAGCAGTGCGCCAGCCAGGTCTTGCCGGCCTGCGGGTCCTGGCCGACCGGGAAGCCGTCGACGAAACCGGTCTGCGCGGCCCAGCCATCGCGATCCGGCAGCACGCTGACCTTCAGGCCAGCGCTGGCGCGCTCGAATTCAGCCGGCAGCTTGCGCGCGGCGCTGCCGAACGGCTTGGCCTTGGCCGCGTCATCGGCGTCGGCATCGCCGAACTGCACCACGAAGTTGTCCTGAGAGCGGTAGATGCTGGTGCCGTCCCAGAAGTGCTCGTGGGCGAAGGTCTGGATGTTGGCGACATGGCGCGGGGCGAACTGCGGCGCCAGCTCGATGATCACCCGCCCAGCCGGCAGGTCCATGTACAGCAGGTTGGCCGGGTCCGGCGTGCGCCAGTCGCTGGCGGCCGAAGCGTCCAGGATCTGCTGCGGGCTGCGGTAAGGCGAGGCCGCGCTGGCCATGGCGGGCAACAGGCAGGCCAGGGCGAGGGCGGTCAGGGCAAGGCGACGACGGTGCGGCATGGGAACCCCGGAACATGAACGAGGCTTCGATTCTGCGCGAGCAATTCGGTCACGCCAACCGGCAGAGTGACTAACGACACATTCGCTATACCGAACTTCGCACTACTGTGGACTTCAACGTAGTGGAGGGCAGGTCATGGTCGAAGACGATGTCCACCTGAAGAAGTTCCAGAAGGAGCTCAGCGCCGGAACCGTGTCGCTGGCCCTGCTGGCGGTGCTGGCCCGGGCCGGGGAGCCGCTGTACGGCTATCTCATTGCCAAGGAGCTGGAGCGGGTGGGCGAGGGCGTGCTGAGCGGCAAGCAGAGCGCGCTGTACCCGGTGCTGCGCAACCTGGAGGGCGCCGGGCTGCTGGAAAGCCATGTGGAGCCATCCAGCAGTGGTCCGCCCCGGCGCTACTACCGCATCAATGAACGTGGCCGCGAGGTGCTGGCGCAGTGGCGCCAAGCCTGGCAGGCCACCCGTGATTCCGTCGATTCCGTGTTGGAGGGGGTACCGCAATGAACGACCCGAGCCTGGCAGGCCGAGCCCTGCCGACCACCATCCCGCAGTATCTGGCGCAGCTGCGCGCGGCGCTGGAAGGTGCCGATCCGGCGATGGTGCAGGACGCGTTGTACGACGCCGAGGAATACCTGCGCTCGGAGCTGGCGGCGCAGCCCGGCCGCAGCGAAGCCGAGGTCATCGCCGACGTGGCCGGCAGCTATGGCGCCCCGGACGAAGTGGCCGAGATCTACCGCGAGACCGAAGTGACGGTGAACCGCGCGCTGCGCACGCCGCGTGCGGATACCACCGCGCCGGTGCTGCGTGCAGCGGCCGAAGCCAGTGGCGTCGAGCCGGCCTCACCGCCGCAGGCGCCGGTGCAGCGTTCGCTGCTGGCGCGCTTCTTCGGCGTGGTGACCGATCCGCACACCTACGGTGCGCTGTTCTACATGCTGCTGTCGCTGGCCACCGGCATCTTCTTCTTCACCTGGGTGGTGACCGGCCTGTCATTGTCGCTGGGCCTGCTGATCCTGATCATCGGCATTCCGCTGACCGTGCTGTTCTTCGGCTCGGTGCGCGGGCTGGCGCTGCTGGAAGGGCGGTTGGTGGAAGCACTGCTGGGCGAGCGCATGCCGCGCCGCCCGCGTTACACCGACCGCAGCCGCACCTGGCTGCAGCGCATCGGCGACATGTTCACCGATGGCCGTACCTGGCTGACCCTGCTGTACTTCGTGCTGATGCTGCCGCTGGGCGTCATCTACTTCACCATCGCGGTGACGTTGCTGTCGCTGTCACTGGGGTTCATCTGGGCACCGGTGGCCGCACTGTTCAGCGGTGACATTCCGGGCGTGTACGTCGACGGCGTGAACGTGTTGCCGATGGCCGCTTCGCCGCTGGTGGGCATCGTGATCGCCGCCGTGGGCGTACTGCTGCTGTTGTTGACCATGCACCTGGCACGCGGCGTCGGCAAACTGCATGGTCTGATCGCCAAGAACCTGCTGGTGCGGTTGTAAGCGGGAGCCCAGGCTTCGGTAGGTGCCAACCTTGGTTGGCACGATCGATCAGATGCCGGGATCCATGGTAGAGCGCCAACCAAGGTTGGCATCTACCAGGGCCTGGTTACCCCGCTTTTCGCCGCAACGGGGTGACGTTGCTCTTCTTCTTCGTAGCCTTCGCCGCCGGGGTTTCGGCATGCGCGGCGAAGAAGTCGCGTACCTTCGGGTACACCACTTCGCGCCAGCGACGGCCACTGAAGATGCCGTAGTGGCCGGCGCCTTCGACGATGAAATGCTCGCGGCGGTCAGCAGCAATGCCGGTGCACAGCGCCTGCGCGGCTTCGGTCTGGCCGAGGCCGGCGATGTCGTCCAGTTCGCCCTCGATGCTCAGCAGCGCGGTATCGCGGATCGCCGACGGGTCGACCTTCTCGCCATTGACCACCCACTCGCCACGCGGCAGCAGGAAGTCCTGGAACACCACGCGGATGGTGTCCAGGTAGTACTTGGCCGGCATGTCCAGCACCGCGTTGTACTCGTCGTAGAAGCGACGGTGCGCGTCGGCGTCTTCCAGGTCGCCCTTGACCAGGTCGGTGTAGAAATCCCAGTGCGAGCTGAAGTGGCGGCTCGGGTTCATCGACAGGAAGCCGGCGTGCTGCAGGAAGCCCGGATACACGCGGCGGCCGGCGCCGGGGTAACTGGCCGGCACGGTGTGGATGACGTTGTTCTCGAACCACGACAGCGGGTTCTGCGTGGCCAGGTTGTTCACTGCGGTCGGGCTGCAGCGCGCATCGATCGGGCCGCCCATCATCACCAGCGTGCGCGGCGTCGGCTCGCCACGGCTGGCCATCAGTGAAACCGCGGCCAGCACCGGCACGGTGGGCTGGCACACGCTGACCACGTGCAGGCGCTCGACACCCAGGTGGCGGATGAACTCCTGGATATAGGCGATGTAGTCGTCCAGACCGAACTCGCCTTCGCTGGCCGGTACCATGCGCGCGTCAACCCAGTCGGTGACGTACACGCGGTGGTCGCGCAGGAGCGTGCGCACGGTATCGCGCAGCAGCGTGGCATGGTGGCCGGACAGCGGTGCCACCACCAGCACGAACGGCTGGTTGAGCATGGTGTGCAGCTGGTCGGCTTCATTGCTGTGGCGCTTGAAGCGCAGCAGCTTGCAGAACGGCTTGCTTACTTCCTCGTGCACGACGATCGGCACGCGCTCGCCTTCGACCTCGATTTCGTTGATGCCCCACTCGGGCTTCTCGTAATCCTTGCCGATGCGATGGAACAACTCGTTGACCGCCGCCAGGCGATCGGCACCCGGCATCTGCGACCACCAGTGGCCCGGGTTGGCGAAGAACTTGGCGTTGGCCTGGGCCTGGTGCACCCAGGGGGCAAGCAGGTTGCGGGTCAGTTCGTGCAGTTGATAGAGCATGACGACCGAATATGTATGGTCATATGTTGCCGCGCAGCATATCCCATCCGGGTGTCCCGCACGTTAAGTTGCCTGAAAATAATGAATCCGGATTCACATCCGTTCCAGCGCGGCGGCATCGCCTGCCAGGGCGGGGCCGAGCCAGCAGTGCGACCCCACCGGCTGCAGGCCGTGCCGGGCCAGCGTGCGGCGGTACCAGCGCGCCGGGCGGGCGTGGAAGCCCTCGTGGTCGCCGTCGAATTCATCCTCGGCGGCGAAGGTCTCCAGGAAGGCCACGCCACCGGTCAGCTCGGCCACCCCGGCCAGGCCGGCGCGCAGTTCACGGTCGGGCACGTAGTGCATCACGTCCGAGCACACCAGCAGGTCGACCGGGGCGCAGGGCCGCAGCCAGGCGAAATCACCGAAGGCGGCCAGGTGCAGGTTGCGGGTCCTGCCGTAGCGGCGCACAGCGTACTCGCTGCTGTCGAAGCCGAGATATTCGACCTTCGGACGCAGCTTCAGCAGCGGCGCGCGCCAGGCGCCTTCACCGCAGCCGATATCCAGCACGCTGCGGATCGGCCGCTCCAGGTAGTACTCGGCGCTGGCCACGGCCAACGCAACCTTGCGCGCCAGGCGGGCGCTGCCGCCGATGTCGGCACGGCGGTACCAGCGTTGGAAGTAGGCGGCGTCGTAGGTCTTGTCCATGGGGCGGTGCGCGATCGGGGAAAACGGCGCCTATCGTACGGTGTTGCGGCGCGCCATGCGTCGATGTGTCGCGGCGGGCGTGCCTGCGGCGGCTTCGCCACGGCATGCGAGAATGGCCGCCAACCTACGCCAGCCGCCGGAGCGAGCGCATGCAGAGCTACTACTGGGTCAAGACCTTCCACATCGTGTTCGTGGTGGCGTGGATGGCCACGGTGTTCTACCTGCCGCGCATCCTGGTGAACCTGGCCGAGACCGCGGGCCAGCCGGCGGTGAGCGAGCGCCTGCAGCTGATGGGCCTGCGCCTGTACCGCTTCGGCCACTCGATGTTCGGCCTGGCGTTCCTGCTCGGCCTGGTGCTGTGGCTGGGCTACAAGGTCATCCCCGATTTCCCGACCATGGTGGCTCCGGGAGCTGCCGGCTGGCTGCACGCCAAGCTGGGGCTGGTGGTGCTGCTGCTGGTGTACTTCGGCTGGACCGGTCGCCTGCTCAAGGGCGTGGCCAAGGGCCGGGCGCTGCCGTCGTCGCGCGCGCTGCGCTGGATCAACGAGATCCCGCTGCTGGCGTTCATTCCGATCGTGTGGCTGGTGCTGGCCAAGCCGTTCTGAGGCGGGGTCACCTGCGTCCGGTAGATCCACGCCATGCGTGGATGCTGTCAGGGCGCAAACGAAGGAGCCGGGCAAATGCCCGGCTCTTTCATTTCTGCAATCACCTCGTGTTGCCGGCCAGCGGCCGGCACTACCGGGCTTAGGCTGCTTCGTACGTGCCGTAACTGCGCAGGCGCGTGTAGCGCTGTTCCAGCAGCTGTTCGGTGGACAGCTTGTCCAGCGCGTCCAGTTCGTTCAGCAGCACGGCCTTCAGGCGCTTGGCCATCTGCGTCGGGTTGCGGTGGGCGCCACCGGTCGGCTCGCGCACGACCTTGTCGACCAGGCCCAGGCTCTTCAGGCGCGGGGCAGTCAGGCCCAGTTGTTCGGCCGCTTCCTTGGCCTTGCCCGCGTCCTTCCACAGGATCGAGGCGCAGCCTTCCGGCGTGATGGTCGAGTACACCGCGTATTCCAGCATCACGGTGCGGTCGCCCACACCCAGTGCCAACGCACCGCCGGAGCCGCCTTCACCGATCACGGTGCAGATGATCGGCACCTTCAGCTCGGCCATCTCGATCAGGTTGCGCGCGATCGCTTCGGACTGGCCGCGCGACTCGGCGTCGATGCCCGGCCAGGCGCCGGCGGTGTCGATCAGGGTCAGCACCGGCAGGCCGAAGCGCTCTGCCATCTTCATCAGGCGCAGTGCCTTGCGGTAGCCCTCCGGCTTGGGCATGCCGAAGTTGCGCTTGATCTTTTCCTTGGTGTCGCGGCCCTTCTGGTGGCCGATCACCATTACCGCGCGGCCATTGATGCGGGCCAGGCCGCCCATGATCGCCTTGTCGTCGGCGAAGGCGCGGTCACCGGCCAGCTCCTGGAACTCATCGAACATGACGCGGATGTAGTCGGCGGTGTACGGACGCGACGGGTGCCGGGCCAGCTGCAGCACCTGCCACGAGGTCAGGTTGCGGAAGATCTGCGCGGTGCGCATGCGCAGCTTGTCCTGCAGCGCGTGCACTTCCGCCTCGACATTGACCGCCGGCCCGGCACTGGCGTTGCGCAGTTCCTGGATCTTGGCTTCCAGGTCGGCGATGGGTTGCTCGAAGTCGAGGTAGTTCGGATTCATCGGAAGCCGTCGTGTAAAGAAGGGGGCAATTCTAGCCGAATGCGTGCAAACCACCCGTACGCCTTCGTCTGGAAGGCGACGGTAACGCAGCCGGGCAGGCGGCGCCAGTCAGCTCAGGGCACCACCAGGGCGCTGCGGCCCATCAACTGGCCGCGCTGGGAAACGAAGTCGTTGTAGGCCTCGTTGGCCTCCCGGCCCAGGCCGCTGCCCAGGGTGGCGGTGGCCGAGGTGAAGGCCATCTGCGCGTCGAAGTCCTGCTTGCGCAGGGCCTTCTGTTCATCGGCGGTGGTGGCCTTCAGCCAGCGCGCATAGACCTCGCGCAGCGGCGCGGCGTGCGCCTCGAAGGCGGGGTCAAGGGCCGGCAGGCTGGCCGGGGCCGGCTCCAGGCTGAATGCCGGCGCGACGTAGCCGGCCGGCTGTTGGCGCTTGAATGCACCGGGTTCGCCCATGCCTTCTTCGACGTAGGTGATGAAGTCCGGGGCCGTGAACACCTTGGCCACGATCTGGCCGCCGCTGGAATCGACATGGGCCACCACCTTTTCCTTCGGGAACGGCTCGCGCACGCCGTAGGTCCAGGTCTTGTCGATGAACAGGTCGTGGCGCGTCTCGAAGGGACCTTCGAAGCTGACCCCGCCCAGTTCGATCCCGTTGTTGCCGACGCCGAAATTCTTCAGCTTGCTCTCGTCGGTGACGTAGACCTCGCGTGCGATCACGTATTCGCTCAGGGTCGGGTTGATCAGGCCGCCACGACCGTCGACGTAGACGATGAAGCGCACGTCGCCAAGCGCGTCTGTGTGCAGGCGATGTTCGCCAATGGCGAGCGAGATCGGGCGCGAGCCGTGCGCGGCCACTGGCACGTCCTGGCCGTCGATGCTCAGCGCCAGCGGCGCGTCGGTCGGGTTGTCGATCTGGAACTCGATCTTCGACGGCGAGCAGGCGGCCAGTGCCAGCGCGGCAACGAACGGAAACAGCAGGGTCTTCATGGGCGATCGTCCTTGATGGTTGGAACGGGAAAACAGGAACACGAAGGAGCCAGCCTCAGCTGGCCCACGGCGGGCTGTACCGCACCTTCAGCGTGCGTACGGCCGGGTCGGCGCGCAGCGCCTCCATCAGCTTGGAATCGATGCGTACCGCGCTCTGCCCGGAGACATCGAGCATGCCGGCGACACCGCCGTGCGGGCCCTTCAGCAGCAGGTCCAGGCGCAGCGGCGTGCGCCCCGGGCGATGGCGGTCGAGCAGGGCATTGATGCGCTCCCAGACCGGGCGCTGCTGGCGCAGGTCCAGGCGCAGCGACAGCCGCGTGGCGTAGTTGGCGCAGACTTCGTCGAAGTCCCAGCACTGGCGGATGCGCAGCGCGTAGCCACCGTTGAACTCGTCCTCGCGCAGGCCGCCCTTGACCACCAGGATGCGGTCCTTGGTCATCAGGTGGCCGAACTCGGCCATTGCATCGGAGAACGCACTGCACTCGACGCGGCCGCGGCCATCCTCCAGCTGGATGAAGATCTGGCTTTCGCCCTTGCGGCGCACGCCGACCACCTGGCCTGCCAGCACGGTCTGCACCTCCGGGCGCCAGCGCTTCTCGCCGCCACCGCCGCCACCGCTGTTGGCGCTCCAGATTTTCTCCACCGAACCCAGGTCGTTGCCTACCAGATCGCGCACATCGTCGCGCCAGGGATCGAACGGGTGGCCGCTGAGGTAGAAGCCCAGCGTGTCGCGCTCGCCGTTGAGGCGCTGCAGCAACGGCCATTCTTCGGCTTCTGGCAGGTCCAGCTGGATCGAAACGGTGCTCGGGTCGGGCCCGCCAAACAGCGAGTTCTGTCCGGACGCACGCTCGCGTGCCATCTGATCAGTGGCCTTGATCACTTCCGGCAACTGCAGCATCAGCGAGGCACGGTTGCGGCCGAGCTCATCGAGCGCACCGCAGTTGATCATCGCTTCCAGCGTGCGCCGGTTGAGCTTGGCCGAGCCGACGCGGGTGCAGAAGTCCAGCAGATCCTTGAACGGGCCGCCCTTCAGTCGTTCCTCGACCACCGCTTCGCAGGCGCCCTGGCCCACGCCCTTGATCGCGCCCAGGCCGTACTGGATCGTGTCCGGGGTGACCGCTTCGAACATGAAGGCCGACTGGTTCACCTTCGGCGGCAGCACGGTCAGGCCGAGGTTGCGCACCTCGTCGAGGAAGCCGACCACCTTGTCGGTGTTGTCCAGGTCCGAAGACAGCGTGGCCGCCATGAATTCGGCCGGATAATGGCGCTTCAGCCACGCGGTCTGGTAGCTGACCAGTGCGTATGCAGCGGCGTGTGACTTGTTGAAGCCATAGCCGGCGAACTTCTCCATCAGGTCGAAGATCTCGTCGGCCTTGGGGCCATCGACGCCGCCCTTGGCCGCACCTTCGCGGAAGATCTCACGGTGCTTGGCCATTTCCGCCGGCACCTTCTTGCCCATCGCGCGGCGCAGCAGGTCGGCGCCGCCCAGCGAGTAGCCGCCGACGATCTGCGCCATCTGCATCACCTGCTCCTGGTACACCATGATGCCGTAGGTATCCTTCAGGATCGCTTCGGTGCGCGGATCGGGATAGATGATTTCTTCCTGGCCGTGCTTGCGCGCGTTGAACGAAGGAATCAGGTCCATCGGGCCAGGGCGGTACAGCGACACCAGCGCGATCAGGTCTTCGAAACGGTCGGGGCGCGCGTCCTTCAGCAGGCGGCGCATGCCCGAGGATTCGAACTGGAACACCGCGCCGGTGTTGCCGTTGGCGAAGATGTCCTTGTAGGTGGGCGCATCGTCGAGCGGGATCGCGGCAATGTCGACCGGCGGAATGCCCGCGCGTTCGTGGCGCTTGTTGATCGCCTTCACCGCCCAGTCGATGATGGTCAGCGTGCGCAGGCCGAGGAAGTCGAACTTCACCAGGCCCACTTCTTCCACGTCGTTCTTGTCGAACTGGGTGACCGGGTTCTTGCCGAGCCCATTTTCGTCGTGTTCCGCATACAGCGGGCAGAACTCGCTCAGCGGCTCGGGCCCGATCACCACGCCGCCGGCGTGCTTGCCGGCGTTGCGGGTCAGGTCTTCCAGCTGCAGCGCCAGGTCGATCAGGTCGCGGACATCGTCCTCTGTCTCGTAGCGCTGGATCAGTTCCGGCGACGCCATTTCCGAGCTCGGGCCTTCCTTGCCCCTGCCCAGCGCATCCTTCAGGTGGATACCCAGGATGTTCGGGATCAACTTGGAAACGCCGTCGACCAGGCCGTACGGGAACCCGAGCACGCGGCCGGAGTCGCGCACCACCGCCTTGGCGGCCATTGTGCCGTAGGTGATGATCTGGCTGACGCGCTCGCGCCCATACTTGCGCGCGACGTAGTCGATCACCTCGTCGCGGCGGTCCATGCAGAAGTCGATGTCGAAGTCGGGCATCGACACGCGTTCCGGATTGAGGAAGCGCTCGAACAGCAGGTTGTACGGCAGCGGATCCAGGTCGGTGATCTTCAGCGCCCACGCCACCAGTGAACCGGCACCCGAGCCGCGGCCGGGGCCGATCGGAATGCCCTGGTTCTTGCCCCATTGGATGAAGTCGGCCACGATCAGGAAGTAGCCGGGGAAGCCCATCTTGATGATGGTGTTGAGCTCGAACTCCAGGCGTTCGAAGTACTCTTCCCGGGTCTTGCCCGGCGCCAGCGGATTCTTCTCCAGGCGCTCTTCCAGGCCCTCGCGCGACATCTTCTGGATCCACGTGTCCAGGGTCTCGTCGTCGGGCACCGGGTAGTTGGGCAGGAAGTAGGTGCCCAGCCGCATCTCGATGTTGCAGCGCTCGGCCAGCGCCAGCGTGTTGTCGATCGCGTCGGGGATGTCGGCGAACAGCGCGCACATCTCCTCGGCCGACTTCAGGTACTGCTGGTCGCTGTACTCGCGCGGACGCTTGGGATCGTCCAGCACGCGGCCGGTGGAAATGCACACGCGCGCCTCATGCGCGCTGAAATCGGAGGGCGACAGGAAGCGCACGTCATTGCTGGCCACCACCGGCAGGCCACGCTGGCCCGCAGCCATCAGCGCGAACTGGTTGAAGGTTTCCTCGCCCTCGCGGCCGGTGCGGGTCAGCTCCAGGTGCAGGCCATCGCCGAACACCCGTTGCCAGTCGGCCAGCTGCTGCTCGGCCAGCTCATGCTTGCCGTCCAGCGCCAGGCGTCCGGCCAGGCTCTGCCGGCCGGCCAGCGCGAACAGGTTGGCGTTGCCGGCCTTCAGCCAGTCCGGGTGGATGGCTACGCCGCCTTCGGGGCGATGGCCTTCCATCCAGGCGCGGGTCAGCAGCCGCGACAGGCTCAGGTAGCCTTCGCGATCACGGCACAGCAGGGTCATCCGCCACGGGTCCTGGCCTTCCTCGGCGATCAGCACGTCGGCACCGGCGATCGGCTTGATGCCCACGCCTTCGGCGGCCTTGTAGAACTTGACCAGCGCGAACAGGTTGTTGAGGTCGGTCACCGCCAGCGCCGGCAGGCCGAGCTCGACCGAGCGCGACAGCAGGTTGGCCTGCTTGGCCTTCTTCGGGTCCGCCTGGTCCGGCTTGGCCGGCACACGGATGGTGGAGTCCGCCAGCGAGAACTCGGTGTGGACGTGGAGATGTACGAAGCGGGAGTTGGACATGCCGGACCAGGTTGGAGCGCGCGGGCCCCGGGTGCTGACGGAGGTTCGTCGCCGGGGTCGGGAAGCGCTGGAATGCCCGGTCAGGGTAGCGAGGGCAGGGGGGTTGCCACAAGGCTTGACAGGGGCACGGCGTGGCGCCGGATTCAGGCGTGCGGGAGGCCGCCTTCTGTAGAGCCGAGCCCATGCTCGGCTGTCCACAGCAGCCGAGCATGGGCTCGGCACTACAACTCCAGCTGGCTCAGGCGATGGCCGCCGCCTGCGTCAGGTCCAGACACTCACGCACCGGAGCGAAGCTGCGGCGGTGCTCCATGCAGGGGCCGTGCTCGCGCAGGGCGGCCAGGTGGGCCGGGGTGCCGTAGCCCTTGTGCTGTTCGAAGCCGTACTTCGGATGGCGGGCATGCACCTCCTGCATGTAGCGGTCGCGCGAGACCTTGGCCAGGATCGAGGCGGCCATGATCGCGCGGTCGATGCCATCGCCGCCGACCAGCGCCTGCGCCGGCAGTGCCAGGCCCTTGGGCACCACGTTGCCGTCGATGCGCGCGAAGCCGGCCACATGGGCGACCGCTGCAACGACGTCACGCATGCCCTGCAGGGTGGCCTGGTAGATGTTCAGGCGGTCGATGGTGTCCACGTCCACCAGCACCACATGCCAGGCCAGGGCGCGCTCGATGATGCGGTCATGCAGCTGCTCGCGGCGGGCCGCGGTCAGCTGCTTGGAGTCATCCAGGCCGTTGATCCGTGGTCGCGACGGGTCGAACACCACCGCTGCCACCGCGACCGGCCCGGCCAGTGGGCCACGGCCTGCCTCGTCGACGCCAGCGACCAGGCGCTCCGGCTCGACCACGGGCGCACCGTCGAACAGGGTCAGGCTGGCTGCGGCGGCGTGACGGCGGCTCATGCCTGTGCCTGGTCGCGCATCAGCAGTTCGCCAACGGCGTCGGCGGCACGCGCCGAGGCGTTGCGGCGCAGCCGCGCGTGCAGGCGCACGTAGGCATCCTGCAGATCGGTCACCCGCTGCGGGTGGTCGAACCACTGCTGGATGGCCGCGGCCAGCTTGTCCGGCGTGCAGTCGTGCTGCATCAGTTCCGGTGCCAGGTCCTGCCCGGCCAGGATGTTGGGCAGGGCGAAGCGGTCGACCTTGATCAGGCCGAGCGCCTTCACCAGTCGATAGGTCAGTTCGTTGACGCGGTAACCGACCACCATCGGCCGCTTCACCAGCATGGCCTCCAGGGTCGCGGTACCGGAGGCCAGCACCACCACGTCGGCGGCGATCATCGCGTTGCGCGCCTGGCCATCCAGCACATGCGAATAGGCCACCGGCAGCGCCGAGCGCGACAGCTGTTCCTCGATCAGTTCCCTGCTGGCCGGGTTGGCGGCAGGCACCACCACATGCAGGCCCGGAATGCGTTCGGAGACCTGCCAGGCGGCTTCGAAGAACGGTTCGCCCAGGCGCGAGATCTCGCCCAGGCGGCTGCCCGGCAACACTGCCAGCACCTTGGCCGAGGCCGGCAGTCCGAGCGCGGCGCGTGCTTCCTCGCGATTGCCCTGCAGCGGAATGTCATCGGCCATCGGGTGGCCGACGAAGCGCGCGTCGATGCCGTGCCTGGCATAGATCGGTGGCTCCATCGGGAACAGGCACAGCACCAGGTCGGCGCTGCTGCCGATCTTCTCGGCGCGCTTTTCGCGCCAGGCCCAGACCGAGGGACTGACGTAATGCACGGTGCTCACGCCACGCTGCTTCAGCCAACGCTCGATACCCAGGTTGAAGTCGGGGGCGTCGATGCCGATGAACACGTCCGGCTGCCAGTCAAGCGCACGCTGGCGGAACGCCGAACGCAGCTTGAGCAGGCGCGGCAGGTGGCGCAGCACTTCGGTCAGGCCCATCACCGCCAGCTCGCTGGCATCGTGCCAGGTCTGGCAGCCCGCGCTGCGCATGGCGTCGCCACCGATGCCGGCGAACTCGGCATTCGGGAAGCGCGCTTTCAGTTCGCGGACCAGGCCCGCACCGAGCAGATCGCCGGAGGCCTCGCCGGCCACCAGCGCGATCCGCAACGGGCGCTCGCTGAGCACCCGTTGCGCCGGGACGCTGCCGGTCATCGAGGCCAGCGGGATCACTGCGGCGCCGGCCGGCGCCTGGCCGGTCGTGCTGCTCATCGCAGCAGGGGCCTCTCGGCGTGCTCTATGAAGTCCAGCATCGCCTTTACGTCGTCGCTGTCACGCGCCTGCTCGGTCAGCTGCACCTTGGCCTCTGCCAGCGGCAGGCCCGCCACGTACAGCGTGCGGTAGGCACGCTTGATGGCCGAAATGCGGTCAGCGTCGAAGCCACGTCGCTTCAGGCCTTCGCTGTTGATGCCGCGCGGGCGTCCCAGCGAATCAGTACCGACCATGGTGAACGGCGGTACGTCACCATTGGTCAGCGCGCCCATGCCGAGGAAGGCATGCGCGCCGATCCGGCAGAACTGGTGGGCACCGGCGAAGCCGCTGATGATCACGTAGTCGCCCACGGTCACATGGCCGGCCAGGGTGGTGTTGTTGGAGAACACGCAGAAATTGCCGACATGGCAGTCGTGCGCCACGTGCGTGTAGGCCAGCATCCAGTTGTCGTTGCCGATGGTGGTGATGCCGCCGCCGCCGCCGGTGCCACGGTTCAGGGTGACGAACTCGCGGAACACGTTGCGGTCGCCGATCACCAGTTCGGTGCGCTCGCCGCCGAACTTCTTGTCCTGCGGCTCGCCACCGATCGCGGCATGGCCGACGAAGCGGTTGTCGCGGCCGATCCGGGTCGGCCCGTGGATGCTGCAATGGGGGCCCACCACCGTGCCGGCACCGATTTCAACGTCGGGGCCGATCAGGGTGAAGGCGCCCACCTGGACATCGTCGGCCAGGCGTGCGGCCGGGTCGATGACGGCGGTGGGGTGGATCCGCGGTGCGTTGTCAGTCATTGCTGCCTCCAGTGGATCAGCCCTTGGCGCCGGCACACATGACCTCGGCCGACGCGACGACTTCGCCGTTGACCTTGGCTTCGCCGTAGTACCAGCCCATGTTGCGGATCAGGCGCTTCATCTGCACGTCCAGCATCAGCACGTCGCCGGGGACGACCTGCTTGTTGAAGCGGGCGTTTTCCACCTTGACCATGTAGAACAGCTTGGACTGCGCATCGCGGCCGAGCGTGAGCTGGGTCATCACGCCGCCGGCCTGCGCCAGCGCTTCGATGATCAGTACGCCGGGCATGATCGGGCGGCCCGGGAAGTGGCCCTGGAAGAACGGCTCGTTGATGCTGACGTTCTTCTGCGCCAGGATCCGCTTGGCCTCGACGTCGAGTTCAAGCACCCGGTCCACCAGCAGGAACGGGTAGCGGTGTGGAAGCAGTTCCTGGATCTGGCAGACGTCGATCGGAAGCTGCAGCGAATCGTTCATTCTTTCTCCTTGCCAGCAGCCAGGACGCGGCGAGCCAATGCGTCCAGCTGCTTGAAACGCGCGGCGTTCTTGCGCCACGTACGGTTGTCGGTCAACGGGGTGCCGGATGAGTACTCGCCCGGCTCATGGATGGAATTGCGGACCACCGACTTGCCGGTGATCACGACCTTGTCGCAGATCTCCAGGTGGCCGACAACGCCGACGTGGCCGCCGAGCAGGCAATAGCGGCCGATCTTGGCGCTGCCGGCGATGCCGGTGCAACCGGCGATGGCCGAATGCGCACCGATCTGCACGTTGTGCGCGATCTGCACCAGGTTGTCCAGGCGTACGTCTTCGTCCAGCACGGTGTCTTCCAGCGCGCCACGGTCGACGCAGGTGTTGGCGCCGATTTCGCAATCGTCGCCGATGCGCACGCCGCCGAGCTGCGGCACCTTGATCCACTTGCCGGCGTCCATCGCCAGGCCAAAGCCGTCGGCGCCGAGCACGGCACCGGGATGCACGCGCACGCGCTTGCCCAGCCGGACCCGGGTGACCAGGGTGACCCGGGCGATCAGCTCACAGCCTGAATCCAGGCTGCAGTCCTCGCCGATCACGCTGCCGGCGCCGATGATGCAGTTCTCGCCGACCACGCTTCGCGCACCGACCGAGACGAACGGACCGATGTGCGCGCTGGCCGCAACCTGGGCACTGGGGTCGATCACCGCGCTGGGGTGGATGCCCGGCGGACGGGTCGGCGCGATGTCGAACAGCGCGGCGATCTTGGCGAAGGTGGTGTACGGGTCCTTGGCGACGAGCGCGGCGCCGGGAGCGGACTCGGCGTCTTCGGCACGCAGCACCACCAGCGAGGCCTGGCTGTCGGCCAGCTGGGCGCGGTAGCGCGGGTTGGCAAGGAAGGTCAGCTGGCCAGGACCGGCATGGGCGAGGGTGGCCACGCCATGGATGGCGGTGGCGGGGTCGCCATGGACCTGCAGGCCGAACTGCTCGGCGAGTTGCTGGGCGGTGTAGGTGGGAGTATTCACGGCGGGAGTTTAACGTGTGACGCCATTGCGGTCATGCGGGGGGGGGGGCAGGGCTTGGCGCCTGCCGGGTACGGTGGGAGGCGGCGGGTGGCCCTGGCCAGGACACGCAAAAGCCCCTCCATGGTGCTCGATGGCGCCTTGCTCGTGTGCGCTGTCCTGCGCACACGGCAAGACCGGGGTTGGGCGTCCTGCCCAACCCGCCCGAGGCATGCCTCGGGCCCATGGCGCCAACGGTCCTGGTCAGCCCCCTGCGCCATCACCAGATGATTTCACGCGAGCGCGGGAAGTAGCGGCGGCGAGCAAGTAAAACGAAAACGCCGGGCAATGCCCGGCGCTTCGCGCCCCGTCTGGTGGAGAGCCCCCCTTTGTTGAGGGGGCGCGCCAGCGGCGCGGGGGATAGGTGAAATGCGCGGGCAATTCACCGGAGGTGGATCAGTTCTGAGGAACAGAGTTCCTCAGAACTGGCCACCGAACGTGAATTGCAGGCGCTCGATCTTGTCATCGTCTTCCTTCTTCAGCGGGAAGGCGTAGCTGATCGAAATCGGGCCGACCGGGGCGCGCCACAGCAGGGCCACACCGGTGGACACGCGCAGCTCGTTGGCCTTGAAGTTGTCCACGCCGGTATACACGTTACCGAAGTCGACGAAGGCCGACACACGCGCCGACGGGCTGTCGAACAGGCGCGGGAAGTAGGCCTCCACCGACCCAACGGTCTTCAGCGAACCACCCAGCGGCTGGCCTTCCGGATAACCGGTGGTGACTTCGCGCGGGCCGAGTGTGTTGTCCTCGAAGCCGCGCACCGAGTTGGTACCACCGGCGTAGAAGTTCTCGAAGAACGGCAGGCCGCTGGCGGTGACGGTGCGGGTGGTGCCATCCGGATTGGTCAGCGTACGGGTGTAGTCGTTGCCGTAGGCATCGCCGTAGCCGATTTCGGCACGGGTGTTGATCACCAGCGACGGCATGATCGGCCAGTACTTGCTGATCTGGTAGTTCAGCTTGTAGTACTCGATGGTCGAACCCGGCAGCGTGGTTTCCAGGCCGATGCGCTGGTAGGTACCGCGCGTGGGCATGAAGTAGTCGTTGCGCGAGTCGCGCGCCCAGCCCAGCTCGGTGCGCCATGCGTGGAAGGTGCGCTTACCGACTGCGTTGATGTAGTCGATGATCGACTGCGGGGTCGAGCCCTGGTAAGTGGTGATCTGGTTGCTGTCGATGCCGAACATCAGCGAGACGGTATCGGTCTCGGTCAGCGGCACGCCAAACACCACCTGCGCGGCACCGTTGGTGCTGTTGTACTGCGCGGTATTGAAGTCGGAGTAGTCCAGTTCGCGCCAGGACAGGTTGTAGCCCAGCGAGACGCCATCATCGGTGAAGTACGGGTTGGTGTAGCTGAAGCCGTAACGCTGCAGGTAGCTGCTGCGCGAGGCTTCGACCGACACGCGGTTGCCGCCGCCGAGGAAGTTGTTCTGCGACAGCTGCACCGACGTGGTCATGCCGTAGGACTGCGAGTAACCCAGGCCGAACACGAAGCTGCCCGAGGTGGTTTCCTTGACGTTGTAGACGACGTCGACCTGGTCGTTGCTGCCGCTGACGGCCGGGGTCTCGACGTCCACCGATTCGAAGTAGCCCAAGCGCTGCAGGCGGATCTTGGAACGATCGATCGCGGCCTGCGAGTACCAGCTGTTCTCGAACTGGCGCATTTCGCGACGCATCACTTCGTCGGACGTACGCGTGTTCCCGCGGAACAGGATGCGACGCACCGACACGCGCGGGCCGGGCACGACCTGCATGTTGATCGCCACGGTCTGCTCGGCGCGGTTGGTGGTCGGGATCGGGTTCACCTTGGCGAACGCGTAGCCGATGTTGGACAGCGAATTGGTGATGGTGTCCGAGCTGAATTCCAGCAGGGCACGCGAGAACGTGTCGCCGGACTTCTGGATCACCATGCGCTCGACGTCCTCCTGCGGGAGGATGGTGTCGCCGCTGACCTTGATCTCGGAGATCTTGTACTGCGCACCTTCGGTCACGCCGGCGGTGAGGAACATGTCGCGCTTGTCGGGGCTGATCGACACCTGGGTCGAATCGATGCTGAAGTCGACATAGCCGCGGTCCAGGTACCAGGAATTGAGCTTTTCCAGGTCGCCGGACAGCTTTTCCTTGGAGTACTGGTCGTCACGGCGGTACCAGGACGCCCAGTTGTGCTCCTTGGACTCCCAGGTTTCCAGGATGTCCTTGCTCTCGAACTTTTCGGTGCCCACCAGGTTGACGTGGCGGATCTTGGCCGCCTTGCCTTCCTTGATGGCGATGGCGATGTCCACGCGGTTGCGGTCCAGCGGGCTCACCGTGGGGGTGATCTCGACGTTGTACTTGCCGCGGTCGTTGTACTGGCGGCGAAGTTCCTGGGTCACGCGGTCCAGGCTCAGCCGATCAAAGGTGCCGCCCTCGGTCAGGCCGATGTCGGACAGGCCCTTGAGCAGCTGCTCGGACTTGATGTCCTTGTTGCCGGTCACGGTCAGCTTGTTGATCGCCGGGCGTTCCTTGACGGTCACTACCAGGATGCTGCCCTGTCGGTCCAGCTGCACATCCTCGAAGAAGCCGGTCTTGTACAGGGCGCGGATCGTCTCGCCGACCTTGCTGTCGGTGACCGTCTCGCCACGTTCCACCGGCAGGTAGGTGAACACCGTGCCCGAGCTGATGCGCTGCAGGCCGTCGACGCGGATGTCGCTGACAGTGAAGGGCTCGGCTGCCTGGGCCAGGGCGGGGGCGCCGGTGACGGCGGCAAGGGCGAGGGCCAGCAGGCGGCGATTGGGGAGTCGCGTCATGTCACGTCCGGTAGGAAGGTCGATTTCATTGGTGCGGGATGCCGACGCTGTAGACGGCAACAACGTGGAAAAGTTCATCGCGGGACCAGGCCGAGGATGTCGTTGTAGAACGCCAACCCCATCAGCCCGGCCAGCAACGCCAGGCCGATGTACTGGCCGGCGGCGATGGCACGCTCGCTCAGCGGGCTGCCCTTGACCAACTCGATAAGGTAATACAGCAGGTGGCCGCCGTCCAAGATCGGGATCGGCAGCAGGTTGATGATGCACAGGCTGAGCGACAGCAGGGCAAGGAACTGCAGGAACCAGTCGAGGCCGCGCTTGGCCGAGACATTGGCCACCCGGGCGATGGTGACTGGCCCGGACACGTTCTGCAGCGAGGCCTTGCCGGTGACGATTCGGCCCATCATGCCCAGCGAATCTGCCGCCAGGCGGCCGGTTTCGCGCACAGCCACGGTGACCGCGTCGAGCGGGCCATAGCGAAGCAGGGTGTCGTAGGGAGGGCTGAACGAAGTCGGGAACTGCACGCCGATCTGCCAGGTCGGTTCACCCCTGGAATCCTTGCCCTGGCGCGGGGTGACTTCCAGCGCCAGGCGTTCACCGCCGCGCAGTACCTCGATCATGCCAGGGCCGCCGGCGCGGCCCAGCGTCTGGATCTCGCCGATGACCTGATCGGCACCATCGATGCGCTGGCCATCAATGGCCACGATCAGGTCCCCCGGCTGCAGCTGCCCGGCCACCACCGAATCCGGCGTCAGCGAGTCGACCAGCGCCGGCTGCAGCCACGACTGCCAGTACAGGCCGGCCAGGATCGGCACCCGCCGCTCATCGAAACCTGCCGGCAGCTGCGACAGCGGCAGAGTGCGCATGCGTACCTGGTCAGCCGTATCCAGCACCTCCAGCCTCACGTCGCGGCGGTCCATCGCGGCTGCGGTCAGCGCCATGCTGGCTTCACCGAGGGTAACGACCGGGCGCTCGTCCACGCGCAGCACGCGGTCACCGCTGGCCAGCCCGGCACTGGCAGCGATGCCGCTGACACGGCCGATCGTCGGCGAATAATCCTGCTTGCCGATCACGAACATCGCCCACAGCAGCAGGATGCACAGCAGCAGGTTGGCGATCGGGCCGGCGGCAACGATGGCAATGCGCTGCCAGACGCTCTTGTGGTTGAAGGCCTGGCCGCGCTCGTGGGGGTGGACTTCAACCTCGCGTTCGTCGAGGAACTTCACGTAGCCGCCGAGCGGGATGGCGGCAATGGCGAACTCGGTGCCGTGCCTGTCCCGGCGCGACCACAGCGGCCGGCCGAAGCCGACCGAGAAGCGCAGGATCTTGACCCCGCACAGGCGCCCGACCCAGTAATGCCCGAACTCGTGGAACGTGACCAGCAGCCCGAGGCTGACAATCATCCACCAGACCGATCCGATGAAGTCAGTCATGCAGGCTCACAATGGCGGGCAGGGGCGGCGGCGTCATGCTGGGCGAGGCAGTCGTTCAGGCGGCGTCGATGGCGTTCAGGGTGAGCTGGCGTGCCCGCTGGTCGGCGCACAACAGGACCTCCAGTGTATCGGCTGGCTGGGTCGGCAGTGTTGAAAGAGCGTTAGCAACCAGCTTCGGGATGGTCAGGAAACCGATCCGGCCCTGAAGAAACGCTGAAACCGCCTCTTCATTGGCGGCGTTCAGCACCGCCGGTGCGGTGCCGCCGGCCTGCATGGCCTGCCAGGCCAGCGCCAGACAGGGGAACGCGTCCGTGTCCGGGGCCTCGAAATCCAGCCGGCCCTGGGCCAGCAGATCCAGCCCGGCCACGCCCGATTCGATGCGTTGCGGCCAGCCCAGGCCAACGGCGAGGGTGGTGCGCATGTCCGGCAGGCCCATCTGTGCCAGGGTCGAACCGTCAACGAACTCGACCAGCGAATGGACCAGGCTCTGCGGGTGCACCAGTACCTCGATGCGTTCGCCGGGTACGCCGAACAGGTGGTGGGCCTCGATGACTTCCAGGCCCTTGTTCATCAACGTCGCCGAATCGACCGAGATCTTCGGCCCCATCGACCATTTCGGGTGGGCAACGGCCTGGGCCGGGGTGACCTGGGCCAGTTCGTCGCGGCTGCGGCCACGGAATGGGCCGCCGGAGGCGGTCAGCAGGATCCGGCGCACGCCGGCGCCATCAACGCTGGCATCGCGTGAGCGCAGGCACTGGAAGATTGCGCTGTGTTCGCTGTCGATCGGGATGATCTCGGCGCCCGCGCGTTCAGCGGTGCGGGTCAGCAGCTCACCGGCCAGTACCAGTGATTCCTTGTTGGCCAGCAGGATGCGCTTGCCCGCGGCGGCTGCGGCCAGGGTGGAAGACAGCCCGGCTGCGCCAACGATCGCGGCGACCACGGTGTCGCAGGCGTCACTGGCGGCCAACTGGTCCAGCGCGGCATGGCCGGCATGCGCCTCGGTGGACAGCCCCGCATCGCGGAGGCCGTCGCGCAGTTCGGTGAACAGCGCTTCGTCGGCGATAACCGCGTGCGCTGGCCTGTGCTGGCGGCACAGTGCCAGCAGCGCCTGCACCTGGCGGCCGGCAGCGAGCACCGTGGCCTGGTAGCGGTGCGGATGGCGGGCGATCACGTCCAGCGTGGAAGCACCGATCGAGCCGGTGGCGCCGAACACGGCGACCCGGCGCAGGTCTGCGACAGCATTCATGGTCAGAATCCGAAGATTTCCTTGCCGAGTGCGAACACCGGCACGGCAGCCAGGACACCGTCGACACGATCGAGCACACCACCATGGCCCGGAATCAGGTTTCCGGAGTCCTTGGCGCCGGCGTGACGCTTGATCAGGCTTTCGAACAGGTCACCCAGCACCGAGGCGAACACGGCCACCACCGAGGTGATCAGCAGGCCTGGCAGGTGCCCGGCGTCGATGCCGGCCAGCCAGCCCAGGCCGAGGGCCACGGCGACACCGGCCAGCAGGCCGCCGGACAGGCCTTCCCAGGTCTTGTTGGGGCTGATCCGTGGGGCCAGCTTGTGCTTGCCGAAGTGACGACCGGCGAAATAGGCGCCCGAATCGGCCGCCCAGACCAGTGCCAGCGCAGCCAGCAGCCACAGGTGGCCCTGCCTGCCCGGCGGATCGCCGCCGGCATGGATCAGCACCAGCGCAGCCCAGGCCGGAACGATGGCCAGCGTACCGGCCAGCATCTTCACGATGCGCGAGGGTGCCGACGGCTGCGCACCGAAGTTGAAGAAGCGCAACCAGACCAGCGCGGCCAGCCACCAGGCCACGCCGGCCAGGGTGGTGATCTGGAACAGCACCAGCGTGCTGCCATCGGCCCAGACCAGCAGCACCATCAGCAGCAGGTTCAGTACCAGCAGCACGGTACGCGCCAGGGTGTCTTCGATGCCGGCCAGCTTCAGCCATTCCCACAGGCCGATCAGCAGCACCGCAGCGGCCGCCGCTGCCAGCCACTGGGTCGGCAGCAGCAGGATCGCGGCAATGGCGACCGGCGCCATGATCAGCGCGGCAAGGACTCGGATCTTGGTCATGGGGTGGAAGTCTCGGTGGCCAGTGCGGCGATCTGGGCGCTGGTCAGGCCGAAACGACGCTCACGTCTGCCATAGGCGTCCAGCGCCTGCTGCAGCTGCCCGGCATCGAAGTCCGGCCACAGGGCATCGGTGAACCACAGCTCGGTATAGGCCAGCTGCCACAGCAGGAAGTTGCTGATGCGGGTGTCGCCACCGGTGCGGATGAACAGGTCCGGCGGTGGCAGGTCGGCCAGGGCCACCTGGCTACCCAGCAGCGATTCATCGATCTGCTCGGGCAGAAGGCGACCGGCCGCCACTTCGACGGCCAGGGCGCGCGCGGCGCGGGCGATGTCCTGGCGGCCGCCGTAGCTGGCGGCGATCGACAGGGTCAGGGTGGTGTTGTCGGCGGTGCGCTGCTCGGCCAGCTGCATGCGGCTGACCAGCCCTGCACCGAAGCGCTCGCGTTCGCCGATGAAGCGAACGCGCACGCCACGCCGATGCAGCTCGTCCACTTCACGGTCGAGCGCGCCGAGGAACAGCTTCATCAGGGCATCGACTTCTTCCTGCGGCCGGCCCCAATTCTCGCTGGAAAACGCGAACAGGGTCAGCGCCGGTATGCCCAGTTCAAGGCAGCGCTCGATGGTGCGGTTGACCGCGCGCGCGCCGGCCCGGTGGCCGATCACGCGCGGACGACGGCGCTGCTGTGCCCAGCGCCCATTGCCATCCATGATGATGGCGATGTGGCGGGGCAGGGCGGCCGGCAACGGAGGTGGGACTGAAGGCATCGACTTCAGACCGACAGCAGTTCTTTTTCCTTGTCGGCAACGACCTTGTCGACGTCCTTGATGTTGGTGTCGGTCAACTTCTGGATGTCGTCTTCACCGCGCTTCTTCTCGTCTTCGCTGATCGCCTTGTCCTTGACCAGCTTGGCGATTTCCTTGTTCGCGTCCTGGCGGATGTTGCGGATCGCGATCTTCGCGCCTTCGCCTTCCTTCTGCACCTGCTTGACCAGCTCCTTGCGGCGCTCTTCGGTCGGCGGCGGCATGTTGATGCGGATCGCAGTGCCCAGCGTGTTCGGGGTGAATTCGGCGTTGTAGAGACCCTTTTCGATCTCCTTGATCATGCCCTTGTCGAACGGCGTGACCAGCAGCGAGTGCGCGTCGGCGTTGGAGATCGACGCGACCTGGTTCAGTGGGGTGCTGGCGTTGCCATAGGCGCTGACCGTGACACGGTCCAGCAGGGCCGGGGTGGCGCGGCCGGTGCGGATCGAGGTGAGGGTGTGCTTCAGAGCGTCGATGCTCTTGGCCATGCGCGTCTGCGCGTTGTTCTTGATGTCGTTGAGCATCGCCGGGTCCTGGGTGTAACTGGAATCGGGCGATTATAGGCGAATACGGGACGCTGCCGGGCCTGAATCGGCCCGGAGCTCGCCTGGCGCTCAGGCTCAGGCCGGGTCGCGGCCCTGGACCAGGGTGCCGATGTTCGCGCCGCTGAGGATCTTCAGCAGCTCACCCGGCTGGCCCATGTCGAACACGCGCATCGGCAGGTCGCTGTCGCGGGCCAGCGCGAAGGCCGCCGTATCCATCACTTCCAGGCCGCGGCGGATGACTTCGTCGTAGCTCAGGCTGTCGAAGCGGACCGCGTCGCTGTGCTTGTTCGGGTCCTTGTCGTACACGCCATCGACCTTGGTGGCCTTCAGCAGCAGGTCGGCGCCGATCTCGATCGCGCGCAGCGCGGCGCCGGAGTCGGTGGTGAAGAACGGGCTGCCGACGCCAGCGGCGAAAATCACCAGGCGGCCCTTTTCCAGATGGCGGATGGCGCGGCGGCGGATGTAGTCCTCGCACACGTCGTTGATCTTGATCGCGCTCATCACGCGGGCCTTGGCGCCCAGTTTCTCGAGGGCGTCCTGCATGGCCAGGGCGTTGATGACCGTGGCCAGCATGCCCATCTGGTCGCCGGTGACCCGGTCCATGCCGCCAGCGGCCAGGCCGGCGCCGCGGAAGATGTTGCCGCCGCCGATCACCAGTGCCACTTCGGCACCGGCCTGCTGGGCTTCGATGACCTCACGGGCCAGGCGGTTGATGACCTTCGGGTCGATGCCGTAGTCCTCATCTCCCATCAGCGCCTCCCCGGACAGTTTCAGGAGGATGCGGCGATAGGCGAGCTTGGACATGGGGACCTCGGGTGCGTGGAAATCGCGGGGGATTCTACGCGCATGCGGCGTAGGGCCAAAGTGTTTTGTGCACTGCGGCGCGAAATCCTGCCATCCGCCCCGGTCATGCAGGGCGTCCCGTTCAGCCCAGCTCGGCGCCGGCGGTGGCTGAAAGCTCGTCGTGGCCGAGCGCACCGGGGGAGCGGGCGATCACCCGGTTACGGCCCAGGTTCTTCGAGCGGTACAGCACGTCGTCGGCGGCGCGCAGCAGGTCCTGCACGTCGGCAAAGCGCTCGTAGCCGCCCTGGGTAGCCACGCCGGCGGAGAAGGTGACGAACAGCGGCCCTCCCTCCAGTTCGGCCATCGGCGTGGCGACGATGTTGGCCAGTACGCGCCGGATTACGTCAAGGGCCACGGACTCACTGGTATTGGGCAGCAGCGCGACGAATTCCTCGCCGCCGAAGCGGGCCACGGTATCGCTATGGCGCAGCTGGCCCTGCAGCTTGCCGGCAAAGGCGCGCAGCACCTCGTCGCCGGTCAGGTGGCCGTGGGCGTCGTTGATCTTCTTGAAGTCATCCAGGTCGATGAAGGCCACCGACAGCGGCCAGCCCTGACGCCCGGCGCGCAGGAACTCCTGCTCGAGCACCGCCTCCAGCTGGCGCCGGTTGAGCACGCCGGTCAGGGCGTCGCGGTGGGCCTGGTCAGCCAGGCGCTTGGCCCGCGCCTCGAATTCGTCGGCGCGGCGGCGTGCCTGCTCGGCATCCTGCAGCTCGCGCAGGTTGCGCAGGGTGGCCAGCTCCTGCGCGTGGTCGATCAGCTCGCGGACCCGCGAGGGCGAGTTCAGGCCGGCCTCGAACAGGCTGGCGATATCCGGCAGGGCCTCGCTGATGCGGGTCAGCACCTGGTCGAAACGGGCGCTGTCGAGTTCCAGCCGCTCATGCACCTGGTGCAGGGCGCGCTCGCGGGCGGCATCGGCGTCATCGTCCAGCCAGATGTCGGCAACGGCGCCGGACAGCTGCACGCAGGCCTGGAACGGCGAATCGGCGGCGTCGTCGTCCTCGCTGTGGCTGATGCTCTCAACCAGATAGCGTGGCAGGCCCCATTGCTCGGCCACCCAGGCGCCGACATCGGCGTGGCTGCAGCCGAGCGCGTCGCGTTCGCGGGCGACCAGGTCCGTGTTGTCACGGGCTTCGCGCAGCAGCGGCAGGTAACGCTCCGATTCGGCCTGGGCCAGGCACAGCACGCCCAGGTCCTGCAGCAGCCCGGCCAGCATCAGTTCCTCCAGCCGGCGCAGGCCGCGGGCCTGGCCCAGCTGGCTGGCGGCCAGTGCACTGAGAATGCTGCGCTTCCACGCGCGCTGGCGCAGGTCGTGGTCGGCGCCTGCGCCGCCGGTCAGGCCCTGGGTGACGGTGAAACCCAGGGCAAGGCTGATTGTGGCGTTAAGGCCGAGCATGGTCAGTGCCTGGCCAAGGTTCTCGATGCGGCGGCGGCTGGCGTACAGCGGCGAATTGGCGATGCGCAGCATGCGAGCGCTCAGCGCCATGTCGATGGCGATGATGTCGGCGGCGGTGGCGATATCCGCTTCCGGGTCCTGTGCCAGCTCGATGATGCGCAGGGCAATACCGGGCGGCGAGGGCAGGTTGCGGCAGAGCGCCAGGGCAGCTGTCAGCTCGGGAGGCATGTCGGGTCGTTCAATTCCATTAGGACAAGAATACCTAGGAATGCATCACAGTCCGCGATTTTCCTTCCTGCTACGCGACTGTGGATTCCCTGCGCCGAGTATCGGCTTGATTCGCGCGCAACGCAAAGAGCCCTGATATCGGGCTGTGCCTGGCGTCAGTGCGCGCACCAACGGTGCCCACCCACCGATGCAGTGGGTACAAAAAAAGAGCCGCGGTTTCCCGCGGCTCCTTCTGGTCGCTTCACAGCCGGAGGGCTGGAATCAGACCTGCATCGCCTTGGCAACTTCGGCGGCGTAGTCTTCCACCACCTTCTCGATGCCTTCGCCGACGATCAGCAGCTTGAAGCCAGCCACATCGGCGCCAGCGGCCTTGACCACCTGCTCGACGGTGGTGTCGCCCAGCACGTAGGTCTGGCCGTACAGGGTCACGTCGCTGACGATCTTGTTGATCTTGCCGCTGATGATCTTTTCCAGGATCTCGGCCGGCTTGGCCTTGTCCTTCTCGGACATCTTGGCCAGCTCGATTTCCTTTTCCTTTTCGACGAAGTCGGCCGGAACGTCCGCAGCCTTGTTGTGCGGCGGCTTCAGCGCGGCCACGTGCATGGCCAGGCCGCGGGCCAGCTCGACGTCGCCGCCGATCAGGTCAACCAGCACGCCGACCTTGCCGTTGGTGTGGACGTAGGCGCCGATGTTGCCGGTGGTGTCGACCTTGACCATGCGGCGGATCTGGATGTTCTCACCCAGGGTCTGCACGGCGGTGGCGCGGGCTTCTTCAACGGTGCGGCCATCGGCCAGCGTGGCAGCCTTCACGGCTTCCACGTCGTTGGCGCCCGATGCCAGGGCGGCAGCGGCGACGGCGTTGACGAAGGTCTTGAAGTTGTCGTCGTTGGCGACGAAGTCGGTTTCCGAGTTGACTTCGACCAGCACGGCCTTGCCGCCATCCTGGGCCAGGCCCAGGCGGCCTTCGGCGGCCACGCGGTCAGCCTTCTTGTCGGCCTTGGCAGCGCCGGACTTGCGCATGGCTTCAGCAGCGGCGTTGATGTCGCCGTTGGCTTCGGTAAGCGCCTTCTTGCATTCCATCATGCCGGCGCCGGTGCGCTCGCGCAGTTCCTTGACCAGGGAAGCAGTGATTTCCACGGGATTACCTCACGAAAGAAAGGGGTTGGGCCGGCATGGTGGCCGGCCCGTGTGACACGGTCCTGTCACGCGCCAAGGGCTGCGTGCAGGAGGGTGGACGCCGGGCGTCCACCCTGTGGCCTGGATCAGGCCTGGGCGTCGTCGCCCTTCTTGGCAGCCTTCTTGGCCGGAGCGCGGCGGGCCGGCTTCTCTTCGCCTTCGGCAGCGGCTTCAGCGAACTCTTCCTCACGCACCGAAGCGGCGTGCGGAGCAGCAGCCTTGCCTTCCAGCACGGCGTCGGCAGCGGCGCGGGCGTAAAGCTGCACAGCGCGGATGGCGTCGTCGTTGCCCGGGATGGCGTAATCAACCAGTTCCGGGTTGTAGTTGGTGTCGACCACGGCGATGACCGGGATGCCCAGCTTCTTGGCTTCCTTGATCGCGATGTCTTCGTGGCCGATGTCGATCACGAAGATCGCGTCCGGCAGGCGGTTCATGTCCTTGATGCCGCCCAGCGAGGCTTCCAGCTTGTCGCGCTCGCGACGCAGGCCCAGCACTTCGTGCTTGACCAGCTTCTCGAAGGTGCCGTCGGTTTCACCGGCTTCCAGTTCCTTCAGGCGGGCAACCGACTGCTTGACGGTACGGAAGTTGGTCAGGGTGCCGCCCAGCCAGCGCTGGTTCATGAACGGCATGCCGCAACGCTCGGCTTCTTCCTTGATGGTTTCGCGGGCGCTGCGCTTGGTGCCCAGGAACAGGACGGTGCCGCGCTTCTGGGCAACCGACGAGATGAAGTTCATCGCGTCATTGAACAGCGGGACGGTCTTTTCCAGGTTGATGATGTGGATCTTGCCGCGGGCGCCGAAGATGTACGGAGCCATCTTGGGGTTCCAGTAGCGGGTCTGGTGGCCGAAGTGGACGCCGGCTTCCAGCATCTGACGCATGGTGACCTGGGGCATTGCAATACTCCTGATATGGAACCAGCGATTCCGCCCGCGGGAATAGGTATGCGGGACGCGTGGAAGCGCGATCGGTTCCGGGGTTGGGCTTCCCTGTTGCCTCCGTGGCCGAACTCCTTGCGGAGCACCCCGGCACGGATGGGGGCAGCAGGTGTGGATTCACCGGTGACGTCCGGTGTGGACGGGTTCCCGCGCACGCAGGCGGCAGGAATCCGGACGATTATAGCCCGCTGCGGGCGCTCGCTGCAATTGCGGGGTCAGATGCGGCCAGATCGACCTCGCGGCCGTCCTGCAGGCGTGCCCGGAAGCGGCCACCTGCGTAACTGTCCGCGCGGGCGGGCAGGGGCCAGCGTCGTTCATGGCCGGCGAGGATGTAGCCGGCCAGCCCGCCCACCAGCACTGTCGATTGGCCGTCCGCCGCGATGAAACGCAGGTCGTGCAGGCGGCCGTGCAGCGTACCGCAGTTGCTGAGTCGCAACGCAGGCTGCGACCCCAGGGCCTCGATCCGACCCTGCAGGCGGGCGTGCAGCACTGGCGCCGCGGCGCCCCGGAACAGCGGTAGCGAGTAGCGCGGCAGCCCTGCCAGCGCCGGCGTCAGCACGATCCTGTAGGCCTGTTCACCCATTGCCGCGGCCGGATCGCGTGGCAGCAGCCAGACGCGCTGCGTACCGCCCGGGGCGAGATCCAGCCGCGCCGGGCTGACCCGGATCTGGTCGCTGGGCTGCAGTCGTTCGGCGTCCAGCTGCTGATCCCAGGCCAGCACCTGCACGTGGCCCTGCCAGCGGCCGGGCCCGGGATTGCGTAGCCACAGCTCGGCGCGGCCGCCTTCGGCCGGCAGCTGCAGGGTGGTAGGCAACACCTCAAGCGCCGCAGCCGGCTGCGCCAGCAGTGCAAGCAGGATCAGCAGCGCGCGCATCAGTAGATGAGGGTCACGGCGGGTGTTGCGTTCTCGTCCGTCGCCGGTGGTGCGAGCTCGCGCACCTGGGATGGCAGCTGGGGTGTATCGCTGCGCTGGTGCGGCGCCGTACAGCGCGCGCCACCGGTGTCGTCGCTGCAGGAGTCGACCACGGTCAGCCGGATCTGCAGGGAGCTGCTGGGTTCGGCCAAGGCCGGCGTACTGGCGACCAGCATCGCCGCGATCGAAAATGTGCGAACCACCTGCCATCCACCATGCTGAAAGACTTGCTGCGCGGTATCGGCGGGATGTGCCGGAACTGTAGCGCCGAGCCGGCGCTCGGCACGGCCTTCGTCCGGTGGGTGCCGACCGTTGGTCGGCACGCCGGTCAATAGGTGATCGTCACCGTCACCAGGTCGTTGTAGGTACCAGCCGGGGGCTGGCCGGTGACCGGCGGCACCCGGCCGTAGATGGTCAGCTGCTGTGCGCTGCCGGTGCCGGTGCCGCTGGCCGTGTCGACAGTCAACGTATTGCCCCAGCGCAGGCTCCGGGCCGAGTCCCGGTACAGCTCGTAGGGAAGGTAGTAGGTACTGCCGCCGATGGTGGTGGCCATGCGGCGGATGCTGGTCGCGGCAGGGTTGTTCCGGCCGTTGTTGAGTCCGACCTGGAAGGCGGTGTTCTTCAGGCAGGTCAGTGTCAGAGTGGCGGTCCGGTCGATGTTGGCGGGAATGCCGCCGGTGACGTTGCCGAAGTTCATGTCGGTGGTGACGTAGCTGCCGCACTGCGGCAGCACATTGGCGCTGGCGGTGAAACTGAAGGCTGCGCTTGCGCTGTTGGTGCCGGTGGCGCCGCCGTTGCAGGTGGCGGGCACTGTGGCATTGCCGAGCAGGACCTCGTTCCAGGCCCAGGTCAACACCACGTCGGCGCCGCTGAAGGTGCTGCTGTAGGCGCCGGAGGCCAGGATCTGGTTGGCCGGAATCTGCCCGAACAGCTGCACGGACTGCGCACCGCTGCCGCCGGCGACCAGCGGCACGCTGTAGGTCATGGTCAGTTCCTGTGCCGGGGGCGTGCCGCGCGGGACCAACCCCGTCACCTGGCTGAAGTTCGAGGAGTTGTAGAGCTGGAAGTTCATGCTGTCGCTGCTGCTGGTCTTCATCGTCCGCCAGCTTGAACTGCTGCCGCCACCACTGCCTGCGCCGATGCCGACGCAGACGCGCACACCGGTTGTGGCCAGCGCGCTCAGCGCGGCGGTTGTGCATGTCACCGTGATGTTGAGGTTGGCCGTGCTCGGGCCAGGCGCATTGCTGTTGATGTTGCCGAACGGCAGCGTTGGATTGGCGACCGCGGTGCAGACCGCGACGGCGCGGGCCGGTGCTGCTGCCAGCAGGCCAGCGAACAGCAGCAGGCCGAGCAGCAACGTCCTCATGGCGCCACCTCCGGAATGCACTGCAGCGGCGCCGGTTTCGGCCGCGCGCCGGTCGCCACCACCCTGGGCGGGTCGGGGACCTTCACCCGGCAGGGGCCGCGGCTGGTGGTGACGTACAGCACGCTGCCGGCGGCAACGTCTTCCAGGTACAGCAGGCCGTCATAGCCGACCGTGGCCTGGCGGCCATCGGGCAGCTGCACCTCGCTGCCCACCCCCAGCGGCTGCCCGTCCATTGCCAGCAGGGTCAGGCTCAGCGACGGTCGCGAGCGCAGCTCGAAGGCAATCCGGGTGCCGGCGCGCTGGCGCGGGGTCACCCAATTCTCGATGCGGTCGGCACGCATGTCCTCGGGCAGGTCCAGGGTGTCGATCGAGACCCAGTTGCGCTGCCAGGACAGCAACGGGCTGACCAGCAGCAGGCCGCGATCATCGGTGACGCCGATCAGGCGGTTTTCCAGCCGCACCGGCACGCCGCCGACGCCACTGGTGCTGATCACCGCGAACGCGTCCGACACTTCGCGCGTGGCGAAGGTGTGGCCACCCATCCACACCACGCTGCCGCTGGCGCTGGCGTAGGCATAGTTCAGCCCGCCCTGGCGCGAGGCGCCGAACGAATAGCGGCCGGTATCGTTGAGGATGCCGACCTCGGCCAGGCCGCCATTGCCGTCCTCGCCATGGCGCAGCTGTGCGCGCCAGCCGACGCCGCCGGCACTGCCATCGCCGGGCACCGGCTGGGTCACGTCCGCGACCCAGCTCTGGCTGTCACCGTTGCGTTGGCTCGAGAGGCTGGCCTGGCGGTTGTTGCCCAGACTGGCGGTCAGCGACAGGTAGATGCTGCGGTCGTCGCTCTGGTCCAGGTTCTGGTTCAGCGACAGGTAGGCCGACCAGCGCTGGCTCCAGCTGCGCGACCAGAACAGGCTGGCGTAGCGGTTGTCGTCGCCGTCGGGGTAGCGCAGGCGCAGGTAGCTTGCGCTGAGCGTGCCCAGCCGCAGCAGGTCCAGGCCGAGGGTGGCCTGCTCGCTGATGCTCGGTGGCAGGTTGCCCTGCAGTGCGCCCAGGTCGCGGTAGTCGCCGTGGCTGCGCACGCTGCGCAGATTGACGTTGAAGCGACGGTTGTTCCAGCTGTAGCCCAGTGCCCATTGCCCACCCTGCAGGCCGTGGTAGCCGCTGTGCGCATAGGCGGCATTGAACACGCCGGCAGCGCCGAGCAGCCACCAGCCGCCGATGCCGGCCTGGGCCAGGCCGCCGCCGCCTTCGGCATGCGCCTCGCCAGTGAAGGCATCGCTGATGCCGCCGCGCCAGCTGGCACTGGCCACCGTGCGATCGTCGTAGCCGAAGGAGCGCTGGCCGAAGTCCTCGCGCAGCTGGCCGACGCCGACCGACCAGTCCGAAAGGCCCTTGGCCAGCAGTTGCTGGGTGCCATAGAAACTGAAATCCAGTGTCTGCATGCGGCCGAACGCATCGGTTACCACCACCTGCGCATTGCCGGTGCCGCTGATACCAGGCTGTGCCGCCAGCTGGAAGGGACCGACCGGGACCTGTCCGCTGTACTGGCGCAGGCCATCCACGTACAGCTCGACCGTGGAGGGCACCACGGCCTGGCCGAGGAAGCTCGGCGTGGGCGTCAGTACGCGATAGGGCTGCAGCCCGTAGTTGCGACCGATCTGCACGCCACCCAGGCGCACTGGCCGGGTCCAGTCGACGAAGCCGCTGTAGAAGTCGCCGACCTCCAGCGTCGTTGCGCTGTCGGGGAAGTCCAGGCTCCAGCGGGTGTCCAGGCGCACGCTTTCGCCGCGCCAACGGCGATCACCGGGTTGCTGGTAGCGGCGGCTGATGGCGGTGTTCTCAAAAGTCCCGTTGCCGATGCCGAACACGCGCAGCTCCGAGCTCAGGCTGAGGTTGCCGAGCGTGTCCACCCGGCTGCCGTATACGTCGTAGTTGAGCAGCACGCCCGGCGAGGCAGTGCCAGTCGGCGCACGCGCCTGCGGCCGGCTGAGCACCGTGGTCGGCAGGGTCAGCTGGTCCAGCGGCACATCCAGCGCCAGGGTCTGCATGTGCGCGTCGTAGCGCACCACCGCGCCACTGATCTGGTCCAGGTAGACCGGTACCTCGCCGCTGGCATTGAAGCCGAGCTGGCGCAACACCTCGGGGCTGGCCTGAAGCCGGCCGCGGTTCTCGATGAACGGCAGCAGGCCGCGTGGCGTGCTGTTGAGCGACACATCCAGGTACAGCGTCTGGCTGGCGGTCAGTGGGGTCGGGGGCGGCAGGGTGGCATCGGCCGACACGCCGGAGACATCAACGGCCGCGCCGGACGCATCGGCGGCCTCGGTCGCCGCGGGAGCCAGGGCAGCCAGCAACGCGCCCATCAAGGCCTCAGCGAGCCGGTGGGGGCGACAGTGGCGTCTGTTCCGACTCGCCATTGAGCTTGGCCGTGATCTGGTCGTTGTCGCGGTCGATCGCCACGCGCTCGATCGGCCAGCGCATCACCTGGCCCGGCAGCACGTAGCCCAGCAATCCGGGATGGACGATGCGCGGACGCGTGGCGCTGCCCAGCGCAAGATCGGCGATCTGCGCGTAGCTGTCACCCGTATTGGCCACCTCCACGCCATTGCGGCCATCCGCCAGTGTCACCAGGCGAGCCTGCAACTGTGGGGCGAGGGCGCCGGCCGAAGGCTGCACGAACACGGGGATCGAATAGCGCAGGACGAACTGCATGCCCTCGGCACGCGTGGCCAGGTCCGGGATCTGGTCCACGATCAACCGGTAGTGCCGTTGTGCAGGCGGTGGCTCGTTGTCCGGACGCATCACCCGCACCAGTTGCTGCTGGCCCGCAGCCAGTTCCTGCATGGGCGGTGTGGCCATCAGCTCATCGGTGGGCAGCAGCCGTTCCTGGCCGTCCTGCTGCACCCAGCGGAACACGCGCACCTGCAGCTTCACCGGCGCGGTGCCGCTGTTGGTCAGCCATAGCTCAGCCGCACGCTGGCGCGCCTCCAGCTGCAGGCTGGTCGGCGCGACCTGCAGGCTGGTGGCGCCGGCGGTGGCGGTGGCCAGCAGGCACAGGGCGAGCAGCGCCACGCCGGTGGCGCGCCACGGGCGGGGTCCGGCCATGCGGGCGTGCTCCATCAATAGGTGATCGTGGCGGTAACCGTATCCAGGTAGCTGCCGGTGGCCGGGTTGTTGGTGCTCAGGTTCAGGATCTGGCCGTAGACAACGTACGGCACGGCCAGGCCGGTGCCGATGCCGGCCTGGGTATTGGTGCCGGTTGTGGATCCCCAGACCAGGGTATGCGCGGCATCCTGGTAGAGCTGGTAGCCGACATAGTTGTTGGCGGTCACGGCGGCATTGGTGTTCTTCATGCGCCGCGTGGTGACGTCGTTGGCGGTGCCCGCGTTGGCGCCCGCATTCAGCGCGATCGTGTACGGCGTCAGCGCCGAACACTGCGCGGTGACCGTGCCCTGGCCGAGGGTGGGCGTGGCGGTGGTCGACGCCGCCGTGCCGAAGTCGACGTTGGTAGCGGCCGCGGCCGTGATGGTGCAGGCCTTGGTGACCACCAGCGTGACGTTGAAGGTGGTGGTATCTGCGGCCAGGGCCGGGCTGGACAGCAGGAGGCCGGCGAAGGCCCAGGCAAGCGGAGAACGAAGCGCGGATCGCATGGACAACCTCCCTGACCCGAAGGTCCGTTGAACAAGGCGAAGGCGGCACGATCGGCACCGCTTCGGCGACGGTGACCCCAGCTTAGGTGGCGTAAGTGTCTGTAATCTGTGATAAACAGGCGGGCGAAAGGGTGGAGGGCATCACGCTTTCATTTTCCTTGCCGAAAGCGTGCATGGCCCGGTGCATGGCCCGGTGCATGGCCCGGAATGCCAGTTGGGTGGCGTTCGTTCAGATTGCGGCCGGATCGGCGATAATGGGTGCCATGAGCGTGAATCTGAAAACCCCGCAGGAAATCGAGATGATGCGCATCGCCGGCCGCTTGGCCAGCGAAGTGCTGGACATCGTCACCCCCCACGTCAAGCCCGGTGTCACCACCGAGGAGCTGGACCGCATCTGCCACGACCACATCGTCAACGTGCAGGGCGCCATTCCGGCCAACGTCGGCTACCGCGGCTTCCCGAAGACCGTGTGCACCTCGGTCAACAATGTCATCTGCCACGGCATCCCCAGTGAAGGGAAGGTGCTCAAGGATGGCGACATCATCAATATCGATGTCACCGTCATCAAGGACGGTTGGCACGGCGACACCAGCCGCATGTACTTCGTCGGCACGCCGTCGGTGATGGCCCGCCGCCTGGTGGAAACCACCTACGAAGCCATGTGGCGCGGCATCCGCGCCGTGCGTCCGGGCGCCACCCTGGGCGACATCGGCCATGCCATCCAGAGCTATGCCGAAGGCGAGCGTTTCAGCGTGGTGCGCGAGTACTGCGGCCACGGCATCGGCAAGGTCTACCACGATGAGCCGCAGGTGGTGCATTACGGCCGCCCGGGCCAGGGCCTGGTGCTGCAGCCGGGCATGACCTTCACCATCGAACCGATGATCAACGAGGGCACCCGCTACAACAAGGTGCTGCCGGATGGCTGGACCGTGGTGACCAAGGACCGCAAGCTGTCGGCGCAGTGGGAGCACATGGTCGCGGTCACCGAGACCGGCGTCGACGTGCTGACCCTGTCGCCGGGCGAGTCGCAGGTTTCCTGACGATGCTGCCGGCGAGTTCGCTGCTGGACACGCCGGCCGCGTCGCTCAACGACCCGGACTGGGCCGCTGCGGCGCGGCAGGCGCTACAGCAGGCCGACGCACGCCTGTACCGCCGCTTCGACCAGGGCGACAACATCGAGCGCCTGCTGGCGTTGCGTGCGCGCGCTGCCGACCACTTGATCCGCCTGGCGTGGCAGCGTTGCCTGCCGGCCGGCAGCGGCCTGTCGCTGTTCGCGGTAGGCGGCTATGGCCGCGGTGAACTGTTCCCGCGATCGGACATCGACCTGCTGGTGTTCGGCGATCCGCCGGCGCAACTGGCGCACGAAGCGGCCCTGGCGCGGCTGTTCGCGCTGCTGTGGGACTGCGGGTTGGCGGTCAGCCATGCGGTGCGTTCTGCATTGCAGTGCCGCGAGGCGGCGGCTGACCAGACCGTGCTGACCGCGCTGATCGAGGCGCGTCCGATCCTGGCCGATGACGCCGCCCGCCGCGCGCTGCGCGAGGCCATCGACGATCGCGAACTGTGGCCGGCACGCACTTTCTTCCTGGCCAAGCTGGAAGAGCTGCGCAACCGTCACCAGCGCTTCGGTGATACCGCCGACAACCTGGAGCCGGACCTGAAGGATGGCCCCGGTGGCCTGCGCGATCTCAACACGCTGGGCTGGATGGCACTGCGCGCGTTCGGCGTGCGCGACCTGGAAGCCCTGGTCGGGCTCGGCCATCTGGGTGCCGACGAAGCCGCGGCGCTCAAGCGCGAACGTGCCGTGCTGGCGCGACTGAGGTTTGGCCTGCACCTGGTAGCACGTCGCCCGGAAGAGCGCCTGCGTTTCGATTACCAGAAGACCCTCGCCGCGCGCCTGGGCTTCGAAGACGACGCCGAGAGCCTCGGTGTCGAGAAAATGATGCAGGGCTTCTACCGCGCCGCGCTGGTGGTGCGGCGGATCAGCGACCGCCTGCTGCAGCGCTTCGAGGAGCAGTTCGACGGCGAGGCGCAGCCGGAGCCGCTGACCGTGGGCTTTTCCCTGCGTCGTGGCTACCTGGCCGCCAACGAGGCCGACTGGCCGCAGGGCGACATTGGCCAAGTGTTCGCGCTGTTTTCCAGCTGGGCCAACAACCCGCAGGTGCGCGGCCTGCACTCGCTGACCGCGCGTGCACTGGCCGAGTCGCTGCCGCTGCTGCCGGCCTATGACCAGGCCGACGCCGACGCACGCGAGCACTTCCTTGCCCTGCTGCGTGGCCAGCGCCCGGTCGACACGCTTTCGCGCATGGCGCGGCTGGGCGTGCTTGGCCAGTGGATTCCCGCGTTCGCCCAAGTCAGCGGGCGCATGCAGTTCGACCTGTTCCATGTCTACACCGTCGACCAGCACACGCTGATGGTCCTGCGCAACATCGGCCTGTTCGCCAGCAGCCGTGCCGACGAGCGCTTCTCGATCGCGCACGAAGTGTGGCCGCGCCTGCGCAAGCCGGAGCTGCTGCTGCTGGCCGGCCTGTTCCATGACATTGCCAAGGGCCGCGGCGGCGACCACTCCGAGCTGGGTGCGGTGGACGCGCGCGCGTTCTGCCAGGCACATGCGCTCAGTGGCACCGATACCGAACTGGTCGCCTGGCTGGTCGAACAGCACCTGCGCATGTCGGTGACCGCGCAGAAGCAGGACATTGCCGACCCGGTGGTGATCCATCGCTTCGCCACCCTGGTCGGCAGCCGCGACCGCCTGGACTACCTGTATCTGCTGACCTGTGCCGATATTGCCGGCACCAGCCCGAAACTGTGGAACGCCTGGAAGGATCGCCTGCTGGCCGACCTTTACTTCGCCACCCGGCGCGCGTTGCGCGAAGGGCTGGAGCATCCGGTGCCCGCCGCCGAGCGTGTGGCCGAGGCGCGTGACAGCGTGCGCGCACTGGTGCGCGAGCAGGGTTACGACGATGCCACCATCGACCGCCAGTTCGCGGTGATGCCCGATGAGGGCTTCATCCGCCTGCGCCCCGAGCAGCTGGCCTGGCAGGCCGCTGCGCTGGTGCCGGTGAAGCAGGGCCAGACCCTGGTCAAGGTCCGCCGGATCAGTGTCGACGACCCCGCGCTGGAAGTGTTCGTGCACTCGCCCGACCGCGACGGCCTGTTCGCCGCGATCGTAATGACCCTGGACCGCAAGGGCTACGGGATCCACCGTGCACGCGTGCTGGACGGCCCGGCCGACACCATCTTCGATACCTTCGAAGTGAACCCGGCCGACACGTTTGCCGATGGCAACAGTGCCAATCTGGAAGCGGCGCTGCGCGAGGCCCTGAGTGGCGACCTTGCGCGGCTTCGGCCGTCACGCCGGGTGGTGCCGCGGCAGCTGCGTCATTTCCGTTTTGCGCCGCGCATCGAATTCCGCGATGAACCGGGCGCAACCCGTTTTGCCCTGGTCGCCCCCGACCGTCCCGGCCTGCTGGCCGATGTGGCGTTCGTGCTGCGCAACCAGGGCCTGCGCGTGCATGATGCGCGCATTGCGACATTCGGCGAACGCGCCGAAGACACCTTCGTGATCAGTGACGAACACGACCTCCCCCTGACTGAACCTGCCCGGCAGCAGCTGCATGACGCGATGCTGGCCTGCCTGGACCCTGATCGAAACGCCGGAGACCCCGCCTGATGGCCACCAAGCCTGTTAAGAAGACTGCTGCCACCGCCAAGAGCGCAGCGGCCAAGAAAACTGCCGCCGTGCCGGCCGCGAAGAAGGCTGCCGCGCCGAAGAAAGCCGCGGTGATGAAGGCGCCGGCGAAGAAGGTGGCGGCACCGAAGAAGGCCCCGGCCAAGAGCGCAGAAGCCGCACGCGCCGAAACCATCGCCCGCAAGTCGCTGCGCAAGCCGGCCGCGCCGGGCGTGGAAGAACTGAAGTTCGGCATCGAAAGTGCCTTCGAACGCCGCGCCACGCTGACCCTGCACGAACTGGAAGGCTCGACCAGGCCGCTGGTCAACCGTGTGATCGACGGCCTGGAGAGCGGTGAATTCCGCGTCGCCGAGCCGGACGGCCAGGGCGGCTGGAAGGTCAACGAGTGGCTGAAGAAGGCGGTGCTGCTGTATTTCCGTGTCAACGACATGGCGGTGGTCGATGCACGCCCGGCACCGTTCTGGGACAAGGTCGAATCGCGCTTCGCGGGCTATGACGAAGCGAAGTTCCGCCGAGGCGGCGTGCGCGTGGTGCCGGGCGCGATTGCTCGCCGTGGCACGTATTTCGGCAAGGATGTGGTGCTGATGCCGAGCTTCACCAACATCGGCGCCTATGTCGGCGAAGGCACCATGGTGGACACCTGGGCCACCGTCGGTTCCTGCGCGCAGATCGGCCAGCACTGTCATCTGTCCGGCGGTGCCGGCATCGGCGGCGTGCTGGAGCCGCTGCAGGCCAGCCCGACCATCATCGAGGACCATTGCTTCATCGGTGCCCGCTCGGAAGTGGTTGAGGGTGTGGTGGTCGGCCACCACAGCGTGATCGGCATGGGCGTGTTCCTCAGCCAGAGCACCCGCATCTACAACCGCGCCACCGGTGAGATCAGCTACGGCTACATCCCGCCGTACAGCGTGGTGGTGTCCGGCTCGCTGCCGAGCAAGGACGGTACCCATTCGCTGTACTGCGCGGTGATCGTCAAGCAGGTCGATGCCAGGACCCGCAGCAAGACCAGCGTCAACGACCTGCTGCGGGGCCTGGCCGACTGAAGGTGACTGCGCCGGAGGATCCGGCGCAGTACGCGAGCTACCGGCATCCCCCCGACGTCCTGTTCGGGCGGATGCTGCCGCGCCTGCCGCGTGCGCCGCGCTGTGGCAGGCGACCCACCGTGCCGCGCCGTTCCGGGTCGTGTCCGAGCGCCTGTTGTGAGATTCTGGCCCTCTGTTTTCCAGCATCACAGATGGCCATGAGCACCACTGTCTACGGTTTGAAGAACTGCGATACCTGCAAGAAGGCGACCAAGTGGCTGGACCGCTTCGGCGTGCCGTACACCTTCGTCGACTACCGCGACAACAAGCCCAGCCCGGAAACGCTTCTGGAATGGGCCGCGCAGCTGGGGGGGCTGGCGGCGATGGTGAACAAGTCCTCCACCACCTGGCGGCAGCTGCCGGACAACCGCAAGGCCGCGGACTCCGAGGCCGAATGGAAGCTGCTGCTGCGCGAGTACCCGCAGCTGATCAAGCGCCCGCTGGTGGTCACGGCCGACGGCAAGGCCAGCCAGGGTTTCAGTGACAACGGCTTCAAGGCCCGCTTCGGCGTGGGCCAGTCATGAGTGCCGTCCTCGACCTGGCCTGCGAGCTGATCGCGCGCCCCTCGGTTACCCCGGACGACGCCGGCTGCCAGGCACTGCTGGCAGCGCGGTTGCAGCAGGCAGGGTTCCACTGTGACCAGCTGCGTCTGGGTGAGGTCGACAACCTGTGGGCGACCCACGGCCAGGGTGCGCCGGTGCTGGTGCTGCTGGGCCATACCGACGTGGTGCCCACCGGCCCGCGCGAGGCCTGGACCAGCGATCCGTTCACGCCGCAGATCCGCGATGGCGTGCTGTATGGCCGTGGCGCCGCCGACATGAAGGGCAGCGTGGCCGCGTTCGTGGTGGCCGCCGAGCAGTTCGTCGCCGCGCATCCCGATCACCCCGGCACGCTGGCGGTGCTGCTGACCAGCGACGAGGAAGGCGACGCGATCGATGGCGTGCGCCACGTCGCGCGCCTGTTCGCCGAGCGCGGCCAGCGCATCGACTGGTGCATTACCGGCGAGCCATCATCGACAGCGGCGCTGGGCGACCTGCTGCGCGTCGGACGTCGCGGCAGCCTGTCGGCCAAGCTGCGCGTGCAGGGCGTGCAGGGTCACGTGGCGTATCCGGAGAAGGCACGCAACCCGATCCACCAGGCGGCGCCGGCCCTGGCCGAGCTGACGGCGCGACGCTGGGACAAAGGGTACGAGAGTTTCCCGCCGACCAGCCTGCAGATCTCCAACATCCGTGCCGGCACCGGCGCCAACAACGTGATTCCCGGGGAGCTGGAGGTCGATTTCAACATCCGCTACAACCCGCACTGGGATGCACCGAAGCTGGAAACGGAGATCACCGCGCTGCTGGACCGGCACGGCCTGCAGTACGCGCTGAAGTGGCATCGCAGCGGCGAGCCGTTCTACACCCCGGAAGGCACGCTGCGCGCCACCGCACGCGCGGTGCTGGCCGAGCACATCGGTCGTGCCCCTGAGGAAAGCACCGGTGGCGGCACCTCCGATGCACGCTTCATCGCGCCGCTGGGTGCGCAGTGCATCGAAGTGGGGCCAGTCAACGCCAGCATCCACCAGGTGGATGAGAACGTGCGCGTGGATGATCTGGAAGCGTTGCCGGGGCTTTACCAGCGACTGGTGGAACGGCTGCTGGCGTGAGGCATGGCGCCGGGCACGGCCCGGCGCTCCCCCTGTGAGTGCCGACTGCTGGGTGCCGACCGTTGGTCGGCACACCTTCACCTGGTTGCCAATGCAACGGTTGCGCAGCGCCGGAATCCGGGGTAGGGTCGATGCCATGTCGATCCGCCTGGCCACCGCCGTCAATAACAACAACCGCAATAATCTGCGCGCGAATAATCGTGCGCGGCCGATGCGGGACTGCGCCCTGGGTAGCTAGACAGCAACACACGCCCGGACACCAGAAAACCCGCATCGGTCGATGCGGGTTTTTTTGTGCCCGGGCGCAGCCCCACCCGGGCCTGGATGGCCGGTCGAACACCCTCCCACCCGTGAAATTCCCCCAACAGGAGCTCCCCCCATGTGTTCGATATTCGGAATCTTCGGCCTGCAGGCCGGTGACGATCTTCCGGCTCTGCGCCGCCATGCGCTGGAACTGTCGCAGCGCCAGCGCCACCGCGGCCCGGACTGGAGCGGCGTGTATCTTGACGAAGGTGCGCTGCTGGTCCACGAGCGGCTGGCCATCGTCGACCCGGCCGGTGGCTCGCAGCCGCTGCTGTCGGCCGATGGCCAGCAGGCGCTGGCGGTGAACGGCGAGATCTACAACCACCAGCAGTTGAAGGCCACGCTGACCACCGCCTACGACTTCCAGACGGGTTCGGACTGCGAGGTGATCAACGCGCTTTACCGCCAGGGCGGATCGCCGGCGCAGTGGCTGGAGCAGCTCAACGGCATCTTCGCCTTCGCGCTGTGGGATCGTGATGCCGGCCGCGTGCTGGTGGCGCGCGATCCGATCGGCGTGGTGCCGTTGTACTGGGGCCACGATGCCCAGGGCCGCCTGCGCGTGGCCTCGGAAATGAAGGCGCTGGTCGATACCTGTGCCGATGTCGCGCAGTTCCCGCCGGGCCACTATTTCGACAGCGCCAGTGGCGAGCTGGTGCGCTACTACCAGCAGTCGTGGCGCGCCTACGCTGACGTGCAGGGGCGCCAGGCCGATCTGGCCGAACTGCGCCAGGCCTTCGAGCATGCGGTGGAACGCCAGTTGATGAGCGACGTGCCATACGGCGTGCTGCTGTCCGGTGGCCTGGACTCGTCGCTGGTGGCGGCGGTGGCCGCACGCTATGCGCGTCGCCGCATCGAGGATGGCGGGCAGACCGAAGCCTGGTGGCCGCGCCTGCATTCGTTCGCGATCGGCTTGAAGGGCTCGCCCGATCTGGCTGCCGCTGCCATTGCTGCCGAAGCGCTGGGTACCGTGCATCACGGCTTCGAGTACACCTTCGAGGAAGGCCTCGATGCGCTGCCGGAAGTGATTCGCCACATCGAAACCTACGACGTCACCACCATTCGCGCCTCGACGCCGATGTTCCTGCTGGCGCGGCGGATCAAGGCGATGGGGGTGAAGATGGTGCTCTCCGGCGAGGGCAGCGACGAGATCTTTGGTGGCTACCTGTATTTCCACAAGGCGCCGGATGCGCGTGAATTCCACGAGGAGCTGGTGCGCAAGCTCGACGCGCTGCACAACTACGACTGCCTGCGTGCCAACAAGTCGATGATGGCCTGGGGCGTGGAGCCACGGGTGCCGTTCCTCGACCGCGAATTCCTCGACGTGGCGATGCGCTTCGATGCCGCGCACAAGATGGTGGGCGCCGGCTTTGGCGGTCGCCGCATCGAAAAGGCGGTGCTGCGCGAGGCGTTCGACGGCTACCTGCCGGACAGCATCCTGTGGCGGCAGAAGGAACAGTTCAGCGATGGCGTGGGTTATGGCTGGATCGATGGGCTGAAGGCACATGCCGAGGCGCAGGTGAGCGACCGTGTACTGGCGGCCGCCGACAAGCGCTTCCCGCACAACCCGCCGCAGACCAAGGAGGCGTACTACTACCGCCACCTGTTCGAGCAGTTCTTCCCGAGCCGGGCAGCGGCCGAGACCGTGCCGGGGGGCAAGTCCATCGCCTGTTCGTCGCCCGCGGCCATTGCCTGGGACGCCAGCTTCGCCGCGGCTGCAGATCCCTCGGGCCGCGCGATCGCCGGAGTGCACGAGCAGGCACTGGCCTAGGCGCGAGAAAGGGGAGGGAGGAGCGCACGTCGTATGTGCCACAAACGTCTTAATCCCCTCCGTCCCCTTTTTTGTATGATCGCCCCCCGTACATCGGGGAATGTTCATGGACGTACAGAACGGGGGCCAGGCGCCGCAGATGAAGTGGGGATGGCGCTACCTGGGCTGGGCCGTGGTACCACTGCTGGCCGGCGTGCTGCTGGCCCGCTATGCCGGGCCGGCTGCGCCCGAAGCGGTTGCGCGTGCCACGGCCGCCACCGAAGGCAGCTGGGCGCAGCACCTGGCGTCACCGCTGGGCCTGTTCCTGCTGCAGCTGCTGGTGCTGCTGCTGGTGGCCAAGGGCGCGGGGGCGCTGCTCAAGCGTCTGGGGCAGCCGGCGGTGATCGGCGAGATGGCGGCCGGCCTGATGATGGGGCCGCTGGTGCTCGGCAGCCTGCTGCCGCAGCTGCAGGGTGCGCTGTTCCCGGCCAGTTCGCTGGGTCCGCTGGGCATGCTCAGCCAGCTGGGCGTGCTGATGTTCCTGCTGGTGGCCGGTGCCGAGCTGGACCTGGCAGCACTGCGTGGACGCCGGCGTTTTGCCTTCACGGTCAGCCATGCCGGCATCGCGGTGCCGTTCGTGCTCGGCGTCGCCCTGGCCATCTGGCTGTATCCGCAGCATGGCCCACAGGGGGTGGGCTTCACGGCATTCGCACTGTTCGTCGGCATTTCGATGAGCATCACCGCCTTCCCCGTGTTGCTGCGCATCCTTGCCGATCGCGGCATCACGCAGACGCCGCTGGGTCAGACCGCCATCGCCTGCGCAGCATTGGGCGATGCCACCGCGTGGTGCCTGCTGGCATTGATCGTGGCCGCTGCCCAGGCCGGCGGCTGGTTGCCGGCCAGTCTCAACCTGCTGTGCGTGGTCGCCTTCGTGGCACTGATGCTGGGGCTGGTGAAGCCGTGGTTCGCTCGCCAGCAGATTGCGCCGGGCCGTGAGGGGCGCTGGCTGCTCGGCATCCTGCTGCTGTCGCTGGGTAGTGCCCTGATCACCGAAATGCTGGGCATCCACGCGCTGTTCGGTGCGTTCGCTGCGGGCGTGGCGGTGTCGTCCAACGCGCAGCTGCGCGGCCTGTTGATGGCCCGCGTCGAACCGTTCGCGGTGACCCTGCTGCTGCCGCTGTTCTTCGCCATGACCGGCCTTCGCATGCGCGCCGATGCGCTGCAGGCCAGCGACATCGTGCTGTGTGGTGTGGTGATCGCAGTGGCCACGACCGGCAAGCTGCTGGGTACCTTCAGCGCCGCGCGCAGCGCGGGCATGCCGTCGCGTGAGGCGTGGCGGCTGGGCGCACTGATGAACACCCGCGGCCTGATGGAGCTGATCGTGCTCAACCTGGGTTACGAACTTGGCCTGCTCGGTGACCGCCTGTTCGCGGTGCTGGTGATCATGGCGCTGGTGACCACGGCGATGACCGGGCCGCTGCTGAACCTGATCGAGCGGCGCAGGGGCTGACCGTCGAACGGTAGTGCCGGCACCAGCGTCATCGTGTGCTGCGCCTTGCCGGGCAGGAACGGCGTCGGCCGCCCATGCACCCAGTCTTCGTGGCCGGCGCCCCAGTACGGCGACAGCGGGTGCCCGCTCTGGCCGCCGGGCATATGCACGATGCCGTCGGCCTCGTGCCCGGGCGAAACCACCATGCGCTCGGAAGCACCGAAGCCCGGCGTCTGCACGCGCGGCATGTCGCGGTCGCCGGGCAGGCGGTCGGCCGGCATGCACAGCCAGTGTTTGGCGATGTCCGGCAGCGCCCGTGCGATGGGGTGGCAGATCGCCGCCGTATTGCGTTCGCCCCAGCTGCGCTTGGCCAGTGGGCCCTGCCTGGCCAGCTCGCTCTCGGTGCGGCGTGCGGCGTCGATCAGCAGCGCATCCCAGCTGTCGAAGGCCGGTGGCAGCAGATTGGCCGGACGCTGCTGCAGCATCGGCCAGGCCACGCCTTCCAGCTGCGCCAGGCGCGGCTCCAGATAGTCATCGCCCAGCTGCGCATTGGCCGGTGCCAGTAGTGCATCGGACAGTGTTGTCATCACCTGCGTACGGAACTCGCGCACCACCCGGTAGCTGACCGAGCTGGCCGAGGCACGGCCGTCCCATTGATGGCTGACTTCCTTCAAACGCTTCAGTACAGGGTCGTCACTGCGCTCGATGACGTCGTGCAGCAGGGCCCACCAGCGCTGCAGGAACACCGCGCGATCGTCGAGCTGGATCGCCAGCAGGTCGTGCTCGTCGAAGCGCTCCTGGATCGCCAGCAGGTCACGGATCTGCCGCGCCCGTGCTCCCAGGTCATAGCCACCGTTGCCGACGCTGGCCAGTGCCTCGCCGTCGAGGACGCGGCCGTTGGCGGTCCACAGGCGGTGGTTGGGAGGATCGATCAATGCCGGTGAAGCATCGCTGCGGATCGGCCACGGCGCACAGTCCTGGTTGTTGCCGGCACTGAAGCCGGCCGGCGCGCAGCCCGGACCGCGATCCGGGCGGGCGCCGATCAGCCGCCAGGCGATGCGTCCGCTGCGGTCGCCGACCACCAGGTTCTGCGCGGGGATGCCAGCGCGGTCGGCGAACTTCAGTGCAGCGTCCAGATCGCCAGCGCGGGCCAGGTCACCGAAGTCCAGCCGCACCGCGCCGGGCAGGTGGGCGACCCAACGCAGCGCGTCACCGCTGCCATCGGCATGGGCGTGCAGGATCGGGCCCCAGGCGGTTTCGCGTACCGGGAACAGCACGTCGGCCTGGCCGGCCACCGCAATCCGCTCTTCATGCACGGTCACCTCGGCATTGGCCGGTTCCGAGCGGTAATCGGCGGTGTCGATGTAGCTGTTGGTGAAGCCCCAGGCCACGTGCCCGTTGCTGCCGACGATCACCGCCGGCAGGCCGGGCAGCGAGAAGCCGGTGACATCGACCTGGCCGCCGGCAGCCTGTGGATCGGGGTAGCGCAGGCGCACGCGGAACCACAGGCCGGGGGCACGCAGGCCCAGGTGCATGTCGTCGGCGACGATCGCGCGGCCGTCGGCGGTAAGCGCCCCGGCCACCGCGAAGTTGTTGCTGCCGACGACGTCGGCTTCTTCCTGCTCGGTGCCCGACTTTCCCTTCAATGTGCGCAGGTCGAGCTGGCTGGCGTCGGGCAGGGCAGCATTGCCGCTCGGTTCGCCGAACAGCGGTGCATCCCATTCGGTACCGTCGTGGGCAATCAGCGCGTAGAGCGCTGGCGGCACCACGGCGCGGATGCGGCTCAGCGCAAGCTCGGTCTGATTGCCCGGATCCTGCAGGTCGGCATACATGGCCAGCCCGGCCAGCACGCTGTCGCTGGCCTGCCAGGGTTGTGGCGATTGCCGCAGCAGCAGGTAGGCCCACGGGCGCACGGAGAGATCGGCCAGGCCCTGATTGACCCCACCGACATAGGCGCTCACCGCTTCGATGTTGTCGCCCAGCGCAGCCTGCATGTTCGCCTCGGTGCGCGCGCGCAGCCGATGCACGCGCATGCGCTTGTCGGCGTCGATGGCCTTCGGCCCGAACAGCGCCGACAGCTCACCGGCGGCGCTGCGGCGCATCAGGTCCATCTCGAAGTAACGTTCCTGCGCATGCACGCGGCCCAATGCGCGCATCGCGTCGGCCTGGCTGCCCGCAGTGATGGTGACCACGCCCAGCGCATCGCGCTCGATGGTGACCGGCTTGGCCAGCCCCGGCAGCGCATGCTCGCCGTCCAGATCGGCCAGGCTGCCGCGCAGCAGCAGCCACAGGACCAGTGCGGTGACCAGCACGATGGCGATCAACACGCCCAGCACCCAACGCCATGTACGTCGCATCGCACGTCCTTTCCGAACTCGTGGGCCGATTGTAGCCGCAGGCGCAACTGCGACTGATTCCGATTAGATCACCGTATTTTGAAATGCGGCACCCTATGCCGCATCGATTCACAGGAGCCCCCCATGAAAGGCAACCCGGACGTCATCGCCTGCCTGAAGGAACTGCTGCGCGGCGAGCTTGCAGCCCGCGACCAGTACTTCATCCATTCCCGCCGCTACGAGGACCAGGGCCTGTTCGCGCTGTACGAACGCCTGAACCACGAGATGGAGGAGGAAACCCAGCACGCCGATGCGCTGCTGCGCCGGATCCTGTTCCTCGGCGGCGACCCGGACATGCGCCCGCATGCCACCGAGCCGGGCAAGACCGTGGAAGAGATGCTGCAGAAGGATCTCGACACTGAATACGCGGTTCGGAACAATCTCGCCGCCGGCATGAAGCTATGCGAAGAGAACGGCGACTACGTGAGCCGCGACATCCTGCTGGCGCAGCTGAAGGACACCGAGGAAGACCACGCCTGGTGGCTGGAGCAGCAGCTGGGCCTGATCAAGCGCATCGGCCTGGAGCTGTACCAGCTGAGCAAGATCGACGGCAACGGCGCCCCGGCGCACTGACCGGCACCGCTTTTTGTAGAGCCGAGCCAATGCTCGGCTGCCTTCCGATAGAGCCGACCGCTGGTCGGCCGCTTTTCGGTAAAGCAGCCGACTGACAGTCGGCTCTACCAAGAGCAAAGAGCAGCCGACCAGCAATCGGCTCTACCAGAAGCACGGCGTTCTGTCGCCCGCCAGCACCGGAGCATCGCCAGCCAGCCTTCGCCAGCGAGCTGCTCCACCGCCCGCCAGCCGACAACGAAAAAGCCGGGGAATGCCCGGCCTTTTCGTGTCTGATCCCCGGCGAGGCGTGTCAACAAAGGTTGACACCCGCCAGGGGCAGGGCCCCAGCTCTCACTCCACCGACAGCCCTTCCACCTTCTGCCAGCCGCGCGGCAGCAGGTGGCCGCGGGTGGCGCGGGCGCCGAGATAGGCGTCGAGCTCGTTGAACTTCAGGCCCATGGTGCGCTGGCCGCTGCGCACCTGCAGGGTCTGCCCCGGGCTGATCGCCACGATGGCGACCACGCGTTCGGTGGCGAGCTTGGCCTTCGGGATCTCGATGATCTTGTTGCCCTTGCCCTTGTCCAGTTCCGGCAGGTCGTTGGCGGCGATCGCCAGCAGGTTGCCCGAACTGGTCACCGCCACGATGCGGTCGGTGGCGACGTTGGCGACCACCGACGGGGTCAGCACCGACGAGCCGGCCGACAGGTTCAGCATCGCCTTGCCGGCCTTGTTGCGGCCGATCAGGTTCTCGAAGCGGGTGACGAAGCCATAGCCGTGGCTGGAGGCCAGCACGAAGCGGGTGTCCGGCTCGGCGCTGGCCAGGGTCACGAAGCTGGTGCCCGGTGCCGGCGAGAAGCGGCCGGTCAGCGGTTCGCCATTGCCACGCGCGGAGGGCAGGGTGTGCACCGGCGTCGAGTAGGCGCGGCCTTCGCTGTCGAGGAACGCGACCTGCTGGGTGCTGCGTGCGCGCACCGCGCCCTGCAGCCCGTCGCCTTCACGGTACGACAGTGCGGATGCATCGACGTCGTGGCCCTTGGCGGCGCGGATCCAGCCCTTCTCCGACAGCACCACGGTCATCGGTTCGCTCGGCACCAGCTCGGTCTCGTCGATGGCCTGCGCCGCCTGGCGCTGCACCAGCGGCGAACGGCGTGCGTCGCCGAACTTCCTGGCGTCGGCGGTCAGTTCGTCGCGGATCAGTTTCTTCAGCTTGGCCTTGCTGTCCAGGATGCCGAGGATCTTCTCGCGCTCCTTGGCCAGTTCATCCTGCTCGCCGCGGATCTTCATTTCCTCCAGGCGGGCCAGCTGCTTCAGCTTGGTTTCCAGGATGTACTCGGCCTGTTCCTCGGACAGGCCGAAGCGCGCGATCAGTGCGGCCTTCGGCTCGTCTTCGGTACGGATGATGTGGATCACCTCGTCCAGGTTGAGGAAGGCGACCAGCAGGCCTTCCAGCAGGTGCAGGCGACGCTCGACCTTCTGCAGGCGGTGCTGCAGGCGGCGGGTCACGGTGTTGCTGCGGAAGGTCAGCCATTCGCTGAGCAGCATCTTCAGGTTCTTCACCTGCGGACGGCCGTCCAGCCCGATCACGTTGAGGTTGACGCGGTAGCTGCGCTCCAGGTCCGTGGTTGCGAACAGGTGGCCCATCAACTGGTCGGCGTCGACGCGGTTGGAACGCGGCACCAGCACCACGCGCACCGGATTGGCGTGGTCGGATTCATCACGGATGTCCTCCAGCCACGGCAGCTTCTTGGCGCGCATCTGCGCGGCGATCTGCTCGATCACCTTCGACGGCGACACCTGGAACGGCAGCGCCGTGATCACGATGTTGCTGGCTTCCTTGGTGAAGGTCGCGCGTGCACGCACGCTGCCGTTGCCAGTCTCGTAGATGTTGCGCAGGTCGTTGGCCGCGGTGATGATCTCGGCGCTGGACGGGTAGTCCGGGCCCTGCACGTGTTCGCACAGGTCGCGCACGGTGGCGTCGGGGTTGTCCAGCAGGTGCAGCAGCGCGCTGACGATCTCGTTGAGATTGTGCGGCGGCACGTCGGTGGCCATGCCCACGGCGATGCCGGTGGTGCCGTTGAGCAGCAGGTGCGGGAGCCGCGCCGGCATCCAGGTCGGTTCCTGCAGGGTGCCGTCGAAGTTCGGTGCCCAGTCGGTGGTGCCCTGGCCCAGTTCGCCCAGCAGCACTTCGGCGATCGGGGTCAGCTTGGATTCGGTGTAACGCATCGCCGCGAACGACTTCGGGTCGTCGCTGGAGCCGAAGTTGCCCTGGCCCTCGATCAGCGGGTAGCGGTACGAGAACGGCTGTGCCATCAGCACCAGCGCCTCGTAGCACGCGCTGTCGCCGTGCGGGTGGTACTTACCGATGACGTCGCCGACGGTGCGCGCGGACTTCTTCGGCTTGGACGCGGCATTCAGGCCCAGCTCGCTCATCGAATAGATGATGCGGCGCTGCACCGGCTTCAGGCCGTCGCCGATGAACGGCAGGGCGCGGTCCAGGACCACGTACATCGAGTAGTCGAGGTAGGCGCGTTCGGCGTACTCGCGCAGCGGCAGTTGTTCGAATCCGTGGAACACGGGACGGGCAAGTTCGGTCATGCGGCGTTGTTACCTATGTCGGGAGGCGGCGACGGCGGTCGCCGCTCGCAATCCTGTGATTATCCGGATGCGGCGGGGGATGCCAAGCCGCGTGCAGGGTCCAGCCCGGTTTCCAGGCCATGCCCGGCCCGCGCCAGGTAGCGCCCAGGCGGCAACCCGAAGTGACGGCGGAACACGGTGACGAACGCGCTGGCGCTGCTGAAGCCCAGTGCGTGGGCGATGTCGGCCACGCTGCGGCCCTCGGTCAGCTGGCGCAACGCCTCGGACAGGCGGGCCTGTTGCCGCCACTGGGCGAAGCTGAGCGTGGTCTCGTCGCGGAAGTGACGGGTCAGGCTGCGCGGCGACAGGCCGGCCCAGTGGGCCCATTCGGCCAGGCTGCGCTCGTCGGACGGGTCGGCCAGCAGCTGCGAGGCGATCTTCAGCAGGCGCCGGTCGTGGGGCATCGGCAGATGCATGCGCTGACGCGGCGCGGTGCGGATCTCGTCCAGCAGCACCTCGATGATGTGCTGGCGCTCGGGCGTGGTGTCATAGCCCAGCGGCCATTCGCAGATGCGCTCGGCCAGCGCCTGCGCCAGCTTGGACAGGCCCAGCACGCAGGGGTCGGCGGGCAGGGTGGCACAGGCGGGTGCGGCCAGCGCCATGCCCCAGCCACGCAGCGGCCCGTCGAGGGTGACCGTGTGCGGCTCCAGAGGCGGCATCCAGCCGGCCGAACCCGGCGCCAACGACCAGGTGCCGTGCGAGGTGCGGGTGGTCAGCAGGCCACGCTCCACGTAGATCAGTTGCGCGCGCTGGTGATGGTGCCAGTCCACCTCACGGACCAGTCCCTGCGGGCTGTCGAAGCGGTAGGCGACCACCGATGGGCCGTCGTTGCGCTCGAACCAGTCCAGCGCGTCGTCGCGCAGCAGGCGCTTGGGAGGGGGAATTTCTGCCTTGTTCATCATATCCGCTGGCTGAAATGTGTCATCCATTGGCTGAATTGTACTACCGGGCCAGCTGACCAGGTCATTAAGGTAGGCGCCTTCACCGATCCAGCCCATTGCTGCAACACAGCATTCGATGCCAGATCGAATATTTCCATTGAGAAATATTTTTTTTGGAAGAGAATGCTCCCCCATGATCTGTCCTGCAACCACTCCCCCCAGCTTCGGCCTGCTGCTGCGCCAGGTGCGCGACGGCCTGGTCCGCCAACTCGACGCGTCCATGGCGGAAGAAGACCTGGGCATCGGCTTCACCCACTACATCGGGTTGAAGGTGCTTTCCAACATGGCGCCGTGCACCGCCAACGAACTGGCCCAGGCCATCGACCAGGTGCCCAGCGCCGTGACCCGGCTGCTGGACAAGCTGGAGGCACTGGGCTGCGTCCGTCGCCAACCGCATGCCCAGGACCGTCGTGCGCTGCAGATCGTGCTGACCGATGAAGGCCGCGCGTTGTGGGCGCGGCTGAAGCTGCGCGGCGACGCGGTGATGGATTACGCCCTGCGTGATCTCTCAACCGACGAGCGCACGCTGCTGCTGTCCCTCCTTACCCGAATCCGCGATTCCTTGACGACCCCATGAACCCGATCCCGCATTTCACTTTCCGCCGGTCCGGGCGCACGCTGCTGGTGTCAGCGCTGGCCCTGGCCCTGGCCGCCTGTGCCAGCAGTCGTGGCCTCAATCCGCAGGGCCACGTGCTGGATGTGGACAGCCTGCACAGCGAACGCACCCTGGCCGACACCGACCTGAGCGCCACCGGCTTCCCGGCGCAGGACTGGTGGAAGGCGCTGGGCGATGCGCAGCTGGACGCGCTGGTCGCCGAGGGCCTGGCCGGCCACCCGAGCCTGGACGCCGCCGACGCGCGCCTGCGCCAGGCCCAGGCCCAGGTCGGCACTGCGCGTGCCGACGAACTGCCGAGCCTGTCGGTGTCTGGTGGCTACACCGGCCTGCGCCTGCCTGAGTCGATGGCAGGCAGCGAGATCGGTGGCCATTACGCCGGCAGCAGCCAGGTCGCCTTCGACTTCAGCTACGGCGTGGACCTGTGGGGCGGCAAGCGCGCCGCCTGGGAAGCCGCCGTGGACGGTGCGCACGCCGCCACCGTTGAAGCGCAGGCCGCCCGCCTGAACCTGTCCACTGGCATCACCCAGGCCTATGCCGACCTGGCCTACGCGTGGCAGCTCAACGACGTGGCCGAGGAAGAGCTGAGCCGTTCGCAGAAGTCACTTGAGCTGACCCGCCAGCGCCGCCGCGCCGGCATCGACAGTGATCTGCAGGTGCGCCAGGCCGAGGCCCGCGTGCCGGCCGCGCAGCAGCAGGTGCAGGCCGCCCAGCAGCGTATCGACGCCGCCCGCACCGCACTGGCCGCGCTGGTCGGCAAGGGCCCGGACCGTGGCCTGTCGATCCAGCGCCCGCAGCCGTTGAACCCGGTGGCGCTGCAGCTGCCTGGGGTGCTGCCCAGCGAGCTGCTGGGCCGTCGCCCCGACATCGTGGCCGCACGCTGGCGCGTTGAAGCGGCCGACAAGCAGATCAAGGTCGCGAAGACGAAGTTCTACCCGAGCTTCAACCTGACCGCGCTGGCCGGCGTGGTCGCCCCGAATGTGAGCGACCTGCTGAAGAGCAGTTCCACCTTCGCCTACATCGGCCCTGCGCTGAGCCTGCCGATCTTCGAAGGCGGCAAGCTGCGCGCCAACCTGGCCAATACCGATGCGCAGTACGACCTGGCGGTGGCCAACTACAACCAGACCGTGCTCGATGCGCTGCGTGATGTGGCCGACCAGGTCAACGCGGTGCGCTCGCTGGCACAGCAGGCGCAGTCGCAGCAGCAGGCGGTGGACACCGCACGCGCTGCCTTCGACCTGGCCCAGCAGCGCTACCGCGCCGGCATCGGCAGCTACCTGGACGTGCTGACCGCGCAGTCCACCCTGCTGCAGTCGCAGCAGCAGCTGGCCGGCCTGCAGTCGCAGCAAGTGCAGTCCTCGGTGCGCCTGAGCAAGGCGCTGGGCGGTGGTTTCCAGCCCACTGACGCCGACCGCGCACCGATCGCCTCCCATTCCGATTCCTCGCATTCCTGAAGATCTCCGACATGAGCCAGACCCAAGACACCGCGGCCCCGGCCGCCCCCAACCGCCGCGGCAACCTGCTGCGCGGCCTGTTCGTGATCGTCGTGCTGCTGCTTGCCGCTTTGGCGCTGTGGTACTTCATGTTCGGCCGTTGGTTCGAAGAGACCGACGATGCCTACGTGCAGGGCAACCAGGTGCAGATCACCCCGCTGGTGGCCGGCACCGTGGTCGCCATCAATGCCGATGACGGCATGCGCGTGGAGCGCGGCCAGCTGCTGGTGCAGCTGGACCCGTCCGACACCGCAGTGGCGCTGCAGCAGGCCGAAGCCAACCTGGCCAAGACCGTGCGCCAGACCCGCGGCCTGTACCGCAGCGTGGAAGGCGCGCAGGCGGACCTGAACGCCCGCCAGGTGACCCTGAAGCGCGTGCGCGAAGACTACGCCCGCCGCAAGGACCTGGCCGCCACCGGCGCCATCTCCAACGAAGAACTGGCCCACGCCCGCGACGAGCTGGCCGCGGCCGAAGCGGCCGTGGCCGGTTCGCGCGAGACCGTCGAGCGCAACCGCGCGCTGGTCGACGACACCGTGATCGCCACCCAGCCGGACGTGCAGGCCGCCGCCGCACAGCTGCGCCAGGCCTTCCTCAACAACGCCCGCGCCGGCATTGTCGCGCCGGTCTCCGGCTACGTCGCCCGTCGTTCGGTGCAGGTCGGCCAGCGCGTGCAGCCGGGCAATGCCCTGATGGCCGTGGTGCCGACCGAACAGATGTGGGTCGAGGCCAACTTCAAGGAAACCCAGCTGCGCCACATGCGCCTGGGCCAGGAAGTGGAGCTGAAGTCGGACCTGTACGCCGGCGACGTGAAGTACAAGGGCCGCATCCAGAGCCTGGGCTTGGGCACCGGCTCGGCGTTCTCGCTGCTGCCGGCGCAGAACGCCAGTGGCAACTGGATCAAGATCGTGCAGCGCGTGCCGGTGCGCATCGCCATCGATGCCAAGCAGCTGGCCGAACACCCGCTGCGCATCGGCCTGTCGATGAAGGCCGAAGTGAGCCTGCGCGACCAGAAGGGCGAAGTGCTGCCGAGTACCCCGGCCAAGGGCACGGTGTTCGACACTGACGTGTATGCCAAGCAGCTGCATGATGCCGATGAGGTGATCCACACGATCATCCAGGGCAACCTGCCGCAGCAACAGGCGAAGGTGGGCTGAGGTCGCCATGTCCGCACAAGCTCCAGCCGCGCCCGGCGCTCCGGGCGCACCGGCGGCGCCGGGTGCGGCCTCCGGGTTCCTGCCGCCCAGCGTCGCCCTGTGCACGGTGGGCCTGGCGATGGCGTCGTTCATGCAGGTGCTCGACACCACCATCGCCAACGTCTCGCTGCCGACCATCGCCGGTAACCTCGGTGCCAGTTCGCAGCAGGCGACCTGGGTCATCACCTCGTTCGCGGTCAGCACGGCCATCGCGCTGCCGCTGACCGGCTGGCTCAGCCGCCGCTTCGGCGAACGCAAGCTGTTCGTCTGGGCCACGCTGGCCTTCGTCATCACCTCGCTGCTGTGCGGCCTGGCGCAGAGCATGGGCATGCTGGTGGTGTCGCGTGCGCTGCAGGGCTTCGTGGCCGGCCCGATGTACCCGATCACGCAGTCGCTGCTGGTTTCGATCTACCCGCGCGAGAAACGTGGGCAGGCATTGGCGCTGCTGGCGATGATCACGGTGGTCGCGCCGATCTGCGGGCCGATCCTCGGTGGCTGGATCACCGACAACTACAGCTGGGAGTGGATCTTCCTGATCAACGTGCCGCTGGGCATCTTCGCTGCCTTGGTGGTGGGCAACCAGCTGAAAGGGCGGCCGGAGCAGATCGAGAAGCCGAAGATGGACTACGTCGGCCTGATTACCCTCGTGATCGGCGTCGGTGCGCTGCAGCTGGTGCTCGACCTGGGCAACGACGAGGACTGGTTCGCGTCGATGAAGATCGTGGTGCTGGCCTGCGTGGCCGTGGTGACGCTGACGGTGTTCCTGATCTGGGAGCTGACCGACAAGGATCCGATTGTCGACCTGAAGCTGTTCCGGCACCGCAACTTCCGCGCCGGCACGCTGGCGATGGTGGTGGCCTACGCGGCGTTCTTCAGCGTGGCGCTGCTGATCCCGCAGTGGCTGCAGCGTGACATGGGCTACACCGCGATCTGGGCGGGCCTGGCAACGGCGCCAATCGGCATCCTGCCGGTGATCATGACCCCGTTCGTGGGCAAGTATGCATCGCGCTTCGACATGCGCATGCTGGCCACGATCGCCTTCATCGTGCTGTCGATGACCAGCTTCCTGCGCTCGAACTTCAACCTGCAGGTGGACTACATGCACGTGGCCGGCGTACAGCTGATCATGGGCATCGGCGTCGCGCTGTTCTTCATGCCGGTGCTGCAGATCCTGCTGTCGGACCTGGATGGGCGCGAGATCGCGGCGGGCTCCGGCCTGGCCACGTTCCTGCGTACGCTGGGCGGCAGCTTCGCGGCGTCGCTGACGACGTGGCTGTGGGCGCGGCGCACCCAGGTGCACCATGCCGACCTGACCGAGCATATCTCGGCCTATCAGCCGGGCATGCAGGACCAGGTCACGGCGATGGGGCAGGGCGACCTGCAGCACGGCGCAGCGGTACTGAACAACATGATCAACCACCAGGCATCGCAGATGGGCTTCAACGACATCTTCTTCCTGCTGGGCTGGATCTTCCTGGCGATCATTACGTTCCTGTGGCTGGCCAAGCCGCCATTCGGCGCAGGTGCGGGTGCGGCCGCCGGTGGTGGGCACTGAAAACTCCCTGGAAACACGTGCTGTATTTTGACCCCGCCGCAAGGCGGGGTTTTTGTTTGTGCAACGTGGGTCGCACGGGCCCTGCCGTTGGGGGAGTGCAGCGGCGCAGGTTCAGCGCGTGCGATAGACGCGCTTGAACACCACCCGATCACGGAACAATCGGGAAATGGCCCACATTCCCGCCACAAGTACGGCGCCGCACGTGATCCAGCCGGCAGTGGCCTGCAATCGGCTGCCGACCAGCGCGCCGCAGATGATGGCGGCGACAAAGACGAACATTACGGCCTCCTTCGATGCGCCGTAGTGGGCCTCGGCCTGGCATCCCACGCATACGCGTACGCCGTGGTTCGAGCCGGTGTGGCAGTGAGGGCAGATGATGCTGCGCTGCATTGGGGCATCCTTTGGGGAAAGGGGGGGGCGCTGGTCCGGTCGTGTCGATAGACCTGCAACCGGCTCCGGTAAATCTGCCTCCCACCGAAAAGGAATCGGGTGGATCTCGACTAGGAAAAGTACGAATTGAACGGGGAACGTGAAATGCGCCCCAAAAGGGGGGCGTTCAAGGTCTGGTGACGGCGCGCCGGGGGGAGGTATACACCCGCAGGCGACGCCCGGGTGGTGCGAGATACGACAGTCCGAGTGGCGGTTGCGATGCCACGCTCGCCAGGCCCCGGAAACGAAAAAACCCGCTTTCGCGGGTTTGATCATCTTGAGTCGTGGTGCCCAGGAGAGGACTCGAACCTCCACGGTTTTACCCGCTAGTACCTGAAACTAGTGCGTCTACCAATTCCGCCACCTGGGCGACTCAGGAGATGAATTGTGCGGGACGGCAGAGGATGTGTCAACAACATTTCACAGCTTTTTCTGCGGCTGCACGCCCAGGTGAAGCAGCAGGCTGCGCATTGCCGATGACAACTGCGCCCACTCGGCAAAACAGGCGCACAGGCGACGCTGTGCCCACGCATCGGCGAGCGGTACGGCGACGGTATGCGTGCTGCGCCGGTGCTGGCGGGCGATGGTCCGCGGCACGATGCCGATACCAATGTCGTGGCCGACCATGATGCACACCCCTTCGAAGGTCTTCATGCGGATGCGCACGTCCAGGCGCCGCCCGATGTCGCGCGCCTGGTCTTCGATGTAGGCCTGCAGTGCATTGCCGTCGGCCAGCGCGACGAAGGTCTCGCCGGCAACATCGGCGAAGGCCAGGCTGCGCCGCGATGCGAGGCGATGGTCTGCGGGCAGCAGCATCACCAGTGGATCTTCGGCGACCACGTGCTGCTGCAGGCCGGCAGCGTCGACCGCATCACTGATGATGCCGGCCTCGGCCTGGCCAGCGTTGATCGCACGCACGACTTCGGGGCTGGTGCGCTCCAGCAGTTCCACGTGCAGGCGCGGGCGTTCGGCCAGCCACGGTGCCAGCCGCGAAGGCAGGTAGTTGGTCAGTGCTGCGGTGTTGGCATACAGATGCAGTGTGCCGCGCGCGCCGTGCGCGAACGCCTGCAGTTCACCGCGCAGCTGCGCCTGCTGCTGCAGGATCAATCGTGCATGGTGGGCGAGGGCGGCGCCGGCTTCGGTCAGGCTGACGCCGCGGGGGTGCCGGTTCAACAACGCGGTGCCGGCATCGGCTTCGATCGTGCGCAGGCGTTCGCTGGCCGACGCCAGTGCCAGGTTTGCCTGCGCTGCGCCGGCCGTGATGCTGCCCGCCTCGGCAATCGCCAGGAACAGGCGCAGGTCGGCGATATCCATCCGCATGTGATGCCCTCATCGCAACGGCTGCGCCTTCGGATCAGCCGAAGGCAAGGCCGGAAACACCGCATTGTGCGCCGAGCGGCCGGCCGATCCAATGAAGGCATGAATGAATCGATGTACTTCTACGTGCTGCTGGTGGTGGTGTTCGTGCTGGCCGGTGTGGTCAAGGGTGTGACTGGGATGGGGTTGCCGACGGTGGCGATGGGGCTGCTGGGCAGCACGCTGTCGCCGGTGTCGGCGGCGTCGATGCTGTTCATTCCCACCTTCGTCACCAATGCGTGGCAGCTGTTGTCCGGGCCGTCACTGGACCGCATCGTGCGGCGCCTGTGGCCGATGATGCTGGCCGTGGTGGTGGTGACGCTGGGCTCGGCGGCGCTGCTGGTGCGGGTCGATCGCACTTGGTCGCGCGTTGCGCTGGGCGTGGCATTGGTGGTCTATGCCGCCTATGCGTTGCTTGCGCCGGTGTTCCGCGTGCAGCAGCGGCGCGAGCGTTGGCTGGGGCCGCTGGTGGGGGCGTTGTCGGGCGTGGTGACCGGCGCCACCGGCGTGTTCGTGATGCCGGCGGTTCCATACCTGCAGTCGCTGGGGTTGCAGCGCGAGGAGCTGGTGCAGGCGCTGGGGCTGGCGTTCACGGTGTCAACGATTTCGCTGACCGCCGGCCTGGTGCTGCACGGCGCATTCGGCATCCAGCAGCTGGGGCTGAGTGCGCTGGCGGTGCTGCCGGCATTGCTGGGCATGTGGCTGGGGCAGGTGATCCGGCAGCGCATCAGTGCGCGGGTGTTCCGGGGCTGCTTCCTGGGTTTCCTGCTGTTGCTCGGGCTGGAGCTGGTGCTGCGGCCGCTGCTCTGATGCCGGATTCCGGGCATGAAAAAACCCGCTCTCGCGGGTTTTTCTCATTCTCGACGTGGTGCCCAGGAGAGGACTCGAACCTCCACGGTTTTACCCGCTAGTACCTGAAACTAGTGCGTCTACCAATTCCGCCACCTGGGCGTCGAGGAGCGAGATTATGGGGTGTTGTTATGGGGGTGTCAACACTTTTTCTGGATCCGGTGTCGGACCCCGTTTCGCGTGCGGAGCGGGCTCTGACCCCATCTCAATCGCTTGGGTCGGAGCCCTTTCCTTCGGAAAGGAATTCGACCCCGCTGCTGGATTGCAGGCAAAAAAAATCCCCGCCGAAGCGAGGAGTTTTTTCGTTGGTGCCCAGGAGAGGACTCGAACCTCCACGGTTTTACCCGCTAGTACCTGAAACTAGTGCGTCTACCAATTCCGCCACCTGGGCGTTCCAGAGGCGCAATTGTGAAGATGAATCCGCAGGCTGTCAACGACTTCCTGAATATTTTCCACGCCAGGCCTTCAAGACGGCCACTGACCCGTTCTGCACGCCGTCAACGGCTACCATGTGGGGCGATGACTACCAAAAAACCAAGCAAGGGCGGGAGCACCTCCCGCGGCCAGGCCCCCAAGAAGGGCGCCAAGGCGGGCACGGCCCGCGCCACCAAGCCGGGCAAGCCGTTGCCGGGCTGGTTCCCTGAATTGAATGAAGGCGGCGCACCGCCGCGTGGCCGCAAGGTCCCCAGCAGCGACGCACCGGGCCCGGCCCCGGGCCGCAAGTTGCCGCCGACCGGCAAGGTGATCGACGATCCCTATGCCGCCCGCGAAGCAGAGAAGTACGAACAGCCCATCGCCAGCCGCGAAGCCATCCTGGCCCTGCTGGAGCGTTGCGAAGGGCCGCAGACGGCAGAGGAACTGGGCGCACGCCTGGGCCTGACCGCCCCGGACCGTGCCGAAGCACTGTCGCGCCGGCTCGGCGCCATGGTCCGCGACGGCCAGCTGGTGCAGAACCGCCGCGGCGGCTTCGCCCCGATCCAGACCCTGAACCTGGTCACCGGCGTGGTGATCGCCAACCCGGAGGGGTTCGGCTTCCTGCGCCCGGTCGAGGGCGGCGACGACCTGTTCCTGCCGCCGTATGAAATGCGCAAGGTCATGCACGGCGACAAGGTGCTGGCCCGCGTGACCGGCATCGACCACCGTGGCCGCCGCGAAGGCAGCATCGCCCGCGTGCTGGAGCGCGGCATGACCCGTCTGATCGGTCGCTTCAGCGTCGAGATGGGCATCAACTACGTGGTGCCCGACGACAAGCGCGTGCAGCGCAACGTGCAGGTGCCGCCGGACCAGACCGGTGGTGCGCGCGACGGCCAGCTGGTGGTCTGCGAACTGACCCAGGCGCCGGACAGCCGTCGCCCGCCGATCGGCCGCATCATCGCCGTGCTCGGCGACAAGCTGACCGCCTCGCTGGTGGTGGAGACCGCCATCCACGGCCATGAACTGCCGTTCGAGTTCCCGCAGGAAGTGCTGGACGAAGCCGCCTCGGTGCCGCTGGTGGTCGAGCCGGCGATGATCGGTGACCGCGTGGACCTGCGCAGCACGCCGCTGGTCACCATCGACGGTGAAGATGCCAAGGACTTCGACGACGCGGTGTACTGCGAGCCGAACGCCGATGGCTTCCGGCTGGTGGTGGCGATTGCCGATGTCTCCAACTACGTCCGGCCCGGCACGCCACTGGACGAAGAGGCGCAGAAGCGTGCCACCTCGGTGTACTTCCCGGGCTTCGTGGTGCCGATGCTGCCGGAGACGCTGTCCAACGGCATCTGTTCGCTGATGCCGAAGGTCGACCGCATGTGCTTCGTCTGCGACATGCAGATCGACCGCGACGGCCTGGTCACGCATTCGCGCTTCTACGAAGCGGTGATGAACTCGCATGCGCGCCTGACCTACACCCAGGTGTGGAAGGCGGTGGGCGAGGACGATGCCGATACCAAGGCCTGGATGGGTGACCTGCTGCCGCAGGTGCAGCGCCTGCACCAGCTGTACAAGGTCCTGTCCAAGGCGCGTGCCAAGCGTGGCGCCATCGAGTTCGAAAGCAGCGAAGTGCGCTTCGTGCTGGACAACCGCGGTGAAGTGACCCAGGCCGGCATGCTGGTGCGCAACGACGCGCACAAGCTGATCGAGGAATGCATGATCGCGGCCAATGTGGAGGCGGCGAAGTACCTGCTGTCGCGCCATGTGCCGGCCCCGTACCGCATCCACGAGAAGCCGCCGGAAACCAAGTACGCCGACCTGCTGGAATTCCTCAAGGAGTTCAAGCTGAGCCTGCCGCCGTGGTCGAAGGTGCGCCCGGGCGATTACACCAAGCTGCTGAAGAAGATCCGCGACCGCCCCGATGCCACGCTGCTGGAATCGGTGCTGCTGCGCAGCCAGAGCCTGGCCATCTACAGCCCGGAAAACCACGGTCATTTCGGCCTGGCACTGGAGGCGTACGCGCACTTCACCTCGCCCATCCGCCGTTACCCCGACCTGCTGGTACACCGCGCGATCAAGCACGCGTTGTCCGGCAAGCCGCTGGACAAGTTCACCTACAACGCGCGCGAAATGGCTGCGCTGGCGCTGCAGTGTTCCGAGCGTGAGCGCCGTGCCGACGAGGCCGAGCGCGAGGTCGACGAGCGTTACCGCGCGGCGTGGATGGAAAAGCACGTGGGCGGCCAGTTCGACGGCGTGATCAGCGGCGTGACCAGCTTCGGCCTGTTCGTGGAGCTGGATGAGTCGAAGGTGCAGGGTCTGGTCCACGTGACCCAGCTGCCGCAGGACTATTACAAGTTCGACGCGACCCGCAAGACGTTGACCGGCGAGCGCCGCGGCGGCAGCTACCGGTTGGGCGACCGCGTGCGCATCCTGGTGCTGAAGGCCAGCATGGAAGAGCGCAAGATCGACTTCCGCCTGGTCGAGCACAAGGGTGAGGACGAGGGCGATGGCCTGCCGCCGCTGCCGGAGCGTGGCAAGCCGGCCAAGCGGAAGAAAGAGAAATATTGATGACCGTGGTAGTGCCGGCCGCTGGCCGGCATCCATGGCACTCTCGGCACCGACGGGTTGCCGGCCAGCGGCCGGCACCACCAGGAGACATCGCATGCAAGGCCAACCCGAATACAGCGGCGGCTGCCAGTGCGGCGCGATCCGCTTCCAGGCCCGTGGCGAGCTGACCCACAGCTCGATCTGCCACTGCCGCATGTGCCAGAAGGCCTTTGGTGCGTACTACGCGCCCTTGGTGTCGGTGCGGGGCGTGCAGTTCAGCTGGACCCGCGGCCAGCCGCGTTATTTCCAGTCCTCCAACGTGGTGCGGCGCGGGTTCTGCGCCGACTGCGGCACGCCGTTGACCTACGAAGCGCCCGATGGCGTGGCGGTGGCTGCCGGTGCGTTTGACGAACCCGAACGCCTGCCGCCGACGATCCAGTACGGAGTCGAGCGCAAGCTGCCCTTCGTCGACAGCCTGGCCAGCCTGCCGGCGCGACTTACCGAGGAAGACATCGCCGCGCTGGATTTCCTGGCCACGATCGTGTCCCACCAGCACCCCGACCACGACACCCCGCACTGGCCGCCGCGCAGCCGTTCAGCCGGGGGATGAACGGCCGGTAGCGCCGGGCCATGCCCGGCGAGCGCGAAGCGCGGCCGCCGCCGATGCTCTACCATAGCCACCCCCTTTCCGGTCCCCGCCCGCATGAGCAAGAACAGCCAGTGGATTGTCGGCGTCAACGCCGTCGCCTCCTCCATCGAGAACGACGCCGAGAACGTCCGCGAAGTGCTGGTCGAGGCCGGTGCGAAGAACCCGCGCCTGACCGAGATCGAGGAAAACGCCCGCCGCAAGGGCATCGACGTGCGCAAGGTGAACAGCCAGGCGCTGGACGGTGTCGGCGGTTCGGTACGCCACCAGGGCGTGGCCGCGCGCTATGCCGCCGCCCGCACTTACAGCGAGAACGAGCTGGAAGGCCTGGTCACCGCAGCCGAGGGCAAGGCCCTGCTGCTGGTGCTGGACGAGGTGCAGGACCCGCACAACCTCGGCGCTTGCCTGCGCTCGGCGGCTGCCGCAGGCGCCACTGCCGTGATCATCCCCAAGGACAAGTCGGCCACGGTGAACGCGACCGTACGCAAGACTTCGGCCGGTGCCGCCGATCTGATCCCGGTGGTGGCGGTGACCAACCTGTCGCGCTGCCTGAAGGACCTGCAGAGGCAGGGCGTGTGGATCTATGGCCTGGCCGGCGAAGCCACCGCTTCGCTGTACCAGCTGGACCTGAAGGGCAACATCGCCCTGGTGCTGGGGGGCGAGGCCGATGGCCTGCGCCGCCTGACCCGTGAGAACTGCGATGGCCTGGTCAAGATCCCGATGCCGGGTGAGATCGAGAGCCTGAATGTCTCCGTCGCCGCCGGCGTCAGCCTGTTCGAGGCCGTGCGCCAGCGCGGCTGATCTGTAGAGCCGAGCCCACGCTCGGCGATCGCATACCCGATCAAGAAAGCAGCCGAGCATGGGCTCGGCTCTACAGAAGGCGCTAACCCGCGCTGCCGCCCAGCGCCTTGAACAGGGTCACATCGTTGTTCAGCTGCCCCTGCCGCGCGCGCGCCAGTGACAGCTCGGCATCGCGCCGGGTCTGCTGCGCTTCCAGCCAGGTGCGCAGGTCGGTCGCGCCCACGCGGTAACGCACTTCCTGCGCGCGTTCCACTTCCACCGCTTCGTCATACGACGCCTGCGAGGCCGCCACCTGCCGCGCCAGCTGCTCGCGTGCCGACAGCGCGTTGTCCACTTCCGAGAGCGCGGTGTACAGCGTCTTGCGGAAGTTGGCCGCGGCGATCTGGTAGGCGGTGCCGGCGATGTCGGTATCCAGCTGCGCGCGCTGCAGGTTGAGGAACGGCAGTGACAGGCCCGCGCCCAGCGTGGCCACCGGATTGCGCAGCACATTGCCTAGCGAGGTGGCGCTGGAACCGAGGCTGCCGGTCAGGCTCAACGCCGGGTAATACTGGGTTGCCGTGACCTTGATCGTTTTCAGGCTGTTGCGCAGGCGCAGCTCGGCCGCGCGCAGGTCGGGACGGCGGCCCAGCAGGTCGGCCGGCAACCCCTCGACGATGTCCGGGCTGCGTGCGCCCAGCAGGTCCTGCGGTTCGTCCTGCTGCGGCCAGGGCGTGCCATCCAGCAGTACGGTCAGTGCATTGCGCACTTCCACCCGCTGCTGTTCCAGCGCGCTCTGCGCCGAGCGCTGCGACTGCAGGTTCTGCAGCGCCTGGCGCACTTCCAGGCGCGATACCGCGCCGGCGTCGAAGCGGGCCTGCACCAGTTCGCGGGTACGTTCCAACCGCTCCAGGTTGGCCTGGCCGGTGGCGATGGACTGGTTGAGATAGGCCAGGTTCCAGTACTGGGTGATGGTGTCGCCGATCACCAGCAGCGCGGTGTTCTGCCGGTCTTCCTCGCTGGCTTCGGCTTCCCAGCGGGCGATGTCGCGCTGGGTGCGCAGGCGCCCCCACAGGTCCACTTCCCAGCCCAGCGAGACGCCGGTGGAATAGCTGCGGCGCCAGTCATCGGCCTGGTCGGTGGCGCGGCTGGCACTGCCGCTGACGCCCGATGACGAAGGCTGCGGCCACAGCGCATTGCTGGCCAGGCCGGCCTGCAGGCGTGAACGCTGCACGGCCAGGCCGGCGGCGGCCAGATCGCTGTTGGCGGCCAGCGCCTGCGCCACCAGACGGTCGAGGCGTTCATCGCCGAAGCCGGTCCACCAGGTGTCCTGCCGGATGTCGCGGCCGGGTGTATCCAGGCTGCTGCGCGGGCCGTCGGCCGGTGCATTGAGGGTGGCATCGCCACGCCCATACTGCGCCGCCACGGCCGGGTCATGCACCGGATAGCGGCCGACGGAGGCGCAGCCGGACAGGGCGAGTACAACCGCACCGGCCGGCAGCAGGTGCCGGGGAGCGGGGAAGGGCAGTCGGATCATCTTCTTCATTCGCGGGCCAGGGCCTCCACCGGATCGAGTTGTGCGGCGTTGCGTGCGGGCAGGAAGCCGAACGCCACGCCGATCAAGGTCGAGCAGGCGAACGCGGCAACGATCGAGGCGGTGGAGAACAGCACCTGGAAATCGCTGGCGAAGCGGCCGATCATCGAGCCCAGCAGCAGCGCCAGGCCGATGCCGAGCACGCCGCCGAGCAGGCACACCAGCACCGCCTCGATCAGGAACTGCTGGCGGATATCACTCTGCCGTGCACCCACCGCCATGCGCACCCCGATCTCACGGGTGCGCTCGGTCACCGACACCAGCATGATGTTCATCACGCCGATGCCACCGACCAGCAGTGCGATGGCGGCGATGGCACCGATCAGCAGGGTCATCGTGCGCGTGGTCTGCTCGATGGTCTGGCGGATCTCCGCGCTGTTGCTGAGGAAGAAGTCCTCGGTGCCATGGCGCAGGGTCAGCAGGCGGGTGATTGCTTCCTGCGCCGCATCCATCGGTGTGTCGTCGTCCACGCGTACGGTGATGCTGGAGACGTGGCTCTGGCCGAGCATGCGCGACATCACCGTGGTGTACGGCACCCACACGCTGAGGCTGGTACTGCCACCGAAGCCGAAACTCTGGCGCTTGGCCACGCCGACCACGCGTGCCGGCACGTTGCCGAGCAGGATCACCTGTCCGACCGGGTCGACATCGGGAAAGAACTGGGTCTGGGTGTTCTCGTCGATCACCGCCACCTGGCCCAGGCCCTTGACTGCATCGGTATCGAAGAAGCTGCCGCTGAGCAGAGTCACGCCCTTGACCCGGAAGAACTGCTCGCCGACGCCGCTGACCTGGGCGGTCGACGACTGGTTGCGATAACGCGCGGTGACCGAGGTCGATACGCTGGGGGTGGCGCTGTCCACGTAGCTCTGCTTTGCCAGTGCATCGGCATCGCTGGCCTTGAGCGTCTGCACCCGGGCCGAGCGCATGTCGCCGAAACCACGGCCGGGATAGACGTCGATGGTGTTGGTGCCGAGCGCGCTGATGTTCTGCAGGATCTGCTGCTGCGAGCCGTTGCCCAGCGCCACCACCGACACTACCGAGGCGATGCCGATGATGATGCCGAGCATGGTCAGGAAGGTCCGCAGCCGATGGGCGTTCATCGCCAGCAGCGCCATGCGGAACGCTTCGGAGAAGCGGTCTCGGGCCGCCCGCCAGCTGTTGCCGTGGGCGGCCCCGGTACTGGCTTCGCGCTGCGCACGGTAGGCCGGCGCATTCGGGTTGGCGCGGTCGGCGATGATCTCGCCATCGCGGATCTCGATGATGCGCTGTGCGTGCTGGGCCACGCTCATGTCGTGGGTGACGATGATGATGGTGTGGCCTTCGGCATGCAGTTCGCCGAGGATCGCCATCACTTCCTCACCGGATTTCGTATCGAGCGCGCCTGTGGGTTCGTCGGCCAGGATCACCTCGCCGCCGTTCATCAGCGCGCGTGCGATCGACACGCGCTGCTGCTGGCCACCTGACAGCTGGCCGGGCTTGTGATGCATGCGGTCGCCCAGGCCCAGGCGTTGCAGCAGCTGCTCGGCACGCGCATTGCGCACTGCGCCCGGGCTGCCGGCGTACACCGCCGGCACTTCCACATTGCCGCGCGCGTCGAGGTCGCCGAGCAGGTGGTAGCGCTGGAAGATGAAACCGAAATATTCGCGGCGCAGTTCGGCCAGTTCGTCCGGCGCCATCTTTCCGGTCTCGCGGCCGGCCACCTGGTAGCTGCCGCGGGTGGGGCGGTCGAGGCAGCCGAGGATGTTCATCAGTGTCGACTTGCCCGAGCCGGACTGGCCGACGATGGCGACCATCTCGCCAGCATGGATGTCGAGATTGACGTCGCGCAGCACGGCGATCACATCATCACCGGCCGGGAACTCGCGTCGCAGGTCGCGCAGGCGCAGCAGCGGCGCCGTCGTGCTCATCGGCGCGGACCCATGCCCGGGCCGCCGACCCGCATCTGCATGCCGCCTCGGTTCCCGCCACCGGCACCGGCCGCAGCTGCACTGGCCTCGCCGACCACCACGCGCTCGCCTTCCTTCAACCCGGACAGGATCTCGGCGGAGGCGCCATTGTTGATGCCCACCGTGACCTTGCGCGGCTGTGGCTGGCCCTTGTCGTCCAGCACCCGCACCATGCGCTCGTCGCCACGGCGCTTCGGCCCCAGCGCCACCGCCGGCACCATCAGCACGCCCTTGGCCTGCTTGAGCAGTACCGAGACCTGCGCGGTCATGTCGATGCGCAACGTGCCGTCCGGATTCTCCACGTCGAACAGCGCGTTGTAGTAGACCGCGCTGCTGGAACTGGAACTGGACGAACTGCTGGAGCTGGAGGAGCTTTCGTTGGCGATCGAGGCCGGCGCCGGATTGATCTGGCGCAGCGTGGCGTGGTACTTGCGGTCCGGGTCACCCAGCGTGGTGAAGTACACCGGCATGCCGGGCTTGATCTTGACCACGTCGGCCTCGGAGATCTCGGCATTGACGGTGACCACGTCCAGCCGCGCCAGCATCACGATGGTCGGTGCGGTCTGGTTGGCGTTCACGGTGCGGCCTTCCTCCGCCACCACCGCCACCACGGTGCCGTCCATCGGCGCGGTGATGCGGGTGTAGGCCAGGTTGGCGCGGGCGGTGCCCAGTTCTGTTTCGCGGCCCTTGATCTGCGCCTCGTAGGACTGCAGCTGGGCACGGGCGGTCTTCAACTGCGCCTCGGCGGCATCATATTCCTGGCGCGAGGTGGCTTCGGCAGCCAGCATCTGCTGCTGCCGCGCGAATTCCAGTTCGGCCTGGCGCAGGGTGGCCTGCTGCACGGCGCGCTGCGCGGTGACCTGGTCCAGCGAGGCCTGCGCGTTGAGCACCTGGTTCTGCTGGGTGGTGGCATCGATCTCGGCGATCAGGTCGCCTTCCTTCACGGTGTCGCCCAGCTGTACCTTCAGCGACTTGATCTGGCCCGAGGCCTGGGCGCCGACGCTGACCAGCTTGTAGGCGTCGATCACACCGGTGGCCTCCACTGTCTGCTCGATGTCACCACGGCTGACGGGCGCGGTCGCCACCGCCGGGACGGCCGGCTTGCGCAGCAGCCACCAGGCGGCTGCAACGACGGCAAGGGCAAGCAGGGCGACCAGTATCAGGCGACCCCGGCGGGTCGCGGGCAGCAGGCGGAACGTCACGTCGTGGCTTCACTCTCGGGGCCGCGCGGGCGGCGTTGGCGGGCATTGTGAAGACCGGGCGACAGGCGGCTCAATCCTCGGGGTATGTCTCTATGTAACACTGTCGGCAAACAGGCGTAACCACAGGTATCCCGACCATCGGTGGATACACTGGTACGCATTGCCCCGGATGCGGTTCAGCTGCCGACACGGGATGATCGCGACATGGAGACTGAAAACACGATGCATCGACTGCTGATCGTCGACGACGACAATGACATCCGCACCCTGCTGGCCGAGCAGCTCGGCCGCGCCGGCTATCAGGTGAGCACGGCGGCTGATGGCACCGCCATGCGCCAGCTGCTGGACCGTGAGCACGTGGACCTGATCGTGCTCGACCTCAACCTGCCGCGTGAGGATGGCTTGACCCTGTGCCGCGACCTGCGCGCGCGCTCGAACACGCCGGTGATCATGCTGACGGCTCGTGCCGAGCCGATTGACCGCGTGCTGGGCCTGGAGATGGGCGCCGATGACTACCTGGCCAAGCCGTTCGAGCCGCGCGAGCTGCTGGCGCGCATCCGCAATGTGCTGCGCCGGACCGAGGCGCTGCCGGCCAACCTGGAGCCATTGGCGATTCGCCGTGCGCGCTTCTCGCGCTGGGTGTTCGACCTGGAACACCGCCATCTGGTTGACCCGGACAACCGCGTGGTGGTGCTGTCCGGCGCCGAGTTCCGGCTGCTGCGGGTGTTCATTGCCCATGCCAACAAAGTGCTGTCGCGCGAGCAGCTGGTCGCGCTCAGCAGCGGGCGCAATTACGAGGCACAGGACCGTGCCATCGATCTGCAGGTCAGCCGGCTGCGCAACAAGCTGGGCGACGACGGTGGCCCGGATGGGCTGATCAAGACCGTTCGCAACGAAGGCTATGTACTGGCCTCCTCGGTGAACCTGGAATAGGCCGCGATGAAACGCCTGCGCCATTTCCTGTCCTCGATGGTCGGGCGGTTGTTCGTGATCCTGCTGCTGGGCATGAGCGTGGCCGCGATCGGCGCGACCATGCTCGCCACCTCCAAGCGGCAGCAGGAGTTCGAGCGGCAGAACCTGAACCGCATCGCCGACCGCCTGCAGGGTTACGTCAACCTGCTGGACGGCAATCCGGAACTGCGCGAGCGCCTGCTCGAGATCGGTGGGCCCAGCGTCCGCGCCCTGCAACCCGGCGCGCGCCTGGGGCGGGCCGATACAGCTCTGATGGAAGTGCTGGATGATCGGCCAGGCCCGGTCGCACGCGCGCACGTGCACTTCGCTTCATTCCGCTCCTGCATCCCCAAGCTGCAGGAACTGCTGCCGCCGCCGCCGCCCGGGCATCGCAAGCACCCGCGCGAGCGTGATCCGGCGTTCATTCCGCCCAAGTGCCGCGCGGTGGACGTAACGCTCACCGATGGCACGCTGCTGAAGCTGGCGCTGGATTCGCCGGCGGTAGCGCACAACGGCATCCTCGCCGTTGACCCGTGGTTCCTGACCCTGCTGGTGTTGGCGATCGCGGTGCTGGCCTATATCGTCGCGCGCATTGCAAGCGCGCCGCTGCAGGAGTTGGCCGCTGCCGCCGAAGACCTGGGCGACGACCTGCAGCGCGATCCCTTGCCGCTGCGCGGGCCGCGCGAAGTGCAGCGCGCCGCCGAAGCCTTCAACGCCATGCAGCACCGGCTGCAGCGGCATCTGGCCGAGCGCACGCAGATGCTGGCAGCGATCACCCACGATCTGCAGACGCCGCTGACGCGGCTGCGGCTGCGGCTGGAGAATGTCAGCGACGAGGCCCTGCGTGAGCGCCTGATTGGCGATCTGGCCGCGATGCAGGCACTGGTGCGCGAGGGCCTGGAGCTGGCCCGCAGTGCCGAGAGTGCCGAGCAGCGTGCAGCACTGGACCTGGATTCGCTGCTGGAGAGCATTGTCGAGGACACCGCCGAAGGCGGCGCCGATGTGGTCTTCGAAGGCGGCAGCGGGGCGGTGCTGATGCTGCGCCCGCTGGCCATGCACCGCCTGTTCTCCAACCTGGTGGACAATGCGGTGATGTATGCGCAACGGGCGCGGGTACGGGTCGAGCGCAGTGGGGGTGCGATCACCGTGGTGGTGGCCGATGATGGCCCGGGCCTGGCCGAGGAGCAGCTGGAGGCGGTGTTTGATCCCTTCGTGCGGGTGGAAACCTCGCGTTCGCGCCAGACCGGAGGGGCCGGGCTGGGCTTGACCATCGCCCGCGCCCTGGCCGAGAAGGATGGGGCGCGGCTGTGGCTGCGCAACCGTGCCGAAGGCGGGCTGGAGGCGGTGGTGCAGTGGCCGGCCAGCGCCCAGGTGACGCCGCCGGGGCGCGCCGGCTGAGCCTTCGCAGCTGGCGATGGTGACGCGGTGGGCCGGCTTTGGCCTATCATCTGCCCAACTTCCCAGTTCCCCCCCGATGAGCCAGCCCGTTCCCGCCGGCATGCCGCTCCGCGCTGCCCGGCCGTTCCCGCACGCTGCCAGGCACGGCAGCCCTGCCTGGCCGCCGCTGCTGCACTGATGGCCGCACAGGGGGACATCCGGCGCTGGGCGGAGCGCTGCGGATCAGATATCGGTCGATGGCTGCGACAGGGCCTGCTGTGCCTGCTGCTGGCCCTCGCGCTGCCGGTGGCTGCGCAGGAAGGGGCGCCGCCGCTGCGCGACTATGCCATTGATGTATGGACCTCGCGCAATGGCCTGCCGCACAACTCGCTGCGTGACATCGCGCAGACCCCCGAAGGCCACCTGTGGTTCGCGACCTGGGAAGGCCTGGTGCGCTACAACGGCCTGGATTTCACCGTGTTCGACCGCAGCACCCGCCCGGGCCTGCGCGACAACGGCATCGGTGCGCTGTTCGTCGACCGCCAGGGTGGCTTGTGGATCAGTGATTCGCGCGGCAACGTCAGCCACCGTGGCAGCGATGGCCAGTGGCGCGTCTGGGAGCACCAGGCCGATACGCCGCAGGTGCTGATACAGTCCATGCAGATGGACAGCCAGGGCCGGCTGTGGCTGCTGTACGAGGGCAAGGGCATCGGCTATCTGACACCGGACAATGGCATCGTCTACCAGGCGCCGGCGGCGGACCTTCCGATGGCGATGAGTTTCACCAAGCTGGTGGTCGATGCGCAGGACCGGGTCTGGGTCGGTACGCTGGACGGGCTGGTGCTGCGCGACAACGACGGCGTGCTCAAACGCGCGCCCGCAGCCTGGGGACTGGGGGCCGGCAGTGGTCTTTCATGGCCCTACCGTGCGCCGGATGGTGCGCTGTGGATCGTCGCCGGCGAGCGCCTGTACCGGGTGGAAGATGACCAGCTGGTGCTGATGCACCGTCTGCCGGGACAGCTGCACATGACCTCGATGCTGCAGGATCGCCATGGTGACCTGTGGCTGGGCACCGAGAACCAGGGCCTGCTGCGCATCTCCGCACATGGCCTGGAGCGGCTGCCGGCAGGCCTGAACCTGCCGGGCGGACGCGTGGTCAGCCTGCGCGAGGACGCCGAGGGCAGCATCTGGGTGGGCGCCAACGGCGGGCTGTACCGCCTGCGCGAAACGCTGTTCAGCAGTTACACCGAGCGCGATGGGCTCAGTGGCGACTATGTGCGCACCGTGTTCGAGGACCGCGACCGCCAGCTCTGGGTGGGCAGCGCCAGCGGCCTCGATCTGCAGACGGCCGACGGCCGCTTCCGTGCGATGCCCCTGCACAACCGCGGTGGCAAGGCACCTTCGGTGCTCAGCCTGGCGCAGGGACCGGACGGTGACCTGTGGGTCGGCACGTTCGGCGATGGCGTCTACCGTCTTGGTCCCGACGGCCGGCTGCGGCACAACTACGCCGCTGCCGATGGCATGCCGGGCGGCAACATCCGCGCGATCAGCGTAGACCCACAGGGCGTGGTCTGGGCCGGCACGCAGAAGGGCGTGGTCCGCATCGACGGCGACCGTGTGCAGGTATCAAGCATGGCGGGCATGCCCGGCGGCCTGATCACCGCGCTTGAGCACGATCACCAGGGCAACCTGTGGATCGGCACCATCGAGGGAATCCGCGTGCTGCGCGGCGACCACGTGCAGTCGATCGACCTCGCGCCGATGGGCGGTGGCCGCAGCGTGTTCGGCTTCCACCAGCTGGGCGACGCGATGTGGATCAGCAGCGACCGTGGCCTGTACCGCTGGCGGAACGGGATGCTGGCGCGGGTGGGGCTCGAGCAGGGTATGCCGGTGGACGCGGTGTTCCAGCTGGTGCCTGATCGTCTTGGCAACGTGTGGGTCAGCAGCAACCGAGGCGTGCTGCGCACCGACATGGCTACCCTGAACGCGGTGGCCGATGGCCGAGCACCCCGGGTGATGGTGGAGCGCTACAACGAGATCGACGGCATGGCCAATGCGCAGGCCAACGGCAGCTCGGGGCCTTCGGCGATCCTGCGCCAGGACGGCACGTTCTGGGTGGTGACTGCCGGTGGCCTGAGCACGGTTGATCCGCAGCGCCTGCAGCGCTTCCGCGAGCGGCCATCGCCGCCCGCCGCGATCGAGAGCGTGCAGGTGGATGGCGCGCCGGTGCATTGGGAAGGACCGGATCGCAACGCCATTCCCGGTGGCCGCCGCCTGGCGGTCAGCTATGTCGGCCTGAGCTACCTGATGTCTGACCGGATCCGTTACCGCACGCGGTTGGATGGGCTTGATGCCGGCTGGGTCGAGCGCGGCCCGCAGCGCAGCGTGGAGTTCGTCGGCCTGCCGCCGGGCGAATACACCCTGCACGTGGCGGCGGCACATCCCGGTGGCAGCTGGGGCCAGCAGGAGGCGGTGTGGAGCTTCACCGTGGAGCCGTTCTGGTGGCAGCGACGCAGCGTGCAGGTGCTGGGGGCACTGGTGCTGCTGACCGGGCTGGTGGCGCTGTACCGCTTGCTGCTGCAGCAGTTGAAGGCCAGCAACCTGCGCCTGGCACGTCGGGTTGACGAAGCAACTTTCGACCTGCAGGCCAAGACCGTGCACCTGCAGGCGTTGAACCAGGAAAAGACCGAACTGGCCGAGCGCCTGGCACGCCAGGCTGAGGCATTTGAACGGCAGGCCCGCGAGGATGCACTGACCGGCCTGCCCAATCGCCGCGCCTTCGACGAAACCCTTGCCCGCGACTTCGCCCGTTCGCAGCGCAGTGGTCATCCACTGTGCCTGGTGGTGCTGGATATCGACCACTTCAAGGACGTCAACGACCGCCACAGCCACAGCATCGGCGATGCCGTGCTGGTGCAGGTGGCGCGCTTGATCGCTGCGGCCTGCCGCGATTCGGACCTGCCGGCGCGCACCGGCGGTGAAGAGTTCGCGCTGCTGCTCAACGACACCCGCCTGGAAGAGGCCGCACAGCTGTGCGCACGCCTGCGCGGCCTGTTCCATGACCACCCGGACTGGGCCGGTGTGGAAGGCCTGCGCGTGACCTTCAGCGCGGGCCTGGTGGAGCTGGATGCCGACGACCGCACCCCGGCGCTGCTGTACCAGCGCGCAGACCGCGCACTGTACCGCGCCAAGAGCGATGGCCGCGATCGTACGAGTATTGGTTGATCGCATCCAGGCGTGGCGTGGATCTACCGTGCGGTGTGTGGTGGGTGCGGACCGTTGGTCCGCACTGCGTGGATGCGGTTGCGCCGTTGGCTGCCTTACCGCGGCCAGGCGTTGGCGATGGTGCAGAACAGCCGCGCGGTCTGTTCGGTGTCATACACCGCGCTGTGTGCCTCGTTGGCATCCCAGCCCAGCCCGGCGGCCGTGGCGGCGCGCGCCAGCACGGTCTGTCCGTAGGCGATGCCGGCCAGGGTGACCGTGTCGAACACGCTGAACGGATGGAACGGGTTGCGCTTGTGACCGGTGCGGGCCACGGCGGCGTTGACGAAGCCAAGGTCGAAATGGGCGTTGTGGCCGACCAGGATCGCGCGCTGGCAGCCGTATTTCTTCATTGCCGCGCGCACCGGGGTGAAGATGTGGTCCAGTGCGGCCTTTTCTTCCTTGGCCAGCCGGAACGGATGGTCGAGGATGATGCCGGTCACTTCCAGCGACTTCGGGTCGATCTCCAGGCCTTCGGCCGGCACTACATGGGCGCTCGCGGTCTGGCCCGGGTACAGCAGGCCGTTCTCGTCCATCTCGATCGGCACTGCGGCTATTTCCAGCAGCGCGTTGCGCTGGCTGTCGAAGCCGCCGGTTTCCACATCCACCACCACCGGCAGGAAACCGCGGAAGCGTTGTGACATCGCGCGCTGCGCCTGGGATACTGCGGAATCGGGAGCGGCGGCAGGTGCGGGAATGGGGTCGGTCATGCGTGAATTCTAGCAGAGCGACCCTGAGCGCCCGGCCACGCAGCCCATGCCCGCCACCGTGGCAGAACCCGGTAGGTGCCAGCCTTGGTTGGCACGCGATGCGCCGACCAAGGTCGGATCTACCGGAACGCGGGACGTGCCGTCGTACCCGACGGATGCCACCGCCACAGCAACGCATCCACGCTCAGCCTGCCTGCGCCGGTGAAGACCAGCGGCAGCAGCATCGCCATGAACAGCACCGGCAGCTTGAAGTTGCCGTAGCCCTGGTCGCTGATCGCATACCCCATCGCGAGGTCGCCCAGCGAGTTCCATTGCATCGGCCAGTGCACGGCGTAGGTGGCCACCACGGTCAGCACCAGCAGGCTGGCAGCGGCAAAACGGGTACCAAAACCGAACAGCAGGCAGGCTGCGCCGAGCAGTTCAAACCAGGTGGCCAGTTGCCAGTTCAGGGCAGCGGGCAGCTGGTTGAACGGAAACGGGAAGGCGTCCTGCAGATCGGCGAACCAGTTCTGGCCTTGGAGTTTCTCGCGGCCGGATTCGAAGTATTCCCAGGCCAGCAGCAGCCGCAGGCCGAGCGGGGCCAACCAGGGGGCGAGACGGTCCAGCTGGCCACGCGCGGTGGCCAGGAGCGGGAGCTTCATCGGTGCATCTCCGGGGCGGGGAAGGGAGGTGTCAGGCAGGTGCGGTCAAAGGGCCGATCACGCCGGCCCGCAGGAACTGCTGCAGCAGCGCGGCACCGGGTTCGGCCAGCGCCTGTTCGGCCAGGCCATGCGCGGCGGCCAGTTGCTTCAGATAGGCATGTCCATCGAGGCCGGGCTGCTCCCCGATGCTGGACAGCAGGTACACCGCCAGCGGGCTGAGTACGGCGAAGCGCACCTCGCCATCGGCCTCGCGACGCACCAGCAGGCCGGTCGGCTCGGCCGGCAACTGGGTAGGTGCGTCCTCGGCGCCGAGGCGGTGCACCGGCCATTGGTACAGCAGCGGCCACGCCAGCGGTGAGCGCTGCAGCGGCACCCGCAGCGGGTCGATGTCCGCTACGACCGGCAGCGGTTCGGCGTCCAGTTGGTACAGCGCGGTTTCCACCCACTCGTAGTGGGCCAGTTCGGCCAGCGCAGGGTGTGGCAGCTGCGGCTGTGCCTGCAGCCACTGCACGAATTCGGCGGCCAGTTCGGTGAACAGCGGCGTCTGGCAGCGATGGGTTGCGAAGTAGTGGCGCACCAGTCCGCTCCAGGCTGATACGCCGAGCAGGCGCACGCAGACCGGAAAGCCGTTGCTCAACAGGCCGAGCAGGTTGTTGAACAGCAGCCGTTGGTAGACCGCGACGCGCCGTGGCTCCAGCCCGCCCGGTGGCGGCACGCCCTGGGGATCTCGCAGATAGGCGGTGAATGCGTGCTGCTGCGCACGCAGCGTGGCGGGGGTATCAGCCATATGCCGCCTCCGCGTGCACGGCCTGCAGGCGGCGGATGGTCTGCAGTTCGCCGCGCAGTTCGGCATAGGGCGGGAAATTGAAATCGCGTTCGAGCAGGGTGGGGCGAGCGCCGATGCGCGCATAGGTGCGTGCCAGCAGCTCCCAGACCGGGCCGATCACCGCGCTGCCGTGGGTATCGATCTTCAGGTCCGGTGCCTCGTCCAGATGCCCGGCCACGTGCAGGCAGACGATGCGGTCTGCGGGCAGGCCAGCGATGAACGCGTCGGCGTCGTAACCGTGGTTGCAGGCGTTGACGAAGACGTTGTTGACGTCCAGCAGCAGGTCGCAGTCGGCTTCGGCAAGCACGGCGTTGGTGAAGGCCAGTTCGTCCATCGCCGGTTCCGGTGCCAGGTAGTAGGACACGTTTTCCACCGCGATGCGGCGACCCAGCACGTCCTGCACGCGGGCGATGCGTGCGGCGGTATGGCGCACCGCTTCATCGGTGAAGGGGATCGGCAGCAGGTCGTACAGGTGGCCGTCGTCGCTGCAGTAGCTCAGGTGTTCGCTGTACAGCGGCACGCGGTGTTTTTCCAGGAACTGGCCAACCTGCTCCAACAGCTGCGTATCCAGTGGCGCAGTGCCGCCCAGCGACAGGGACAGGCCGTGGCAGCTCAGCGGATGGCGCTGTGCCAGCTCGGCCAGTGCGTCACCGGCGGGGCCGCCGACATGGATCCAGTTCTCCGGCGCGCATTCGAGGAAATCGAAATCGCTAGCCGGTGCATCGCGCAGCTCCTGCAACAGCGCCCGGCGCAGCCCCAACCCGACGGCCGCCGCACGAAGCGGCGACCGCAGGTTGGCGATGCTGGCGCGGACCTCAGTGCTTGCCACCGCACTTGCCTTCGCCACACTTGCCTTCGGCGGCCTTCTTGTCGCCGGCCTGAGCCTTGGCGCCTGCTGCCGCACCGGCAGCCTTGCCCTTGTCGGCGCCGCACTTGCCTTCGGCGGACTTGCCATCTGCGCCACACTTGCCTTCTGCATGCTTGGCGGCCTCTGCGGAGGTCTTGGCTTCGGCGCCCTTGGCATCGGTGCTGGCCTTGGCAGCCTGGCCAGCCACCAGATAGCCCTGGGCCAGGTCGCTCATGCTCAGCGCCGAGGCATTGGCGGTGATGCCAAGGCCGGCGGCCAGGGCGGTAGCAGTCAGCAGGGACAGGGTCTTGTTGGAACTGCTCATCGGTCGTGCTCCTGGGTGGTGTGGGCGGGTGCCCGGGTGGCCGGCAGGGATGCCGGTGGAAACGATGGTGCAGCGATCCTACTCAACGAATCCTCGCCAAGACCTCAAATTTTCGTGAGGTTTGTTACAGAAGGGGAACACGGTTCCCGGTGGATCCACGCCATGCGTGGATGAATCGCCGGAACGCCCAGAAACAAGAGGGCCGCTGTCACCAGGACAGCGGCCACCTTGGAGTCGACTCCGGTGTTGCAGTGCAGCGTCAGGGCTGGCCGGTGCTGGAGGTCTCGTCGCGCTTCTCGCGCGGCGGCAGCGGCTGCTCCCCGTGCACCAGGAACCATACGTTCTCGGCGATGTTGGTGGCATGGTCGCCCACGCGCTCCAGGTTCTTGGCCATGAACAGCAGGTGCGTGCACGGGGTGATGTTGCGCGGGTCTTCCATCATGTAGGTCAGCAGCTCGCGGAACAGCGCGGTGTACTGTGCGTCCAGGCGGGCGTCGTCCTCGCGCAGTTCCAGTGCGGCGTCGGCGTCGTTGTCGCGGTAGGCGGCAATGGCACGACGGACCTGCTGCGCCGCCAGGCGGCCCAGCGCACGCAGGCCCTGGATCTGCGGCAGCGGCGGCACCTTGCCCAGCGCGATCGAACGCTTGGCCACGTTCGCTGCATAGTCGCCGATGCGTTCGATGTCGGCCGGGATGCGCAGGCCAGCGAGGATCTCGCGCAGGTCGCGCGCCATCGGGCCACGCAGGGCCAGGCGCATCACGTCATGGCTGATCTGCTGCTCCAGCGCATCAATGGCTTCGTCGTTGGCGATGATGCGATGGGCGGCGTTCTCGTCGCGCTTCTCGATCACGTCCATCGACGCTTCGAGCTGGGCGACGGCCATCTCGCCCATGCGCACGATTTCGGCCACCAGGCGCTGCTGCTCTTCGTCGTAGCTCTTGACGATGTGGTCGTTGGGAAGGTTCATGGTCTGAAATCCGGGTGGAGCCAGGCCGTGCCTGGCTGGGACATGTGGCGAAGAATCAGCGTCGATCAGCCGAAGCGACCGGTGATGTAGTCCTCGGTCTGCCGCTGCGACGGCTGCGAGAAGATCACTTCGGTGCGGTCGTGCTCGATCAGGTCGCCCAGGTACATGAAGGCGGTGTAGTCGGAAACGCGCGCGGCCTGCTGCATGTTGTGGGTGACGATGACGATGGTGTACTCGTGCTTGAGCTCTTCCACCAGCTGCTCGATGCGGCTGGTCGAGATCGGATCCAGCGCCGAGGTCGGCTCGTCCAGCAGCAGCACCGACGGGCGCAGCGCCACGGCACGGGCGATGCACAGGCGCTGCTGCTGGCCACCGGACAGGCCCAGCGCGCTCTGCCCCAGCTTGTCCTTCACTTCGTCCCACAGTGCACCCTGGCGCAGTGCCTGCTCGACGCGGTCGGCCATGTCGGCCTTGCTCAGCTTCTCGTGGTGGCGGATGCCGTAGGCCACGTTCTCGAAGATGGTCATCGGGAACGGCACCGGCTTCTGGAACACCATGCCGACCTTGCTGCGCAGGCGGTTCATCGGGTACTTCGGCGACAGGATGTTCTCGCCGTCCAGCAGCACTTCACCGCGCGCTTCCAGCTTCGGGTACAGCGCGTAGATGCGGTTGAAGATGCGCAGCAGGGTCGATTTGCCGCAACCGGAAGGACCGATCAGCGCGGTCACGCGCTTTTCCGGAATTTCCAGGTTGATGCCCTTCAGGGCGTGGAACTTGTCGTAGTAGAAGTCCAGTCCACGCGCAGCCAGCTTCACCGGCGACGGCGTGTGCAGGCTCTCGTGCGAGGACGGCACGGCGATGCGCTGCATCGGCACGGCGTTGGAAAGGTCGTTCATGGCGTTGTCCACGGAAAGGTCAGTCATGGGAGATACGGTTGCGCAGCAGGATGCCGCGGGCGGCAAGGCTGACCAGCAGCACGAAGACAGTCAGCACCAGGGCACCGGCCCAGGCCAGTACCTGCCAGGATTCGTACGGGCTGCCGGCGAACTGGTTCATCACCACCGGCACCGAAGCCATCGGCTGGAAGATGTTGTTGTTCCAGTACTGGTTGCCGAAGGCGGTGAACAGCAGCGGAGCGGTCTCGCCGGAGATGCGGGCCAGCGCCAGCAGGATGCCGGTGATGATGCCGGCCGAGGCACTGCGGTACAGCACCTGCACGATCACCTTCCACTGCGGGATGCCCAGCGACAGGGCCGCTTCGCGCATCTGCGAGGGCACCAGGCGCAGCATCTCGTCGGTGGTGCGCACCACCACCGGCAGCACGATGAAGGCCAGTGACAGGGCGCCGGCGAACGCCGAGAAATTGCCGCCGGTCTGCATTACATACAGCGTGTAGACGAACAGGCCCAGCACGATGGACGGCGCCGACAGCAGGATGTCGTTGACGAAGCGGACCACGGTGCCGGCCTTGCGGGCGTTGCCATACTCGGCCAGCCAGGTGCCGGCCAGCACGCCCAGCGGGGTGCCGATGCCGATGGCCAGTGCACACATCACGGCACTGCCGAAGAAGGCGTTGGCGAGGCCGCCGTCCTGCATCGGCGGTGGCGTCATCTTGGTGAACAGATCCCAGTTGATGCCGGCCAGGCCCTTGGCAGCCAGGGTGAACAGGATCCAGCCCAGGAAAAACAGGCCGAACAGGGCGGTGGCGCAGGACGCAGTGATCGCAACGACGTTGCCGATGCGGCGGCGCAGGTACAGCGAATCAGCGGTGGTGGACATCAGTTGCCCTCCTTGCGGGACAGGCGCATCAGCATCAGGCGGGCGATGGCCAGCACCACGAAGGTGACGATGAAGAGGACGAAGCCGAGCAGCAGCAGGGCCGAACGGTAGGTCTCAGTGGCTTCGCCGAAATCATTGGCGATCAGCGCAGCGATGGTGGTGCCCGGTTCCAGCAGCGACGGCGACAGGCGCACGCTGTTGCCGATCACGAAGGCCACCGCCATCGTTTCGCCCAGCGCGCGGCCCAGGCCGAGGAAGATGCCGCCGATGACCGCCGAACGGGTGTAGGGCAGGACGATGTCCCAGCTCACTTCCCACTTGGTGGAGCCCAGCGCATAGGCCGATTCCTTCAGGCGGGTCGGCACGGTCAGGAACACTTCGCGCATCACCGAGGAGATGAACGGAATGACCATGATGGCCAGCACGAAACCGGCGGTGAGCATGCCGATGCCCAGCGGCGGGCCCTGGAACATCGGGCCGATCACCGGCCATTCGCCCAGGGTCTCGTTGAGGAACGGGGTGACGTACTCGGTCATCACCGGCACCAGCACGAACAGGCCCCACATGCCGTAGATGATCGAAGGGATGCCGGCCAGCAGTTCGATGGCGGTACCGACCGGGCCACGCAGCCAGCGCGGCGCGACTTCGGTGAGGAAGAAGGCGATGCCGAAGCTGACCGGCACGGCGATGACCATCGCGATGACGGCGGTGACCAGGGTGCCGTAGATCGGGGCGAGCGCGCCGAACTTGTTTTCGACCGGATTCCAGTCGGCGGAGAAGAAGAAGCTCAGTCCCTGCATCTGCAGGGCATGGCGACCGCCCCACAGCATCGACAGCGCGGCGCAGGCCAGGGCGATCAGGACGAAGATGACGGTGCCGACCAGCACCCATCGGAACAGTGTGTCGTTGCGGGCATCACGCGCATCACGCGTGGACGGGGCGGCTACAGGCTGGGCGATGGCATTCATGGGGACGGCTGGGCCAGGAAGGGGCGGGGCGGCACGGCGTGGAACAAGCGGTGCCCGCGCGGAGCGGGCACCGTCGAGTCCCTCACTTCAGGTCGGTCGCCCAGTAGGCCTCGATCTGCTTGACCAGTTCGGCCGGCAGCGGCACGTAGTGCAGCTCGTTGGCCTGCGCCTGGCCGTTCTCGAAGGCCCACTTGAAGAAGGCCAGGGTGTCCTGGTTGCGCTTGGCATCCTTCGGCTTCTTCTGCATCAGCATGAAGTTGGTGGCGGTGATCGGCCACGCCTGCTCGCCCGGGGCATTGGTGATGACCAGGTTGAAGTCCTTGGCGCTGGCCCAGTCGGCGCTGGCGGCCGCGGCGGCGAAGGTCTCCGCGCTCGGCTCGACCCAGTTGCCGGCCGCGTTCTGCATGGCGGTGTACGGCATGCCGTTCTGCAGCGCGTAGGCCAGTTCGACGTAGCCGATCGAGCCCTTGATCTGCTTCACATAGGAAGCGACGCCTTCATTGCCCTTGCCACCGACGCCGTCCGGCCACTGCACCGAGGTGCCTTCGCCGACCTTGCTCTTCCACTCCGGGCTGACCTTGGACAGGTAGTTGGAGAAGTTGAAGGTGGTGCCCGAACCGTCCGAACGGTGGACCAGGGTGATCTTGCCGTCTGGCAGCTTCACGCCCGGGTTGGCGGCGACGATGGCCGGGTCGTTCCAGGTCTTGACCTTGCCCAGGAAGATGTCGGCCAGCAGGGCGCCGCTCAGGCGCAGCTTGCCGGCTTCCAGGCCTTCGATGTTGACCACCGGCACCACGCCGCCGATGGCCGACGGGAACTGCGCCAGGCCGGCCTGGGCCAGCTCCTCGCTGCTCAGCGGCTTGTCGGACGAACCGAAGTCGACGGTGCCGGCCTTGATCTGGGCGATGCCGCCGCCGGAGCCGATCGACTGGTAGTTGATCTTGGCGCCGGTGCTGGCGTTGTAGTCAGCCGACCACTTGGAGACCAGCGGGAAGATGAAGGACGCGCCCGCGCCGGACACTTCGGCGGTCACCTTGGCACCGGCAGCGGCGGGGGCAGCGGCAGCATCAGTGGCCGGCTGCTGCGCGGCCTGCTTGTCGCCACCGCAGGCCGACAGGCCCAGGGCGATGGCCAGGGAAAGGGCGGCAAGGCCGGCCGAGTGCAGTTTCATGGTCACTCCATAGCGGGGAAGAGCCGACGTGGTCGGCGGATGCGGCTATGAAATGATGTTTTTGTTACAGCCGTATTACGACCATGACAGAGGTGCCCTGGATCACGTTCTGACAAGGGTTTCACAGGATTGGCGCCGATCCGGCAGGTGCCCGGAAACCCCGGATCTGCGCACTGATATGACGGCCGGTTGGTCCTTGCAGCGTCAATGCGCGACAGCTCCCTGCCCACGGTAGGTGCGGACCGTTGGTCCGCACGCTCCAGAGCGCAGCCGAGCGTCGGCTCGGCTCTACAGAGGCAGGTGCATCCCCGAAAACAAGAAGAGCGCGAGATCTCGAGGATCTCGCGCCCGGGTGGGAGCGGCGGGGGAGAGAGGACCCGCCGCCCCCGTTCCTGCGGGGGAACGCGCTTACTTCAGGTTCTGCGACCAGTAGGTCTCGATCTGGCGGACCAGGCTGTCCGGCAGCGGCACGTAGTCCAGCTGGCGGGCCTGGGCATCGCCGTTCTTGTAGACCCAGCGGAAGAATTCCTGGGTCGCCTTGCCATTGGCAGCATTCTTCGGCGTCTTCTGCACCAGGATGAAGTTGGTGGCAGTGATCGGCCAGGACTCGGCGCCCGGCGCATTGGTCATCACCAGGTAGAAGTCGCGGGCGTTGGCCCAGTCGGCGCTGGCAGCGGCGGCAGCGAACGAGGTGTCGCTCGGCTGCACGAACTTGCCAGCGGCATTCTTCATCGCCGTGTAGGAGAGCTTGTTCTGCAGCGCGTAGGACAGTTCGACATAGCCGATGCCGCCCTTGATCTGCTTCACATAGGCGGCAACACCTTCGTTGCCCTTGCCGCCGATGCCGGCCGGCCACTGCACCGAGGTGCCTTCACCGACCGAGCTCTTCCACTCCGGGCTGACCTTGGACAGGTAGTTGACGAAGTTGAAGGTGGTGCCCGAGCCGTCCGAACGATGCACGACGGTGACCTTGGCGTTGGGCAGGGTCACGCCCGGGTTCAGCGCGGCGATGGCCGGGTCGTTCCAGGTCTTGATCTTGCCCAGGAAGATGTTGGCCAGCACGGCGCCGTCCAGCTTCAGCGCGCCCGGCGCGATGCCGGCCACGTTGACCACCGGCACCACGCCGCCGATCACCGACGGGAACTGCGCCAGGCCCGCAGCAGCCAGGTCTTCCGGCTTCAGCGGCGCGTCGGAGGAGCCGAAATCAACGGTCTTGGCCTTGATCTGGGCAATGCCGCCGCCGGAACCGATGGACTGGTAGTTGACCTTGTTGCCGGTTGCGGCGCTGTAGTCGGCCGACCACTTGGACATGACCGGGTAGATGAACGATGCGCCCGCGCCGGTGATATCGGCGGCGTTGGCGGCGAACACGGACGATGCAGCCAGGATGGCGACAGCGGCGCGCGACTTGAAGGCGTGGATCACGGGGAGACTCCTGGGGTGGTGGTCGAAGGGCGGTTGCCCGACGTTTCGGTGCACATTCCATAACGGTTGCGTGACACGCCCGCGTCTGTCATATGACGCGGGCGTGACATGCGTCATGAGGGATGTCACGTCCGCTGCGCCGGCTGGGCAGCGCGGGTGCCGATGCAACGACGAAGGCACGGCCGGTGCCGTGCCTTCGCGGTTCAATGCAGGTGGCGGGACTTACCAGAAGAACTGCGCGCGGGCTTCCACGATGTTGGGATCGTCGTTGACGAAACCGCGCGCCGTGGAGCTGTACTTCTTGCTGTCGACCATCACGTAGTTGAGCATCAGCTTGAAGTTGGAACGCAGGTACCAGTTCGCGCCCACGGTCCAGATGTCCATCTTGCCACCCAGCACGCCATCGACGATCGGCGGGCGACCGGCGACCGGATTGGCGGCGAGGTTGCCGTCATTGAGGTCCATGTGGTCGTAGCGCACGCCCAGCTGCCACTGGCCGCCGGCCGGGTTGTTCGGCAGGCCGGTGCCCGGAGTGCCGCCCTTGTAGCTCCAGGTCTCGCCGGTCACGTTCCACACGCCGCTGATGTAATAGCCGTCGCTGGTGTAGTTGTCGTGGTCGTAGCGCTTGGCCTTGCTGGTGTAGTACTCGGCCTGGGCCTTGAACGGGCCCTGGAAGTACATGGCTTCGGCACCGATGGTGCTGACGCGGTCGGTGTCGGTCAGATTGCCGCTGTCGACCAGGCGGGCAGTGGCTAGGTCGGCATTCGGACGCGCACGCACGCGCAGGGTGTCGGCGTCGGCGTCGTAGTTGACGTAGCTCAGGCCGAAGTGCAGGACCTGGCCCTTTTCATTGATCGGGGCCCAGGTGCCACGCGCGCCGTAGCCGCTGCCGTGGGCCAGGTTGCGGGTCAGCTCGCGGCCGAAGGCGCTGGCGGTCACCGACCAGTTGTCCTGGCCGTAGCTGTACGCGCCGCCCAGGCGGCGGGCGATGGCATAGGTATTGGTGACCGCTGCCTTGGAAATGAAATCGTTGTTCTTGGTGCTGGACAGTTCTTCCAGGCTGTTGGGCTGCTTGAACTGGCCCAGCTGCAGGAAGTGGTTGGCGTTGCCCAGAAGCTTGTACTTCACGTTGGTGTCGAGGAACTTGTCGGCCTTGGCGTCATAGCCGACCACCCACTCCACGTTGCCCGGGCCCTTGCCCTTGAGCACCAGCTCGGCGCGACGCAGTTCGAATTCGCTGTTCTTGCCGTTGCCGGCGTCGCCACCGTTGAGGTCCACCACATCGTTGTGGAACCAGTTGCCGTCGGCCTGGACCAGGCCTTCGAAGGTGATTTCCGAACCGCCGATCACGTCGATGGCGACTTCGGCGTGTGCAGCCGGCACATACAGCGCAGCAGCCACGGCCACCGTCAGGAGTTGGTGATGCAGTTTCATGGAGAGGAGCCTTGCAGGCAGGTGGGAAGATGCGCGCAGGCTAGAAGGTAAAGATTGCGTAAATGTGACAGTTCACGCGCGGCAGACATCCACCGCAGGCCCCGTCACGGCAGGGCCTGCCATTGAAACCGCTTGCGTATGACGCCCGGATTGCGCCTTGGTTGCAGTCGATCCACGCCCTGCATGGATGCGGCCGTCACTCGGCCGCGGTCTTGTCCTTGAACCGGCACAGGTCGGCGATCACGCAGCCCGGGCAGTCCGGCTTGCGCGCCTTGCACACGTAACGTCCGTGCAGGATCAGCCAGTGATGCGCGTCGAGCAGGAACTCGGCGGGGATCACCTTCACCAGCTTGTCTTCCACTTCGCGCACATTCTTTCCCGGGGCCAGGCCGGTACGGTTGGCGACGCGGAAGATGTGCGTGTCCACCGCCATTACCGGCTCGCCGAAGGCGGTGTTGAGCACCACGTTTGCGGTCTTGCGGCCCACGCCCGGTAGCGCTTCCAGTTCTTCGCGATCGCGCGGCACTTCACCGCCATGCTTCTCCAGCAGGATCGCGCAGGTGGCGATCACGTTCTTCGCCTTGGCATTGAACAGCCCGATGGTGGAGATGTACTGCTTCAGCCCGTCCTCACCGAGCGCAAGGATCTTTGCCGGGGTGTTGGCGACCGGGAACAATCGGCGCGTGGCCTTGTTGACGCCGACGTCGGTGGCCTGCGCCGACAGCGCCACCGCCACCAGCAGCTCGAACGGCGAGCTGTACTCCAGTTCGGTCTTCGGGTGCGGGTTGAGTTCGCGCAGGCGGGTGAACATCTCCACCACGTCGGCGCGCGGCATCGTGCCGCCACGCCGCGCCGGGGCGCGTGCGGTTTTCTTCGTGGTCGCCATTACTGCTCCTTGCCGCTGGCGCGGGCCTTGGCCCGGGCGAGGATGGCGGCTGCCGCGGCGGGAAGGGCGGGCTTCACGTCCGGCGCCGGGGCGGGCGTGCGCCGCGCGTCGCGTTCGGCTTCGCGGCGGGCCAGTCGCACCGCACGGGCGCGGTAGCGTTCGCGTGCCGCCCAGGCGGCCTGAAGCTGCTGCTGGGCCTGCTGCAACCGCTGCGGGAGTTCCGGGTGGCCGGGCAGCAACTGCGCGTCGTCGGCGCGGGCGACATAGTCCATCAGCCCGGCCTGCAGGGCGCCGTCAAGATCGTCTGCCTGGACCCGGGCGAACAACTGCGCGGGATTGGGTCGGGAAGCCATGGCGTCAGCGGTTCTGGAACGCCGGCGGGCGGCGCTGCAGGAAGGCGCTGGTGCCTTCGCGCATGTCCTCGGTGGCGAACAGCAGGCCGAACTGCGCGCTTTCGAACTCCAGCCCGGCGTCCAGGCTGCATTCGCCGCCCACGTGCACCGCATCCAGCAGGCCACGCAGGGCCAGCGGGGCCGAGCGTGCCAGCTGGCGGGCAATGTCCTGCACGCGATTGTCCAGCGCGTCGGCGGGCACCACTTCGTTGACGATGCCCAGTTCCAGCGCACGCGCGGCGGTGATCGGCGCCCCCAGCAGGCACAGCTCCAGGGTGGTGGCGCGGCCGCACAGGCGCAGCAGGCGCTGGCTGCCGCCGAAGCCGGGGATCAGGCCGAGGTTGATTTCCGGTTGGCCGACCTTGGCGGTATCTGCGGCGATGCGCAGATGGCAGGCCATCGCCAGTTCCAGTCCACCGCCCAGTGCGAAACCATTCACGCGTGCGATGACCGGCTTCGGCATCCGTTCAATCTGGCGCATCAGGGTCTGGCCCGACAGCGAGAAATCACGTCCCTGAACCGCGCTGAGTGTGTTCATCTCGGCGATGTCGGCGCCAGCCACGAAGGCCTTCGGACCGGCCCCGGTCAGTACCACGACGCGCACCTCCGGATCGGCGGCGGCGTCGCTGAAAGCCCCTGCAAGGGCCTCCAGGGTCGCGGCGTTGAGGGCGTTGAGCTTGTCCGGGCGCTGGACGGTCACGGTGCGGATGGCGCCGTCGTCGGAGACAGCGATCAGGGCATCGGCCACGGGGAAAACTCCTGAAACGTTAAAAAAAAGTGATATTGAACTCTGCAAACGCAGGCGGGTCATAGCCTGCATCGTGAGTAGCGGTTACACGTTGCGCCCGTTATCCTAACCCGTCGCCTCAGGGCGGCGCAGAACGTCCCTGAGTTACCACCCCTGGAGAACTGTTTGATGAAGTTGCGTTCTATCGCGGTCGCCGTCGCGGCCCTGGCCCTGACGGGCAATGCCTTCGCCCAGGACGTCTCGTCCGAAAAGGGCAAGCTGAGCTACTACTTCGGTTACGACTACGGCAACAACCTGGCGGAGCTGACCGGTCGTGGTGAGCAGCTGGACATCAACTCGGTGGTGAAGGGCCTGCAGGATGCCTACGCCAAGAAGCAGCCGGCGATCACCGCCGAGCAGCTGAAGCCGGCCGTTGAAGCATTCCAGAAGCGCGAGCAGGGCCGTGCCCAGGCTGCCAAGGCCGAGTACGAGAAGGCTGCTGCCGAAAACAAGACCAAGAGCGATCAGTTCATCGCGGCGAACAAGGCCAAGGCCGGCGTGCAGTCGCTGCCGAGCGGCGTCCAGTACCGCGTGATCGAAGCCGGCAAGGGTGCCAAGCCGACCCAGGCCAGCACCGTGCAGCTGGAAGTGGCCGGTCCGTTCCCGTACGGCCAGCGCCCGACCGAAGCCCGCCCGGCCCAGCAGATCCCGTCGATCAAGGTCAGCGACGTCGAAATGAAGGCCATGCGCGAGACCCTGCTGCAGATGCCGGCAGGCTCGAAGTGGGAAGTCACCCTGCCGCCGGACCAGGCCTACGGTGCCGATCCGCGCACCCCGTTCCCGCCGAACGTGGCTGTGCAGTTCGAGATCAAGCTGGTCAGCGTCAAGTAAATCGAAACAGCAAACGAAACGCGCCGGTGATCCCACCGGCGCGTTTCTGTTTGTGCAGCCCCTGGCGGTGAAACGCCTGCGCTGCGCGCGAGCGTCGACTGACAGTCGACTCTTCCGTTGGGCCGGGCCACCCGCGCAAATTCAGCCCGATCGCGCTACTGTTGCCGGGTGCAAACAATGGAAGAAACGGCGCGTGTTGTCGCAAGTCCCTGCATCGGAGTGTGCACGCTGGATCCGCACCGGCAATGCGCCGGCTGCGGGCGGCATATCGATGAGATCGCGCGGTGGTCGTCGATGAGCAACGAGGAACGCAGCCGCATCCTGCACCGCGTGCAACCGTTGCGTGCACAATTGCAGCAATCGCTACGCGGATCGCTGGCCGACCACGAGCGCTTGGTGCGCGCGTTGCATCCTTTGGCCGAACCGCCGGCCGGCGACGGCTGGAACCGCAGCGAGCTGATCGACCTGCTGCCACCGGGGCCGCCTGTGGAGGCGGCGGTGCTGGCCGGCATCGTGCCGCGCGCCAACGGCGCGCAGGTCATCCTCACCCGCCGCACTGAAACCCTGCGTACACATGGCGGCCAGGTCGGGTTCCCCGGTGGCCGCACCGAACCCGATGACCGCGACGCGCTGGCGGCCGCCCTGCGCGAGAGCCAGGAAGAAATCGCATTGGCGCCCAGCCAGGTGCAGCCACTTGGCTATCTCGACCCCTTCGTGACGATCACCGGCTACCGGGTCACGCCGGTGGTGGCGGTGGTCGATCCGGAGTTCGTGCCGGTGCCGCAGCCCAGTGAAGTGGCCGAAGTGTTCGAGGTGCCGCTGGACTACCTGATGGCCCCTGACAGCCTGCGCCAGGTCGAAATCAATCATCGCGGCCGCATCCGCCACGTCCTTGAGTATGGCTGGCCCGGCCAGCGCATCTGGGGGGCGACCGCGGCCATCCTCTACAACCTGCGTCGCCGCCTGGAGCAAGTGCAATGAACCCGATCAAGCAGCCGTGGACCACCCTGGTCGATGTCGACACCCTGGCTGCCGCGTTGGGCGAAGGCGTACGCGTGGTCGACGCCCGTGCCACCGCCAGTACCGCCGTGCGCGTGGTCGATGCGCGTGCTTCGCTGGCGGACCCGCAGGCTGCGGGCGGCCAGTACCTGGCAGGACACATACCGACTGCGGTGCATGCCGATCTCAACCGTGATCTGTCCGATCTCAGCCGCGTCGGCCATGGTCGCCATCCATTGCCCGACAGCGATGCCTTTGCCGCGAAACTGGGGCAGTGGGGCATCGGCCTCGACACCCAGGTGGTGGTCTACGATGGCAGCGACGGCAGCATGGCCGCCTCGCGCCTGTGGTGGCTGCTGCGCCTGATCGGGCACACCAAGGTGGCTGTGCTCGACGGCGGCATCGCTGCCTGGCAGGCCGCCGGTAACGCGTTGGAAAGCGGCCAGGCTGAAGTGACAGCGCTGCCTGCCTACCCGGGCCGCTTCGACACCACCCAGGTCGCCAGCGCCGATGAAATCACCGCGCGCCTGAAACATGCACCGGGCTGGTTGGTCGACGCACGCGCAGGTGAACGCTTCCGCGGCGAAGTGGAGCCGCTGGACCCGGTCGCTGGCCACGTACCCGGCGCGGTCAACCGCCCGTTTGCGTTGAACGTCGCCGACGGCCGCCTGCGCGATGCACAGGAACTGCGCGCCGAACTGCAGGGCGTGATCGGCAACCGCGATCCGCAGCAGGTGGTGCTGATGTGCGGCTCCGGCGTGACCGCCTGCCACCTGCTGCTGGCGATGGAAAGCGCAGGACTGAGCGGCGCGCGCATCTATGCCGACTCCTGGAGCGGCTGGGTGAGCGACAGCAGCCGCCCGGTGGCGACCGGCGCCTGAGCGATCCGAGCAGAAAGCAGTCGAGCGCGGAGCCTCTCCAGAGCCGAGCGGCCGGCTCCACGCGCATGGCGATGCCTTCAAATCATCGGCGCCCGCAGGTCATGGAGCGCGGCTCGACTCTACAAAGGCACCCTCCGATCGATTCGACTCCGTGCCGACCAACGGTCGGCACCCACCAACAGCGGCAGAAATCTGTCGAAGGCGGGGTGGGTCCGGTTGCGGGTGTCCGCGGCATGGATGCCGCGGCCAAGCCCCGAGGGGTGAGGGCGCTTTGCTTGCGAAGTACTGCTTCGCGAGCGCCCGAACGCACAGCCGCCAGCGGCTGGGCCGGCCTGGGGATTTACGGCGTCCCCCGCAACCGGGCCCACCCTGCCATCCCATGGATAGCCTGCTGTTGCCGGCCAGCGGCCGGCACTACCGCAGGTGCAGGGCGCAGCCCTGCCGCTTACCCAACCGGCTGCAGCGGCACCTTCGCCAGCACCCGCGCCCAAGGGAACAACGGGCCCGGGTCGCGTTTGCGTGCCACCCTCAGCGTCGGATCATCGCTGGCCGGCACCTGCTCCAGGTCCAGCTGGTCATGCCCGGCAATCCGCTGCAGCGACGGATAGCGCACCACCAGCGCCTGCAGCAGCCGCTCCAGCGCTTTCAGTTGCGCCTCGGTGTAGGCCTCGTCCATCGCCTGGTGACGGCTGTCGAACCAGTGCGGGTAGCGCCCGGTATTGACCAGCTCGATGCCCAGCGTATGCGCGTTCATGCCGCGCACGTGGTGGGCCACGCGTTCGGGCGCAACGTACTGCACCACGCTGCCATCGCGGTCGATGTAGAAGTGCCCGCTGTTGCCGGCACCGCTGTCATACAGCACGCGCTCGCCGTACTCGCGGGCCGTCGCCAGATCGGGCAGCTCGGTGCAGTGGATCACCACCATCTCCAGCGTGGCCGGATCGCGCAGCGGCAGTCGGTCGTGGTAGGGCAGGGGCTGCAGCTGCAGGCCGGGCAGGAGCGGGTTGGGCATCCGGCGATGCTAGCATTGCGGCATGAACCTGCCTTCTCTTTCCTGGTTGGCCCGCGCCCACGGAGCACGCGCATGAGTCGCGGCCACTGCATCCTCTCCCATGGCTTCGAAAGCGGCCCGGAGGCGACCAAGGTCACCGCGCTGGCCGAGGTGGCCCAACGCCTGGGCTGGACCCACGAGCGCCCCGACTACACCGATCTGGACGCGATGAGCGAGGTCAGCCGGGTGGGCGACGTGCCGACCCGCCTGCGCCGTCTGGTTGAACGCGCCGCCATCGCTGCCCGTCAGGGGCCGGTGGTACTGGCCGGCTCCAGCCTGGGCGCCTACATTTCCGCCATCGCCTCGCTGCAGGTGCCGGTAGCCGGCCTGTTCCTGATGGTGCCGCCGACCACCATGGGCCCGATGCCGGCGCTGGACGCCGCTGCGGTGCCGACCACGGTGGTGCAGGCCTGGCATGACGACGTGGTACCGGCTGCCGGCGTGATTGCCTGGGCGCAGGCGCGTTCGGCGCAGTTGCTGCTGGTTGACGATGGCCACCGCCTGGAGCGCCACGTGGAGGCCTCTGCGCAGGCCTTCGAGCGCCTGCTGCGGCAACTGTGAAGCCGGGGCGCACGGCGCGCCCGCCCGCATTGACTACAATGGCAGCCCCGCCGCCCCCGGCGCGGGCCTGCCGGCCGTGCCTACGGCCCTCCTTTCCGACCGGCCCGGCCCCTGTGCCGCGCCCGACCACCTGCGAACCGACCCCGTGAAATTCTTCGTCTCCTGCGCCAAGGGCCTGGAATACCTGCTTGCCGATGAACTGTCGGCCCTGGGCCTTGCCAAGGCCACCGCCACCATTGCCGGCGTCAACGCCGAGGGCGAACTGGCGCAGGCGCTGCGGATCGTGATGTGGTCGCGCCTGGCCAGCCGCGTGCTGTGGCCGATCGCCGAGTTCGACTGCCCGGACGAGCAGGCCCTGTATGACGGCGTGCGTGCGCTGCCGTGGCACGAGCACATCACGCCGGAGATGACCCTGGCGGTGGACGCACACGTGTCCGGTGACAAGATCACCCATGCGCGCTTTGCCGCGCAGCGGATCAAGGACGCCATCGTCGACCGGATGCGTGATGAAGGCCTGGAGCGCCCCTCGGTCAACACCGACCTGCCCGATGTGCGCGTCAACCTGTCGCTGCGCAAGGGCCGTGCTTCGCTGTCGATCGACCTCGGCGGTGGCCCGCTGCATCGCCGTGGCTGGCGCGGTGCCGCCCACGAGGCGCCGCTGAAGGAAAACCTGGCCGCCGCGCTGCTGCTGCGCGCGCAGTGGCCGCGCCTGCACACCGCCGGAGGCGGCCTGCTGGACCCGATGTGTGGCAGCGGCACGCTGCTGATCGAAGGTGCACTGATGGCCGCCGACGTCGCCCCTGGCCTGATGCGGCATGGCAGCCTGCCGCCGAGCCGTTGGCTGGGCTTCGACAAGGCGGCCTGGAAGTCCATCCAGAGCGAAGCACGCGAGCGCGAAGCGGCCGGCCTGGCCGCGCTGAAGCCGGTCATCCATGGCAGCGATATCGACCCGGCCGCGATCCAGGCCGCCCGCGAGAATGCAGAGGTTGCCGGCGTCGCCCACGCGATCCGCTTCACCCGCGCCGATGTCGCCGACCTGGCCGCGCCCGAACAGGAGATCGGAGCGGTGGTCTGTAACCCGCCGTACGACGAACGCCTGGCTGCCGATCCGGCGCTGTACCGCGCGTTGGGCAATGCCCTGCAGAAGGCCGTGCCGCAGTGGCGTGCCAGCCTGCTGTGCGGCAATGACGAGCTGGCCTTCGCCACTGGCCTGCGCGCCAGCAAGAAGTACCAGATGTTCAACGGTGCGCTGGAATGCGCGCTGATCGTCTGCGATCCGATTGCCGTGCCGGGTCGTGATCCGGCACAGCCGCGCGAGCTGAGCGAAGGCGCGCAGATGGTGGCCAACCGGCTGCGCAAGAACCTGAAGAAGTTCAAGAGCTGGCGTGCCCGCGAGGACATCACCTGCTTCCGCGCCTACGACGCCGACCTGCCGGAGTACGCGGCGGCCATTGATGTCTACGAGGAAGACGGGGGCAAGCGCCGCACCTTCCTGCATGTGCAGGAGTACGCGGCACCGGCGGCGATTCCCGAGAACGACGTGCGCCGCCGCCGCAACGAGCTGCTGGCCGCCGCGCGCGAAGTATTCGGCGTGCCGCCGGAGCAGGTGTCGATGAAGTCGCGCGAGCGCGGCAAGGGCGGCAGCAAGTACGGCCGCTTCGAGCAGCGTGACGAGTTCATCGTGGTGCGCGAGAACCATGCACTGCTGCAGGTGAACCTGTTCGACTACCTGGACACCGGCCTGTTCCTTGACCATCGCCCGCTGCGCCGGATGATGGCCGAGCAGGTGCGTGGCAAGCGTTTCCTGAACCTGTTCTGCTACACCGGCGTGGCCAGCGTGCAGGCCGCCGTGGCCGGTGCCGCCAGCACCACCAGCGTCGACCTGTCGGCCACCTACCTGCAGTGGTGCTACGACAACCTTGCGCTGAACGGGCAGGGCGGCAACCAGCACCTGCTGGTCCAGGCCGACGCGATGGCCTGGCTGGAAGGCGACCGCGGCCAGTACGACGTGATCTTCTGTGATCCACCGACTTTCTCCAACTCCGCCCGCGCCGATGATTTCGACGTGCAGCGCGAACAGGTGAAGCTGCTGCGGGCGGCGGTGGCCCGGCTGGCACCGGGTGGCGTGCTGTACTTCTCCAACAACTTCCGCCGCTTCAAGCTGGAAGAGAACGCCATCGCCGAATTCGCCCAGTGCCGCGAGATCACCGCACGCACCATCGGTCCGGATTTCGAGCGCAACGCGCGCATCCACCGCGCATGGGAACTGAAGCGGCTGGGGTAAGCCCGGTAGTGCCGGCCGCTGGCCGGCAACGGTGTCAGATCCGCAAAGGGTTCATGAGGTGCCGGCCAGCGGCCGGCACTACCCCTGTCTGGCCGGTGGATCCACGCCATGCCTGGATGGTTGTTCAGTAGATCCACGCCATGCCTGGATGGCGGTTACAGCAACGCCACCACCAGCCCCAGCGCCGGCAGCGTGATCGCCAGCGGTGCGATCCACTTCGGCCGGTACGGATACAGCCCGAACGAGAGTGCCACGCCGCACATGGTCATTGCGCCCAGCCACAGCACCGGGCCCATCGCCCAGCCGTGATCGGCCACGCACAACGCGAACGCCACCGTCAGCAGGGCCCAGCCCAGCACCCGCCACTGCGTGCGCCGTGCCGGGCTGGCCGCAGCCTTGCCGTGCAGGTCGTACTGGTGTCTTTCCATCGCCAGCGACAGCGCGGTGAACGCGGAAAACGACAGGGTCAACGCCAGCAGCATCATGCACTGGCCTCCGCTTCGGCGGTTTCGACCACAGCCACTGGCGCCGCCGCCGCCGCACGCTTCTTCTTCTCGGCCGCGCTCAGCGGTGGCGTCCAGCGCTGCATGCGCCAGCCGCACATCGCCAGCATTGCGCCGAAGACGATCATCGAAAGATCGACGCCGGCCAGTACCCAGTCGCCGTTGCGCAGGGTGTTGCCCAGGTGCGCATGCGTGGTCAACGCATTGACCACCGGCACCAGTGCGAACGCGGCCGCGCCCAGGTAGAGCTGCCACGCCCACATCATTCGCTTCGGCCAGATGAAGGCGGCCAGCAGCGCGCCGGCCCAAGCGTAGAAGAATACGTTGGCCTCCGCACTCGCGCGCTCGGCGATGTCCAGCGGCAGCAGGCGGTTGCCCCAGAAGTACGCCGCGAAGGCGATCGGCAGGCCAGCCACGGTGCCGATGTTGAGCGCATCGACCAGGCGAAGGCCGAAGCCGGTGCGTCCACTCTTGGCATGCTTCGGTCGTTCCTTCACCGCCCACAGCACCACGCCGCTGGCGACCATCAGGCAGCCCACCAGACCGGACAGGAAGAACAGTGCACGCAGGCCCCAGTCCGCAAAACGCGCCAGGTGCAGGCCGTACAGCACACCACGGGTGGCGGTGGCACCGCCCGATGGCGGCGTTTCCTCAAGCAGAGCACCGCTGACCATGTCGTAACGCACGGCCGGGGTGTCGATGGACAGGCGCTTGCCATCGCGCTGGCGGATGTCGATCACCGCATTGGCCGCCCCCGGATTGGACACGGTGAAACCGGCCACCTCCACGCCGTGCCAATGCGCGCGTGCGCTGTCCAGCAACTGTGCGATCGGCAGCGGCGTGGCGCGGCCCTCGGCGGGCGAGGTCACTTCCGGAAGGCCGCCGAAAGCCTCGCTGATGAATTTGTCCTCGTCCTGGGGGTAGGCGACCTTCACTCCCCACGGCAGGTACATGATCATCAGGGTGACGATGCCGGTGTAGGTGATCATCGCGTGGTACGGCAGCGCCATCACCGCGCTGACGTTGTGGAAGTCGAGCCAGGAGCGCAGGCCCTTGTCCTTGCGGAAGGTGAAGAAGTCCTTGAAGATCTTCTTGTGGGTGATCACGCCGGTGATGATCGCCACCAGCATGAACATCGCGCAGAACCCGACCAGGTAGCGCGCCCAGTACACCGGGATGTAGTGCAGGTCGAAGTGCAGGCGGTAGAAGAAGTCGCCTCCACGGGTCTCGCGCGCCTTCAGTGCCTGGCCGCTGTTCGGGTCCAGCGTGGCGTCGCCGAAGCCACCGCGGCGGCCACGGCTGGGGTCGGCCAGTTCCGGTGGCAGCCGCCAGAACATCTGCATGGCCGGGTTGCGCGGCTGCGGCAGGGTGACGAACCAGTTCTCGGCGTGGCTCGCATTGGCCTGCAGGTAGGCCACCGCGCGCTGCGCGGCCACGTCGATGCTGACGTTGCTGGACGGCAGCTCCGGGCGCATCCAGCGGCTGATTTCCTCGCGGTAGTAGCTGGCGGTGCCGGCCATGAAGATCAGCAGCAGCAACCAGCCGACCAGCAGGCCGGTCCAGGTGTGCAGCCAGGCCATCGACTGGCGGAATCCGTTCTTCATGCCCAGGCCCCCAGCATGCGCGCGATGGCAGCCATCAGCAGAGCGGGGGCGAGGATGCCGACCCAGGCGCGCAGCGCGCTGCGGGTGGCGAACGCCCACAACGCCGCGCAGGCGGCGACCAGGATCGCCAGCAGCATGCCGGTCAGCACGGTCTGGCCGCGCGCGCCGGGCAGCGCCACTGCGCAGAACACACTGGTCATCGAGGCCAGCGCGTAGCCACCGAAGATCGCAGCCAACGAGCGTGACAGCACGCCCCAGCGCGGGTTGGAGAACAAGGTGCGGGGGCTGGCGGTTACGGGCGAGCGGTCCACGGCGTTCCTGCAGGTTTCAGTGGAAGAGGGCCGGCGCACCGCAGTGCGCCGGAGGAGGCCATCCCTGGCCTGGCACCGGTCGCAGAACCGGTGCCATCCATCAGGGTCAGAGCTTCCAGCGCAGCGTCACGGTGACATTGCGTGGTTCGCCCCAGTACACGCCGTTGTAGAAACCGACGTTGTTGAAATACTTCTTGTCCAGCAGGTTGTTGATGTTCAGCTGGGCGCTGAAGTTCTCGTTGAAGCGGTAGCCGCCGGCGAGGTTGACCAGGTAGAACGCGTCCTGGATGATCCTGGCCTTGCTGCGGTCGGGTTTGGTGCTGGTGTTCCAGATGCTGCTCTGCCAGGTCACGCCACCACCCAGCCAGAAGCGGCCGTCGATACCGCCAGGGCGCCAGCTGGTGTTGAGCCGGAAGGTATCCTGCGGGGCGGTGGTCCGCTGCAGCACGCCGTCCTTGTTGCGGATGACGGTGTGGGCGAAACCGGCCGAGACGTTCCACTGCTCGCCGATGCTGCCCTGGGTTTCGATCTCCCAGCCCTTGACCTTGTTGCCCTTGCCGGTGGAGCGGTAGGCCTGGCTGCCGTCGGGCAGCGAGTTCACCGGCACCGAATCATCGATCTCGGCGACGTTGTCCTGCTTGCCCTCGAACACGGCGGCCGAGGCATTGAGCAGGCCGCCGAAGAACTCGGCCTTGACGCCTGCTTCGTACATGTTGCCGACCACCGGCTCCAGGTAGTTGCCATTGCGGTCGCGGTAGTTCTGCGGCTTGAAGATGTCGGTGTAGCTGACATAGCCGCTGAAGATCGAATTGAAGTCGAAGACCAGGCCGGCATACGGGGTGAGCATGTCGTCCGGCCTGTAGCCGGTGCGGGTGGTGCGATTGCGGTTGCCATTGGCATCGTAGCCATAGGCCCAGCTGCGGGTTTCCCAGCTGCCGTAGCGCGCGCCTGCCACCGCCAGCAGCGGGTCGGCCAGGCGCAGCCGCGCGGCAACGTAGGCTGCGCGCTGGCGCAGTTCATTCTGCGAAGACAGCCTGCCCAGGCGGGTCACCGGCAGCACCGGCACATTGCCGGTCCAGTGGCGCCAGTCCGGCACCACGGCATAGGCATCGTCGTAGTCGAAGTCCATGCCTTCCGACTCGCCCTTGCGCACCGACTGGCCCAGGCCGAACACCAGTTCGTGCTCGCGACCGAACAGCTGGAACGGGCCGCCGACGTTGACGTCGAACACGTCCATCGTGCTGTGCTCGTTGAAGTGAGAGATGTAGGCGGTGACGCCGGTTCCATCGGCACGCGGATTGCCGGCGGCGCCGTACCAGACGCTGCCGTCGGTATCACGCACGGCGTGGCTGATATTGCCCTTCACCGACCAGCCGTTGCCGAGCTGCTGCTCCAGCCGCGCGAAGCTGGTCTTCTCCACGATCGGCCAGGCGCTCCACGAGGCCGACAGGTTGGTCGAGCGAGGCAGGTTGGCTGGCGTGCCATCGGCGCCCCAGTACGGCACCACGCCCCAGGTCACGCCGGTGGTACGCGGCGACTGGTATTCGTAGCCCACTTCGAACAGCGCGCTGTCGCTCAGGTCGGCCTGCACGATGCCGTAGAACACATCCCTGTCGAGCGCATAGACATCACGGAATGAATCGCTCTGCTGCTTGGCCGCGACCACGCGCGCACGGATGCGGCCGTCCCAGGCAACCGGACCACCGAGATCGGCTTCCAGGCGGCGGTTGCCCCAGCGTCCCACGGTGAGGTTGGCGCCCATCTGGAAGGTGTCGGTGGGGCGCTTGCGGATCATGCTGATGGTGCCGGAGGGATCGCCGGCGCCGGTGGTCAGGCCGGTGGCGCCACGGATCACCTCGATACGCTCGTAGATCACGCTGTCGGTGTTGGTCTTGACCGAGCCACCGAACGTGTTGAGCATGCCGTCGATCTGGAAATTGTCGATGGTGTAGCCGCGCGAAACATAGTTGATGCGCTCGCTGTCGGTGACCGACACGCTGACGCCGGTCACCTGGCCCATCACGTCCGACAGCGAGAACAGGCCCATGTCGTCCAGGCGCTGGCGGGTGATCACGGTCACCGACTGTGGCGTCTCGCGCAACGACAGGTCCAGCCTGGTCGCGCTGCGCGCGTTCTTCACCGTGTAGCTGTTCGGAATCTCGCCATCGGCGGTCACCTTCACGGTGTCCAGCGTGCGCGCGGAAGATTCAGCGGTGCCGTCGGCGTGTGCCAGCGGAGCGATCATCAGTGCGGTCACGGCCAGGGCCAGCAGAGAGGGACGAGGAAGGTTGAGCGGCATTGCCATCGGTGCGATTCCATGCAGGACGAAACAGGCGATGGAATGCGCAGACGCAGCAACCGCGCGCTCCGCGCACGTCGCCCAGCGAGTCCCATCGACGGTGCGCCACCCGCGCAGTGCGGGCGACCCGGTAGTCGGGGGATGTACACGGGCGAAGGGGCGGGTGGGTGCGTGCTTCCGTGCCCCGCTTGGCTAAGCGTACAACCGATTAGCAAATGATAGGCATTCGCATTTCGTTAATCAAGCGTGACGGCACCCGCTCCCGTGCAGGGAGGCTTCAGAAGTGGAAAAGGACCGTCGCAGCGTGCAGCAGCAGGCCGATCAGCCCGCCGACCAGGGTGCCGTTGAAGCGGATGAACTGCAGGTCACGGCCCACGCTCAGTTCCAGCTGTTCGACCAGGTGCCGCTCGTCCCAGCCCTTCACGGTCTGCGCGATATGCGTGGTGACGCCCTCGCGCAGGCGCCCGGTCAGGCGCTGCGCACCTTCCATCAGATGCTGGTTCAGTGCCTCGCGCAGCGCCGGGTCGGCCTGCAGGCTGGCACCGAGCGAACCCAGGCTGCGCTGCAGGTGGCCGACCAGCGCCGAATCCTCGCGCTGCAGGTCCGCCCGCAGGCTGGCGTGGATGCGCGCCCACAGCCCCTGCACGTACTCCTGCAGGGCCGGGTGGTCGATCATGTCCTGCTTGAGCTGCTCGATGCGCTCGGCCAGCGCCGGATCCTCGCGCAGGCGCTGCACGTAGTTCTGCAACCAGGTCTCGTAGTCCTGGCGCAGCGGATGCTGCGGCTCGGCCAGCACCTGCTGCAGCTCTTCCAGCACCGCGCGGGCCAGGCGTTCGGCCAGGCTGTCGCCGATCTCGTCGATCGGCTTGACCCAGTTCACCGTGCTCGACAGCGTCGGCCATTCGCGCTGGATGTAACGCACGATCAGCTGCGAGGCGCGCTCCTTCACTTCCGGCTGCTCCAGCCAGCGTCCCAGGCGCTGCAGGCCCTCGTCCAGCACGCGCTGGTGGCGCCCATCGGCGGTCAGCAGGGCCAGCAGCTCACCGGCGGTGGCGGCGGCATTCCACTGCCGCAGCTGCTGCACCACAAAGGCGTGCAGCTGCCGGCGCACGGCGGTTTCGTCGAAGAAATCCAGCGCCTGCAGCGCCCAGCCGCGGGCCATGTCGGCCAGCATGCGCGAGCGTGCCGGGTCGGCCAGCCAGCTGCCGAGGCGGCTGGCCGGATCGAACACCTGCAGCTTGGCCAGCAGCACACCCGGCTCCAGGAACTGGTCGCGCACGAACAGCGCCAGGCTGTCGCCGATGCGTTCCTTGCTGCGCGGGATGATCGCGGTGTGCGGAATCGGCAGGCCCATTGGCCGCCGGAACAGCGCAACGACTGCGAACCAGTCGGCCAGCGCGCCGACCGCAGCAGCCTCGCAGAAGGCCGAAACCCAGGCCCAGATGCCGCGCTCGCCCTGCCAGTGGCTGATCGCGAATCCGGCCAGCATCAACAGCAGCAGGCCCAATGCGAGGGCTTTCAGGCGCCGCAGCTGGGCGCGGCGCGGATCGTGGGCAGGCGTCATTGCACGAGTCTAACCGCAGCCCGGTGATGCCTGCCTGTAGAGCCGAGCCCATGCTCGGCTGCCTTGCGCGCGGCAGACCGCAGCCGAACATAGGATCTCGGCTCTACATGAGAGGTTCGCGTTTTTTAAAGCGCTTCCAGCTGCTTGCGCAGCGCGGCCAGCTGCGCGCGCAGGGTGTCGTTCTCGCGGGTCAACGCGACCACGCGGCGGCGCAGGGCCGGGGCATCCTCGCCCAGCTGTTCCAGCGCCAACAGCACTTCGGCGTCGCGGCTGGCGATCTCGTCCTCATTTGCCTCCTCGAAATCCATCTCGGCTGCTTCCGGCTTCGGCGCGCGCGGCTTGCGCTTGGACTCGCGCACGCGCTTGGCGGCCTGCTTCAGCTCGTCCTTGCCACCGGCGGCGGCAGCGCGCTGCTCCTCTTCGGGCAGGTCGGCCACGGCCGCAGCGGCGCTGATCGAGATCACGCCGGCCTTCACCGCCTCCACCACTTCGGGTGCAGCCTGGGCATGGATGCGCTCGATCATGCCGACCTGGCTGGTGCTCAGCTTGGCTTCGCGGGCCAGCTCAGCACGGCTGAGCTTCGGGGCCGGCTCCCACGGCGGGCTGTCTTCGCCGCCTTCGTCGGTGATGTCCGCGGTGCCGTCGCTCTCGCGCTGCAGCTGGGCCTGCTCGACCTGCTTGCGGGCGGCCAGGATGTCGCGCTTGCGCAGCGCCAGCACGCCGCGCTGGAAGTCGGACACGCTGCGACGGCCCAGGTGCTGCTCGATCATCCACAGGTGCACGTCTTCCATGCTCTGGAAGCGGGTGTTCTGTACGGTGTTGAAGGGCAGGCCATGCTTCTGGCAGATGCCGAAGCGGTTGTGGCCGTCGACCAGTACGTTGCCCCACAGCACCAGCGCGTCACGACAGCCATCGGCCAGGATGCTGCGCTCCAGCGCGTCATGTTCGTCCGCAGTCAGCGGGTCGATATAGGCCTTGAGTTCTTCTTTGACGACGATATCCATGGGCACGGCAGCGAGCAGGAGCGGAACCGCCCATTGTACCCGCTCGCCGCCGCCGGCCAGGGCTCAGGCGGTGGCCCGGATCATCTCGCCCAGCGTGCCGGTGATCTGGTCGATCTGCGCCTTGTCCACGATCAGCGGGGGCGACAGCGCGATGATGTCACCGGTACAGCGCACCAGCAGCCGGCCATCGTGGAAGCAGCGCCGGAACACCTCGTAGCCGCGGCTGCCGGGCATGTCCCGGCGTGGCGCCAACTCGACCGCCCCGACCAGCCCGAAGTTGCGGATGTCGATCACGTTGGGCAGGCCCTGCAGCGCATGCAGCCGTTCCTGCCAGTATTCGCCCAGTTCGATGGCCCGCTCGAACAGGCGCTCCTCGGCGTAGACCTCCAGAGTGGCCAGCGCGGCCGCACAGGCCAGCGGGTGACCAGAGTAGGTATAGCCGTGGAACAGCTCGATGGCCTGCGGTGGCGCCTGCATCAGCGTAGCGTGCACCGCATCGCTGGCCAGCACGCCGCCCAGCGGCACCGCGCCGTTGCTGACCGCCTTGGCGAAGGTCAGCAGGTCGGGGGTGACCCCGAAGCGCTGTGCGGCGAAGGGCATGCCGACCCTGCCGAAGCCGGTGATGACCTCATCGAACACCAGCAGGATGCCGTGGTGATCGCACAGCTCGCGCAGGCGCTGCAGGTAGCCCGGCGCCGGCAGGATGACCCCGGCGGACCCAGCGATGGGCTCGACGAAGACCGCCGCGATGGTCGAGGCGTCATGCAGCGCGATCAGCCGCTCCAGGTCGTCGGCCAGTTCAGCGCCCTGGCGCGGCAGGCCCCTGCTGAATGCATTGCGCTGCAGGTCCAGGGTGTGGCGCAGGTAGTCCACGCCGCCCAGCTGCAGGCCGAACGCCCTGCGGTTGTTGGGCAAGCCGCCTAGTGCCATGCCGCCGAAGCCGACGCCGTGGTAGGCCTTCTCGCGGCTGATGAAGCGCGTGCGCTGGCCCTCGCCGCGCTGGCGGTGGTAGGCCAGCACGATCTTCATCGCGGTATCCACCGCCTCCGAGCCGGAATTGGTGAAGAACACATGGTTGAGCGCGCCCGGTGCCAGCGCCGCCAGGCGCTCTGCCAGCGCGAATGCTGGTGGCGATCCCATCTGGAAGGCGGGCGAGTAATCCAGCGTGCGTGCCTGATCGACGATGGCCTCGACGATGCGCGGCCGCGCGTGGCCGGCGTTGCAGCACCACAGGCCGGCGGTACCGTCGAGGATGTGGCGGCCGTCGACATCCTCGTAGTGCATGCCCTCGGCGCGCGCCAGCACACGCGGTGCGGCCTTGAACTGGCGATTGGCGGTGAACGGCATCCAGTACGCGTCCAGGGATTCCGGGCGCTGGGTGACCAGGTCGTGCAGGTCGCTCGCGGAACGTTTCATGCCAGCTCCATCGGGGTCCGATGGGGTGAATGTAGCGCAGCCGCGTCACAGTGGAGTCGCGGCCACGCCGGTATAACCGGGGAAACTGTTGCGAGGAGCCCGACATGGCCGACTTTCCCCACCGCAGCCACTGGCAGGCGTTGTCGCAGCAGCTTTCGATGCCCGGCCAGGCCTTCATCGATGGCCGCTACACCGACGCCGCCAGCGGCGCCCGCTTCGACTGCATCAGCCCCATCGATGGCCGTGTGCTCGCGGCGGTCGCCGACTGCGATGCACAGGACGTGGAGCGCGCAGTGCTGGCGGCGCGGCGTGCCTTCGATGCGGGCCACTGGTCGCAGGCCAGCCCGGCGCATCGCAAGCGCGTGTTGCTGGCGCTGGCCGCGCTGGTGGAGAAGCACGCCGATGAGCTGGCGCTGCTGGAAACCCTGGATATGGGCAAGCCGGTGCGCGACGCACGCCGTATCGACCTGCCCGGCGTGGTGCGCTGCCTGGCCTGGACCGCCGAAGCGGTGGACAAGCTGTACGGGGAAATCGCGCCGACCGGCCCACACGAGCTGGGGCTGGTCACGCGCGAGCCTGCCGGCGTGGTGGCGGCGGTCGTGCCATGGAATTTCCCGTTGCTGATGGCCTGCTGGAAGATCGCGCCGGCACTGGCGATGGGCAATTCGGTGGTCCTCAAGCCGTCCGAGCGTTCGCCACTGTCGGCGTTGCGGCTGGCGGCGCTGGCGGCCGAGGCGGGCCTGCCGGACGGAGTGCTGAACGTGCTGCCCGGCCATGGTGCGCGCGTGGGCGAGCCCTTGGCGCTGCACATGGATGTGGACGTGCTGGCCTTCACCGGTTCCACCGCCACCGGTGCGAAGCTGCTGGAGTATGCAGGACGGTCCAACCTCAAGCGGGTCTGGCTGGAATGCGGTGGCAAGAGCCCCCACCTGGTGTTCGCCGACGCGCCGGACCTGGACGCAGCGGCCAAGGCCGTGGCGCAGGGCATCTTCTTCAACCAGGGCGAAGTCTGCACCGCTGGCTCGCGGCTGCTGGTGCAGCGCTCGATCCGTGAGGACTTCGTGCACCAGGTGATTGCCTATGGCCAGCACATGCAGCCCCGCCATCCACTGGAGGCCGATGCACCGATGGGTGCGCTGGTCGACGCCGCGCACGTGGACAAGGTGCTGGCCGATATCGCCCGTGCCGAAGGCGAGGGCGCTCGTCTGCTGATGGGGGGCCATCGGGCCGAGGTGGAGTCCGGCGGCTGCTACGTGCAGCCCACGGTGTTCGACCAGGTGCGTCCGGACCACGCGTTGGCACGCGAGGAAGTGTTCGGGCCAGTGCTGGCCGTGCTTGGTTTCGACGACGAGGCCGAAGCGGTGCGCGTGGCCAATGACAGCCGCTATGGATTGGCGGCGGGCCTGTGGACGCGTGACCTGGGCCGCGCCCATCGTGTCGCACGCCAGCTGCGCGCCGGCAGCGTCTGGGTGAACGGCTGGGACGGTGGTGACATGACCGCCCCGTTCGGTGGCTACAAGCAGTCCGGCAACGGCCGGGACAAATCGCTGCATGCGTTCGACAAGTACAGCGAGATCAAGGCCACCTGGATCCAGTTGTAACGACGCGCCCGCCGAGCGCTTTTCGTAGAGCCGAGCCCACGCTCGGCTGCTGTTTGCTCTTTGTAGAGTCGAGCCATGCTCGACTGCTCTTCGCGAAATGCAGCCGAGCATGGCTCGGCTCTACAAAATGCGAAAAGCCGTCGAGCAAGCTCGACGCCACAGTAATGCGACTACCGGCAACGCGCGCTCACCTGCAGCACCGCCGCACGCAGCATGTCGCGGTCGGCTTCTTCGACGGCGTTCTGGAAATAGTCCATGTCCTGCTTGCCCAGCTCGCACGGGTCGACGATGTAGCCCGGTGGCCACAAACCCAGCAGTTGCGCGACGCCATGCACGATCTGCTCGGGGGTCATCTGCCGACGGATCGGGAAGTAGTTGCGGCGCGCCGCGAATGCCGGGTGTATCTCGCGGCGACCAATAAGACGCGGAGCGACACCCGCAGCGCTGATGCCGTCACCACCGTCGATGCTGCCCGCAGGCAGACTCAGGATCAGTGGCGCCACCGCAGCCGCGTTTTCCGCGGCAGGCTGGGCGCTGTCTGCCTGCGCAACCGGGGCAGGGCGGGGCATCACCGATGCGGCCGGACGCGTCATCTGTGCGGAGGGCAAGGTGGGCTGCTTGGCTACCGGCGTCGGCAGTTCCGGTGGCAGCCAACGCAGCAAGATCCGTGGGCCGTCGTCGCTGCGCAGTTCGATCCGGCCGCTGTCCAGCAGCCACAGAGCAAGCCCGCCATGCACCAGCAGTACCACCAGCCACGCCGCCATCCGCGGCAGCTTCGGCGAATCGGACCACGACAGCGCGACTGCAGTCATCGGCAAAGCGTCCATGCAGGGACCGGTGGCGCAGCCTAGCGGGTGGCCCGAAAAATTCCGTTGGCATCGGTGTCGGCTGAAACCATCGCCCCGTGCGGCCATCGGCCCGTGGCAGAATCGGGCGATCCGCCGTTACCCGTGTTGCCGATGTCGACGATCACCGCTGCCGCGCCGTCCGTGAATTCCCCCCGTCGTGTCCTGCTGGCCAGCCTGATCGGCACCACCATCGAATTCTTCGATTTCTACATCTACGCCACGGCCGCCGTGCTGGTGTTCCCGCACCTGTTCTTCCCGGACAGCAGCGAGCAGGCGGCGCTGCTGCAGTCACTGGCAACGTTCGCGGTCGCGTTCATCGCGCGCCCGGTGGGCTCGGCAGTGTTCGGCCACTTCGGTGACCGTATCGGCCGCAAGGCCACGCTGGTGGCCGCGCTGCTGACCATGGGCCTGTCCACGGTGCTGATCGGCCTGTTGCCCACCCATGCACAGATTGGCCTGTGGGCCCCTGCGTTGCTGGCGCTGTGCCGCTTCGGCCAGGGCCTGGGGCTGGGTGGCGAGTGGGGCGGGGCGGTGCTGCTGGCCACTGAGAACGCTCCGCCGGGCAAGCGCGCCTGGTACGGCATGTTCCCGCAGCTGGGCGCGCCACTCGGCTTCCTGTTGTCGGCCGGCATCTTCCTGGTGTTGGGCCGTTGCCTGAGCCAGGGTGACTTCCTGCAGTGGGGCTGGCGCATTCCGTTCGTGGCCAGCGCGCTGCTGGTCGGCCTTGGCCTGTGGGTGCGCCTGAACATCCACGAGACCCCCGATTTCAGGCAGGCGCTGGAGCGCAAAGCACCGGTGCGGCTGCCGATGTGGACGGTGCTGCGTGACCACCCGGTGCCGATGCTGCTGGGTACCCTGGGCGCGTTCGCCACCTTCGTGCTGTTCTACCTGATGACCGTGTTCAGCCTCGGCCATGGCACGGCGGTGCTGGGTTACAGCCGCGAGCAGTTCCTGCTGATGCAGATGGCCGGCATGCTGTTCTTCGCGCTGGGCATCCCGCTGTCGGCGCGCTATGGCGACCGCTGGGGGACGCGTCGCACCATGATCGTCGCCAGCGTGCTGATTGTCGGCTTCGGCGTGCTGTTCGCACCGCTGTTCCAGCCGCACAGCCCATGGCTGGTCACTGCGTTCCTGTGCCTGGGATTGTTCCTGATGGGGCTGACCTACGGCCCCTGTGGCACCTTCCTGGCCGAAATCTACCCGGTGGAAGTGCGCTACACAGGCGCCTCGCTGTCATTCAACCTGGCCGGCATTCTGGGTGCGGCGCCGGCGCCGTACCTGGCCACCTGGCTGGCGGAACGCTTCGGCCTGGTCGCGGTCGGCTACTACCTGTGCCTGACTGCGGTAGCTACCCTGTGCGCGCTGGTAGCACTGCACAGGCGCGCCCTGCGGCTCAACCAAAGAAGCGCTTGAGCGTGCGCCCCAGCCAGCCGCCACCCTGGTGTTCGCGGGCAAAGTGGTTCAGGTGCGCCTTGACCTGTTCGGCATAGGCCTGGTCATCGCCGCGGATGTGGTTGAACAGCCAGCGCGAGAGCATGGTGCGCAGTTCATCGCTGATGTCCTCGCCGGCCTGGAAGCGCATGCGGTATTCCGATACCCGCTTGATGAAGACCTCGTGCACGCGCTTGTGCGCGGCACAGAACGGATAGCCCGCCTCTTCCATCAGCTCTTCCTCGAACGCGAAGTGCGACAGGGTGTAGTCCACCACTTCGTCGATCACTTCACCCACCGCCGCACGCTGCATGCTGGCCTGTGCCACGTGCAGGTGGTTGAGCATCTCGATGATGCGGCGGTGTTGTTGGTCGATCACATCGATGCCGATGTTCAGATCGTCCTGCCAAACCAGTAGTGCCATCCCCGGCTCCCCTTCATGCGTATGTCGGGGCCGACTGTAGTACTGCCGCGCGGGTGCGGCGTTGATCTGGATCAAAGCGGGCCGGTCAGGGCAGGGCAGGCTCGCGTGGGCGCAGCGGGCTGGCCACCGTGGTGCAGCTGACCCGGTTGCGGCCACCGGCCTTGGCCAGGTACAGCTGGCGGTCGGCCTCGGAGATCAACCGGTGCAGTGCATCACGCTGCGGGCGCAGGCAGCACAGGCCGATGCTCACGGTCATGCGCAGGGTGGCGGTGCCGATGTCCACTTCCAGCGCGGCGATGCGCTGGCGCAGTTCCTCGAAGTACAGCAGCGCCTCGTCCTGTTCCATGTCCGGCACCAGCAGGCAGAACTCCTCGCCACCGAAGCGTGCGATCAGGTCCTGGCTGCGTGCATGTGCGGCCACCGCGCCGGCCACCGAGCGCAGCGCATCATCGCCGGCCTCGTGGCCGTGCGTGTCGTTGATGTGCTTGAAGTGGTCGATGTCGATCATCGCCACCGCCACGCACTGGCCATGCAGCTGCAGCTGTGGCAGCTGGCGCTGGCTCTGTTCCAGGAAGAAGCGTCGGTTGGGCAGCCCGGTGAGGAAGTCGCGGGTGGCCAGATCCTGCAGAGTGCCGATCAGCTCCAGCTGGTCCACGTTCTGCGAGACGCGGCAGAAAAACTCCTCGCGCGAGAACGGCTTGCGCAGGAAGTCGTTCGCACCGTTCTTAAGGAAGCGTGGGATCAGCGAGGCATCGGTATTGCCGGAGATGCCGATCACCGCCACCTTGTCGCGCGAGCGCAGGGTACGCAGGCGGCGGGTGAACTCCACGCCCTGCATGCCGGGCATTTCCTGATCGACCACCGCCAGGCGGATTGCCGGATGCGCCTCGATCGCAGCCAGGCCCTCGTTGCCGTCGGCGGCTTCATGCACCTCATGGCCGTACATGCGCAGCAGGGCCGCAGCGTAGCCACGCGCAGACGGCGAATCGTCCACCACCAGCGCGGCGATGCGGCGGTTGCGTTCCAGCCGCTGCACCAGCCACACCAGGTAATCGATGCTGCCGGGGGTGTTCTTCAGCACGTAATCGATGATCTGCTGCTGCAGCACGCGCTTGCGCAGGTCCTCGTCGTACACGCCGCTGACCACCACCGTTGGCAGGTCGCGCTTGAGGAAGAACTCGACCACCGCATCACGGTCGCCGTCGGCCAGCACCAGCCCGGTCAGCACCAGGAACCAGCCGGCACCTTCGCTGAGCAGGCGATCGGCCTCGGCGAGGGTGGAAGCGATCACCACCGGCAGTTCCAGGCGCTGTTCGATGGCTTCGCGCAGCATGCCGGTGAACGCACGGGAATTTTCGACCAGCAGGATCCGCTGTGGCAGGGGATCGGCCAGGTCGCCATCGACGGCGGCCTGCGGCAGGACGGGCATGATGCGGTGGCTCACGAAGGAGGGCTCGGCACGGATAGCGGCGGTTTCGGGTGTAACTTTAGGACGAAAACGTCCGTGCTCGTCGTTTGGCCCATTGCTCAGATGGGAAGCGGTTAGTATCAGCTGGAGGTTCTCGATTTCAACTTCGACCTGGAGGTCACTGTGCGATTTTCATGTTTTGGTGCGGCTACTGGATTGCTGATGATTGCCGCTGCCCCGGCAATCGCGGGCGGTCCCTCGGATTTTCATGGAAAGCCATTGGCTACGGCTGGGTTGGGGCAGGCCAGTCCGGCTGCGGTCAATCTCAGCCAGGACCCCAGCTGGCAGCTGTATGGATTCCAGCGTGATGGCATTACCTATTTGCAGGTGAACGACCTCCTCGGAAACGTGCAGCTGATTATCGGCAACGCAGGGGGGACCTACTGGGTGCTGCCGGCAGGCAACAATGCGACCAAGGTTTCGCTGCCCCAGCAGAAGATCCAGATACCGGCAGGCGCCAGCCGCTCGCAGATCTACAGCGGCAGCGATTTTTCGCTGGTGCGTTATCGTAGTGGCGGCGAGGTCATCTGGTCGGTTGAAACACCGTAAAGACGTAGAAGTGCGCAGCGGTGTCGGGATATCCTGCGCCGCTGCGCTTGCCGCGATGAACGCGGCAGAGGGCGATTATTGTAGGGCCGGCCCTCTGGCGGACACCGGCAATCAGATCTGGGTCTGCGAGCTTCCCTGCCCGGAGGTGGTCACGTAATCCATAGCGCTGAACGATGCAATGCCGATGGCGGCGGAGTCACCCGTCTCCACCATCGCCATCCGTATCCGATTCCGATGGCACTGCACTGTTCCGCCATAGGCAATCGTGCGGCCAGCCAAGCGCTCGACCGTGGCGGTGACGGTTGACGGTGACAGGCTGCGGTATGAATCCAGCAGTGCGACCGTCATCAGGATGCCGCGGCGTCCTCCTCTCCTGCCGCAACGCACGCGGATGCTGATCTGACCGGATTCCCTGTTGATCAACAGCGAAACGGCATCGGTGAGGGCGCGATAGGCGGCCAGCTGCAGGCCGACACTGAGCTGACAGGGATCGCCGAGCAATCGAGGGCGCATCACGCGATGGCTCAGGTCCCAGGTTTCGCGTACGCCGCCGGCCTGCAGGGCGACGTAGAGCCCAAGATGTTCCAGTGCTGCGGGATAGACCATGCTGGTTTGTTCGCGGAACTGTCGCGAATGGACCGAAGCCATATGCAGGAGACTGTTCGCTATCGTGGGATGGCCATGCGCATTGAGCCAATTCACCACCTCGCTGAGCGAGGTGTCGATGCCGTCCCCCAGCTTCCTCAGGTGTCGCGCGCGCTCACGGAGATCAAGCTCGCTTGCCACCAGTGAATTGCGCGCGTGCTTGAGCGCATCCCTTTCACCCACTTCGCCCAATCGCGAACGGTGGTAGTAGTGGGTGATGCGCGACCCTAACACCAGCAGTGCAGCGCCGGTGACCGCCATGATCTGCTGGGTCGCGAACGCAGCTGGATCGAACGCACCCGTGTAGGGGCTTGGGGTGGTCAGGCCAATGATCAGGTTGAGCGACGGTACTCCGATCGCCGCACCTCGCCAGCCATACAGACAGGTGAGCACGACGACCGGCAGCGCCATCAGCAGCTGCATCGATGTCTTGGCGTTGGCTTCGTCCAAGGGCAGCTGTGCGGCATACAGGCCAATTATGGCCATCAGCGTCAGGGCAGCGACTGCAGGCGGGGCGAAACCTGATGTCCAACGGGCGTTGCCGGTCCGGCGTGTCCACAGCAACGCAAGCGGTGCAAGGGTCAGTATGCCGATGAAGTCGCCAACGACCAGGCGCGCGATGCTCGCAAGCACCGGCATCTCCGGCGGTGTCGGCCACAGGAGATGTGCCAACATCAGATTGAGCGCCGTGACCACCAGTGCCGAAACCGCCGCGACTGAAATCAGCCATGCATTCTTCGTGGTCACCATCATTTTCCGGTGCAGATGCACGATCAGCATCACTGCAGGCATCAGCAGTGCCGAACCAAGCACTATCCAGGCCAGTCCATACTTCTCGATCATTGGCACGCGCATCTGCGCAAAGTAGGCGTATTCGCCCAGCAGCAGGTACGGCCACCATCGAGGCGGGAACAACAGCACCGCAGCCACGCGGACGCCGGCGGGCAGGTAGAACTGGTCGAGCGACAACTGGCGAGACGCCCAGCATGCGATGGCGTACAACAGCGCAAGGACCAGCCCCGCCGGGCGGATACGCAACTTCAACTGCAGGCCTTCATTCCACCAGTTCAATCGCACATCTCCCTCTAGTACGTTCCCTGTCAGCATCCATTCGCCGCGGGACCCGGTTCTGAGGGACGGTATCGGCATGAAATAGATAATGCAATTGCCGATGCGATCTGCCGATCAAATGAGAATTCCGTCACGCCCTTCTGGATGAGTGCTCTTCACATGCTGTGGAGGTCCGGGAATTGCCAGTTCTTCGGAATCTCTCCGTGTCAGCTCACTGTTTCACCACAACGCATCCCGCAGCTTGTACCACGACATCGCCGCCACCAGCAGTGGCGTGCGCAGCAGCCGGCCGCCAGGGAAGGGGGCATGCCGCAGGCGCTGGAACACGTCCAGGCGCTCGCTCTGGCCTGCAATAGCAGCGGCGATCACCTCACCGGCCAGCCCGGCGGCGGCCACCCCATGGCCGGAGAACCCCTGCGCGAAGTACAGATTGCCGTCCAGCCGGCCCCAATGCGGGGCGCGGTTGCGGGTAATGTCCACATAACCGCCCCAGACCTGCTCCAGAGGCACGTCGGCCAGCTGCGGGAACACCTGGTGCATGCGCCGCTGCATCACCCCGCGCAGGCCGGGTGGCGGTAGTGCTGAATAGCTGGCACGGCCACCAAACAGCAGGCGATGGTCGTGGCTGAGACGGAAGTAATCCAGTGCCCAGGCGGTGTCGGCCACGGCCATGTTGTTGCCGATCAGGGCACGGGCGCGCTCGGCACCCAGCGGAGTGCTGGCCCCGATATAGGTGCCGACCGGCATGATCCGCCGTTCCAGCTCGGGCAGCAGGCCCTGCAACCAGGCGTTGCCGGCCACCACCAGATGCGCAGCGCGCACGCTTCCCTGCGCGGTATGCAGGGTGGGCTGCGGCCCGCGCTGCACGCGGGTCACTGCGGAGTTCTCATGAATCACCGCGCCGGCCGCACGCGCCGCATCGGCCAGTCCGCGGGCATAGGCCAGGGGCTGCAGATGCGCGCTGAGCGGATCGAACATCGCGGCGCGGTAGCGTGGGCTGTCCAGCTGTGCGCGCAGGGCATCATGGTCCCACCACTGCATGGGGTAGTCGTAGTGGCGTTGCAGATGCTCGCAGTTGGCCTGCAGGTCGCGCTCATGGCGTTCGCGGATGGCGACGCTGGCGTGGCCTTCCACCCAATGACAGTCAATGCCGTGCCGATCGATGCGTGCGCGCATCGCCTGCACCGCGTCGCGTGACCAGTCGAACAGGTGGCGCGCATCATCACGACCGAGCTGACGCTCCAGTTCGTCCACCTCGCAGCCATAGCCGACCAGCGCCTGGCCACCGTTGCGACCGGACGCGCCCCAGCCGATCCGCTGCGCGTCCAGCACCACCACGCGCTGGCCGCGCGTAGCCAGTTCCAGGGCTGCGGTCAGGCCGGTATAGCCGGCACCGAGCACCGCAACGTCGGCCTGCACATTCCTCTGCAGCGGGGGCAGTGCGGGCGGTTCGGGCAGACTGGCGGCGTACCAGCTGGGCGGGAAGGCGGCACTCACCGCAGGCCTCGCGGGCGCAGTGCGGGAGGGCGGAGCGGGGGAGGACGATCAGCATTCACCCGCGTAGTTTCGCCGATGCGTGACAGCCATGGTGTGACGGCGACGACTTGCCGCCTTCGCCGGGCGACGGGTAACGTGTCGGCACGTCAAGGAGTTTTTCCATGCGCCGCCTGCCCTGGGTGGGCCTGCCCACCGACAGTACCGTGCTCGGCCATCACCGCTTCGCGGCGGCCGGCGAGAAGTACGTGCGCGCGCTGGCCGAGGCCGCCGAAGTGACCCCGGTGGTACTGCCGAGCCTGCAGCCTCCTTTGCCGGTTGGCGACTGGCTGCAGGGGCTTGATGGCCTGCTGTTGACCGGCGCGGTCAGCAACATCGAACCGCGGCACTACGAGGGCGGTCGCAGCTGGCCGGGCAATCTGCATGACCCGGCCCGTGATGCCAATGCGTTCGCGTTGCTGCGTGAGGCTTTGGCGCAGGATCTTCCGGTACTGGCGATCTGCCGCGGCTTCCAGGAACTGAACGTCGCGCTGGGTGGCAGCCTGCATCCGCAGGTACACGCGGTGCCTGGCCTGGCTGACCATCGCGAAGACCCGCAGGCGCCGGTGGAGGTGCAGTACGGACCGGCCCACGCGGTTACCCTGGTTGCCGATGGCTGGCTGGCGCAGTGGCACGGCAGCGACCGGGCGCAGGTCAATTCGGTGCACGGGCAGGGCATTGCCCGCCTCGCGCAGGGCCTGCAGGTCGAGGCCGTGGCCGACGATGGGCTGGTCGAAGCCGCACGCAGCCTGCACCATCGTTTCGTGCTCGGCGTACAGTGGCACCCGGAGTGGCGTGTCATGCAGGCGCCGTTCTATCACGCTATTTTCCGTGCGTTCGGCCAGGCTTGCCGGCAGCACCAACAGAACCGACTGGATTCCCGATGAGTTCCCGAACGCGCCCGCGCAAGACGGCCACGCCCCCCGCACCGCAGGAAAGCACGCTGCTGCGCTGGCTGAAGGAGCGGCGCATCACCGAGGTGGAATGCCTGGTGCCGGACATCACCGGCAACGCGCGCGGCAAGATCATTCCCGCCGACAAGTTCTCGCACGACTACGGCACGCGCCTGCCTGAGGGCATCTTCGCCACCACCGTCACCGGCGAGTTCCCTGACGATTACTACGAGCTGACCTCGCCGTCCGACTCGGACATGATGCTGCGCCCCGATCCGGACACGGTGCGCATGGTGCCGTGGGCGGCCGACGCCACCGCGCAGGTCATCCACGATTGCTACACCAAGAGCGGTGAGCCGCACGAGCTGGCGCCACGCAACGTACTGCGCCGCGTGCTGGCGGCCTACGCCGAGCTGGGCCTGCGCCCGGTGGTGGCGCCGGAGCTTGAGTTCTTCCTGGTGCAGAAGAACACCGACCCGGACTTCCCGCTGCTGCCACCGGCCGGCCGCTCCGGGCGCCCGGAGACCGCGCGGCAGTCGTACTCGATCGACGCGGTCAACGAGTTCGACCCGATCCTCGACCTGATGTACGACTACGCCGATGCGATGAAGCTGGACGTGGACACGCTGATCCACGAATCGGGCGCGGCGCAGCTGGAGGTCAACTTCACCCATGCCGATGCGATGGACCTGGCCGACCAGGTATTCCTGTTCAAGCGCACCATGCGCGAGGCGGCGATGCGCCACGGCGTGTATGCCACCTTCCTGGCCAAGCCGATGGAGAACGAGCCGGGCAGTGCCATGCACATCCACCAGAGCCTGGTGCGGATGAGTGACGGCAGCAACGTTTTTGCCGGTGATTCCGATGCCGAGGGCGAGTTCAGCCCAGTGTTCGGCCATTACCTGGGTGGCCTGCAGAAGTACGCGCCGCAGGCGATGGCGTTCTTCGCGCCGAACGTGAACTCCTACCGCCGCCTGGTGTTCGGCGAGGTCTCGCCGAGCAACGTGCACTGGGGCTTCGACAACCGTACCTGCGGGCTGCGCGTGCCGCTGGATACGCCGGAAAACATGCGCGTGGAGAGCCGTTTCGCCGGCTCCGACGCCAACCCGTACCTGGCAATGGCGGCGACCCTGGCCTGCGGCCTGCTGGGCATCCGCGAGCGGTTGGCACCGGATGCGCCGGTGACCGGCAGCGCCAAGGAACTGGGCTACAACCTGCCGCGCTCGCTGGGCGAGGCGCTGGACGGGCTGGAGCAGTGCAGCGAGCTCCAGGCCCTGCTGGGCGAGCGTTTCTGCCGCGCCTACATCTCGGTCAAGCGCAAGGAATACGAGACCTTTTTCCGCGTCATCAGCTCGTGGGAGCGCGAGTTCCTGCTGCTGAACGTCTGAGCATCCGCAATAGAAAAATCCGCCGCCGGGGGGTAGGCTGGCACCCGTCGCCGGCACCGCCGGCCCCCCTTCCCGCATTCTGGAGCACCCGATGAAGCTGCGTATCCTCACGCTCGGCCTGGCCTCCGCCATGCTCGCCGCCTGTGGCGGTGGCAACGGCGGCGCGCAGGACAGCCAGGTCCTGAACGTCTACAACTACAGCGATTACATCGCCGAGGACACCATTCCGACCTTCGAGAAGGAGAGCGGGATCAAGGTGACCTACGATGTGTTCGACAGCGATGAGATGGTCGAGACCAAGCTGCTGGCCGGCAACAGCGGCTACGACGTGGTGGTGCCGACGCTGAACTTCTTCGGCCGCCAGATCCAGGCCGGCGTGTTCCTGCCGCTGGACAAGAGCAAGATCCCGAACCTGGCCAACCTCGATCCGGCGGTGATGAGGCGCATCGCCACCCAGGATCCGGGCAACCAGTACGGCGTGCCGTACATGATCGGCACCACCGGCATCGGCTACAACGTGGACATGCTGAAGCAGCGCTTCGGTGGCAGCACCGACATCGCCAACAGCTGGGACCTGGTGTTCAAGCCGGAGAACATCAGCAAGATGAAGGACTGCGGCGTGACCATCCTGGACACGCCGGCCGACATGATCCCGATCGCGCTGCATTACCTGGGCCTGGACCCGCACAGCGGCGACCCGGCCGAACTGCAGAAGGCGGCCGACCTGCTGAAGTCGATCCGCCCGTACGTTCAGAATTTCCACTCCTCGCAGTACGTGGGTTCGCTGGCCAACGGCGGTACCTGCCTGGTGGTCGGCTGGTCCGGTGACATCATCCAGGCCCGCGACCGCGCCGAGGAAGCCAGCAATGGCGTGCACGTGGCTTATTCGATCCCGAAGGAAGGTGCGCCGCAGTGGTTCGACATGCTGGCGATCCCGAAGGACGCCAAGCACCCGGAAGCGGCTTACAGGTTCATCAACTACCTGCTGGAACCGAAGGTCGCTGCGGCCAACACCAACTTCATCCACTACGCCAACCCGATCCCGACCGCAACGCCGCTGGTGGACGAGGCGATCCGCACCGACCCGACCATCTATCCGCCGGCGGATGTCGCCGAGAAGATGTTCACCTACTCGATCAACACGCCGGAGACCGACAAGCTCTACACCCGGCTGTGGACCGAGGTGAAGACCGGCCGCTGAGCCGGTCTGGCGCCGTCGGGCCCTGCCCGGCGGCTCCCTTAACCTGCGCCGAAGCCGGTACTCCCGCTTCGGCCAAGGTGCTGCAGGATGGCCGGCAGCAGGTCGCGTGCGTCGCGGCCGCCGTTGCACAGGAACGACGAACTCATCCGCTGCAGGTTGTGCATGCCGATGAAGAACAGCCCCGGCTGCGGGGAAACACCGAAGTCGCCAAGCGGATAGCCGTGTGCATCCAGCACGCCCTGCATGTCGAGCCAGGGCCATTCGGCGACGAAGCCGGTGGCCAGTACCACCGCGCGGATGCCCGCAGCCTTCAGGTCCAGCTTGCATGGGGACGGTTCCGGCTCCCAGTGCAGGTAGACCTCTTCGGGAATGTAGCGGGCATCGTCGGTGCGCGGTTCGGGCCGCGTGGCGTAGTACGCGCTGGCCAGCGAATCGAGATAGGCATATTCGGCCCGCGTCGCCTCGATCGCGGTATGCAGCTGCGGGCGGACATCGGCGAAGCGGGCGGTGTTTCCGCTGAATTCCTGCAACCGGCCCAGCAACCTGATGCCTGCGTGGTGCATCGCCAACAGGCTGATCGAACTGCCCAGGCCGGCGCTTCCCTTGCCGGATATCAGCGGGAACTCCGCAGTGCGGGCCTTGCGCAGCGCGTCCGGCCCACCCGCCAGTACTCCCGCCGATTCGCTCACGTGCTGGTGGATGCGCCCGGCCATGTCCCACCAGGTCATCGAGTCCTTGCCGCGCAGCCGGCGGGTGTGCGAATGCCGCTGGGCCAGTGACCAGTACACGCTGCGACCACCGTCGCGCAGGTCCTGGGCGATCTGCGCGCCGGACTGGCCGCCGCCGATGACCAGCACCGCGCCCTCGGGTAGCTGGCCGGGACTTCGGTAGTCGCTGGAGTGCAGCACGGTGAGGCCTGGTGCGGGCGCGAAGGGGGCCCGGGGCAACCGCGCCCGGCGGTATTCACCGGTGGCGACCACCACCGCCTGGGCATGGATCAGCCCCCGGCTGCTGTCGATGTCATAACCACCGGACTCGGGCCCGACCCGATGGACCACGCACCCTTCGCTGATCGGCAACGAGCGCTCGTCGGCATAGTCGCGCAGCCGTCGGATCACTTCCGGGGCCCCCATGAACCCTTCCGGGTCATCCCCGGCATAGGCATGGCCATGAAGGGCCATGGTCGCGTTGGCGGTGTTGGTCTGGAACGAATCCCAGCGCCGCCGCCAGCTGGCACCCACGGTTTCGGCCTCCAGCACGCGATGCTCGACGCCGGCCTCCTGCAGGAGCGCGCTGAGCGACAACCCGGCCTGGCCGGCGCCGATGATGACCAGCGGCAGCCGTGCAGGCAGGCAGCCCGGCAGGCGGGGCGGGAAAGGGGAGGGGCTGTCCGGGGAAATCACCAGGGTCGGTCCATGCAAGGCCTAGATCCGGGGCATTGCGCGGGGAATGCCCCGGGCTTTCAATGGATCCCGCTCTGAAAAATGTTGCAGATCGGGCCGCCGCCCGTGGTGCCTGGCCGGGACGGCCGTCCGGGCGTCGAGGAGAGCCTGGGCCTCCCGGCGCACAGGCCACCATGGCGGGGGAAAACCGACACACCTCGGGAGGCCTGGGCGCGCCAGCGGCCGCTTCCACCCACTGCCGTCATATCCCCTTCGGCCCCCGGCCGTTAGAATGGCCGCCGCTGTCCACCGCCCGCTCCCGGAGCCCCCATGCCCGTTGAAGCCCAGCCGGTAGCCGCCGTCGTCGACACGACCGGTGCGCCCGGCTATCTCTCCATTCGTGATCTGCGCAAGGAATTCGACGGATTCGTCGCCGTCGACGACGTCAACCTGGACGTGCGCAAGGGCGAGATCTTTGCCCTGCTCGGTGGCTCCGGCAGTGGTAAATCGACCCTGCTGCGCTGCCTGGGCGGCTTCGAGACGCCCACCAAGGGCAGCATCACCGTCGATGGCCAGCGCCTGGACGCGCTGCCGCCGTACCAGCGGCCGGTCAACATGATGTTCCAGTCCTATGCCCTGTTCCCGCACATGACGGTCGAGCAGAACATCGCCTTCGGCCTGAAGCAGGATGGCCTGGGCAAGGACGCGATCAGCAAGCGCGTCGGCGAGATGCTCGACCTGGTGCAGATGGGCCACCTGGGCAAGCGCAAGCCGCACCAGCTGTCCGGTGGCCAGCAGCAGCGCGTGGCGCTGGCGCGGTCGCTGGCCAAGGGGCCGAAGCTGCTGTTGCTGGACGAGCCGATGGGCGCGCTGGACAAGAAGCTGCGCTCGCAGATGCAGCTGGAACTGGTCAGCATCATCGAGTCGTCGGGCGTGACCTGCGTGATGGTCACCCACGACCAGGAAGAAGCGATGACCATGGCCACCCGCATCGCGGTGATGGATGCCGGCTGGATCCAGCAGGTCGGCAAGCCGGACGAGGTCTACGAGCAGCCGGCCAACCGCTTCGTCGCCGAGTTCATCGGTTCGGTCAACCTGTTTGACGGGGTGATCGACGAGGACCTGCCCGAGTACGTGACCGTGCGGTCGCCGCTGTTCCCGGCGCCGATCTACATTGCCCATGGCATCACCTGCTATGAAGGGCAGCCGGTCGCGTTCGCGCTGCGCCCGGAGAAGGTGATGATCGGCAAGGACGAGCCGGAAGGGCACACCAACAAGGCGCAGGGCGTGATCGAGGACATCGCCTACTTCGGCAGCCACTCGGTCTATCACGTGCGCCTGCCCAGCGGCGCCAAGGTGCTGGCCAACTTCGCCAACTCGCAGCGCTGGGCCAGTGATGGCTTCACCTGGGGCGACGAGGTGTGGGTGCACTGGCGCGACAACGACGGCGTGGTGCTGACCTCATGAGCGTCGCCGGCCTGAAGCGCTGGCTGCCGGGGCTGCGTGCCACGGTGATCGGCATTCCGTACCTGTGGCTGCTGCTGTTCTTCGCAGTGCCGTTCCTGATCGTGCTGATGATCAGTTTCTCGCTCAGCCGGGTCGGCTCGCCGCCGTATACCTGGCTGCTGCAGTACGCCGACGGCGGTTTCTCGCTGAAGCTGAACCTGGAGAATTACCTGGCGCTGTTCCGCGATTCGATCTATGCCCAGGCGTTCCTGAGCTCGATCAGGATCGCGGCGATCTCCACCTTCTTCACCCTGCTGATCGGCTATCCGATGGCCTATGCCATCGCGCGCCTGTCGCCCGCCGCTCGCAACGTGGCGATGATGCTGGTGGTGCTGCCGTCGTGGACCTCGTTCCTGATCCGCGTGTATGCGTGGAAGGCGATCCTGGACCGCAACGGCCTGCTTGACCAGTTCCTGCAGTTCACCGGCCTGCAGGCGCTGATGACGTCGATGGGCCTGCCGAAACTGCAGCTGATCGACACCCCGACCGCCGCCTACATCGGCATCGTCTACTGCTATCTGCCGTTCATGGTGCTGCCGCTGTACGCCAATCTGGTCAAGCATGACCACCGCCTGCTGGAAGCGGCCTACGACCTCGGTGCCAAGCCGTGGCAGGCGTTCCTGCGCATCACCCTGCCGTTGTCGAAGGCGGGCATCATCGCCGGCTGCATGCTGGTGATGATCCCGGCGGTGGGTGAATTCGTGATCCCGGAAATGCTCGGTGGTTCGGAGACACTGATGGTCGGCCGCCAGCTGTGGAACGAGTTCTTCAACAACCGCAATTGGCCAGGCGCCTCGGCGATGGCGGTGGCGATGATCCTGTTGCTGCTGGTGCCGATCCTGCTTTTCAACCTTTCCCAGCAGCGCCTGCTGGAAGGGAAGCAGGCATGAGTCCGCGCACCGGCAAAGGCCTAGCGCTGGGCGTGCTGCTGCTCGGCTTCGCTTTCCTGTACCTGCCGATTCTGCTGTTGATGTTCTATTCGTTCAACAGCTCGCGGCTGGCGATGGTCTGGGCCGGGTTTTCCACCCGCGCCTACAGCGACCTGTTTGCCGACCGCGCGCTGATGGAGGCGATGTGGACCAGCCTGGTGGTGGCGTTCTGGACTGCGTGTACCGCTACTGTGCTGGGTACGCTGGCGGCGATGGTGATGACCCGTTTCAAGCGCTTCCGCGGCAAGCCACTGTTCGGGGCGCTGGTCACCGCGCCGCTGGTGATGCCGGACGTGATCCTGGGCTTCTCGCTGATGGCGCTGCTGGCCTCGATGGGCGCGATTCCCGGCTTCCCGGCGCGTGGCCTGGCCACCATCTGGATCGCGCACGTGACCTTCACCCTCTGCTTCGTCACCGTGGTGGTGTCCTCGCGCCTGCAGGAAATGGATCTGTCGCTGGAAGAAGCCGCGATGGACCTCGGGGCCAGCCGGTTGACCGTGTTCACCCGCATCACCCTGCCGATCATCGCGCCGGCGCTGGTGGCGGGTTGGCTGCTGGCGTTCACCCTGTCGCTGGATGACGTGGTGGTGGCCAGCTTCGTGGCCACGCCGGGCTCGACCACGCTGCCGATGAAGGTGTTCGCGTCGGTGCGCATGGGCATCAGCCCGAAGATCAATGCACTGGCCACGCTGCTGGTGTCGGCGGTATCGATCGCCGCGGTGATCGGCTGGTACATCAATGCCCGCGCCGAGAAGCGGCGCCAGCGCGACCTGCAGCTGGCGCGGCAGGACAACGGCTGAGTACACGATCCGTCCACTGTGCCGGCAACACCCGGCTCACGGCCGGCGGCGCACAATGGGGGTCTTCCAGATGGAGATCCCCCATGACCGTCGAGATCGTCGACCCGGCCACCGGCCAGGTGACCTACCGCCATGAACTGATGGGCGCTGCCGACATCGAGCAGCGCCTGCAGGCCGCCGCCGATGCGTTCCCCGGCTGGGCCGAGCGTTCGCTGCAGGAACGCGGCGTGATCCTGCGCCAGATCGCGGCGCAGCTGCGCACGCGCCGCGACGACCTGCAGCAGGCGATGACCCACGAGATGGGCAAGCTCAAGGCCGAAGCGCTGGCCGAGGTCGACAAGTGCGCTGCCGCCTGCGAGTACTACGCCGACCACGCGGCCGACTACCTCAAGCCGCAGTTGATCGACACCGAAGCCCAGCGCAGCTACGTGCGCTACGAGCCGATCGGCTGTGTATTCGCGGTGATGCCGTGGAATTTCCCGATCTGGCAGGTGTTCCGTTTCCTCGCCCCGGCGTTCATGGCTGGCAACGTCGCCCTGCTCAAGCACGCCAGCAATGTGCCGCAGTGCGCCGACCTGATCCTGGCGGTGTGCCGTGACGGCGGCCTGCCTGATGGCGTGTTCGACGTGCTGCACATCGACAACGACCAGGCCGCCGACGTGCTGCGCGACGCACGGGTGAAGGCGGTGACGCTGACCGGCAGCGAGCGGGCAGGGCGCTCGATCGCCTCCAATGCCGGCAGCCAGCTGAAGAAGTCGGTGATGGAGCTGGGTGGCAGCGATGCCTTCGTGGTGCTCGACGATGCCGACCTCGACAAGACCGTGGCCGCAGCGGTGAAGTCGCGCTTCGACAACAGCGGCCAGACCTGCATCGCGGCCAAGCGCTTCATCGTGGTCGAGGCGGTGGCCGATGAGTTCACCCGTCGCTTTGTGGAGGCGGCGGGCGAGCGCCAGTACGGCGATCCCGATAAGCCTGGCACCACGCTGGCACCGATGGCTCGCGCCGACCTGCGTGACGAACTGCACAAGCAGGTGCAGGCCAGCGTGGCCAAGGGCGCGCGGGTGCTGATCGGTGGTGAGCCGATAGCCGGCACCCATGCCGGCTATCCGGCCACGGTGCTCGACCAGGTCGGCCCGGGCATGCCGGCGTATGACGAGGAGCTGTTCGGGCCGGTGGCCGCGGTGATCCGGGTCAAGGATGAGGCCGAGGCACTGCGCGTGGCCAACGACACCCGCTTCGGCCTGGGCGGCAGCGTGTGGACCGGCGATCCGGTACGCGGCGAGCGCTTCGCGCAGCGCATGGAATGCGGTGCGGCGTTCGTCAACGCCATCGTCAAGAGCGACGCGCGGCTGCCGTTCGGCGGCAGCAAGCAGTCAGGCTTTGGTCGGGAGCTGGCTGACCATGGCATCCATGAGTTCATGAACATCAAGACCGTCTACGTGGCTTGATCCCGAGCGGTAGTGCCGGTCGCTGGCCCGCATTGCCCTGATTGCCGGCCAGCGGCCGGCACTACCAGAAGCGGGTCATGTGCCACCACCAACGGTCGGGGCCTACCGGATTGCGGGGTATCGACGCCCCCCGTGCATGGTGGGTATCGACCGTTGGTCGATACGCGCTACAACCACTTCGCGCGCTTGAACAGCCGGTACAGCCCTACGCAGACGCCGCCCACGCCAACGATCATCAGTGGGTAGGCCCACGGTTGGCTCAGCTCCGGCATGTGGCTGAAGTTCATGCCGTACCAGCTGGTGATCAGCGTCGGCGCCGCCAAGAGTGCGGCCCACGCACCCAGCCGCTTGACCGTCTCGCCCTGCGCCAGTGTCACCAGCGAAAGGTTCACGCTCAGCGCGGTGCCCAGCATCTCACGCAGGGTGTCGATCACATCGCTGATGCGCACCGCATGGTCATGCACGTCACGCACGTACAGCTTCACTTCGTCCGGGATCAGTTCGCCCTGGTAGCGGCGCAGCTGCGCGAGCACGTCCTGCAGTGGCGCCACTGCCATGCGCATCTTGTTCAGTTCGCGCTTGAGCTCGTACAGGCGCACCACGGTGCTGCGCTTGTAATTCTCGGCGAAGATGTCCTTCTCCAGCAGGTCCAGGGTATCGCGGAAGCGGTGCACGATCGGCAGGTAGTTGTCGACCACGAAGTCGGTCACCGCATACAGGCAGTACGACGGGCCCATTTTCAGCAGCTGCGGCTCGCGCTCGACGCGTGCGCGCACTGGCGCGTAGGACAGCGAGGCGCCGTGGCGCACCGTCACCAGGAAGCGCGGGCCGAGGAAGGCATGGGTTTCGCCATACTGGATGCGCTCGTCGACCATCTGCGCGGTGGTCACCACCACGAACAGCGAATTGCCGTAGGTCTCGACCTTGGGCCGCTGGTGTGCGTTGCGCGCGTCTTCGATGGCAAGGTCGTGCAGGCAGAATTCTTCCTGCAGTTTCAGCAGCACATCGTCGTTGGGATCGTACAGGCCGACCCACACGAAGCCATTGCCACTGGCGATGACATCGCTGATGGCGTCCAGGGTGATGTCGTGGCGTTTGCCCTCGTCATCGTAGTGGACGCAGTTGATGACGCAGGTAGGGTTGGCCGAAGCCGGGGCGGAAGCGGAGGCGGGCAATGACATGCCCGCCATCGTGCGTCAGGGCCGTGTTTCGGACAAGTGAGGACGGCGCCCCAGCACCCACGCCAGGGCCGCGTGCACCGGCAGCAGCAGCACGATCCACTGCACGTTGTACTGGGCCTGCAGGCTCAGCCAGTGCAGCACCAGTGCGGCCACCGCCTGTACCGCCAGCAGCCACAACATGATGCTGAACATGCGTCCCGGCAGGCGCCGGCGCAGCAGCGCGATCGCACCGGGCAGCAGCAGCACGGCCAGCGGCGAAAGCAGCAGCAGGTTGCGGTTTGCCCACGCGGCGTAGTGGATGCTGAAGCCCCACAGGAACACCAGCACGCCACCCAACAGAGCGCACAGCAGCCAGAACGGCAGTGCCAGCCCGGCCAGCAGGCGCGGGCGGTTGCGCAGCGCCAGCACGCCAGCGGCGATCACCAGGCCGCACAGCAGCCACGGCCACCAGCGGCGTGCGAACTCCTTCGGCTCCGGATCGATGCGGTGCGGCAACAGTTCCTGTTCGGCCTGCACCAGCGGCCGGCCATCGCTGTTGCGTGCCTGGCGCAGGGCATCGGCCAGGCGCATCGGGACGAACGCTTCCTGCCAGCGCGACAGCGGCTGGTCGGCGAACGGCCCCAGGCCCACATCGAAGCCCAGCCACATCCATGGTGCCGGCGAGGCCAGACGGACCGATTCACTGCGATAGGTGTTGCCACGCGAGCGCCCCGACAGCTGCGACTGCAGGCCACCACCCAACGCCTTGTCGAGGGTGTCGCGCACCATCGTGGCGCAATTGGCGGTGTAATAGTCGTAGTGGTAGCGCGCGTTTTCCGGCTTGGCCCGCTCGGCCAGGTCAGCGGCCAGGGCACGCGCCTGGTCCGGGCGCAGGTCCAGCCATTGCACGCTGGCACCGCGGCCGGTCTCGTCGTAGTACGACAGGTCCTGCTGCAGCGGCAGCGCCACCAGGTAATACATCATGTCGCCACGTGCGAAGCGGCTGATGAAATCGTCCTCGGTGGGGTCGAAGTAGCCGAAGTTGTACGAGGTTGCGTCGCCGCTGAGCGGATCGACCACCACGATGGCGTCATGGCCGAAGCGTTCGAAGAACACCGTGCCCGGCTGCATGGTCACCACGCCGATGCGCGGAGCAGGGGCTTCAGCGCTGGCCGCGGGCACGGCAGGTGTGGCCGGCGCCGGCTGCGCGAAGGCGGCCAGCGGCAGGGCCATGGCCAACACGTAGAGTGTCAGCCACACCATGAGGATCAGGCCGCGGCGCTTCAAGCGTCGTCCTGCGCGTCCGGCGGCAGCACGGTCACGTGGAAGGCCTGTACCCGGCGCGCATCGGCGCGGGCCACGCGGAACATGAAGCGGTCCAGTGCCAGCTCATCGCCGACTTCCGGCAGATGGCCCACGGCCTCGGTGACCAGGCCACCGATCGTGTCGTAATCCTCGTCGGAGAACATTGCGCCGAAACGCTCGTTGAAGTCGCCGATCGGGGTCAGCGCGTCGACCACGTACTGTCCGTCGGACTGGATGGCGATCTGCGCCGACGGGTCCTCGGCCTCGTCATGCTCGTCGTCGATCTCGCCGACGATCTGTTCCAGCACGTCCTCGATGGTGACCAGGCCGGCGACACCGCCGTACTCGTCGACCACGATGGCCATGTGGTTGCGCGACAGGCGGAACTCCTTCAGCAGCACGTTGAGCTTCTTCGCCTCCGGAATCAGCACTGCCGGGCGCAGCAGCTCGCGTACGTTGGCCGGGCCGTTGTCGGCGACCACGCCGCGCAGCAGGTCCTTGGCCAGCAGGATGCCAAGGATGTCGTCCTTGTTCTCGCCGTGTACCGGGAAGCGTGAATGGCCGGATTCGACCACCTGCTTCATCAGTTCCAGGAAGGGCGCTTCAACCGGCAGCGAGACCATCTGCGAGCGCGAGATCATCACGTCGCCCACGGTCAGCTCGGCCACCGAAATGGCGCCTTCCATCATCTTCAGGGTATCGGCGGCGATCAGGCCTTCTTCCTGCGCGGTGTGCAGGACAGCGACCAGCTCGTCGCGGGTATGGGGTTCGCCGGAGAAGGCGGAGGTCAGGCGTTCAAGCCAGCCGCGCTTCTTTTCACTGTGCTCCGCAGGGGAGCTACTACTGTCGTCTTCTGACATCTCTGGAAAAAAGGCACCCGGCAGGCCGGGCGTTGACCCAAGTCTAGCAGGATGTGACGGCCTGTCAGTGACTGCCGGTGGCCGGGGCTGGGGCGGCCGCAGCCGGCTCCTCCTCGGGCAGGTCCAGGCTGTAGGTGCAGCCGGCCAGGGTCTTGCCCGGGTGGGAGGCCACGGTGGAGACGCTGAGGATGATCGACTCGATCTGGGCCTCGCCGGTCTTCGGGTCGGTCACGTCGCGGCTGACCAGCTCGCGGCCGGCCATGAACTTGCCGTCCTGGTCGTAGCCGGTCTCCAATTCCAGCCGTTTGGCCAGCGGGCGTGGGTCGGCCTGGTCGAGGACGGCCATGACGCTGGCGCCGGCCACCGCCACCCGATCGGTCTGTTGGCCGAAGACGGTGATCGGGCTGGCCAGCCGGAACTCGCTCATGAACTGGTTGCCCTGCGGCAGCGGCTGCAGGCCCTGGGCCACGGCCTTCAGCGGATCGGCCAGCAGCGGCGCCAGCGCGGCCTGCTCGGCCACGCCCTGGCGGCATTCGATCAGGGCCGGCAGGTCGACGCTGGAAGCGAAGGCGGATGGGACCGCAAGGGCACACAGCAGGGGCAGGCAGCAGCGCAGTGACACGGGCGGTTTCCGCAGGCGAAGGGCACCCATCATAGCTCCGGTGAGCGCCTGAACAGCCCGCTGAGAAGGCGCAGGAAACCGGTCATCGCCCGCCGCACGACCATCAGTGAGAGGGTAAGCACGACCGCGAGCATGGTGATCTGCATCGATTGCCCCGCGATGCGCACCACCGCCGGCCACAGGCCCGGGCTGGTCAGCCAGGGCAACATTTCCGATGCGGCTGTCCTGGCCACTTTCACGTAGATCACGGCCAGCACGAACAGCACCAGCAACGAGGTGCGGCTGGCATGGAAGAACGGAAGCGCGTTGACCGGCCTGCCAAGCCGCTGCTGCAGCAGCGTTCGCCACAGCACCGGCAGGGTCAAGGCACCGGCCAGTATCAGCACCATCGACGTTTCCCACAGCCCGGGCAGGTGGACGGGTTCTGCTCTACCCGTGAGGTGTGGGCCGATCATGCCGGTCGCCAGCCCGGCCAGCAGGCACAAGGGCAAGAGCAGGGCCAGGCTGCGCAGCAGCCAGTGCCTGCCGCTGGGGTCGCGGGCGCTGATGCGGCGCACGGTGTACGCGCCCAGCACCAGCAGGCCTGCGAACAGGCCCGCACTCATTGCAATCGCCGTGAAGCTGTTTCCCGAGGTCATCCTTGGTTTCCTTGTGCCGCCATGCCAGGCGGCAAACAATTGCGCAGCGCGCGGACCGGCACCTGCAGCCCGGCTGGGTCAGGGCGATCGGCGCTGCGATGCCGCTGGGTACCAGCGCAGCCTGACCGGGTAGCCCAGCAGCGCCTGCAGGTGGTCGCGCACGGTCGTCGCCGTTGCGCGCGCGCCAGCGGTATCCCGGAGTTCCAGCTCCAGTTCACCGGTCATGACGTCCAGGCCATAGCCGGTCAGACCGGGCAGCTGCGGGATGAACCAGCCCTGCTGCGCCTGAAGACGGCGCTGCATCTCCGCTTCGGTCATTGAAGCGCCGATGATATAGCGCACGCGTTGCGGGCCGTCCGCCCCTGGATGGGTCTCATCCGCCTCGGAGGCTGGGCCAGTCAATCGCACGACGACGGTCCAACCCGTCGCATTGTCCACCCACATGCCGGCCAGGCGTGCCGCGTGGCGCGCCCTCAAGCGTTCCATCAATGCGTGCTGCTGCGCCTCGGCGACCGCCTGGCGGGCCGTCTGTTGGCTGACGTCAAAGAAGGCCTGCACCTCGGCGACTTTGGCGGCAATGTCGGCCGCGCTGTCGCTGGCCGGGAACGGCGACGGTCGTTCCCGGTCGGGGTCGATGCCCGGGGCAGTGGTTACCTGCAGAAGAGCGGCGATGAGTGCGGGCAACAGCGCGATGGGGCTGTCCTCCGTGATGAACCCGGTGTGTGTGGTCGTCAGCGCTCGCCGGCGTAGGGATCGGCGATGCCGAGCTCGGCCAGGATGTCGCGCTCCAGCTGTTCCATCGCCTCGGCTTCCTTGTCGTCCTCGTGGTCCCAGCCAAGCAGGTGCAGCACGCCGTGCACGGTCAGGTGCGCGTAATGGGCGTTGAGCGCCTTGCCCTGTTCGTCGGCTTCGCGGGCCACCACCGGTGCGCAGATCACCAGGTCGCCGAGCAGTGGAAACTTGACGCCCTTGGGCAGGCCTTCGGGCACTTCGGCCGGGAAGCTGAGCACGTTGGTGGCGTAGTCCTTGCCACGGTAATGGCGGTTCAGCGACTGGCCTTCCTTGGCATCGACCACGCGGATGGCCAGATCGGCCTCGCGGATGCGGCCCTTCAACGCAGCGGCCACCCACTTGCGAAAGCTCACGGCCGCCGGCAGGCCGGCACGCGGCAGGGCATAACTGACGGCGACGTCCAGTCGCACGGGACCACGGGTCATGGCGTCGCTCCAGGCTGGATCTGATGCAGGTCGCGGCGGTCGTAGGCGCTGACGATGCGCGCGACCAGCGGGTGGCGGACCACGTCGCGGGATTCGAAGAAGGTGAAGCTGACGCCCTCGACTTCACGCAGCACATCGATGGCGTCGCGCAGACCGGATTTCACGTGCTTGGGCAGGTCGGTCTGGGTCAGGTCACCGGTGACCACCGCGGTGGAGCCGTAGCCCAGGCGGGTCAGGAACATCTTCATCTGTTCGATGGTGGTGTTCTGTGCTTCGTCCAGGATCACGAATGCATCGTTGAGCGTGCGGCCGCGCATGTAGGCCAGCGGCGCGATCTCGATGACGTTCTTCTCCACCAGCTTGACCACCTTCTCCACGCCCATCATCTCGTACAGGGCGTCGTACAACGGTCGCAGGTAGGGATCGACCTTCTGGCTCAGGTCGCCTGGAAGGAAGCCCAGCTTCTCGCCGGCTTCCACCGCCGGGCGCACCAGGATCAGGCGCTGCACCCGCGATTCGTTCAGTGCTTCGACCGCGCTGGCCACGGCCAGGAAGGTCTTGCCGGTACCGGCCGGGCCGATGCCGAAGTTGATGTCGTGGGTGGCGATCTGGTGCAGGTAGCGGGACTGATTGGCGCCACGGCCACGTACCGTACCGCGCTTGACCTTGATCGCGACCTCCTGCGCTTCGTAGGAGCGTTCGGCGATCTGCTCGACATTGGCCTGCGCCAGGCGCAGATGGATGGCGTGGCTGTCAAAGACGGTCTCGCCGGCTTCGGCGTACAGCGCTTCAACCAGCTTCTGCGCCTCCACGATGGCTTCATTGGGCCCGCTGATGCGGAACACGAAGCCACGGTTTGCGATCTCCACGCCGAGCTTCAGCTCGATCTGGCGCAGGTGCCCGTCGAAGGGGCCGCACAGGTTGGCCAATCGCTCGTTGTCTTCCGGCGACAGGGTGAAGTCTCGATGATCGATGCTTTTCATTGCTTGGGGTGGGGCGGGTTCGCCGTCCACCGCGATGGACTTGGGATGACAAGGTTACGCGCGTACCGGGCATGCGGCCAGCAGCGGGCCGATACGCGGTTTTCCACACCCGGTGTGGACGGGGGGCGCGAAAACCTGTGGATAGGCCTTCGCAGTGCTTGTGCCACAAGGCGTATGAGGCGGTGGTGAAAAAACCGTCACAGCCGGCCGGCTCCTGTGACGGCAGCGCATCTTCCGCTGCCAGGCACCCAGTACGGCCGCCCCCGTTCGGTTCTCCACACCAGCTGTGGAATGATGCTGAATCAAGCTGTGGATAGGTGGAGAGGAGCCTTGCAGCAAAAGGCTCGCCCGTACGTGGCGAAAAAACCGTCAGGGCTGATCGGAATCATTGAGGGTGCACGGGGCAGCTGGCACCGTGTCGCCGTCGCAGGAGGGGATGGTATGGGCATCGGCAACGGGATGCGTGGACTCGGGCTGGCGGCCATCGGCCTGCTGGCAGGCTGTGGGCAGTCAACGCCAACGGCGCTGGGCACACTGGAGTGGGACCGGATCACGGTGCCGGCGCCGGCGGCCGAGGTGATCGCCACGTTGGAGGTGCGCGAGGGCCAGCGGGTCAAGGCCGGGGCCGTGCTGATGCAGCTCGACCCCGCCCGCGGCGACGCGCAGTTCGCGGTGGCGCAGGCCGACACGGCGCGCGCGCAGGCCCAGCTGGAAGAGCTGAAGCTCGGCCCGCGGCAGGAACAGATCGCACAGGCCCAGGCACAACTGGCCGCGTTGCGCGCGCAGTCTGCTGAAGCCACTGCCTACTATCGGCGCGTGCAACCATTGGCACGCCAGCGCCTGATCGCCGCCGCCGAGCTGGACCGTGCACGGGCGGCCGCCGGCAATGCCGCGGCCAGCGTGCGTGCCGCCGAGCAGGCCTGGCTGGAACGGGTGCACGGCAGTCGCGCGCAGGACATCGCCCAGGGCCAGGCGGCCGCCGACGCCGCACAGGCGCAGCAGGTGGTGCAGGGCGTCAACCTGCAGAAGCTGCAGCTGCGCGCACCGCGCGATGGCGTGATCGATGCTTTGCCGTACCGGCAGGGTGACCAGGCACCGATCGGGGCGCCACTGGCGGTGCTGCTGGTTGGCGAGCGTCCCTATGCGCGCGTCTACCTGCCGCAGCCGCTGCGCCTGCAGGTCAAGGTCGGTCAGCCGGCGCAGATACAGCTGGAGGGAGGGCGCACCGTACTGAAGGGCCATGTGCGCGCGATCCGCAGCGAGCCTTCATTCACCCCGTACTACGCACTGACCGGCGATGACGTCGAGCGCCTGAGCTACCTCGCCGAGATCGAAGTGGATGAAGCCAGCGACATGCAGACGCTTCCGGCCGGGCTGCCGGTGCAGGTGCGCTTCTGAACACCGGTGCGGACATCGCAGTGCATGCGCAGGGCCTGACCCGCCGCTTCGGCGATCTGCTGGCCGTGGACAAGGTCGACCTGACCGTGCCCCGTGGCCAGGTCTATGGTTTCCTGGGCCCGAACGGGTCGGGCAAGTCGACCACCATCCGCATGCTGTGCGGCCTGCTGGAACCCAGTGCGGGGCAGATCGAGGTGCTGGGCCTGGCGGTTCCCGAGCAGGCCGAAGCACTGCGCCGGCGCATCGGCTACATGACCCAGCGCTTCTCGCTGTACGAAGACCTATCGGTACGCGAGAACCTGGAATTCCTCGCCGCCATCCAGGGCCTGCCGCGCAACCAGGCCCGGCAACGGGTCGATGCGCTGCTGCAGCAGTACCGGTTGCAGGACCGGCAGCCGCAGCTGGCCGGTACGCTCAGCGGCGGGCAGAAGCAGCGCCTGGCCCTGGCCGGCGCCGTGGTGCATTCGCCCGAACTGCTGTTCCTGGACGAGCCGACCAGCGCGGTCGACCCGGAGTCACGCCGCGACTTCTGGGAGGCCCTGTTTGAACTTGCCGACGCCGGTACCACCGTGCTGGTCTCGACCCATTACATGGACGAAGCCGAGCGCTGCCACCGGCTGGCTATTCTTGATCGTGGCGCGCTGGTCGCCGATGGCACGCCGGCCGAACTGTGTGCGCAGCTGGACGGCCGCACGCTGCAGGTCACGTCATCGCAGCCACGCCAGGCCAGCCGCGTGCTGGCCGAGCTGCCCGGCGTGCTGAGCGTGGCGCAGATCGGCACCCATCTGCGCGTGCTGTGCAATGAGGGCGTAGCGGATGTCGCAGTGCTGCGGCGCGCGCTGGCCAGCGCCGACCCGCAAGCGCATATCGAAACCGTAGCGCCGAACCTGGAAGACGTGTTCGTCGCCGCCACCCGCGGCCGTGGCCGGGAGCCGGCGGCATGAACCTGCGCCGGCTGTGGGCGATCGTGCTCAAGGAGCTGCGGCAGCTGCGCCGCGACCGCATCACGCTGGCGATGATCGTCGGCATTCCGGTGATGCAGCTGCTGCTGTTCGGGTATGCGATCAACCTCAACCTGCGCCACCTCGATGCGGGTGTCGCCGACCAGGCCAACAGCGCCGCCTCTCGCGCGCTGGTGCAGGACATGGTCGCTACCGGCGTGATCACGCCGCGCAGCGAGGCCTACACGCCGGACCAGCTGATGCAGGCACTACGCCGCGGCGAGATCAGCGTCGGCATCGTGGTGCCGGCCGACTTCGAGCGTCGCCGCTTCGATGGACGCGAAGCGGTACAGGTGCTGGTCGATGGCAGCGACACCGTGGTGCAGAGTGCGGCGATCCAGCTGGCGCGGGTGCCACTGGATACGCGCCCGACCAGCAATACGCGGCCGCTACGCGAAGGCAGCATCGCAGGTGGTCCAATCAGCGTGACCAGCTTCTACAACCCGCAGCGGCGCTCGGCGGTGAACATCGTGCCCGGCCTTATCGGGGTGATCCTGACCATGACCCTGGTGATGTTCACGGCGGTGGCGGTGGTGCGCGAGCGCGAGCGCGGAAACATGGAACTGCTGATCGCCACGCCGGTATCGCGCAGCGAACTGATGGTCGGCAAGGTGCTGCCCTATGCAGCGATCGGCCTGCTGCAGACCACCCTGGTGCTGGCGCTGGGTACCTGGCTGTTCCAGGTGCCGATCCGCGGCAGCCTGCTGGACATCTACCTGGCCGCGGTCCTGCTGGTGCTGGCCAACCTGGCGCTGGGCCTGCTGATCTCCACGCGCGCGCGTTCGCAGTTCCAGGCGATGCAGATGACGCTGTTCCTGTTCCTGCCGTCGATCCTGCTGTCGGGTTTCATGTTCCCGTTCGCCGGCATGCCGCGGCCGGTGCAGTGGCTGGCCGAGGTGCTGCCGCTGACCCACTTCCTGCGCCTGGTGCGCGGCATCATGCTGCGCGGCGCCTCCCTATGGGAGCTGTGGCACGACGCGCTGGCGCTGCTGGCCTTCATCGTGGTGATGATGACCCTGGCGATCCTGCGTTTCCGCAAGCGCCTGGATTGAGGCCTGTCATTCGGTAGTGCCGGCCGCTGGCCGGCATCATTTCCGGTAGGTGCCGACCGTTGGTCGGCACACCTTATTCCGCCACCACGCGCCCACGCAGCGAGTTGGTAAGCGCTTCGGTGATCAGCACATCCACGAACTGGCCGATCAACCGCGCCGGCGCCGGGAAGTTCACCGAACGCATGTTCTCGGTCTTGCCGGTCAGTTCGTTCGGATTCCTGCGCGACGGCCCTTCCACCAGCACGGTCTGCACGGTACCGACCATCTTCTCCGAGATGCTGGCGGCGTGCGCATTGATGCGCTCCTGCAGCCGCGACAGGCGAGCGTGCTTCTCGGCATCGCTGATCGTGTCCTCCAGATCGGCCGCTGGCGTGCCCGGGCGGCGCGAATAGATGAAGGAGAAGCTGTGGTCGAAGCCGATGTCCTCGATCAGCTTCATGGTCTTCTCGAAGTCGGCATCGGTCTCGCCGGGGAAGCCGACGATGAAGTCCGAGCTGATCGAGATGTCCGGGCGCACCGCGCGCAGCTTGCGGATCTTCGACTTGAATTCCAGTGCGGTGTAACCACGCTTCATCGCCGACAGCACGCGGTCGCTGCCGGCCTGCACCGGCAGGTGCAGGAAGTTGGCCAGCTGCGGCACGTCGCGGAACGCATCGATCAGCGAATCGCTGAACTCCAGCGGATGCGAGGTGGTGAAGCGGATGCGGCCGACGCCGTCGATCTCGGCGATGGTACGGATCAGCAGGCCAAGGTCGGCGAATTCGCCGTCCCCATAAGGCCCTCGGTAGGCATTGACGTTCTGGCCGAGCAGGTTGATCTCGCGCACGCCCTGTGCGGCCAGCTGCGCCACTTCCACCACCACGTCCTCGAACGGGCGGCTGACTTCGGTGCCGCGGGTGTAGGGCACCACGCAGAACGAGCAGTATTTGGAACAGCCTTCCATGATCGACACGAATGCCGAGGGACCTTCGGCGCGCGGCTCGGGCAGGCGGTCGAACTTCTCGATCTCGGGGAAGCTGATGTCCACCTGCGGGCGCTTCTGCTCGCGGCGTGCGCGGATCAGTTCCGGCAGGCGGTGCAGGGTCTGCGGGCCGAACACCAGGTCAACGAACGGCGCGCGCTTGATGATCGCCTCGCCTTCCTGCGAGGCCACGCAGCCGCCCACGCCGATGATGACCTCGCGGCCCTTGTTCTTCAGGCCCTTCCACACGCCCAGCTGGCTGAACACCTTCTCCTGCGCCTTCTCGCGGATGGAGCAGGTGTTGACCAGGATGACGTCGGCGTCGTCCGGGCTGTCGGTCAGTTCCAGGCCATCGCTGGCGGCAAGTACGTCGGCCATCTTGGCCGAGTCGTACTCGTTCATCTGGCAACCGTGGGTCTTGATGTACAGCTTGCCCTTGACCTGGTCAGGCTTGCGCGGACCAGCGGGCAGGGCAACGAGCGGGGTACCGCCCGGCGTGGCGGGCGGAAAGACGTCTGGCGTCCCGGTCATGGCGCTTAATCCATTCGGGTGGCGGGAAAGCGGGCAATTCTACCCGCATCCCGCGCCAGCCGCCGCGCCCTTGTAGAGCCGAGCCCACGCTCGGCTGCTCTTCCCGCTTCCCATGGGGCAGCCTGGCATGGCCTGGCTCTACGGAAGCCAGCCGAGCGTGGGCTCGGCTCTACAAGGAAAGCCGGCCGGCGCTGCTTATGCCGCTGCCAGCTCCGCATCGATCTGCCGCGAACGGTCGAAGGCGGTCATCGCGCTCATCCGCGCAATGTAATCAGCCGTGGCCGGCGCAGGCTGCACCAGGCCGAAGGCCGTGGTCCAGGCCAGCGCATTGCCCCACAGCACATCGGCGGCACTCATCGTCCCGCCGAGCAGGTAGGGACCCTGTGCCAGCTGGGCCTCGACCACCTGCAGCACGGTGTCCGCATCGTTGTACGGTGACATCAGGCGCGGCGGTGGCTCGCGGTGCATCGCCTTGTCGATCATCGCCGGCTCGAAGCAGGCGCCGTAGAAGGCCATCCAGCGAAGGTAGGGCCCGCGCAGGGCGTCGCCGATCGGCGGTGCCAGCCCGGCTTCCGGATACAGGTCGGCCAGGTACAGATAAATGGCGACCTGCTCGGTCACCAGTGCGCCGTTGTGGACGATGGCCGGCACCTTGCCCATCGGGTTGATGGCCAGATAGGCCGGAGCCAGGTTGGCGCCGGCTTTCAGGTCCAGCACCTGCATGCGGTAGTCGGCACCCAGCGCTTCGAGCAGAGCCACGGCGCCGCTCGAGCGGGATCGGGCGGCGTGATACAGGGTGATCTGGCGTGAGGTCATGGCATTGCTCCTTGCGGTGGGTGGTGAACTGGAAGCCATCCTGGGGCACTATTGCGGACGACTTCTGTCCTCGATTCTTCATGCGCCATACCGCCCATCGACTGCTGCGCCTGATCGCCCTGCTGCAGGCCCGCCGCCAGTGGTCCGGGGCTGAGCTGGCCGAGCGCATGGGCGTGGACCGGCGCAGCATCCGCCGCGATATCGAGCGCCTGCGCGAGCTGGGCTACCCGGTCCACGCCTCGTCAGGGGTGGGCGGCGGCTACCAGCTCGGGGCGGGGGCGCCGGTATTGCCGATGCTGCTGGACGAGGAGGAGGCAACCACCCTGGCCATCGCCCTGCGTGCCGCGTCTGCGACCGTCGCCGGCATCGACGACACTGCGCGGGGCCTGTTGTCCAAGCTCGACCCGCTGGTGCCGACCCGCCGCCGCCGGCAGGCCGGGGAGGTGCATGCGGCGACGGCCACCCTGGCCGACCTTCCGTCCACCGACGCACGCCTGCTCGGACGGCTGGCCCAGCACTGTCGGCAGGCGTCGCGGCTGGCCTTCGAATACCGCAGTGCGCAGGACGCGGTCACCCAGCGCGAGGTCGAGGCCCAGCACCTGGTCAATTACGGGCGGCGCTGGTATCTGCTTGCCTGGGACCTGGGGCGGCAGGACTGGCGCACTCTCCGCGTGGACCGCATGGGTGCCGTACGTGAGTGCTCCGAGCCGGGCCTGCACCGGCGCACGCCAGCCCCTCCGGACGTGATGGTGCGGCAGGCGGTCAGCCAGGCGCCGTTCGCACTGCAGGCCATCGTCCGCCTGGCCGGCAGCCGCACCGAGCTGGAAGGGCGCATCCCACCGTGGTGTGGTGTGCTGGAGGCTGATGGTGCCGGCCATTGCCTGTTGCGCATGGGCGCCGAGAGCCGCGGCATGATGCTGGCGCAGATCCTCAGCCTGGACCGGGTGCCGGTGGCGTTGTGGACCACACCGCCGGGCCTGCGCGATGAGCTGGCACAGCGTTTGGCCGGATTGGGCCAGGTGCTGGCTGTGCCGCCGGTCACAGGCTGAGCCACGTCGCTTGGCAAGCCCCGGCGAAGCTGGGACACTCGCGGCATGAAGGGGATACTGGGGACAACGGCGATCATCATCGCTGCGCTGACCGCTGCGCCGGCCAGCGCCGGCACCCTGTACAAGTGCCAGGGCGCCGACGGGGTCACCAGCTACGTGAGCAAGCGAGTGGCCGGCGCGCGCTGCAGCAGCATCAGCTACAGCCGCGATACCCGGCCGGCACCGCGCCCTGTGGTGGTCGCGCCGAAGCCTGCGCCGACCACGGTGGCCAGCATCGAACGCAATCCGGTCGCCGTGGCGGCCAGCGCCGCTGCGCCCACTGCGGTCGCGTCGACGCCTGCTGCCCCCGCGCCTGCTGCGGCACCGACGGCCTCGCGGGCCGGGCGGATGGTCAGCGGCCAGGTCTATTCCTTCATGAAGGATGGGGTGCGCCACTACACCAGTGCGCGGCCAACCCAGGTCGCCAACCTCGGCCCGGTGCGTACCATCCGCTACAGTTTCATGGAGCGCTGTTATGCCTGTGGCGTCAACCCACGCGTGGACTTCGGTTCGGTGCGCTTGAACACCACCGCGTTCCAGACCGAGATCACCTCGGCCGCACGCGAGTTCGGCGTCGAAGAAGCCGTGGTGCGCGCCATCATCCACGCCGAGTCGGCCTACAACCCGACCGCGCTCAGCCGCGCCGGCGCGCAGGGCCTGATGCAGCTGATGCCGCCGACCGCGGCCCGCTTCGGGGTCAGCGATTCCTATGATGCCGGGCAGAACATCCGCGGTGGCGTGCAGTATCTTGCGTGGTTGCTGAAGCGCTTCAATGGCGACCTGACCCTGGCTGCGGCCGGCTACAACGCCGGCGAGGGCGCGGTCGACCGCCACGGTGGCGTGCCGCCCTACAGCGAGACGCAGTACTACGTGCGCCGGGTCGGGCAGCTGGCCGAGCGTTACCGCACCGCCCTGAGTCACCAGTAGGTGCCGACCGTTGGTCGGCACTCCCTTGAACAGGTGGGTGCCGACTGTCAGTCGGCACTCCTTGCAAAGAGCGTTGTGTGGCGCGCGACGGTTCCGCTACACTCGACCGCGATTCAATGCGGCTCTGGCCCCCACCGGATCCGCTGGCAGCCTTAAAGCTACCTAATCAATATCGGAGTGCCGGATGGCCAACGATGGGGTACACGATCCAGTCAACACCGGACGTCGGCGTTTTCTTTCTGCCACCACAGCCGTGGTGGGCGCCGTCGGCGTCGGATTCACCGCCGTTCCTTTCATCAAGTCCTGGAACCCCAGTGCCCGCGCCAAGCTTGCCGGCGCACCGGTGGTGGCCGATATCAGCGCCCTGCAGGAAGGCCAACGCCTGATCGTGGAATGGCGTGGCCAGCCGATCTGGATCGTCAAGCGGTCCAAGGCCATCCTCGATGCGCTGCATGGGCTGGACGGCCGTCTCAAGGACCCCGAGTCCGGCGAGAAGGACCAGCAGCCGGACTACGTGCTGAAGCAGAACCCCGAACTGCGCTCGATCAAGCCGGACATCTCCGTACTGGTCGGCCTGTGCACGCACCTGGGCTGCTCGCCGGAAATGGTCGCCGAAATCCGGCCTGAGCCCTACGACCCGCAGTGGAAGGGCGGCTACTTCTGCCCCTGCCACAAGTCGCGCTTCGACATGTCCGGACGCGTCTTCAAGGACGTGCCGGCGCCGATCAACCTGAAGGTGCCCGCGCACCATTACCAGGACGACAACACCATCATCATCGGTGTCGATCCGCAGGGGGCTGCCTGATGGCCAATATCCTCAGCCGTACCGCCAGCGGCGTGGCCGACTGGGTCAATGCCCGCGCGCCGGGCCTGATGCCGGTCTATCGCAAGCATGTGAGCGAGTACTACGCGCCGAAGAACTTCAACATCTGGTACTACTTCGGTTCGCTGGCGCTGCTGGTGCTGGTCAACCAGATCGTCACCGGCATCTTCCTGACGATGCACTACAAGACCAGCGCCGCCGAGGCGTTCGGCTCCATCGAGTACATCATGCGGGACGTGGAGTGGGGCTGGCTGATCCGCTACATGCACTCCACGGGTGCCTCGCTGTTCTTCATCGTGGTCTACCTGCACATGTTCCGTGGCCTGCTGTACGGCAGTTACCAGAAGCCACGCGAGCTGGTGTGGATCCTCGGCATGCTGATCTACCTGGTGTTGATGGCCGAAGCCTTCATGGGCTACGTGCTGCCATGGGGCCAGATGTCGTTCTGGGGCGCCAAGGTGATCATCTCGCTGTTCGGTGCCATACCGGTGATCGGCAACGGCCTGACCGAGTGGATCATGGGCGATTACCTGCCCAGTGACGCCACGCTCAACCGCTTCTTCGCGCTGCATGTCATCGCCTTGCCGCTGGTGCTGTTGCTGCTGGTGGTACTGCACCTGGGCGCGCTGCACGAAGTGGGTTCGAACAACCCCGATGGCGTGGAGATCAAGAAGGGGCCGAAGGGCAACCGCTGGTCGCCGAACGCTCCGGCCGACGGTATTCCGTTCCACCCGTACTACACGCTCAAGGATGGTGTAGGCGCCGGCTTCCTGCTGATCATCGCCGCCTTCATCATCTTCTTCGCGCCTGGTTTCGGCGGCCTGTTCCTGGAGCACGACAACTTCACCGAGGCCAACCGCCTGGTCACCCCGGAGCACATCAAGCCGGTCTGGTACTACACGCCGTACTACGCGATGTTGCGCGTGGTGCCGAACAAGCTCGGTGGCGTGCTGGTGATGTTCTCGGCCATCGCGATCCTGTTCCTGGTGCCGTGGCTGGACAAGGCGAAGGTGAAATCGGTGCGCTACCGCGGCTGGATCTCGAGGGTGATGCTGGGCGTGCTGGCGGTGTGCTTCGTGTGGCTGGGCGTGATCGGCTCCGGCCCGGGCACCGACGTGCATGAAACCTACATCGGGCGGGTGCTGACCTTCCTGTACTTCGCCTTCTTCATCACCATGCCGCTATGGACAAGGCTGGACAAGACCAAGCCGGTACCGGAGAGGGTGACCACGCATGACTGAGCGCTGGATGGTCCGGCTGGCCCTGGCGGCCACCCTGATGCTGGGCAGTTTCCTGGCCTCCGCCGCCGAGGGCGGCACCAAGCTGCTGCAGGCAGGCAACGATCTGGGTGACCGCGCCTCGCTGCAGCGCGGCGCACAGTTGTACATGAACTACTGCTCCGGCTGCCATGCGCTGAAGTACCTGCGCTATTCGCGGATGGCGCAGGACCTGGGCCTGACCGAGGAAGAGGTGATGAACAACCTCAACTTCACCGGCTCGGCGATCGGCGACCCGATCCCGGTGGCGATGCCCAAGGAGAACGCGGAGAAGTGGTTCGGCAAGATGCCGCCGGATCTCAGCCTGATCGCGCGCGTGCGCGGCAGCGACTGGGTCTACACCTACCTCAAGTCGTTCTACCTGGACAGCAGCCGGCCGCTGGGCTGGAACAACGCGCTGTTCGCCAACGCCTCCATGCCGAACCCGCTGTGGGAGATGCAGGGCCTGCAGCACGCCGTGCATGGCAAGGCCGAAGGCCCCGGCATGGACCCGCCGGTGACCGGCCTGAAGATTGAAACGCCGGGATCGGTCGATGCCGGGCAGTACGACCAGGCGGTGCGCGACATCACCAACTTCCTCGAATACGCCGGCGAGCCGGCCGCGCTCAAGCGCCAGCAGCTGGGCGTGTGGGTGATCCTGTTCCTGGCCCTGCTGACCTTCCTGCTGTACCTGCTGAAGAAGGAATACTGGAAGGACGTCCACTGATTCGGCCGCCGGCCATCGCACGGGCCTATTGGCTTTTGTGATGGTCGGTTGCACACTCGGGGAGGAGTCGACCGTCGGCACGGTGCCGGCGGCGCCGATGCGGCAGGCGGTCTCCTGTCGTGGGAGAGCCTTTGATGGCGGCGAGCGTACGCATGCGCAATACACTGACGCTGTTTTCCTCGAACGACGATGTGCTGTGCCACCGGGTGCGCCTGGTCCTGGCGGCCAAGGGCGTCACCTTCGACTTCGTTCCGGTCGATCCGCAGAACCCGCCCGAAGACCTGATCGATCTCAATCCGTACCACTCGGTGCCGACCCTGGTGGAGCGCGAGCTGGTGCTCTACGCCGCGTCGGTGGTGAGCGAGTACCTGGACGAGCGCTACCCGCATCCGCCGCTGATGCCGGTCGATCCGCTGTCGCGTGCGCGCATCCGCCTGGCGATGCTGCGCATCGAGCACGACTGGGTGCCGCAGGTGCAGGCCATCCAGCTGGGCAACAAGACCCAGGCCGAGGCCGGGCGCAAGCGCCTGAAGGAACTGCTGACCGCCTCGCTGCCGCTGTTCAAGGCCAGCAAGTTCTTCCTCAACCCGGAAATGAGCCTGGCCGACTGCGCCATGGCCCCGATCATCTGGCGGCTGCAATCGCTGGATGTGCCACTTCCGAAGGATGGCAAGGCGATTGAGGACTACGGTAACCGCATCTTCCGCCACCCCGGTTTCGTCCGCAGCCTGACCGAGCAGGAAAAGAAGCTGCGCGACCTGCCGGCCTGATCCGGCCCGCGTTACCCGTCTGCACGCCGACCGGCGTGCAGGCGATCCGCCCCGGCGGGGCGCCGGGCGCGTACACTTCACGCATGACCGAAGACTTCTTCCACATGACCAGCCACCGCCCGTACCTGCTGCGGGCGCTGGTGGAATGGATCAACGACAACCAGCTGACCCCGCACATCCTGGTCGACGCCGGCGTTCCCGGCGTGCAGGTGCCGCCTTCGGCGGTCAAGGATGGCCGGGTCGTGCTCAACATCGCCGAACGTGCCGTCGTACGGCTGATGATCGACAACGAGATGGTGAGCTTCTCGGCGCGCTTCTCCGGTACCAGCTACCCGGTGCAGGTACCGATCAGCGCCGTGCTGGCGGTCTATGCCCGCGAGACCGGGCAGGGCATGGCGCTGCCGGATGATATCCCGGGCAGCGAAACCGCGCCGACCAGCGACGAACTGCTGCACGAGGAAGGCACGCCGCCGGACGATACGCCGCCAGCCAGCCCGCCGCCGAAGGGGCGGCCGAACCTGCGCGTGGTCAAGTAACCAAGTAACGGTGGGTGCCGACCGTTGGTCGGCACGCGTTCAGCCCTTACACATCCTCGGCATCCTCCGCATCCGGCCGGATCTGGCTGATCCGCGCCGCGCCGGGGCCGGTGAACGAGATCAACTGGTCGCCACGCAGCACCATGCGACCCACGTGGCGATCGATGCCATCGTAGGAATACTCGAACTTGAAGGTGCGCTCGAACCCAAGCCGGCCATCCTCGCCGCGCGACAGGCGCAGGCCGGTGGCGTGCACCGCCTGATCCAGCCATTGCACATCAGCTGCGCGGCAGGCATTGCGGCCCAATTCAACGGCGCGCTCTGCGGCCGAGCGTGCCGCGTTCCAGAAGAAGTAGATGATTCCGCCGGCAATCAGCAACAACAGCAGGGTAGGCATGGCGTCAGCCGTCAGAGGTCGATCCCGCAAAGATGGCGGCGAACGCGCGCTGGATCAAGCGCCGCACTCACCGCCGCGGCTGCGGTTCGCTGGACACCGGCTGCGCGGGCACGATGATCGGTTGCGGTGCCGGAGTGTGCTGCATCGGCGTCGCAGTGGGCGAGGGCATCACCAGCGGTGAGGTTGCAGTCAGCTGCAGCAGGGCTGCCCAGTCCTGGCGGTTGAAGCTGCATTCGTCCTCGCGCCCTGGCGTGCAGCTCGGGTCGATGCCGGTGCTGTTGCGTTCGCGCGCCGGTGGCAGCTTGATCAGCCCGGTGCGGTCCAGCGGCAGCAGCCGCATCGCTACGGTGTTCATCACGTTGCCACCGACCAGGTACAGGGTCTGGTCGCCCCCCAGGTTGGCGGCCACCACCACTTCGCAATGCGACTTCCAGTGGCCCACCGAGCCGTTGCCCAGCGCCTGCACCAGCCCGCTGTAGCTGAGCGTGGTGCTGCGGTCGCGCAGGAAGCACAGCAGGTCGCCCGGCGCGGGTTTGGCCGTGGCCGGGTCGACCAGCCGGTACGGCACGCCCGAGGGGCCGCCCTGGTATGCGGCACGGATGTAGTCGATGTGGCGAGGCGAGGTATTGAAGCCGGGAACGCCGGACTGCACCATTACCCAGGAGATGAACGCGGCCGACCACGGGTTGTCGATCAGGAACGCGCGGCAGTCACTGTCGGTGTAGCGCGTGCCCAGCGGTGCCAGGCAGCTGCTGGCGCCGGCGATGCTGCCCATCGCGTTGAGCGTGCCGCTGTTTCGCCAGTAGCCAGCCACGCGCTGCCAGGCGATCAGTCCGTTGTCGGCCAGGTGATCGCTTTCGGCCTCGGTGACGCTGAGGCTGGCGGCACGGCCTTCACGATCGATGAAGGGCCGGTACCAGAGCCGGTGCTCATTGCAGGCGGTGTTGCGGATGGCCACCGCCAACGGACTCAGGCCGAAGCGGGGCGGTACGTCGCAGGCTTCGGCGGCCGCTGCGGACAACGGCGCTGCGGCCAGCAGCAGGCAGGCAGGCAAGAGCATCCGGCGCATGCGCGGCTCCTGTGGGGGATGCCGGCAGCGTCGCAGAGGCGGCCGTAGCCGAGCCGTGAAGGCGTTCCGGTCGTGCAGAGCCGAGCCCACGCCCGGCTCATCGCGCAAAGCGGGTGCAGGGCGCGCCGCAGATCGAGAAGCAGCCGAGGTAGGCTCGACAACGTCCCGCAGGCCTCAAGCCGGCGGCGGGCCCAGCTTCAGCGACAGATCGATGGCCTGCACATGCTTGGTCAGCCCGCCGATGGAGATGCAGTCCACGCCGTCTTCGGCGATCGAACGCAGGCCGCCCAGGCCGACGCTGCCGGAGACTTCCAGTGGAATGCGGCCGGCCGTGATGCGTACGGCTTCGCGACGCAGGTCGGGGCTGAAGTCGTCCAGCAGGATGCGTTCGCACCCGGCTTCCAACGCCTGGCGCAGCTGCGCCAGGTCTTCGACCTCCACCACCAGCGGCAGCGCAGGCCACTGCCGGCGTGCGGCGGCCACGGCTGCGGCCAGCGAACCGGCGGCACGGATATGGTTCTCCTTCAGCATCACCGTGTCGTACAGGCCGAAGCGGTGGTTCTCGCCACCGCCGCAGCGCACCGCGTACTTCTGCGCCAGGCGCAGGCCGGGCAGGGTCTTGCGGGTGTCGAGGATGCGCGTGCCGGTACCGGCCACTGCCGCTACGTAGCGGGCGGTGGTGGTGGCGGTGCCGGACAGCGTCTGCAGGAAATTCAGAGAGGTGCGCTCGGCACTGACCAGACTGCGGCTGCGCCCGTGCAGCAGGGCCAGCACGGTGCCGGCAGTGACCGGGTCACCTTCGGAGACACGCCATTCGATGCGCACCTCCGGGTCGAGTGCGCGGTGGGTGGCGTCGAACCAGGGGCGACCGGCGATCACTCCGTCCTGCTTGCACAGCAGGTAAGCGCTGTCGGCCTGGTCGGGCAGCAGCGCAGCGGTGACGTCGCCGCTGCCCAGGTCCTCGGCCAGCGCACGCGCGACATCGGCGGCGACAACGGCCGCGTCCGGCGTCGGCAGCGCGCTCATGCGGCCGGGAAGTCGGCGATCTGGGCGGTGGGAATGGCTTCCTCGGCCAGCAGCACCGGAATGCCATCGTCCACGCGGAAGACCTGCTTGCGGTCGCGGGTGACCAGTGCCTCGCGCAGCGGCTGCGCCAGCGGGTTGCCATCGGCCTTGGTCACCGCGCCGGCGGAAATGGCCTTGTTGAGGGCTTCCAGGCCCTTGCCATCCAGCAGGGACAGGGGCTGGCGGGTGTCCGGCGACACCAGCAGGTCGAGCAGCTTGCGATCCATGGTTCTTCGTCTTGCGTGGAAGATGGCTAGAATACGTCTTTAAGGCAGGTGACGGCCAATGACCCCCAACCCGATCGCGCCGCTTGTCGGCATCGTCATGGGTTCCCGTTCCGACTGGGAAACCATGCAGCACGCCGCCCAGAAGCTTGAAGCCCTGGGTGTTCCGTTCGAAGTGAAGGTGGTGTCCGCGCATCGGACGCCGGATGTGTTGTTCAGTTACGCCGAGCAGGCGGGCCCGCGTGGCCTGCGGGCCATCATCGCCGGTGCAGGCGGGGCCGCGCACCTGCCGGGCATGATCGCGGCCAAGACCGCCGTGCCGGTGCTGGGTGTGCCGGTGCAGTCCAAGGCCCTCAACGGCATGGATTCGCTGCTGTCGATCGTGCAGATGCCGGCCGGTATCCCGGTCGCCACCTTTGCCATCGGCAACGCCGGCGCCTCCAACGCCGCGCTGTTCGCCGCTGCGATGCTGGCCAGCGACCAGCCGGCGATCGGCCAGGCGCTCGATGCCTTCCGTGCACGCCAGACCGAAGACGTGATGGCCCACGACGATCCGCGCCAATGAGCCTGACCGTCGGCATCCTGGGCGGCGGCCAGCTCGCCCGCATGATGGTCCTGGCCGGTGCGCCGCTGGGGCTGCGCTTCGAACTGTATGACCCGGCCGCTGATGCCTGCAGCGGCCCGCTGGCGCCGCTCACCGTGGGCGCCTTCGATGACCGCCAGGCCCTGGCGGACTTCGCTGCCAAGGTCGATGTGGTCACCTTCGATTTCGAGAATGTGCCGGCCGACAGTGCGCAGTGGCTGGCCGACCGCGTGCCGGTCTACCCGCCGCCGTCGGCGCTGGCTGTCGCACAGGACCGGCTCAGCGAGAAGACCCTGTTCCAGCAGCTGGGCATTCCGCTGCCGGCCTTCGCCGATATCCGCAGCCGCGACGAACTGGCCGCCAAGGCCGCCGAATTCGGCCTGCCGTGCATCCTCAAGACCCGTCGCCTCGGCTATGACGGCAAGGGCCAGTTCCGCCTGCGCAACGAGGCCGACATCGATGCCGCGTGGGATGCGCTGGGTGCACAGGTCGAGCGTACCGGCCTGATCCTGGAAGGCTTCGTGGCCTTCCAGCGCGAAGTCAGCGTGGTTGCCGTGCGTGGCCGCGATGGCAGCTTCGAGGCCTGGCCGGTCACCGGCAACTGGCATGTCGACGGCGTGCTGTCGGCCAGCGTGGCCCCGGCCGTGCTGTCCGACACCGAGCAGCAGGCCGCGATCGGCTATGCCCGCCGCGTTGCCGAGCACCTGCAGTACGTCGGCGTGTTCGCGCTGGAGCTGTTCTGCCGCGATGGCGAACTGCTGGCCAACGAGATGGCGCCGCGCGTGCACAACTCCGGCCACTGGACCATCGAAGGCAGCGAAACCTCGCAGTTCGAGAATCACCTGCGCGCCGTGCTGGGCCTGCCGCTGGGCAGCACCCGCATGCTGGGTCACGCCTGCATGCTGAACTGGCTGGGCGTGATGCCCGACCCGGCACCGGTACTGGCCCAGGCCAGCGGCCACTGGCACGACTACGGGAAGGAGCCGCGCGAGGGCCGCAAGGTCGGCCACGCCACGTTGCGCGACGATGATGCCGCTGCATTGGCCGATGCGCTGGATCAGGTTGGCCTGGAACTGGACCGCCAGGCCCAGGTGGCGCCGGCGGTACACGCGCTGCGCAATCGCTGAGCCCGGGCGTGCCGGCCAATGGCCGGCACAACCTTGTATGCCTGCAACGGTGTGGCGCGCCGGTGCAGGCATCGGCGCACCATTGCCGGTGGTAGCGTGGAGCTCCTTTCACAGGAGTCACGACCATGCTCGACTGGAATGCCTACCGCAAGGAACTGAAGGGCCGTATCGGCGAGATCGGCAAGCTCTCGCCGGACACGGTCAAGGGCTACGCGACCCTGGCCAATGCCGGCGCCCAGACCAACCATCTGGATGCCAAGACCCGCGAACTGATCGCGCTGGCAGTGGCGGTGACCACCCGCTGCGATGGCTGCATCACCGTACATGTGGATGCAGCGCTGAAGCATGGCGCCAGCCGCGAGGAAATCGCCGAAGCACTGGGCGTGGCGGTGTCGCTCAATGCAGGCGCCGCGCTGGTGTATTCGGCACGGGTGATGGACGCGGTGGCCGCGCACGAGAACGCGTGAAGCGTGATCTGTAGAGCCGAGCCCATGCTCGGCTGGCCGGACAGCAGCCGAGCATGGGCTCGGCTCTACAGGGGTCAGCGCAGCTGGCTTTCGGCGAATTCCCAGTTGACCAGCTGCCAGAAGGCATCCAGGTAACGCGCCCGGTCATTCTGGTACTCGGTGTAGTAGGCGTGCTCCCAGACATCGCAGCACAGCAGCGGGGTGCTCTCACCGGTCAGGGGTGTGCCGGCGTTGCGGGTGGCCTGGATGCCCAGCTGCCCGCCCGGATGCTGCACCAGCCACACCCAGCCCGAGCCGAACAGGCCCAGCGCGGCGCGGTTGAACTCCTCGCGCAGGCGCTGCGCGTCACCGAACTGGCGCTTGACCAGCTCGCCCAATCGGCCCTGCGGCTCGCCGCCGCCGCGCGGCCGCAGGCACTGCCAATAGAAGCCGTGGTTCCAGGCCTGAGCGGCCGCATCGAACAGCCTGCCCTGGGCGTGGCGGACGATCTCATCCAGCGACGCTTCCTCCCACTCGGTGCCGAGGATGCCGGCGTTGACGGCATCTACATAGGCGCGATGGTGGCGGCCGTGGTGCAGTTCCACGGTCTGTGCGGACAGGTGCGGCTGCAGGGAGCCGGGAAGGTAGGGCAGGGCAGGCAATTCAACAGGCATGGACAGGTTCGTGGCCAGAGGGGCGGCGGCAGCCGGTTCCATCCGCTTACAATGGCGGCTACCGTGGGCAGTCTAGCCGACCACCGCGGTCGGTTTGTCCGGCGAAGCAAGGAGTGTGGTTGTGGCGGTAATGCAGCAAATCCAGGCCGAGGTCGATCGTTACCCGCTCGTGCTGTTCATGAAGGGCACCCCGCAATACCCGATGTGCGGCTTCTCCAGCCGCGCGGTACAGGCGTTGATGGCGGCCGGCGCGGTCACCCTGCGCACCGTCAACGTGCTGGAAGAACCCGAGATCCGCGCCAACCTGCCGCGCTTTTCCAACCTGCCGACCTTCCCGCAGCTGTTCATCAACGGTGAGTTGATTGGTGGCTGTGACATTGTCCTGGAGTTGTTCGAAGCCGGCGAGCTCAAGCGCATCGTCGAAGAGGCGACCCAGGGATGAGTGCCTGGCCATCGACGTCACCGGCCGACGGGGCGCTCGATGGCCGCCCGTTGCAGGATCGCGTAGTGCTGGTCGCCGGTGCCGGTGGCGGATTGGGTAGTGCGGCGGCAGTGGCTGCTGCGGCCGCCGGTGCCACCGTGGTCCTGCTGGGCCGCAAGCCGCGCCGCCTGGACCGTGTCTACGCCCAGGTGCAGGCGGTCGGCCCGGAGCCGCTGCTGTATCCACTGGACCTGGAAGGCGCGGGCCCCGACGACTATGCCGAGCTGGCCCAGGCCCTGCAGCGCGAGCTGGGGCGATTGGACGGCCTGCTGGTCTGTGCCGCTCACTTCCCTGGCCTGACCCCGTTTGAACTGGCCGACCCGGCCAGTTTCGCCCGCGCGGTGCACGTCACCCTGACCGCGCCGGCCTGGCTGGCCCAGGCCTGCCTGCCGCTGCTGCGGCAGCGTGAAGATGCGGCGCTGGTGTTTGCGGTCGATGCTCCCGAACGGGTGGGGCAGGCTTACTGGGGCGGTTATGGCGTGGCCCAGCATGGCCTTCGTGGCCTGATCGCCAGCCTGCACGACGAACTCGGCCGCAGCCCGGTACGGGTCAGTGGCCTGTACCCCGGTCCGCTGCGCACAGCCCTGCGGGCCCGGGCCTATTCCGTTGATCAGGACCCGGCCGCCCAAGGCCCGGAGGCCGCCGCCGCCGCGGCGGTGACCCTGTTGTCGGGCGCTGGCGCCGTCTGGCGGGGCAAGATTCTCGATGCCAGCGAGGCGCCCCCTGCGGAGTGAGTGCCGGGGAAAGACGGAGTGAAGAGCCCGTCACGATTGCGTTGCGAACCGGTGCCGTTTGTCGCACAACCGTCACATTGATGGCGTAGCGTGTTAATCTAGTGTTAACCGTTAGGGCTGCCTTCAGCCGAACGGTAGGGAACCCCAGATAACTCTCCGATCAGCCACCCGCAGGGCTGCTTGGATGCGCTTTTTTTCCGCCATCGCCAACTCGCATCGAGGCTACCGAAAAATGACCCACCCACTCCGGATGTCCAAGCTTACCCTTGGTCTCGTGGCTGCACTTGCTGCCGCTCCCGCCTTCGCCCAGAGCAGCACCTCCGCCGGTGTCGGCGGCCAGGTGATGTCCGCCGCAGGCCAGCCTGTTGCCGGCGCTGAAGTCACCATCACGCACACCGAGTCGGGCACTGTTTCGCGTGCCACCACCGATGCGTCGGGTCGCTACAACGCGCGCGGCCTGCGCGTGGGTGGTCCGTACACCATCACCATCACCAAGCCCGGTGAAGGCACCAAGACCGAAGAAGGTGTCTACCTGAACCTGAACCAGGTCAACACCGTCAATGCCAACCTGGGCGGTGATCTGGCTGCGACCAACCTGGACGCGGTGAACGTTGTCGCCACTGCCGGCGGCCTGGACCTGTTCAGCGCCAACAAGATGGGCACCGGCACCAACGTGACCCGCGAAACGATGGATGCATTGCCGTCGGCCAGCCGCAACATCCAGGACTACGTCCGCCTGGATCCGCGCATCTCGCAGGTCAGCAAGGCTGACGGCGCGATCTCGGCCGGTGGCCAGAACACCCGTTACAACGCCATCCGCATCGACGGCATCAGCGCCTCCGATCCGTTCGGCCTGGGCTCCAACAACCTGCCGACCGAGCGTCAGCCGGTGTCGATGGACGCCATCCAGGAAATCAACATCGACCTGGCCAACTACGACACCACCATCGCCGGTGGTACCGGTGCGGTGATCAACGCCGTGACCAAGTCGGGCACCAATGAATTCCACGGCACCGTGTACGGCTCGTACCGCGACAAGGACATGGTCCGTTCGCGCCTGGAAGGTGACAAGCAGGACTTCAACGGCTTCGAGGACGAGAAGACCTACGGCATGACCTTCGGCGGCCCGATCGTCAAGGACAAGCTGTTCTTCTTCACCAACTACGAAAAGTACGAGCGCTCGGCCGCCGGCGTCGCGCTGAGCGACACGCCGATCGGCCGTGGCACCATCACCCAGCAGCAGATCACCGACGTCCAGAACTTCCTGGGCAAGCTGGGCTACGATCCGGGCAGCCTGACGGCGCCGAACAGCAAGACCGAGATCGAGGAGTATGCGGTCAAGCTGGACTGGAACATCAACGAGAACCACCGTGCGGCCCTGCGCTACAACAAGATGGAGCAGAACGTCGTTCGCTTCCCGCAGGTCAGCAGCAGCGCCATCTCGCTGAGCAACTTCTGGTACCAGCAGCCCACCGAGTACGAAACCTGGATGGGCGAACTGTTCAGTGACTGGTCCGAGAACTTCTCGACCGAGTTCAAGGTCTCGCACAAGGATTACTCGGCCAACCGCGTCCCGCTGGTCGACATGCCGCAGATCCGCATCAAGTCGGGCAACGATTCGCTGTACGTCGGTACCGAACAGAACACCCACGTCAACATCGTCGAGTCGAAGGAACTGAGCGCCTTTGGTGCCGGTACCTGGTACATCGGTGACCACACCGTCAAGTTCGGCTTCGATTACTCGAAGAATGACCTGATGAACTTCTACGGCCGCAACCTCAACGGCGTGTACGAATTCAACAGCGTCAACGATTTCCTGGCGGGCAATGCTTCGCGCTACCAGCTGCGTGCTCCTCGCGCCGATGGCAGCCGCAGCGACATCCCGGCCGACTTCACCCTGAAGAACACCGGCGTGTTCGTGCAGGACACCTGGGCGATCAACTACAACCTGAACCTGATGTTCGGCGTGCGCATCGACATGCCTGACTTCAGCACCCAGCGCCTGTACAACCCGCGCATCGAGCAGCTGTACGGCTTCAACAACACCAAGCTGGTCGACAAGAACCTGGTGCAGCCGCGCGTCGGCTTCAACTACACCTTCGACAGCGATCGCCCGACCCAGCTGCGCGGTGGCGTGGGCCTGTTCGGCGGCGCCGCCCCGAACGTGTGGCTGGCAGGTGCCTACCAGAACACCGGCCTGAACTACATCGAGTACGACGAGCGCAGCATCCCGGCCGGTGCCTTCACTCCGGACGGCAACAACCCGTACATCCCGGCCGGTGGCCCGGCTTCGGCCCGTCAGAACGTCGACATCATCGCGCCGGGCACCCGCCTGCCGTCGGTGTGGAAGGCCAACCTGGCGTTCGACCATGAGCTGCCGTGGTACGGCATCGTCGCGTCGGCCGAAGTGCTGTTCACCAAGGTCAAGGACGGCATCTACTTCGACCGTCTGGACGTGTCGGCGCCGACCGCCTTCGGTCAGGATGGCCGCGCGATCTACTGGAACGATGCTGGACGCAACTCGGCGAACACTCGCATCGATAAGGGTGTCGACTACGGCATTTCGACCGGTACCAAAAATGCGGTTGATCGTTTCAACCGTCCGAAGGACATCGGCGACGTTCTGGTCCTGCGCAATACCGACAAGGGTCGCGGCACCCAGGCCACCTTCTCGCTGGCCAAGCCGCTGACCGAGAACTGGGGCTGGTCGCTGGGTTACACCTACACCAAGTCGACCGAGGTCAGCCCGCTGTCCAGCTCGCAGAACACCTCGAACTGGAACAACACGCTCATCTTCAACGCCAATGAGAACGTGGCCTACAATTCGCGTTACGCGATGAAGGACCGCGTCACCGGCACCCTGGAGTGGAAGCACAACTTCTTCGGTGACAACGCCACCCGCGTGGGCCTGTTCTACGAAGGTCGCTCGGGCCGTCCGTACAGCTACATCTTCTACAACGATGCCAACGGCGACGGTGCCACCACCAACGACCTGTTCTACGTGCCGAAGGGTCCGGGCGACGTGCTGTTCACCGGTGGTGCCGCGATGGAGAAGCAGTTCTTCGATTGGCTGGCGCAGAATCCGGAACTCGATGCCTACCGCGGCAGCGTGGTCCCGGCCAACCGCCACCGCGCCTCGTGGGTCAACAGCTTCGACGTCCGCGTCAGCCAGGAATTCCCGGGCTTCATGAAGGGTCACAAGGGTGAAGTCGCCCTGGACATCATGAATGTCGGCAACCTGCTGAACAAGAAGTGGGGCCTGATCGACGACTACGGCTTCTACTCGACCCGTCGCGTTGCCAACTACGCAGGTATCGATCCGGCCACCGGCAAGTACGTGTACTCCTTCACCGGTTCGACCGACAACCCGTCGGTGCAGGAAAACAACAACGACAAGGGCAACACCGCCGTGTCGCGTTGGTCGATGCAGCTGACCCTGAAGTACAAGTTCTGATCCGTCAGAATCTGAAGCAGTAGGTGAAAGCGGCCGGGGAAACCCGGCCGTTTTTCTTTCATGCGAAAGTCCTTGCAGGTCCCCTGGCATCGGCGTAGTATGCGGAAATGTGCGCGGTGCCAACGCCGCCGATGCGGTGCCGGAAAGGCGAACGCAGGAAGCACACATCCAACGGTCGGGCTTCCCGGCCGTTTTGCTTTTTAAGGGGGCGGCAGTACAGTCGGAAACCTTGAAGGAAGCGAAAAATTGGATATGACCACGAACGAAAAATCAGCCCGCGCACTGCCGGTGCAGGACGCGCGGATCTACCCGCGCGGTGGGCTGGATGTGCTGTCGCGGGCGGAAGTGGCCCGCCTGCGCGATGCGTCTGCCGGCGGCATGCATGAGCTGCTGCGCCGCTGCGCGCTGGCCGTGCTGACCAGCGGCAGCGCCTCTGACGATCCGCGCGCGGCGCGCGATCTGTACCCCGATTTCGACATCCAGGTGGCGCAGCAGGATCGCGGCGTGCGCATCGATCTGGTCAACGCACCGGCGATGGCCTTCGTCGACGGCGAGATCATCCGCGGTGTCGCCGAACTGCTGTTCGCAGTGGTGCGCGACCTGGCCTACATGGCCATCGAGATGGGCCCGGCCTACGCGGCCGAGCTGGAGTCGTCCGAGGGCATCACCAACGCGGTGTTCGGCCTGCTGCGCAATGCGCGCATCCTCAACCCGGGCGACCCGAACCTGGTCGTGTGCTGGGGCGGCCACTCGATCTCGCGCGATGAATACCTGTACACCAAGCAGGTCGGTTACGAGCTGGGCCTGCGCGGCCTGGACATCTGCACCGGCTGCGGCCCGGGCGCGATGAAGGGCCCGATGAAGGGCGCCACCATTGCCCACGCCAAGCAGCGCCGCACCGTGACGCGCTACATCGGCCTGACCGAGCCGGGCATCATCGCCGCCGAGTCGCCGAACCCGATCGTCAACCACCTGGTGATCATGCCGGACATCGAGAAGCGCCTTGAGGCCTTCGTCCGCATCGGCCACGGCATCATCGTGTTTGCCGGTGGCGTCGGCACCGCCGAGGAAATCCTGTACCTGCTCGGCATCCTGCTGCGCGAAGAAAACAAGGACCTGCCGTTCCCGCTGATCCTGACCGGCCCGACCGTGGCGGCGCCGTACTTCGAGCAGATCGACCGCTTCATCCGCCTGACCCTGGGCGATGCTGCCGCCGAGCGCTACGAGATCATCATCGGTGACCCGGTCGCGGTGGCCAAGAAGATGGCCAACGGCATCAAGCGCGTGCGCGAGCACCGCCTGGCGCAGAAGGACTCGTTCTTCTTCAACTGGTCGATTGAGATTCCGTGGGAGTACCAGCAGCCGTTCGTGCCGACCCATGAGGCGATGGCCGCGCTGGACCTGCACCACGGGCGTGCGCCGCACGCGCTGGCGGCCGACCTGCGCCGGGCGTTCTCGGGCATCGTGGCCGGCAATGTGAAGGAGGACGGCATGCGCCGCATCGAGCAGTTCGGACCGTTCCAGATCCATGGCGATCCGGACATGATGCAGGCCCTGGACGCATTGCTGCGCGCCTTCGTCGAGCAGCGCCGGATGAAGATCTCCGGCGAATACCAGCCCTGCTACCAGGTGCTGGCCTGAGCCTGCGCCGGCGTGATGGGGATCGCGCCGGCACGGGTAGGGGAGGGCGGGTCGTCAAGGCTTTGACGCCCGTCGCCCCGGATTGACCGTTCATCCTGCCGCCGCTTGCCGGTGACGGGGCGATGGCCCATCGTGGCCACCAACACGCTGGGGAGCGTCCAATGTCTTTGCGCCGGCAAAACGGCTTCACGCTGGTTGAGTTGATGGTCACGGTTGCCGTGCTGGCGGTCCTGAGCACCATCGCCTATCCCAGCTTCCAGAGTACGATCCGCTCAAATCGTGTGGCCACGACGACCAACGAACTGATCGCGTCGCTGGCGCTTGCCCGTTCCGAGGCGATAAAAAACACGCGTGGTGGGGCTCTATGCGCATCCACAGCGGGCAAAGAGTGTGATGGCAGCAGCTGGGCCGACGGCTGGATGGTCTGGGAAGATCGCAACGGCAACGGGGCGCTTGATTCCGGTGAGAACGTGCTGCGCTACAGCGAAGGTCGCCCGACCATGAAGTCCGCAACCGAAGCGTTGACCATCGGCTTCGATGGCCGTGGCCGCAATCGCGCCAACGCGGAAGTCGATGTGACACTGCGCCCTGAAAAGTGTGGCGACCAGCCCCTGCAGCGAACGCTGCGCATATCGCCTACGGGACAGGTGCGGCTGTTGAAGGAGAGTTGCTCATGAAAAGGATCGGCTTCCAGCCGCACCGTGCGGCGCAGGGAGGTTTCACCCTGATCGAGGTCATGATCGCGATCCTGGTGATGGGTATCGGCCTGCTGGGCTTCGCGCTGCTGCAGACGATGAATGTACGGTTCGTGCAGAGCGCGAACTATCGCACCCAGGCCACCAACCTGGGGTACGAACTGCTTGATCAGATCCGGGCCAACCGGATCAACGCGCTCAGCTATGCCGGTACCTATGCTGCTACCACCGGCAAGGGGGACTGCGCGCCGTCCATTGGCAAGGATATCGGCAAGGATGACTTCACCCGCGACTGGCGCTGTCGCCTCGGCCGCGCACTGGGTGACTCGGCGTCCGGAACGGTGACTGTCAATGACGGCCGGGTAAGGGTATCGGTCAGCTGGGGCGATGAGCGTTGGAATCCCGATTCGAAGGCTGACACCACCTTTGCCGCCGAGAGCCTGCTGTGATGACCAGAATGCGCTCCCGCCAAACGATGAGTGGCCTGTCGTTGATCGAGCTGATGATCGCCCTGACCATCGGCCTGATCATCATGCTGGGCGTGGTCCAAGTGTTCGCCGCTTCACGCACGGCCTACCAGCTGTCTGAAGGGCTTGCGCGGGTCCAGGAGAACAGTCGTTTCGCGATGGATTCCCTGCAACGCGAACTGCGCATGGCGGGGCACTTCGGTTGCGTGAACGATCAGGCGCATGATCCGCAGGGCACCTTGGCAACCACCTTTGCTGCGGGAGGACACCCCGCGCTGGACTTCGCGCGGTCGATCCAGGGCTACGAGGCAACGAATACCAAGCCGGGCGACGCAGTGACGTTGGCGGCAACGCCGTCAACGGGGGGCACCAAGTACTCCCCGGCGTTGCCGAGTGAGTTCGCCGCGGCCATCAAGAACCGGGTCGATGGCAGCGATATCGTCGCTCTGCGCTATCTGGTGCCGACCGGTGTGCCGGTCACCGCGGTAGCCGGAACGGTTGCCCAGCCGGTTTTCAGTTTTGATCCAAAACGTCTTGCCGTGCTTGATAGCGGAGTTACCGACGCGGGGCTGTTCGGTGTGGCCGACTGCATTTCCGCCACGGTCTTCCAGGCTCGTGCGATCGACGCAAAGGCCGGTACCGTGACAGTGGGCACTGCACCCAACAACGACGTGGCCATCGCCCGCAACTACCAGCCCGGCCAAGCGGTGCTGTATCGCGCCGAGACGTCCATCCTGTACGTGGGCTACGACGCTACGACCAAGCAATCGTCGCTGTATCGCCTTCGATTCACCGCCAAGCCCGGTGCTGCCTTGGTCGCGGGACCAGCAGAGGCGCTGGTCGAAGGCGTGGAGAACATGCAGCTTCTGTACGGCCAGGATCACGGTCTGAGCACGGTGTCGCCGACCGGCTACATTGATCGCCAGGGTACCGCGACCGATGTTCAGGCCTCCATCGTGCCGACCTCGCGTGGCTGGCAGCGCGTGGGCACGGTGCAACTGGGGCTGGTGGTGTCCAGTCCAGACCCGGCCGCATCCGTCCAGGCCAGTTCAAGTACGCCGCTGACCGCGCTCGGCGTGACATACACCGCGCCTTCTGACGGCCGCATGCGCGCCGCCTACCAGAGCACGATCGCTCTGCGCAATCGCCTGTATGGCAACTGAGGCCACCATGCGTACCCATCCCGCCCGCCGCCATTCTCTGCATTCACCGCGTTCCCAGCGCGGCGCGGTGCTGTACGTCGTGCTGATCATGCTGGTGCTGATGGCCCTGCTGGGCATCGCCGGCATGCAGGTCACAAGCATGCAGGAACGGATGGCTGCCAACTATCTGCGCAGCAACGTTGCCTTCCAGAATGCTGAGGCCGACGCCCGGCAGACCGAGAAATCCATCGAGAAGGCGCTGGCTGACGGGGGCATCTTCAAGGCCAGCCAGGAGGAATGCAGTCCCTCCTACGATCCGCAGACCTGGGCCGATGGTCTCAGTGAGACCAAGTCCACCTATACGCGTCGCATCGACAAGTGCTTTGCAGCGTCCAGCCGGCGCACCGGCGGCCGACAGAACGAAGAAACCGGGAACATCTACCAGGTCACGGCGCTTGCCAGTGACGATCCCTCCAATGCGTCCGCCAGTGCGGTCATCGATACGATCTTCATCCCATGAACAGCGAGCGCCGTTTCCTTCCACTTCGTTCCTCCAGCTGGCTGCGGGCCGGTGTGGGTGTTGCTGCGCTTGCCGGCCTTGCCGCGTTGATCATTCCGCTGCAGGCCGCGCTTGGTGACTACGACATCGCGCAGGAGCCGCTGTACAGCAAGCAGAGCCAGCCGCCATTGATGATGATGGTGATGTCGCGTGACGAGCAGCTGTTCAACAAGGCCTACAGCGATTACAGCGACCTGGACGGGGACGGGGTGCTGGACACCACCTACCAGGACAAGTTCGATTACTCAGGCTACTTCGATTACAACCTCTGTTACTCGTACAACAGCGGTGTCTTCAAGGCCAGTGCAGAGGCGAAGGGCGCCAACAAGCACAGCTGCAGCGGCGCGTGGTCGGGCAACTTCCTCAACTGGGTGACGATGAGTCGCCTGGACGTGATGCGCTACGTGCTGTACGGCGGCCAGCGCTTCACCGATACGAAGGAAAAGACGGTGTTGGAGCGGGCGCCGATCCCCAGCGATCTGCATGCGTGGGTCAAGGTCTACAGTGGATCGGATCTTCGCGAGTTCGCCAACCTTGCTGGAAGCGGGACAACCTTCAGCTTCTGCAGTGCGACCCGTTCTGCAACCGGGGCGCCGCTGATGCGCGTGGCCGAAGGTGCACTGGGCGAGTGGGCCTCGACGGCCAGCAACCAGTGCGATACCGGACGAGCCAGCAACGCCGATGGCTACGCGGACATTCCCCGCTCGGCCACGGACTACACCGTGCGCGTGGAAGTGTGTGATGCCAGCTCAACGGTGCGTGAGAGTTTCTGCCGCAAATACAACGATGGCATCACCGACCGTTTCAAGCCGGCTGGGCTGCTGCAGACCTACGGTGAGAGCGGGCGACTGCGCTTTGGGCTCGTGACGGGAACCTACGCCAATCCGCGGGATGGCGGTGTCCTGCGGCGGAACATCGGCAAGATCGCGGGCAACGGTACGAAGTTCTGCGGCGTGGGTGATGAAATCGACCTGTCTACGGGGCAGTTCTGCTACCTGAATCTGACGGGAAGCGCCAAAGCCGACGATGAGGGCGTGATCAATGCGATTTCAAGCTTCCGTCTGGACAACTGGAACTGGTCCAACAACTGGAATGACTGCAACACCTACGGCATCCTCAATCGACAGGACCAGAAGGGAAATGGCAATCTGACCGATCCGGGAACCGGAGGCCAGAAGTGCAGTGCCTGGGGCAATCCGTTGGCGGAAATGTATGCGGAGGCGCTGCGCTACATCACTGCGGGTTCCAAGGTCTATAGTGACAGCGGAGATCTCAGCGGCCTGCCAACCAATATCAGCTGGAAGGATCCCTACCGCCTGCCCGCAGAAGGTGGCAACTCTTATTGTGCGACCTGCAACATCCTGGTGCTGTCTTCGGGCCTGCCGTCCTTCGACAGTGACAACGTCGGTTCCGTGACCGGCCTTGCGTCTGCGGTGTCCGCGACCGATGCAGTCGGCATGGCCGAAGGAATCGCTGGCAAGAGCTACATGATCGGTCGCGTGGGTGATACGCCGCGCTACACCTCACTTGATACCCATAGCGATATCTGCCAAGGGCAGACAATCAGTGGCCTCAGCAAGGCGCGTGGCATCTGCCCCGACATTCCTTCGATGGAAGGCAGCTTCCTGATGGCGGGACTGGCCAAGGCCGCAGCTGAGACCGATCTGCGTCCCAACGTGCAGAACAAACCAAGTACGTACAAGGTCACTGCCACCACCTATGCCGTTGCCATGGCGGAGAACCTTCCGCAGTTCGAGATCGCGGTGGGCAACAGCAAGATCGGATTGGCCCCACTCTGCCAGGCCAACAACACCTCAGGCGCAACGGCAGCGAGCACGGGCTGGCGCAGCTGTTTCCTGGGTTCGGTCGGCATTGGCACCAAGCAGGCCAACGACACTGGCGGGAAGCTGATCTATGGCCGTCCCTACCGGACAGATGCGAAGTCCGGCAGCTTCTCGCTGGTGTGGGAAGACTCGCTGTGGGGCAATGACCATGACAACGACGTCGTTGCCATGCTGAGCTACTGCGTGGGCGCCGCGTGCAACGATACCGGCACCTTCAACAACATCTGCTGGCGTGCTGATGCGAAAGTGAGCAACAGCGCCGCGGGCAATACGCGACTGTGCGACTACACAACTGCAAACAAAGGGGTGGATTGGATTGGCACCACTTTGGCCGGCAAGGTCGAGGAGGATGAAGTGCTCATCCGGATCGAGAACCTGTCGGCCTACGCTGGCAACGCAATGCTGACGGGCTACACGATCACAGGCTCAAATGCCTCCAGCACCGTGCAGCGTCTGGCGCTGCGTCCGGGCAACAGCAATGGCTCCGTGCTGACCAGCACAAACAACTTCCCGAGCAACTGGCAGAGGCCGGTAGTCATCAAGTACAAGGCCTCTACCACTGCGGCGGGCCAGCTGCAGAGCCCGCTGTGGTATGCCGCCAAGTACGGTGTCCCGGCCGGTAAGAAGTGGGACAGCAAGAAGCCAGGGGTGCCGGATAACTACTTCCTGGCACGCAATCCGACCAAACTGAAGGAGGCGCTGGAGGCGATCTTCAACAGCGCAGCGGAAGGTGATGCGCCGGTCGGTGGTAGCGGCAGTGGCGCGCGCATTTCGACCAACTCGTTCACTGTATCGTCCCATTACAGCGTGCCCTCTGGCACTGTGGACTGGACCGGTGATGTCATTGCCACCCAGGTCGACGGCCAGGGTGCGGACGGAGCCGTGCTGTGGAAGGCGTCCAGCAACATCGGCAGTGCCACGCGCCGCATCTACATGGCGACGTCCCCGACGAAGACCGCGTCCGATGGCACGGTGACCCCGGTCAATGCGAACGAGTTCCTGGCCACCAATCTGCCGGGCAACGATGAGCGGGCGAAGCTGTCGGCATTGGGATTCAGTGACTCGATTCCTGCATGGTTCGCGAATCAGACCTCGACCACCCTGGTCAACTATCTGCGCGGCGCGGCGGTGAGCGGGCTCCGTTCGCGTACTTCGCCGTTGGGTGACATCGTCAATTCCACCACCGAGATCGTCTCCAAGACGGATGACTTCGGCTATGCAGGCTGGGCGAGGCAGTCGACAGTCAAGTGGAAGGCGACGCTGGGCACGTCTTATGACGCCTTCCTGAAAGCGAAGCGCGCGACCTCGGGGCCGCCGACGATGATCTATGTTGGCGCCAATGACGGGATGGTGCATGGTTTCAACGGTTCGAATGGAGCATCCGGCGGTACCGAAGAACTGGCCTTCATTCCGTCAGCTGCCATGCAGCACATTGCCGAGCTGGCCAATCCCAAGTATGGGCATCGCTACTACGTGGATGGCCCACTGACGTCGTCCGACGTCTACTACGGGGATGCCTGGAACACGGTGCTGGTGGGCACCACGGGTGGTGGTGGCTCCAGCAAGGCGCCCAATGCGACGAGCGTAGGCAATGGCTCCGTGTTCGCGCTGAATGTCAGCGATCCGACCGCGTTCGGTGCATCGAGTGTGTTGTGGGAAGTCTCGGGCAAGACAGAGTCGGATCTCGGGTTCGTGCTGGGCAAGCCGGCTGTGGTGGCGGTGAAGGGCGCCGATGCCAATGCTGCGCCGCGCTTCGTCGCGATCTTCGGCAATGGCGTCAACTCCACCAGCGGCAAGGCAGCGCTGTTCGTGGTTGATATCCAGACCGGCAAGGTACTCAAGCGGCTTTCGCCGGTAGGTGCCAAGTACGCGGCACGCAATGGCCTGATCAACATCGCCACGGTGGCGTTGAAGAACAATGACGGCATCACCGACACTGTGTATGGCGGTGACATGCAGGGCAATATCTGGAAGTTCGATCTTTCCAGCACCGATCCGACCGATTGGAACATTGCCCTGTCTGGAACGCCGCTGTTCACCGCTACGCGCAACAACAGCCCGCAGCCGATCATGAGCGGCATCGAGATCAGCACGGGTCCGGGCGGCGGCATCAGTCTGTTCTTCGGTACCGGCCAGTATTTCGCCGCCGATGACAATGCGGTCAGCAGCACCTCGCCAGTGCAGTCGCTGTATGGCATCTGGGATAACCTCGCCATTGCGGTTGGCACGCGCGACAATCTGGTACAGCAGGTGATCACTACCGGCACATCGGCCAGCGGCTATCAATTGCGTGATGTCACCCGCAATGCGGTGAACTACGGTTCGGCCCGCGGCTGGTATGTGGACCTGCAGGCCGGATCGGCAGTCGAAGGCGAACGCTTCGTCGGCAACCCCCGTGTGCAGAACGGCATCGTGTTCTTCACGTCCTATGTGCCAGGTACCGCCATCTGCGGAAGCGGCGGTGGCGTGAACTGGCTGTACGGTCTGAATCTGCTGACCGGTGGGGGCCAGATGTCCGGCTTGAGCCCAACCATCGGCGGAGAAGCGCTGTGCACCGGCAACTGCGGTGGTGTCGCCCTGACCAAGAAGGGTGATCTTAGCCAAGGGCCGCCAGTGAAGGACACCAACATCTTTGTGCCCAAGCTTACGCCCTGCAAACCTGGCGACACCGGGTGCACGGTCGACAAGATGCTGCAGGCCAGCCAGTGTACGTTCGTGCTGCGTGCGGCCGGCGCCGATCCGCTTTACATGCCACGGCCCTGTGGGCGGCAATCGTGGCGGCAGATCCGTTGATGAATCCGATATCGAGGTTGCCCATGCATGTGTACAGCAGGCGTCGAACCGCCACCGGCTTCACCCTGATCGAGCTGATGATCACCGTGGCCGTGGTCGCCATTCTTGCTGCCATCGCGTTGCCTTCGTACCAGGCCTATGTGCGCAAGGCCAATCGTGCCCAGGCCAAGGCCGATCTGGTCGAGCTGGCGCAGATGCTGGAGCGGCGGCATACCGTGGAGAACACCTATGCGGGCATGACGCTGCCCTTCTCGCAATCGCCACGGGACGGTACCGCCAGATACACGCTTTCCTACGTGGGAACGCCAAATGGCACCTCCTTTACCCTCCAGGCGGCACCGACCGAGATCCAGAAGAAGGATGACTGCGGCACACTGACCCTGGACCAGGCCGGACGAAAGACGCCGAATGCCAGCAAGGGGCCCGGATGCTGGTAAAGGGCAGGCCTTTGGGCGGCATCGCATAAAAGGCTTGCACTCCCCACCGAACGCTGGCTAAAATGCGCACCCCGCCCGAATAGCTCAGCCGGTTAGAGCACTTGACTGTTAATCAGGGGGTCGTTGGTTCGAGTCCAACTTCGGGCGCCAGATTCGAAAAAAGCCGCGAGAAATCGCGGCTTTTTTCGTTTCTGCGTTGGCATTGCGGGCATCAGCAGGGGATGGGCCTTTGCGGGCGCTGGCTCCTGACCCGTCCGGGGACGCTGATGATGACGCGGCTGTGCTCCTGTCCGTCCACGCACAGCACGATGGACTGGTTGGTGCCTGCATTGCGGCCGTCGGGCCGGAACCGCACGTCGGGCCGATTATCGCTGGCGCGCAGGTCGACATGACGCTGGCGTGCCCTGTGCACGCGCAGTTCCCTTCCGGCGCCGGTTGCGCTGTTGGCCGGTTCGACCTGTACCCGCCAGCCCTGGCGCCATGCCTGGTCGCAGGTCATGCCATCCGACGAGCCACAGACCGTCACGCGGCGGCGTTCGGTGATGGCGGCACTGCGTGCCATCGACAGGCTGGTCACCAGTTCGGCGCGCAGCGTTTCCGCCTGGAAGTGCCGCAACATGCGTTGCCAAGGGCCCCACGCCAACGCCAGCAGGACCGCCAACACCATGACGGCGATCAGGAACTCGATCAGATGGAGCCCGCGGTGGAGCCGGGCAGGGCGATGGCGAAGGGACATGCCTGCAGCCTCGCCGTACGCCGGGGCATTCGCCATCAGGCACTGCCGCGCCCGCCTGCCCGGAAACCCCTCAGCTGGCCGTCACCGCTTGCCCCGTATACTCACCCTTCCCGGGAACTGGCAACACCATGAGCGACCGTTTTGAACTCGTCTCGCCGTATTCGCCGGCAGGCGACCAGCCTGATGCCATCGCAAAGCTGACCAGTAACTTCGAAGCGGGCATCGCCAAGCAGACCCTGCTGGGCGTCACCGGTTCGGGCAAGACCTACACCATCGCCAACGTCATCCAGAACGTGCAGAAGCCGACGCTGATCATGGCGCCGAACAAGACGCTGGCGGCGCAGCTGTACGGTGAGTTCAAGGCATTCTTCCCGCACAACGCGGTGGAGTACTTCGTCAGCTACTACGATTACTACCAGCCGGAAGCCTACGTGCCGTCGTCGGACACCTTCATCGAGAAGGACAGTTCGATCAACGAACACATCGAGCAGATGCGGCTGGCCGCGACCAAGACCCTGCTGTCGCGCCCGGACGCGATCGTGGTGGCCACGGTGTCCGCGATCTATGGCCTGGGTGCGCCGGAAGACTACCTTTCACTGCGCCTGATCCTGTCCAAGGGCGAGCGCATCGACCAGCGCGACCTGATCAATCACCTCACCCAGCTGCAGTACACGCGCAATGAGTACGAGCTGCAGCGCGGTACCTTCCGCGTGCGCGGCGAAGTGATCGACGTGTTCCCGGCCGAGTCGGACAGCGAGGCGCTGCGCCTGGAACTTTTCGATGGCGAGGTCGAGAAGATCACACTGTTCGACCCGCTGACCGGCGAGACGCTGCGCAACATGCAGCGTTTCACTGTTTATCCGAAGACACACTACGCGACCACGCGCGAGCGCGTGCTGGCAGCGATCGAGACGATCAAGGTGGAGCTGAAGGAGCGGCTGGAGCAGCTCTACGCGCAGAACAAGCTGGTGGAGGCGCAGCGCCTGGCCCAGCGCACCCAGTTTGACCTGGAAATGATGGCCGAGGTTGGCTACTGCAACGGCATCGAGAACTACTCCCGGCATCTGACCGGCAAGAATGCCGGCGAGCCGCCGCCGACCCTGTTCGATTACCTGCCGCCGGATGCACTGCTGGTGATCGACGAATCGCACGTGACCATTCCGCAGATCGGCGCCATGTTCAAGGGCGACCGCTCGCGCAAGGAGACCCTGGTCGAATTCGGTTTCCGCCTGCCGTCGGCGCTGGACAACCGCCCGCTGCGCTTCGAGGAGTGGGAGGAGCGCTGCCCGCGCAGCATCTACGTGTCGGCCACGCCCGGGCCCTATGAACTGCGTGAAGCCGGTGACGAGATCACCGAACTGGTGGTGCGCCCGACCGGCCTGATCGACCCGGTGGTGGAGATCCGCCCGGTCGGTACCCAGGTCGACGACCTGATGAGCGAGGCCAACGCGCGCATCAAGGCGGGCGACCGCGTGCTGGTCACCACGCTGACCAAGCGCATGGCCGAGAATCTCACGGAATACCTCACCGAACATGGTATCTGCGTGCGCTACCTGCACTCGGACGTGGACACGGTCGAGCGCGTGGAGATCATCCGCGACCTGCGGCTGGGCAAGTTCGACGTGCTGGTCGGCATCAACCTGCTGCGCGAAGGCCTGGACATGCCCGAGGTATCGCTGGTGGCGATCCTTGATGCCGACAAGGAGGGCTTCCTGCGTTCCACCGGTTCGCTGATCCAGACCATCGGCCGTGCCGCGCGCAACGTGCGTGGCAAGGCGATCCTGTATGCGGACAAGATCACCCGTTCGATGCAGGCCGCGATCGATGAGACTGACCGCCGTCGTGCCAAACAGGTCGAGTACAACGAGCAACATGGCATCGTGCCGCGCTCGGTGGCGCGCCCGATCGTCGACGTGTTGGAAGGCGCGCGTTCGGATGCGGCAGAGAAGGAAGCGAGGAAGGGCAAGGGCAAGGGCAGGCCTGGCGTGGCCGAGGACGGGGGCGACTATCGCTCGCTCAGCCCGGCCCAGCTGGCGTCCCGTCTCAAGGCGCTGGAACAGCAGATGTACCAGCATGCGAAGGACCTCGAATTCGAGGACGCGGCCCGCGTGCGCGACCAGATCAGGCAGCTGAAGGAGGCGAGTCTGGGCTGAACGCGGCAGTGCAGCATCTTCTTCACGAAAGTATTGCACTTCACGGCGGGCATACGTAATATACGCGGCCTGCACCGACGCAATCGCGAACGTTCAGAAGCAAAAACGGGCGGTTAGCTCAGCGGTAGAGCACTACCTTGACATGGTAGGGGTCACAGGTTCGAACCCTGTACCGCCCACCACGAAGTCCTCGGAAGAGGGCTGTCGTGAAATGCAAAGCCCGGCCCTGGCGCCGGGTTTTTACGTAGCAAGGCCAGCTTTTGGGCGGCAAGAACAAGATGGGCGGTTAGCTCAGCGGTAGAGCACTACCTTGACATGGTAGGGGTCACAGGTTCGAACCCTGTACCGCCCACCACCTGGCTCCCGGCACTGCCGGTGCAACGGTGGATCAGAATGAAAGCCGGCCCCGGGCCGGCTTTTTTCGTTTGCGCCAGCGGGCTGCAGCCAGCGGTCAGCGTTGGGCCACCCATTCGTCGATGCTGATCATGCGCTGCAGCCGCCAATGCCCGTCCACGCGTTCCCAGACCTGCGCAACGCGTGCCGAGCCGGTGCGCTGCTGCGGGGTGTCCGCCCGCAGGGGCTGGTTGCCCACGCGCAGCACGCGATCCTGGCGCAGCCGGTAAAGCTGAAGGGTGGCCGGGTCTGCTTTCTCATCCGGCATTGGAGATGCTCCTGCCTGCCCAGCCTCGGCCTGCAGGATCTGGCTGCGCAGGGAAGCATCCCCGGCGTCGGTATCGCGGCCGAACAGGCCAGCGCACAACAGCAGCAGGGCAAGCATCGGCATGGCACGGTGCTCCGGAGAAGGGAGTCCAGCGTGGCACTGCCCCCTGCGGTGTGAAACCGGTATGCGACGAAAGCCGGTAAAGCGCGCGCCAAGGCGCCCGGGGAAGGATGAATCCGGGGCCGGAAGTGCCGGGCCGCCCCAAGAGACGGCCCGGCGCGATGCCCGATGCGGGTGGGCGCCGATCAACACCGCTGCGCTGGGTCAGCGCTGGCGACCCGCAGCTCGGCTTCGATTACAGCGGATCACAGCACAGCACCTGGCCAGGCTTGCCGGAGTTGCCGAACGGGCAGCTCGGATGCGGCTCGCAACCGGGCGCATAGCCGGTCTTGGGCGCAACGGCAAAGGCCTGGCTGGTGCCGAAGGCCATGGCCGCGACAACGACGATACCGGCGACAGACGAGAACAGCTTCTTCTTACCGATCATGCGTGGCTCCTTCAGGTGTGGAAATGCACGGTGTAGGCCGTTTGCGGGACGGCCTTGCACAGGTCAGTTCGGCTGGCAGCAGATGCGGGTACCACCGATTGTCCCGTTGCCGCCGAAAACGCAGCCCGGCGTGTAGGTGCAGCCCGGCGCGAAGCCAGCCTTGGTTGGCTTCGCAAAGGCCCGGGACGCGCCGAACGACAGCGCGGCGACAACGACGATACCGGCGACGGACGAAAGGACCTTCTTTCCGATCATGTGTATCTCCTTGGTTGGCGTTGGTGTTGCAGTTGCCGAAGGCACCGGAGTGCCGGTTGTGGCGCGAATCTGGTGGCGAGGGCGGGCGCGCGGATCGGGCGCGTGGCGCCTCAGTGCAATGCAAGGCGAGGCGCCAGCGACTTCATGGCGGCCTGCACGACCTGCTCATCGAGCTGGCCGACGTGTTTGTAGGCCACGCTGCCATCTGCAGCCAGCACCACCAGCATCGGTGTGACCGTGGCGCGGTAGCGTCTGGCGGCATCGCCGTCGCTGTCGATGGCAATCGGGAAGCGCAGATCGTGCTTGCCGGCGTAGTCGGCCAGTTCATCGTAGGGAGGAAGCCCCACGCCGACCAGCTCGCTGGTGCCACGTCCGCCAGCAATCTGCTGCAGCTGCGGCATCGAGGCCAGGCAATAGCGGCAGGCGGTGGAAAAGAAGTACAGGATCTGGGCAGTGCTGCGTTCGCCGCCGATCATCACCCGGGTGCGCTGGGTGGTTTTCAATGCCAACGTATCGGCACGCGTGCCCAGCGCCAGGCCATGCGCCTCATGCTGCATGGCCTGCAGCTGGGCGGCCATCTGCTCGTTGATCTGCCGCAACTGGCGGTTCTGCCATCCCAGCGCGATGATCAACGCCGACAGCAGCAGGGCAGCAACAGGAACCAGGGCGCGCTTGAGCATTGATCATCCTTGAACGCAGCGTTGTCGGGAACATACCCGAACTGCGGCGCGAGTTGTTAAGCAGGCGTTCCGCGTGTCGCCGTGGCGTGCGCGTCCCTACCACTCTCAGGATCCATCTCAGATGAGCGAGCATGTTCCGGCTCCCCGGACCAATCCATTCGTCGAGCTGCTGTTGGGCGGCAACATGCTGGAAGGCACCTTCAAGGCCGTGGTCTGGGTAGCTCTGCTGGCTGCGGTGCTGGCCTGGGCCACCTTCCGCTGAGCCATCGCGCCCCTGCGCTCAGGCGTTGAAGACCTGCCGCAGGCTGTGCAGCGTAGCCTGGCGGTGCTCCTTTGCGGTCGCTTCGCTCATCTCAAGTTCCTGCAGGCGCAGCCCGACCAGGGTCATCGACAGCGCGTAGGTGCGTGCCGCATCGGCGACGCGCGAAAGCCCGAGTGCGCGGCGGGCCAGCGCATCCACATGCTCCAGATCGGGCATAAGGCCCAGATACGCACGTTCTGCGCTGTCCAGGTCGGGAGCACACAGGATCGCATGGGCTTCGAGGGGGGCGGAGACGCAGGCCATGAGGGGTGTCCTTGTCTGTAACGGGCGCTCGCTCAGAACGAGCGCATCAGGGAAACGAAGGCCGACGTCTGTGTCCCACGCCGCGCCATCGGGCTGTCCTTTACTGCATCGCCGAACCGCTGGTTGGCGGCCAACGGAAAGCTGATGGCAGCGGAGAACAGCAACAGGCGCAGCAGGGTCGGGGGCAGCAACGGCATCGATCAGCCACTTTGCGGAGGATGGCTGTGCATGGTGCGGGCGCAACATTGTCAGAACATTGCGCGTCGGCAATCGGCACGCGAAGGCGCCCAAACCCGGCGCAAGGCACTATGATCGGCAGCGTTTCCGGTAGCCGAACCCCCTGATGCGCATCCTCCTGGTCGAAGACGATCCCGATCTGTCCCGAGCCCTGCAATCGGGCCTGGAGCGGCAGGGCGTGGTCGCCGACGTGGTCGGAAGCCTGGCCGAAGCTACGATCGCGCTGCGCGAACCGGTACACCAGTTGATGTTGCTCGACCGCCAGCTGCCCGATGGCGATGGCGCGGCGTTCGTCGCCACCGCGCGTGCACTGCGGCCTAACCTGGCGGTGATCATGCTGACCGCCAAGGGCACGTTGTCAGACAAGGTCGAGGGCCTGGATGTGGGGGCCGATGACTACCTGGTGAAGCCAGTGGCGATCGAGGAACTGATGGCGCGGATCCGTGCAGTCTCACGGCGGCCCTCGGCGATGGTGACGCCGCGCCTGCACCTGGGGCGGCTGGAATTCGACTTCGAATCGCTGCAGGCGCAGGTGGGAGGCCAGCCGCTGGCACTGCCCCGGCGCCAGGTGCTGGTGCTGCAGGCGCTGGCGATGCGCCAGGGGCGCACGGTCACACGCAGCGCGCTGGAAGCGGCGGTGTACGGGTTTGATGACGAGATCCAGTCCAATGCACTCGACGCGCACATTTCCAAGCTGCGCAAGGCGCTGCAGCAGGCCGGGGCCGGTGTGGAGATCCATGTGATCCGCGGCGTCGGCTATCTGCTGGCGGAGGCGTGAGATGACCCGACCGATCCGCTCCATCACGCTCGGCCTGGCCTGGCGGTTGTTCCTGGCGCAGGCCTTCACTGTGTTGTTCGCGGTGGTCGCGTTGATCCTGACCTGGGGCGACAAGGACACTTGGGGAATGGACATGTTCACGGCCGAGGCGGTAGCCAAAGCCGTGCACAGCGAAGGCGGCCGGCTGGTACTGGACCAGGCGCGCTGGGACAGGCTCAATGCCGGGGCGGGGGGCAACCTCTGGTTCGCGGCGGTTGATGACAGGGGCACGTGGCTGGAGCGCGGCACGATTCCTGCGGTCCACGCCCCGTTGCTGGCACGCTTGCCGACGGTGGGCGCCACCGAACTGGGTTCACTGGTGCCGCCCTATCTGGACGTTGCGCGGGTGATGATCCGCAACGAGGATGGGCGGCGCATCACGGTGATGGTGGGCGGGGCGCCGAAGGGCGGGCTGCTGGACGGCGCACTGATGGTGCTGCGCCTGATCGGCCTGTGGTTCTTCCTGCCGCTGATCGTGATCACGCTGCTGGTGATGCCGACCGTGATCCACCGTGCGATGCGCGGCGTGCGTCGGTCCGCACAGCAGGCCAAGGAGCTGGATATCGGCCAGCCGGGTGCGCGGCTGGATGCGCAGCTGGTGTCGACCGAGGTCGCGCCGCTGGTGGAAGCTTTCAACGACGCGATCGACAAGGTGCAGCAGGGCTATGCAGCACGTGACAAGTTCCTCGCCGATGCCGCGCACGAGCTGCGGGTGCCGATTGCAGTGGTACAGGCGCGCTTGTCGCAGCTGCCGCAGGGTGAGCTGAAATCGCAGCTGCTGACCGACGTGGCGCGGCTCGGCAACGTCGCCGAGCACCTGCTTGACCTGCAGCGGCTCGATCGCAATGTCGGCGCACTGCAGCGGCTGGATCTGGCGCTGCTGGTGCGTGAAGCGGCCGCCCATCTGGCGCCACTGGTGGTCGGCGCCGGCTATGGCTTCGAGGTGGATGCGCCGGAGTCGCCCGTGTGGATCCATGGCGACAGCCTGGCGCTGGGGCGGGTGATAGCCAACCTGGTGCACAACGCCATCGTCCACGGCGGCGGGCGCGGCACCATCTGCGTGCGCCTGGATGCACGTGGCCTTCTGGAAGTCAGCGATCAGGGCGCCGGTATTCCGGTGAGTGACCGTGAAGCGATCTTCGAGCCGTTCCATCGCCTGCGCGCGGCGGGCAGCGGCAGTGGCCTCGGCCTGCATCTGGTGAAGGAAATCGTGCAGCATCACGGCGGCTCGGTCAGTGTCGGCGAGGCCACCGGCGGTGGTGCCAGCTTCCGGGTCAACTTCCATCGCGGCACCGTCCGGCGCTGACAGCCGCGCGGGGGAAACCCCGATAGGCAGCCTGTAGCGCCTGGCGGCAGGCTGATGGAATGGCTTCCGAACGTTCCGCGCCGGCCCTGTTCGGCCCCGGCTGCGCTGCCGGCCTGGTGCTGGGCGCGCTGGCCTGCGTGCAGATGCCGGCGCTGCTGCCGCTGTGGCTGAGCGCGCCGATGGCGGTTGCCGGCGGCGCGGGCTGGCTGCTGCGCTGGCGCGGCCGCCCCTGGGCTGCAATCGTGCTCGGCCTGGCATGGGCAACATTGCACGGGCATTGGGCGCTGCACGGCCAGCTGCCACCCGGCGCGCCGCCGCAGGATGTGCGGGTGAGCGGACGAGTCGCCGATCTTCCGCAGCGGGGGCCCGGCTACACCCGTTTCGTGTTGCACGTGGATGAGGCCGATGCGCTGCCAGCGCTGCGCGGCAAGCGCCTGCAGGTCACCTGGAACGATCCGTGGCGCGGGTCGTCAGCGCACGAGGCCGAGGGCGGGCGGCATGCGGTTCGTGCGGGATCGCATTGGCAGTTGCCGCTGCGCGTGCGTGCGCCACGTTCGCGGATCAATCCCGGCGGCTTCGACGGCGAACGCCATGCCTTGCTGCGCGGCATCTCCGGCAATGGCACGGTACGCGACCCGGGGGCTGCGCGTGAGCGCGCGCCTGCGCAGGGCCTGCCAGCCTGGCGCGAGCGCAGCAGTGACGCCATCGCTACGCAGGTGGCACATCCTGCCGCGCGGTTCGTGCAGGCCTTGGCGCTGGGCGATACCCGCGGGCTGTCCGATGCCGACTGGGAACACCTGCGCGCGCTGGGCCTGACCCATCTGGTCGCCATTTCCGGTTTTCACGTCGGCGTGGTGGCGGGCTTCGGGGTACTGCTGTGCCGCTTGTCGTGGTGGCTGTGCCCGGTGCTGGGACGTTGCTGGCCACGGCCGCAGGCGGCGGCATGGGGTGCAGCGCTGGCCGCAGCCGCCTATGCCGTGGCCGCCGGCGGCGCGCTGCCAACGGTGCGCGCGGCGCTGATGATCGGGCTGGTGGCACTGGCCCGTGCCGGACGTCGCCCGGTGTGTGCGGGGCAGGGGTTGGCCCTGGCCGCGATGGTGATGCTGCTGCCGGCGCCGCTGTCGGTGTTGTCGGCCGGCTTCTGGCTCAGCTTTGGCGGGGTGCTGTGGCTGCTGTGGTGCCTGCCGCGAACCGGGCCGGAGGGCGCCGGTGGGGGCCTGCGTGGCTTCCTGGCCGCCCAGGGCGTGGCCAGCCTCGGCCTGTTGCCGCTGTGCGTGGCCCTGTTCGGCGGCACCGCGCGGTTGGGGCCGCTGGTCAACCTGCCGATCATTCCGTGGTGGACGTTGCTGGTGGTGCCGTTGTCGTTGCTGGGTACGGGGCTGCATGCGCTGCACGAGGGAGCCGGCCGCTGGTCCTGGCGTGCTGCGGCCTGGCTGTTCGAGCTGAGCTGGCAGGCGCTGCAGCCACTGGCGCTGCACCCGCAGGCCATGTGGTGGTTGGCCGAGGCGCCGCGCTGGGCCGTACCGGCGGCATTGGCGGGGGTGTTCTGGTGGCTGCTGCCACGCGGCGCCGGCGGTGGCCTGGCGGGCCTGCTGCTGTGCCTGCCGCTGTTGTGGCCGGCGCGGCATGCACCGGCCGAGGGGGAACTGGAGCTGCTGGTGCACGATGTGGGGCAGGGCACAGCGGTGCTGGTGCGTACAGCGCGGCACGCACTCTGGTACGACGTAGGGCCTCCGACCGGCGGCGAGGGCAACGAGCGCATTCTGGTCCCGGCCCTGCGCGCGCTCGGCCAGGCGCCGCCCCGGCAGGTGATGCTCAGCCATGACCATCTGGATCACACCGGCAGCCTGTCCAGCCTGCGACGGCAGCTGCCCGGACTGCAGCTGCTGGCGCCGCCGGGCAGCACCATCGCTGGCGCCACGTCCTGCCACCACGGGCTGCGCTGGCAGTGGGACGGGGTAGATTTCCAGGTCCTGCACCCGGCGCCGGGCAGCCGTCAGGCCGAGAACGAAGACAGCTGCGTGCTGCGCATCGCCAGCCACCACGGCGTGGTCCTGCTGCCGGGTGACATCGGCCGGCCGGCCGAGCGGACGCTGCTGCAGGCGTCTCCGGCCGCGCTGAAGGCGGATGTGGTGCTGGTGCCGCATCATGGCAGCGGTGGCAGCTCCAGCGCGCCGTGGGTGGCCGCCGTGGCGCCACGGTTGGCGGTGGTTTCGGCCGGCCACCGCAACCGTTTCGGCCATCCACGCCAGGACGTGGTCCAACGCTGGCAGGCGCAGGGGGCGGAAGTGCTGGCCACGGCCGACTCCGGCGCGATCCGCGTATGGCTTGGTGCACAAGGGCTGCAGCTGCGTGAACAGCGTATCCACGCATCCCGGTGGTGGGATGCCGCTGGGCGGGCGCGGTCGGCTGCTATCCTATCGCCGAACGAACAAGCGGCCGTTGGGCCGGAGGGTTGAAACGTGTGGGAACTGGTCAAGGCCGGTGGCTGGCCGATGGTGCCGCTGCTGCTGTTGGGCGTACTGGCTTTGGCGATCATCCTGGAGCGTTTCTGGTCCCTGCGGCGGACTGAAGTGATGCCGCCCGGCCTCGGCCAGGAAGTGCGCAACTGGGCCGCACGCGGCAAGCTTGACCCGGCGCACCTGCAGACCCTGCGTGCCAACTCGCCGCTGGGCGCATTGCTGGCGGCCGCGCTGGAAGCCCGCAATCGTCCGCGCGACCAGATCCGCGAGCGCATCGAGGACACCGGCCGCCACCTGGTGCACCGCATGGAACGTTTCCTCAACGCGCTGGGCACCATTGCCTCGGCCGGCCCGCTGCTGGGCCTGCTGGGCACGGTGATCGGCATGATCCAGATGTTCCTGGGCATCCTCGACCATGGGGTGGGCGACGTGAACCAGCTGGCCGGCGGTATCGGCAAGGCGCTGGTGTGCACCGCCACGGGCATGATCGTGGCCATTCCGGCACTGATGTTCCATCGCTACTTCAAGGGCCGCATCCACGGCTACGTGGTGGAAATGGAGCAGGAAGCCAGTGCCCTGCTGGACACGCTCGACGGTCGCCCCGGGGTGATGAACCCGGCCGCGCCGGCGCGACCGGCCAACGCCGCGACGGCGAAGGCCTGATCGATGCGTATCGGCAATGACCGCTCCCAGGATGAGCCGCATATCGATCTGGTTCCGCTGATCGACGTCATCCTGGTGCTGATCATCTTCTTCGTGGTCACCACCACCTTCGATGCGCGCTCGACGCTGCAGGTGCAGCTGCCTACCGCCAGCCAGCAGCCCAACAACGAGCCGCCGCGTTCGCTCAGCGTGCTGATCAACGCCGAAGGCCGCTATTTCATCAATGACCAGGAAGTGCTGCGCAGCGACGTCGAGTCGGTCAAGCAGACCATCGCGTCCGTGGCCGGCAGTGACCGCAGCCAGCCCGTGCTGCTGCGCGCCGACGCACGCACTCCCTACCAGGCCGTGGTGACTGCGCAGGACGCGCTCGGTCAGCTCGGTTTCCGTCGTATCGCCATTGCAACTGCGCCAGAGGTGCGTCCATGAGTTCCCATCACGCGCCGGTGTGGCCGATCTACAAACGTCTGCTGGGCTACACCCGCACCTACTGGGTGTTCATGGTGGGCGCGGTCATCGCCATGGTGGTCGAAGCCCTGGCCGGCTATCACTTCACCAAGCTGATGGAGCCGCTGGTCAACGAGGGGTTTGTCGATCCGCAGCCGCGCGCGGCCGTGGTCCTGCCGCTGACCATCCTCGGCCTGTTCCTGATGCGCAGCGTGGCCACCTGGGTCAGCGACTATACGCTGGCCAAGACCGGCCGCAGCGTGGTCCGCGACCTGCGTGAGCAGGTGCTGCAGAAGTACCTGCACCTGCCGTCGTCGCACTTCGACACCGAAGCAACGCCGGTGATGGTCAGCCGCCTGAACTTCGATACCGAGCAGGTCACCCAGGCCAGCGCCGACGCGCTGAAGACCGTGGTGGCCGATACCCTCACCATCATCGCGATGCTGGCGGTGATGCTGCAGATGAGCGTCAAGGTAACCCTGGCGATGCTGCTGGTGGTGCCGCTGATCGGTGCCATCGTGTCCTACGTGGGCAAGCGCTATCGTCGCATCAGCCGCGGCATCCAGGACGGCATGGGCACGATGGCGCAGACCGCCGAGCAGTCCTTGGCGGCGCAGCAGGAAGTGAAGGTGCACGGCACCCAGCAGCATGAGATCTCGCGCTACTCGCGCCTGGCCAACCGCATGCTGGCGCTGAACATGAAGGTCGAGGTGACCCGCGCAGCGGCGTCCAGCGTGGTGCAGTTCCTGGCCGCACTGGCGCTGGCGGTGATCGTCTGGGTGTCGACCCGCGAAGCCCTGGCCGGCCGCCTCAATGCCGGCCAGTTCATGGGCCTGATGACCTCGATGATGGCGATCATTCCTTCGCTGCGGCGCCTGACCAGCGTGCAGACCTCGATTTCGCGCGGCGTGTCCGCCGCCGAGCGCCTGTTCGGCATCCTCGACATGCCGGTGGAGCGCGACGAAGGCCAGCACCGCGTGCAACGCGTGCGTGGCGAACTGGCGTTCGACCACGTCATGCTGCGCTACCGCGAAGACAGTGGCATCGCCCTGGACGACATCAGTTTCGTTGCCAGGCCGGGTACGGTGACGGCCATTGTCGGCCGTTCCGGCAGCGGCAAGACCAGCCTGATCCGGCTGGTGCCACGCTTCTACGAGCCCAGTGGCGGCGTCATCACCCTCGATGGCGTGGCGCTGGATGACTATCCGCTGGCCGACCTGCGCCGGCAGGTGGCGATCGTCGGGCAGAAGGTGATGCTGTTCGATGACACCATCGCCGCCAACATCGCCTATGGCATGGAAGCGACCGACGAGCAGATCCGCGCGGCGGCCGAAGCCGCCAACGCGTGGGAGTTCATCGCACGTATGCCGCAGCAGCTGCAGACGCCGGTAGGCGAGAACGGCGCGCTGCTGTCCGGTGGCCAGCGCCAGCGCCTGGCGATCGCCCGCGCGATCCTGCGCGACGCCCCGATCCTTATCCTCGACGAAGCCACTGCGGCGCTGGACAACGAATCCGAGCGCCTGGTGCAGGACGCGCTGCAGCGCCTGATGCCCGAACGCACCACGCTGGTCATCGCGCACCGGCTGTCGACCATCGAGCATGCCGACCAGGTGCTGGTGATGGACCATGGCCGCATCGTTGAACGCGGCACCCACAAGGAGCTGCTCGAGCTGGGCGGCCTGTACCAGCATCTGCACAGCATGCAGTTCCGCGAAAGGCAGGACTGATGGCCGGCAAGGGTACCCAGACCCCGGCGTACTGGTACGACGGCAGCCCGGTTCCGTGGGCGATGCGCCTGCTGGCACCGCTGTACGCCGGCGTCACCGCGCTGCGCCGGCGCGCCTATCGGCGTGGCTGGCGCAAGCGTTACACGCTGCCGGTGCCGGTCATCGTGGTTGGCAACATCACCGCCGGTGGCACTGGCAAGACGCCGCTGACCATCGCACTGGTGGAGCGCCTGCGTGCCGCCGGCTGGAAGCCGGGCGTGGCCAGCCGCGGCTATGGTCGCGAAGACGCCGACAAGCCGCTGTGGGTGCGGGCCGACACGCCAACCGCCAAGGGCGGTGACGAGCCGGTGCTGATCGCCTGGAAGACCGGCGTGCCGGTGCGCGTGGACAGTGATCGGGTTGCTGCCGGCAAGGCGCTGATCGAGGCCGGCTGCGATGTGATCGTCTGCGACGACGGTTTGCAGCACTACCGGCTGGCGCGCGACATCGAGATCGAAGTGGTCGATGCGCAGCGTCGCTATGGCAATGGCCGGATGATTCCGGCCGGGCCGCTGCGCGAGCCGGTCAGCCGCGCCAGCGAGTGCGATTTCCGCGTGGTCAATCTCGGCCAGGCCGATGAGGAGACCGCGGCACAGGCCTGTGGCTTCGGCCAGTGGCCAATGGCCCTGCACATCGACAGTGCGCAGCCGCTGGCCGGTGGCCGCGCGCGCCCGCTGGCGTACTTCAAGGGCCAGCGCGTGCATGCGGTGGCCGGCATCGCCCATCCGCAGCGCTTCTTCGACATGCTGCGCGCGCGTGGCATCGGCGTCGTGCCGCATGCGTTCGCCGACCACCAGGCCTATCAGCCGCAGGACCTGTCCTTCGGCAGCCAGCTGCCGGTACTGATGACCGAAAAGGATGCGGTGAAATGCCGGGCGTTCGGCAACGACTGGCACTACGCGGTTCCGCTGCGCGCCGAGTTGCCCGCCGCGTTCTGGGTGGCGCTGACTGACCGCCTGGACAAGCTGCGACCGAACTGAGCGGCGCAGCGGCGCTTGCATTCACGCGCCGCCGGCCGCATTCCCCTTGTAACGAGCCTGCCGAGTACCGCCCCATGACCGAATTCGTCGTCGCCATCCCGGCCCGCTATGCCGCCTCGCGGCTGCCCGGCAAGCCGTTGCGCCTGCTGGGTGGTGAACCGCTGGTACTGCTCGTGGCGCGCCGCGCGCTGCAGGCCGGCGCCCGGGAGGTCTGGGTAGCGACCGACGATCAGCGCATTGCCGATGCGCTGTCCGGGCTGGCCGAGGTGAAGGTGGCGATGACCGCGACCACGCATGCCTCGGGTACCGATCGCCTGGCCGAGTGCGCACGCATTGCCGGCTGGGCCGATGACACGGTGGTGGTCAACCTGCAGGGCGACGAACCGTTCGCACCGGCGACCGGCATCCGCGCGGTGGCAGATGCGCTGGTCGCTGGCACTGCGCCGATGTCGACTCTCGCCACGACCGTCGAGGACGCGCACACCCTGTTCGACCCGAACGTCGTGAAGCTGGTGCGCAACGTGCGCAACGAGGCGATGTACTTCAGCCGCGCGCCGATCGCCTGGCACCGCGACGGCTTCGCACGCAGCCGCGACACGCTGCCGGACGGCCACCACTGGCTGCGCCACATCGGCATCTACGGCTACCGCGCCGGTTTCCTGCAGCGGTTCGCGGCGATGCCGCCAGGCCAGCTGGAGCAGGTCGAATCGCTGGAACAGCTGCGCGTGCTGGAAGCGGGCTACCCGATCAGCGTGGCGATCTCGCCCGAACCGTTCCCGCCGGGCATCGACACGCCCGAGGACCTGGAGCGCGCCGAGCGGCTGCTGCAGGCGATGGCCGCGCGATGAGGCTGCTGGTCGTCTGCCTCGGCAACATCTGCCGTTCGCCGATGGCCGAAGGTGCGCTGCGTGCACGCCTGGAGGCCTCGCCGCTGGCCGGGCGGGTGCAGGTGGATTCGGCCGGCACCGGCGACTGGCACGTGGGCGAGCCACCGGACCGGCGTGCGATCGCCTGCGCGGCCGGGCACGGTGTGGACATCGGCAGCCTGCGCGCACGCCAGCTGCAGGCCGCGGATTTCGACCGTTTCGACTGGATCCTGTGTGCCGACGAGGCCAACCTGCGTGACGCCGGTCGCCTGGCGTCGGTGGCGCAGCGCGAACGGCTGGCGCTGTACCTGCCCTGGTCCGGCGCGCAGGGGCGGATCGCGATCCCCGATCCGTACACCGGCGGGAGCGATCATTTCGAACAGGTCTGGTCGCTGGTCGACGATGCTGCAAAACGTGCAGTGGCACGACTGTTGCATGACGCCGACTCCGGCATAATCGGATCATGAACGTCCAGCCCGTCCCGGACCTGCCCGAGTTCGCCACCTGGCTCAACGCCACCCCCTGCACCCTGACCGAACTGCGCGGCCGGCCGGTCGCGCTGCTGTTCGTCAATGCGGCCTCCGCCTGGAGCGCGCAACGCCTGGCCGAGTTCGGCCAATGGCTGTCGCGCCATCCGGGCAAGCTGCAGCCGCTGGTGCTGCAGGTGCCGCGCTTCGATTTCGAACGTGACGCCAGCGCTGCACTGAAACTGCTGCGTCGCCAGGGCCTGACCATGCCTGTGCTGCTGGATGCCGACTGGGATGGCTGGCGCCGCTTCGGCGTCAGCGCCTGGCCGACCCTGGTGCTGCTGGATGCACAGGGCAGGGAGCAGCAACGGCTGATCGGGCTGGGGGCCCCCGGTGAACTGGAACGCGCCTTGAACGCGCTGTGCCAGGGAGCCCCTTCGGCGCCGTCGCGCGGGGGCAGCGAACTGCATCCGGAACCGCGCCAGGCCCTGCGCTTCCCGTTGGGGCTGGCAGTCAGCACCGAGCGCCTGTACATCGCCGACAGTGGCCACCACCGCATCCTTGAATGCAGCCACGGTGGCCGCATCCTGCGCCAGTTCGGCCTCGGTACCGCCGATTTCATGGATGGCAACCTTGCCGAAGCGGCATTCCATCGCCCGCAGGCGCTGGTGCTGGAGCGCGATTCGCTGTACGTGGCCGATACCGGCAACCATGCCGTGCGCCGCATCAACCTGTTGACCGGCATCGTCGACACCCTGTGTGGCAACGGGCGCCCCGGTGCGCCGGTGGAAGGTCCGGTTGCGCAGCCGCGGCAGGTCTCGCTGGACCACCCGGTCGGCTTGGCCATTGCCGACAACCAGCTGCACATCGCGATGGCCGGCGACAACCGCATCTGGAGCTACCACCTGGGCCAGCGCAGCCTGCAATGGCGCGCCGGCAGCGGCTCCATTGACGAGCGTGATGGCAGCGGCCATCTGGCGGCCTTCGCCCAGCCCACCGCGCTCGCCGTGGTGCAGCAGGTGCTGTACGTGGCCGATGCGCTGGGTTCCTCGATCCGCGCGCTTCAGCTGCGTGGCGACCTGGTGCAGACCCTGGTCGGGCAGGGGCCCTGGCGCTTCGGCAGTGAAGACGGTCCCCGCGCCCAGGCCAGCCTGCAGTTCCCGCAGGCCATCGCGCTGAGCCCGGATGCGCCGCTGCTGTGGATTGCCGATACCGGCAACGGCCGCCTGCGCACGCTGCGCCTGGGCGGAGGCGAACTGACGACCCAACCGCTGCCGCGTCGCCTGCATGGCCCGGCCGGCCTGGCGGTGGGGGCCGGGGCGGTGTGGATTGCCGAGACCGACGCCCATGCCGTGCTGCGATTCGATCCCGACAGCGGCGTGCTCAGCGAAGTGCCGATCAGCGAATGACCGACGTTCCCGCCCCGGCCTTCGACGGCAAGGCCTTCGCGGCCCAGCTCAGCACCGCGCCCGGCGTGTACCGCATGTACGCCGCCGACGACACCCTGCTGTATGTGGGCAAGGCCCGTGCACTGCGCAATCGCGTTGGCAGCTACTTCAACGGCAGTCCGAAGAACGCGCGGATCATGTCGATGATCTCGCAGATCGCGCGCATGGACGTGACCGTCACGCGCTCGGAAGCCGAGGCGCTGCTGCTGGAAAACCAGCTGATCAAATCCCTATCGCCGCGTTACAACGTTTCGCTGCGCGACGACAAGACCTACCCGCATGTACTGCTGACCCGCGAGGACTGGCCGCGCATCGCGCTGCATCGCGGCCCGCGCGCCATTCCCGGCCGCTATTTCGGGCCGTACCCGGGCGTGACCGCGGTACGCGAAACGCTGAACCTGATGCACAAGCTGTTCAAGCTGCGCAGCTGCGAGGACAGCGTGTTCCGCAACCGTTCGCGGCCGTGCCTGCAGTACCAGATCGGCCGTTGCAGCGCGCCGTGCGTGGAGCTGGTAGCGCCTGCCGAGTACGCCGAATCGGTGCGCCGCGCCGCGCTGTTCCTGGAGGGCAAGAGCGACGAACTGACGCGCGAGCTGGGCGAGCAGATGCAGGCCGCCAGCGAGGCACTGGAATTCGAGCAGGCCGCGCGCCTGCGTGACCTGATTTCCTCGCTGCGCAGCATGCAGACCCGCCAGTACGTGGATGGCCGTGCTGCCGACCTGGACGTGCTGGCGGTGGCCACGCAGGGGTCGCAGGCCTGCGTGCTGCTGCTGGCCTTCCGAGATGGCCGCAACCTCGGCACCCGCCCGTTCTTCCCGCGCACCAACGGCGAGGAAAGCCCGGAGGAAGTGCTGGCCGCGTTCGTTTCGCAGTACTACATCGAATTCGAGCCGCCGCGCGAGATCCTGCTGGACCGCGAGATTCCCGATGCCGACCTGCTGGTTGCCGCGCTCTCGGCCTCGGCCGAGCGCAAGGTGCAGCTGAAGTGGAACGTGCGCGGCGAGCGCGCCGGCTACGTGGAACTGGCCAGCCGCAACGCGCAGCTGACCCTGGCCACCGAACTCAACAGCCGCAACGCGCAGCAGGCGCGCAGCGACGCACTGCGCGAGATGCTGGGCCTGGCCGAGCCGGTCAAGCGGGTCGAATGTTTCGACATCAGCCACACCCTGGGCGAGGCTACCGTGGCCTCGTGCGTGGTGTTCGATGCGGCCGGCCCGGTGCGTGCGCAGTACCGCCGCTTCAACATCAGCGGCATCGAGCCGGGCGATGACTACGCCGCCATGCGCCAGGCCATCGACCGCCGCTTCCGCCGTGCGGTGGAAGAGCAGGGCGTGCTGCCGGACGTGCTGCTGATCGACGGCGGCGCCGGGCAGCTGGCGCAGGCGCAGGCCGCACTGGCCGATCTGGGCGTGGAAGGCGTGCTGCTGGTGGGCGTGGCCAAGGGCGTGGAGCGCCGCGCCGGCCACGAAGCGCTGGTGATGCCCGACGGTCGCGAGCTGCGCCCGGGCGCAGCCAATCCAGCGTTGCAGTTCATCCAGCAGGTGCGCGACGAGGCGCACCGCTTCGCCATCACCGGTCACCGCGGTCGCCGCCAGAAGGCACGGATGACCAGCAAGCTGGAGGATATCCCCGGCATCGGGCCGCGCCGCCGCGCCAGCCTGCTCAAGCATTTCGGTGGCCTGGTGGGCCTGAAAGCCGCTGGCGAAGCGGAAATCGCCAAGGTGGAAGGCATCAATGACGCCCTCGCGGCACGTATCTACGCTAACCTGCACGGGTTGGCCACGCCCGATGCGGCCGAGTAGAGAGAGAAGCACGCAAGCATGAAGTTGACCCTGCCCACCTGGCTGACGTTGTTGCGGATCGTGATGATCCCGGTGCTGGTGCTGGTGTTCTACCTGCCCTACACCTGGACCAACTTCGCTTCGGCGGCGATCTTCGGCCTGGCCGCGATCACCGACTGGCTCGATGGCTGGATCGCACGCCGTTACCAGCTGGAGTCGGCCTTCGGCGCGTTCCTCGATCCGGTCGCGGACAAGCTGATGGTGGCAGTAGCGCTGTTCCTGATCGTGCAGGGCCACCCGACGCCGTGGATGGCGTTCTGGGCGGCGGTCATCGTCGGCCGCGAGATCGCGGTGTCGGCGCTGCGCGAATGGATGGCCGAACTGGGCCAGCGCGCGAAGGTACGCGTGGCGATGATCGGCAAGGTCAAGACCACCGCGCAGATGGTCGCGCTGCTGTGCCTGCTGTATTCGGTGGCCCCCAACGTGCCGGTGGAAGACATCTGGATGGGCTGGCCGGTGTTCCATATCGGCGACTGGACCCTGGCCATTGCCGCGGTGCTGACCCTGTGGTCGGGCCTGCAGTACCTGCACGCCGCCTGGCCGAGCCTGCGCGATGACGAGCGCGCTGCGCGCGAGCGTGCGCGGCAGAAGAAGCTGGGCAACTGAGCCCATCGATCCGCTATCCACGCATGGCGTGGATCTACTGGAAATGCTGCATCCACGAAGGACGTGGATCCATCGGTTTGCGGGGATGCTGTAGTGGATCCACGCCATGCGTGGATACGCGGTGCAAGGCGCCTCGCAGACTCTGGAAAAAAGCGCTTGACGCCATCCTTGGAATAGGTAGAATTTCGCCTCCCAAGCGGGAATAGCTCAGTTGGTAGAGCGCAACCTTGCCAAGGTTGAGGTCGCGAGTTCGAGTCTCGTTTCCCGCTCCAGATTCAAGAGAAACGCTCCTGCGAGGGGGCGTTTTTCGTTCTGGTTTGAATCTGTCGTCTCAACGTTCTAGATCGCCGCAAGGATCTGATCGATGTGACCAGCGGCGTCAGCATCGCGATCGTCCAGCCTCAAGTGCGCCTCGGTCGCGATGAACTTGCTGATCAGCCCAAAGCAGGCTTCGCCAAGTCGCGCTCTCCACAGTGAGAGAAAATCGAATCGAACAGTGAATGCCTGCACATCGTTAAACACGTACACGGGCGCATCGTCAATTCCATCCATCAACGAAGCAACGTAACGATCCTGCTCGGACTCCGAATGGGTCCAGGCTGCATGCCAATCCACGCAGGGCGGCTCGCGTTGCAGGCCAAGCGGTTCTATCGCGGCGATCGCATCAACGAGCTCCGCTGTAATCGGATTGCATAGAGCCTCGCTTTCCAGCCAGAAGAGGTAGCTGGCGATGGACGTGATCGTATCGCATGCGCGGATCGTTGCTGCTCCGGGAGTTGGTAGTGCTTGAATCACAAGTGCAACGTGGTTCTGTAATCGGACGGAGGCGCCAAGCGAGCGGAGATCGTCGAAGAATGCATCATGAGTGCTTCCTATCCTTGCTTCGCTGAAGCTGGCGTACAGGTAGTAGTTATCTCCTCCATCGACCAGCTGGCTCACAGTCCGCTGTGCTGCAAGCCGCGCAGCTTCAGCATCGCTTCTCGGAAATGTTGAAAGGAGCACCTCCCTGAAACAGTCGGTGGCCAGCAGAAACACGATTTGATCGACTGGAATCGCCATCGTTGAATGCGTGAGGAAGGGGCATGCACCATCAGGCTTTGATGTGGCGCGGTCCATGCAATGTTTCCGAAATGGAAGCAGTGGCATTCCTGCCGGAGCTGGCCGCTGGTTTGGGTGACGGTGCCACTCATACATTACGCAGTCAGCTGCTTCAACCGCTACCTTGCCAAGGTTGGGACGGTGGATTCGAGTCTCGTTTCCCGCTCCAGATTCAAGAAAAACGCTCCCGCAAGGGGGCGTTTTTCGTCTGCGTATTCCGCGCTTCATTCCCACTTCACCGCCACTCCTTCGGCTCGTCACGCGGCAGTTCGAAGCTGCATCTCCGATTCTCCACGGCGATGCCGAAATGCCTCACACCTCCCCCGCCTACGACCACGACGTCGTCATCGTCGGCGCCAGTTTCGCCGGTGCCGCCTGCGCACTGGCTGCCGCCCAGTACGGTCTGCGCTTCTGCGTGCTGGAACGCAAGGCCGACCCCGGCGAGCGCCTGCACACCACTGGCATCGTGGTGAAAGAGGCGATGGAGCAGACCTGGCTGGGGCGCATGCCCGAGCACCTCGTGCAGCGCGTTGCCAACGTGCGCCTGTATGCGCCGAACCTGCGCAGCGTGTTGCTGGTCGCGCCGGGCTATTACTTCCTCACCACCGATACGCCGAACCTGATGCGCTGGCTGGCCAGCGAACTGCGCGCGAACGGTGTCGACCTGCGCCTGCAGCAGTCCTTCACCGACGCTCGTCGCTGTGGTGACGGCTGGCAGGTGGAAGGGGCAGGGCGATGCGCCTATCTGGTTGGTGCTGATGGCGCACGCTCACGCGTGGCACATCGCACCGGGCTCGGCCAGGTGCGTGACAACCTCTACGGCGTCGAGCGTGAGTTCGCCGACCTGCAATTGCCGCAGGGTGACGCGCTGCATTGCTTCGTCAACAAGCGCTACGCGCCGGGCTACATCGGCTGGGTCGCGCAGAATCCAACCGGCCTGCAGGTGGGATTGGCGCTGCGTCATGACCCGCAACAGGTACGGCCGCCGGACATTGATGGCTTCCTCGACCACGTGCGCGATGTCGTCGGCATTCCGCCTTCCGTGCGCCCCTCGGCCACTCGTGCAGGGCTGGTGCCCTGCGGCCGGCCGGATGGGCCGATCACCGGCCAGCGGCTGATCCTGACCGGCGACGCTGCGGGCATCGTCTCGCCGCTGTCCGCCGGGGGCATCCACTCTTCGTGGCGGCACGGCTGGGCGGTCGGTGAGGCGATTGCCCGCCATCTGCGTGGGCAAGGGCCAGAAGCGGAACGGGTGGCGCGTCAGGTCGCCCCGGCGTTCCATGGCAAGCGCGTGCTGCGCTGGGCGATGGATCATCTGCAGGCCGATTGGCCGCTCGATGTACTGCTGCATACAGCGGTCATGCGCCGCATTGCCGAACAGGTCTACTTCCATCGCCGCGGGCTGCGCACGTGAAGGGAGCAGGCAGGGGCGCCTGAACGCCACCCCCTCACTTCTCGTGAAAATTCCTGTTGACGCCGTGCAGCAATGCCGACACAATAGCGCTCCTTCGACGCAGGTCGAACGAAATCTGCGGGAATAGCTCAGTTGGTAGAGCGCAACCTTGCCAAGGTTGAGGTCGCGAGTTCGAGTCTCGTTTCCCGCTCCAGATTCAAGAAGAACGCTCCCGGAAGGGGGCGTTTTTCGTTTGTCGGACCGGATGCGCCCATGGGTCGCCAGCAAGCGTTCGAGGCCGGTGGAGCGGTCAGCGCGACCACGATGCACCGACAGGCACCGCCGTGATCGAAGCGATTGGCTGCCAGCGGCGGGGAAAGTTCACGCGTGTGGTACGTCGAGCCGGGGAGACGTCGCAATGTGCAATGCGCCGTGAAAAGCATCCAGTGTTCTGTACCGGGAACGCGTTGAAAGCGCAGTGAAAGACTGGGGCAGCGTTGCCTGAACCGCACGCGTGTGGTGACCGTTTTCGGACCAATTCTCCATGTTCGCTCCACAATCGCACGGTAGCCTTCATGCTCCTTCTACACGTTGGCGGGCTGGTGGTCAGGCGTATCACTTCAGTGGCAGTGCCCAGGACAGGGCGCGGACTCTCCCTGCAGGCAGTGCTGCGCCCCGGTGCGTTGTTGGCAACCCTGGCCCTGGCCGGCTGCATGTCGGTGCCCGTCCCGGACCTGCCTGATCGCACACCCAGCGCCTGGACCCAGGTACCGCAGGGCCAGGGCGTGGCGGTGGACGCCAGGCAGTGGTGGAAGGTGCTGGCCGACCCGGCGCTGGATGGCCTGGTCGATCAGGCGGTCGCCGGCAATCTCGACCTGCAGCAGGCCACCTTGCGCCTGCAGGCCGTTCGGATCGTCGCTGGCACGTCCGACTCGCGTTTCCTGCCGGAAATCTCCGCCAGCGCCAAGCAGGTGCAGGACGCCGCCGCTGTCGATACCTACTTCCATGCCGGCATTGAAGCGATCTGGGACCTGGGCCTGTTCGGCGCCGCCGAGAGTGCGCAGCTGAGCGCGCAGGCCTCGGCCGGCAATGCCGAGGCGCTGCGCAATGCCGCGCAGGTAGCGGTGATTGCCGACGTGGTGCGCAGCTATCTGGACCTGACCGTGGCGCAGGCCCAGCAGGATCTGCTGATGCGCCAGCAGGCCGTGGACGACCGCGGCGAACAACTGGGGCGGGTCCGCCAGCGCCTGCGTCTGGACGAGCCGGGCGAACTGGATCGCCTGCGTGCACGCCAGGCCGCCACCCGCGCGGCCACGGCACAGGCCCGGGAAAACGCTGACAACGCGGCCCGCGCGCTGGCAGTGTTGCTGGGGCGAGATGGCCCGGATCCGGCCTGGCGCGCCTATCGCACGCCGCCGAAGCTGGGCACGTTCTCGCTGCAGCAGGTCCCGGCGGACCTGTTGCGCCATCGTCCGCAGATCCTGCTGGCCGAATCGGAGGTGATGCAGGCCGCCGCCAGCAAGGGCTCGGCGCGCGCCGCGATGTACCCGCGGATCAGCCTCGGCGGCTCCATTCTGTATGCCTACAACCTCACCCAGAACGCGCGCTCCAATTCCGACTCCAGTCCGTCGATCGGTCCATACGTCGATATTCCGCTGTGGGACTGGGGCCAACGCCGTGCGCGTTTCCATGCCGATGAGAAGCAACTGGACGCCGCGCTGCTCGGGTATCGCAAGGCCGTGCTGGAAGGCGTGAGCGAAGTGGAAGGTGCGCTGGGCAGCCTTGCACGCCAGGACAGCAGCATCCAGTCGCTGCGCGCGGCCAACGATGCCGCCAACCAGCAGGTCAAGCGCCAGGCGCGGCAGGTGCAGCTGGGCCTGTCCAGCGAGTTCGATGGGCTGGACACGCAACGTGCCGCGCTCGCTTCGCAGGCGGATCTGATCGGTGCGCAGGGCGCACGCGTGCTGGCGTTTGCTTCGCTGTACCGCGCCCTTGGCGGCGCACCGCTGCCGGTCGAGGCTGAGGGCGAACCGCAATGATCGCGCTGGCCCGCAAGACCCTGGCCTATGAGTGGCGCCGGTTCCTGCCGGTGGTGCTGGCGATGTGTTTCGCCGGCGTGCTGCTGATCGTGCAGGCAGCACTGGTGCTGGGCATCTTCGGTACCGCTGCGATCTACGTGAAGGCATCCTCGGCCGATATCTGGGCCGGTTTCCCCGGCACCCAGAGCGTCAACTACGGCCATGCGATCAGCGCCGACGTCGAAAGCCACCTGCGCATGGACCCGGATGTCACCCGCGTCGAACCTTACGAGTGGGTTGATGGCGAATGGCGCTCCAGCGCGCAGGGTACCGGCAACGTGTCGGTGTACCTGTCCGGCATCTCCACCCAGGACGACGCGATGATGTTCGCGCGCATCCTGCCCGCCGACCTGCGCGCGCAGCTTCGCGAGCCGGGTGCGGTGATCGTCGACAGCGCCGATCTGGATACGCTCGGCGTGGACCTGCAGAACAACCGTGCCTGGATCAATGGCAAGGCCGTGCGCGTGGTTGCCGCGCAGCCGGGCCTGCGTGGCCTTGGTGGTGTCAACGTACTGGCTTCGCTGGATACCGCGCGCGCCATCGCTGGTACCGACCCACATGAGGGCAGTACCTACTTCGTGGCGGGCCTGCGCTCGCCGGACCTGGCCGAGCGCGTGCGCGATCGCTTGGCCGCGTCAATGGGCCAAGCTACGCCGGTCGAGTTCTAGACCGCGCTGGCGTTCGCCAGCCGTTCGCAGCAATACTGGCTGTTCGACACCGGCGCCGGCATCGCGGTGCTGTTCATGGCCGTCATCGTCTGCTTCGTCGGCGCGGTGATCACCAACCAGTCGTTCGCCTCGGTAGTGGCAGGTTCGGCGCGCGAGTACGCCACGCTCAATGCGCTCGGTGCCGGTCGCTACGCGCTGGCGCGGGTGGTGTTCGAGCAGGCATTGCTGATCGGTGGCGTGGGCATGCTGCTGGCGGCGGCGTTCAGCACGGTGGTGCTGTTGATCGCGCAGACCCAGCGCGTACCGGTGCAGCTGACGCCGATGGTGATCCTGGGCTGCGTGGCGCTGGTCGCGGTGATGGCCATGCTCTCCAGCATCATGGCGGTGCGCAGCGTCGTCCGCTCCGATCCATCGTTGCTGCTGCGTTGAGGACCGGCCGATGACTTCCACACGCGCCATCGCCCCGACCCTGCAGGCCGAAGCATTGGAAAAAGGCTTCATGTCCGGTGATGTGCAGGTGCCGGTGCTGCGTGGTCTGTCGCTGGACATCTATCCCGGCGAGCTGACCCTGGTATCCGGCCCGTCCGGCTGCGGCAAGAGCACGCTGCTGTCGCTGCTGTCCGGCCTGGCCGCACCCGATGGCGGTCGCGTGCACGCGCTGGGCCAGGACGTGGGCCACATGACCCGCAGTGAAGTGGAGCGTTTCCGCCTGCACCATGTCGGCTTCGTGTTCCAGGGCTTCAACCTGTTCCCGGCACTGACTGCGTTGGAGCAGGTACAGCTGCCACTGGGCTACCGCGGCATGCGCAATCGCGAAAGCGAGCCGCTGGCCCGCATGGCGCTGGAAGAAGTCGGCCTCAGCCACCGCAGCCACATGCGCCCGGCGCAGCTGTCCGGTGGCGAGAAACAGCGCGTCGCTGTCGCCCGCGCGTTCGCCAAGTCGCCGACGTTGATCTTCGCCGACGAACCCACCAGCGCGCTGGACGCCGAGAACGGTCAGCGCGTGATCGACATCCTGCATCGCTACGCACGTGCGCATGGCGCCACCGTGCTGTGCGTGAGCCACGATCCGCGCCTGATCCGGCATGCCGATCGGGTGATCGCCATGGAAGACGGCATGGTCCGTGATGACCGCCGCCAGAACGAAACCGTAGAGTCCGCCCCATGACCAAGACGTCGCATCTGCTTCCCCTCAGCCTGGCCCTGTCCGCGGCACTGCTGCTCGGCGCCTGTTCCAGGGAAGCGCCCACCGCTGCATCGGCCCCCTCAGGCAAGGAGGGTACTGCCGCCGCCGGCAAGGTCGCCGTGGCGCGGGGCATCATTGACGTCGAAGGTGGCCTGATCGCGCTGGCACCGCCGGTGGATGGCTCGATCATCGCCGCACCGGTGAAGGAAGGCGCCACGGTGAAGAAGGGGCAGCTGTTGTTGTCGCTGGATGGTGCCCTGCTGCAGCAGGAGGTGGCGATGGCCAGCGCCGATCTGGCCTTGGCCAATGACCGCCTGAAGGGCAGCCAGGCGCAGCTGCGCGAACTGGAGCGCAACGCCACTCGCCTGTCCACGGGCGCCAGCGAAGGCGTGTCCTCGAACCAGCAGGCCGATGCAGCCAAACAGCAGCTGGCCGGCGTGCGCGCCGATGTCGACGTGGCCGGTGCGCAGGTCGACATGGCGCAGCACAAGCTGGAGCACGCGAAGCTGAAACTGCAGCAGATGTCGTTGAGCGCGCCGGAAGCCGGCACCGTGGTCAGCCAGGTGCCGGGCGTCGGTGCCTTCGTGCAGGCGGGCAAGCCGGCGATCTCGTTGCTGCCGGCGCGCCCGCTGCAGGTGCGCGCCGAACTGAGCGCCGCCTACGCCGATGCGGTGCAGGTAGGCATGAAAGCGGCGGTGGTACCGGACAGTGATGGTGCCGAGAACACCGGCACGCTGCCGACCGCACGCGTGGTACGCATCAGCCCGGTGTTCGCGCAGGCACGCCTGCCTGAAGATGCAGGGCGTGGCGTGGCCAAGGTGGTGGAGTGTGTGCTGGAGTTCGATGGCGAGGCCAAGGCGCGCTTCGGCCAGCACGTGCGGGTGGAGTTCCGGAAATAGGCCTAGCGTGGTGGCGGACGCCTGAACGCCCGCCACGCGCTCACCGCCGACACCCCGCACAGCGCCAGCAGCAGGCCCACGTCCAACAGCAGCAGCCACAGCAGGTGCATGCCTTGTACCGGCGGCTGGTGCATCGCCGACAGCATCCACGGTACCGACCACACCAGCAGCAAGGCAAAGGCGATCAGCAGACGCAGCCACAGGCGTTTCAGTTTCCAAGGCCGCACGATCAACGCGGCCACCACCAGCTCAACCGTTCCCAGCAGCGCGAACAGGATGACGGTGCTGGTCGGGTAGGGCAGCTCAGCGCCTTCCAGTCGGTGCAGCAGCCAGTAGTCCGGGGTGAAACCGGCATTGACCAGCGCGGCGATCAGCGCCAGCCAGGTCAGCGCGACCAGCAACCAGAACAGGCGGACGTAGCGTCTCGGCATCGGCGGTGTCCGTGCTTGGGCGGGGCAGCGTACCCCAGCGCGGACGCCCGTGACCGCATGATGTGAAGACTGTTGACGGCGTGAAGGAATTTGGACACAATGGCGCTCCTTCGACGCAGGTCGAACGGAATCTGCGGGAATAGCTCAGTTGGTAGAGCGCAACCTTGCCAAGGTTGAGGTCGCGAGTTCGAGTCTCGTTTCCCGCTCCAGATTCTACAGGGCCCCGGTAGGGGCCTTGTTTTTCTCCCGCCACGGCAAGGCGGGGCACGTTGGGCCACAAGGCTTTACGCGCAGTCAGAAAGGTGAAATCGCTGGTGTGTTTTCCGGATTTCCGGTAGCATGTCGGCTTACGCGGGAATAGCTCAGTTGGTAGAGCGCAACCTTGCCAAGGTTGAGGTCGCGAGTTCGAGTCTCGTTTCCCGCTCCATGTTCCGACAGGCCCCATCTTGGGGTTTTGTCTTGTCAGGGCTACGTTCCTGGCGTGAAGTACGTTGGCCTCATGGCAGAGTGGCTATGCACCGGATTGCAAATCCGTTTACAGCGGTTCGATTCCGCTTGAGGCCTCCAAATAAAGCCCTGATTTATCAGGGCTTTTTCTTTGCCTGGCGTTCGACACCCGAGGCCGAGATCCCCTGATTCGCCCCCAAAATCATCGGTCTGCCACCCGTTTTCGGGTGGCAAACTCGCGTTAACATGTGCCGAGTGCGTTTACGTGAGTTTGAGCAGGGATGGCAACCAAGCGACGCCGGGGCGACTCCTGGCAGTACACGATCAAGCGGGCGGGGCTGCTGCCCCAACCGGTCTACCTGAGCTTTGCCTCGGAGGCGGAAGGCGACGAGTATGTGCGTCGCCTTGAGGCGCTGCTCGACCGTGGGGTGGTGCCGGAGGAGCTGGCAAACACCAAGGCGGCGGCGAAGGACCTGCGCAGCCAGGTGACGGAGTATCGGAGCGCGCAGCACATTTCTGTCGATGACGAGCAGCTGCTGCCGGTCCTGCTCTCGCGGTTGCCTATCGGAATCACCTTGCCGCAGCTGACCTTCACTTGGGCGACAGAGTGGGTCACCACCATGAAGCGCGAGCAGAACCTTGCGCCTTCAACGATCCGACACTACGTGGGGGCACTCTCGCGTGCCTTGGATTGGCTGGCTGCCCATGGCGCACTGCCAATGAATCCACTGCGGCTCCTGCCTCGGGGTTATTCGACGTACACAGCTGATGACAAGATCGCCGTGAAGCGCATAGATGGGGAGGCGAAAGCTGACCAGGAGCGCGATCGCCGTCTGGAACCTGGTGAGGAAGAACGCATCCGCGAGATCCTGGCCGGCGCCAAGCCACCGGGGCGGCAGCGGCCGCTCGACCTGCCACAGCGGGAGGCGTTGATACTGATGTTCGACATGGCGCTGGAAACCGCCATGCGCATGCGGGAGATCTACACGCTAGAACGCAGCCAGCTCGATGTGTCGCGGCGCACGATCTTCTTGGACAAGACAAAGAACGGGAGCAAGCGTCAGGTACCCATGACTTCGGTACTGCTGGCGAAGCTTGCCGCGTATGAGGGTGATTACGAAGGCCGGCTATTCCCATTCTGGGCGGGTGAGCGTACTCCGCTCGCCCTGCGGCGTGTATCGAGCAAGCTGTCGCGCCAGTTCGAGCGCATCTTCGTTGCGGCCGGATGCGCGGATCTGGGCTTCCACGATCTACGTCACGAAGCGACGAGCCGGCTGTACGAAAAGACCACGCTGACAGACATCAAGATCGCGAGCATCACCGGGCATCGCGATCCGCGCCAGCTGAAGCGATACGCCAACTTGCGTGCTTCCGATTTGGCCGATCAGCTTTGGTGATCGGCCTGCTCGTAAGCGCGGAGGTCGGGGATCTTTGTGCGACGGGACTTGCTTGCACGTCTGGTCGGAACTGATTCGGGCGTGTTGGCTGCAAGCCGGGTCCCGATGGCCGACTTCTTGCGCTCAGCAGCTTGCCTGCGCCCTTCCGAACGCAGGAAGTCGATCAGGTCCTCACGCAGCATGACCGTGTGCTTCTGATTCAAGCGCACGGCAGGCACTTCACCCTTGTCCACGAGTTCCTTCATGGCTTCGAGGCCCAAGCGCATCATGCGAGCTGCACCTTCAAGGCCAAGTGTGTCGTACAAGCTCTCAACCTGGCCTTCATTGGCTTGCTTCATATGACGGGGCTCGCGACGCTGATACTGATGATTCATCGGCGCTCCTTGTGCCGTACGGCAGGGTCGATGCCGTAGGTATCGGCGAGCGCGCTCGTGAGCCGATAAGCCGTCGCCCGGCTCACGCTAAACCGCGCGATCACCTCTTCGGCTGTAGGGAACTTCTCCTGCTCGTGCGCCCACTTCATGAAAAGCATGATCGACCGCATGTAGCCGTAGCCTGCGAGGTCGTGCTTGACCCTGCGGGCCTTAACTACTGGCGGCATCGACGCATCGGCTGAGAAGTCCCGCGCGCCGAGTCCAATAGACGGTGAGAGGTTCATGCGAACAAGCCCAGTTGGGCCGGGAATGCCGGCGGCGGGGTGGGAGTGGATGCCAGTGCTGCCCGAACGCGGCGTGGCTTTACCGCAGGCGGTGCGCGGCGCACCAACTGCAGGTAATCGCCGTCGCCGCGCATCTGCCAGGGGCGCCCCTTGATCGGGCAAACGTCGTGGTAGCCCGCGTCGTAGTGAGTGGCGGGCGGCCCTTCGCGATACCTGAGCTGCACCTGGTAGTGCGATCTACCGGCGAACTTTGCCGGTTCGAGGTGTGGACCTGTCACGCTCTTGACCGTGAACAGCGGAACGCATCGACTCCATCTTGTGTCGTCTCCCGGCTGATCGGGCTGGCCATAATCAGCCCTAGGTTCGTCCTTGTACCATGCCCAGACTTTGTCACCGACCTGGAACGGCTGCAGCTCTTCAATACCCGAGTGAGTGCGCGCAGGGAGCGGCGGGAACAGGTCGCGGATCGAGTACCAGTACCCGCGACCGTTCATATCGCTCAGCTGCGTCATCGGGAAGAGGGCGACGACGACGACGCCGCCGCGCATCAGGTAGAACGCACGCCCGCATGGCGAGGGACCTCCCTCGATGCTGGATAGGATGGCTTGACGCGACCATCCCTTGACCAGCCTCCGCGAAACGATGCCGTCGGCGATCTTGAACGCCAGATCTTGATCGATGACGCCTTTGCCTTTCCATGGTGCAGCGGTGAGCAGCTGGTCAGCCATGGCCTGCCAGCTCCATCGCTTCGACCATCGCCTCATCGAAGTCATCGGCCGGAAGTCCAGCAGACACCCCCGCGCCACCCTGGACCGCGTCGATGATCTGGTCGCAGTCAACGTCGGCAGGCTCGCAGCCGTATTTCTCGACGCAGAATTCGCACAGCTCTTTGTTCGCGAGGTAGAACGCGCTGGCCGCCTTGGCAGTGCGGTCAATCAGCCGTTGCAGCTTCCGGCGCTCGGTTGCGCTGTCGATGCTCATTTGCCCACCGCCTGGCTGTCGATCAAGTCGATCTGCGCGGCGATCAGCGCACCAGCGCGCACCAGGTCACGGCGTGCATCAACTGGCTTCCACCACTCCGGTGCCCACGGCCAGAAGAAAGGCGGTTCCTGCAAGGCAATGTGACTGCGGGTGCCTACTTGGAGATCCATGGCAGCCAACTGCACGTAAGCGGTCGCGGCCCTGGCCAGTTCGCCCTCGCGATACTGCTGGTCGCAATCTCGGGAGAAGCCCTCGGCCTGCAGCTGTCGCTCGCGCTCGGCAGCGATGGCTTTGACGCCGGCACCCAGGTCCACTGCCTGCGCGGGGTCGCGGCGGTGGAATCCTTCGATGGTGGCGCCGGCCCATGCCGCAAATCGCTTCGCCTCTGCGATCTGATAATCGGTCATCCGGTCGTGCTGACCCATCCCAAGGGCAAACCGCAGCGGCTGGCCGACAGGGCTGCTGCCTCCCTGGTGGTGCCACAGCACCCATGCAATGGCTGCGCGCGCCGTGTCGGTGAACTCAGGGGACATTTCCACCGGCTCCCCCACCGGCTGTCGGTCGCCCTTCTCGCTGCAGAATTCCGTTGCTTCGCCCAGAGCAACGCTATCCGGTTGCTTGGACGGCTGGCGGGCGGCGAGTGTTTCTTCGTCAGTCAACTGTTCCAGCAGCCATTCGAAGGCACCGTTAACGCTGCAGCCGCAGTGGATCAAGTCCTTGGCTTGGTCCAACAGGTCTTCGTAGTCGATGACCGGCTCGCCCACCGGCTGGCGGGCGGCGAGGGCTAGACGGTGTTCAGGCATTTCCAGCACCAGACAGATCGCGTCCACGCACGCCTCAATGCAGGCGGTGTAGCCAAGGTCTTTGCCGTCTGCCTCGGTGAACGCGTACTGGCCGGCTTCGAGTGCATCCGCCTTGGCGCGATCACTCCAAGTGAACGGAGCATCCCCCTGACCACCCGGGGAGGGCTGGGCGGCGAACCAGCGACGGATGTTGTCAGCGATCACCTGCGGGTCGGCAATGTCGCCCCCGGGGACACATGCAGCGAGCATTGCTTCCAGGTCGAGGCTGCTGGGCCGGGAGGGCTGGGCGGAGAGGGCGGCGCGTGCGTAGTCCCGCATCTGCTCGGCGGTGTACGCAACGGGCGTGTAGTACACGTCATGCGGCCCCATGCCGGTCCCGCGCTCTTCGTAGACCATCGGGGGCAGCGGCGGTAGCCAGTCCCCCAGCCTCACCCTCCCACCGGGCCGCACGTCCGCCAGGGTCCTGATGTCGTTGCTCATGCCTGCATGTCCTTGTTGTTGGCGGGAAGGCGCGCCAGGCGCAGCGATTCCCGGGTGAGGGGATATGGACCACGCTTCACCCGCGTGTCTGCTGTGGTCAACGACACGCCCAGTTCGTCAGCGATCTGGCGCATCGTGTAGCGCTTGTTCTCGACCACGCGGGCGTAAAGCGCGGCCTTTGCTCTGCCGGCCTTGACCCGGTATCGGTGGTGCCGCTCGCTCAGCGTTGGGTCCATCAGGCTGCGCCATTCCGCTCGTGCATGGCAGCGATGGCCAGGGGCCGCACGAACCACGCAGCGAGACCGTCTTCCGTCTCGCCTAGCCACGCCAGACGCCAGTCCTCTCCGGGTGCCTCCGGGTTCCAGTCGTGCAGTTCCTGTGCGGCGCTGTAAACGCCCGATCCGATGCCCTCTTCGGAAAATTCGCCCTCGACCACGGCCAGGTCGAAGCCCTGTGCGAGGAACAGCGGCCGCAGCGATACCTCGCGACCGTCAGCCCACATTGGCACGTCCGGATGGCACAGAATCTCGCCGTCGGCGTTGCGCGCTGGGAGGCGACTCGGGTGGTACATGCCACGCCAAGGGTCCGCTGGGTCGACCACAGTGCGAGTCTGATTCCTGACCAGCTCCAGCAGTTCAGTCGCCTGCGCCAGCCGGGCACGGGTGGTATCGCAGAGCGGGGTGTCGCCGTCCTGCAGGCTGCTACGCAGCGTCGCGACATACGCGGCTACGGGGGCTTCGAACACGCGCAGATCCTGCTGCCGGGGCAGGCGATGATGCAGGTCACGCAGCGCGGTCTGCGCCTGGGCGACGGTGATGGCCTTCGCCTGGTTCGGCAGCCACACGGCCTCGACCGCGATCGCGGTGATCGTGTCAAATGCGTCGCGCAGAACGGGGCAGTTCGTGGGGAGAAGCGTGAGGTTCGCGGTCATTGGCGGGCCTGATCGAATAGAGTGAAGGTGTTCACGAAGGCGCCAGCGAGCGGCGCTTCGCATGCGGCGTTGGCGTCCCCGGAGCGGCGACGAGGAAACGGCGGCATGCGGCGGTACCGGCCGTTGGGATCAGCGGCGTACTTCCCGTCTCTGAGCCGCACCGCCTGGTACTGGGGAAAAGCCTCATCAGGCAATGCCTCGCGGGCCTCCTTGATCAGCGCGACAAAGCGCTCCTGCCAGTCGATGGGCATGGACTGCAGGGTTCGGCGCGGCACCACCAGGTAGGCGGCGCGACTGAGGCCGAAGGCCTGCCAGACCGGGCCATCGGAATAGGTACTGCCAGGCCTACCGGGTTCCGTGACGGTCGCTGCGTGCGAATTGCTGCTCATGGAGGCCTCAGTCGATGTCGTGGGTTGCCATGCGCTCTGCATAGCTACCGTGGTTGGCCGCATGACGGCTCATCAGCGGGCGAAGCGGGGTGTGCCCCAGCACTTCGATGTGGCCGCCTGCTGCGAGGAAGGCGTCTAGGTCGTCGGCCAACTGCTGCCGGTCGAGTTCCCTGTGTCGAATCGTGGTCGCCGCGTCACTGACGCCGGTGAGCGGACCTACCACGCAGGTCGGTCGCTCCCGCACGGGTACCGCACGCAGCGGTGCGATCGCATGTTGGGTGTGGGTGGATAAGCGCCAGATCCCGCGCACGCCGGAGCGGTGGCAGATGGCCTGGCCGCTGCGTGCCAGCCCCTTCAGTGTGTAGCCGATGGCCTGGTGGGTGCTGTTGATGCGTCCAGCGGTCTTGATCTGTTCGACTGTTGCGCCTTGCGGGAACATGGACAGGACCTTACGCACTTCGGCGGCCCGGCCGATCTGTTGCGGGCGGGCGCTCATGCGCGGGCCTCCGCGAGCAGTTCGCGCATTGCCCAGCCGTGGTGCAGGACACGCGACGAGTGGTGAGCAACGGCATCCGGATTGTTGGTCAGGACGAGCGTGTCCTCCAGGGGATACGCGGTGTGGCCGTCCCAGTCGTCCAGTACCTCACGCAGGCCAAAGTGCGCGCGCAGTTCCTGTGCGTTGGAGGTCTTGCCGCAGCGTTGCGGCCCGTAGATGACAACAGAACGGTTCATGCGGCGATTCCTCGCGTGTGGCGCGTTGCGCGGTTGTTGGGGGAGATCGAACGAACGCGCACGCCTTGGCGGTCGAGCCAGCGGTGCGCGGCCTGTGCGGCAAGTCGGTTGAGGGAAAACGTGACGCCGCCGAGCGTGAGCGAGTGGTGCGATACCCCCACGTTCCGGCTGGCGCTGGCGGCGACCTTCAGGAGCGACTCGCGCGGGGCAGCGGTGTAGAGGCCGGCCCATAGCCAGCCATGGCACACCATCAGCACGAGCGACTCACCCTGGTGGCCGGTGGCGAACTGCTGCTCCACGGGCAGCGTTGGCTGCGCGCTCATGCCGACAGCGCCAGGTCACGGGTCTTGGCGATCTCGACCTCGGCGGCGGCGATGCCGATGGCGGTCAAGGTCGCCTTGCGCGGCAGCTGCGGGTCGTCGTACCGGATCAACACGCGCTCATCCAGCCAGTTCATGACGCGGCGCGTGAACAGCTTCTCGGGTCGGTTGCGGGGCGCAAACCCGTTGGCGGTACGGTGGAGTGTGTGATCCGAAGCGCCATGCGCTGCGAGCAACGCGGCTTTTTCCTTCGGCTTCAGTGGAGCGGCCATGGGCAGTTCTCCTGGTCAGGCAGCGATGGGCGTGGAAGAGGAAGCAGCAGCGATCTCGGCCAGGACCTCGCCGCGATGCCGGGCGAGCAGGGAGATCGGGGTGCGCAGGTGGGCAAGGCTCGGATCTGTCCAGCGCAGCTCGGCCAACGCGGCCTTTTCCATCGGTACCGGACGGGTGGCGAGGCCGCACCGATGGCATTCGATGTGCAGCAGCGGAGGGCAGGGCGCGCCCAGGCGATGGCCGGTCGGGGCGCCTGCGGTCACGACGATCTGCGGTCGATGGCCGGGGCCGCACAGCGGCACTGAATCGGGGAGCGGGCGAGCGGTCTGGCGCATGGTCAGCCCCTCACCGAGGTGCTGAGGGCCCAGCGCGCCTTGGCCGCATCGCGGTCTGCGTGCGCCTGGTGGATCTCGGCGATGCGCAGCGGCACGACAACGGCGGCCAAGAGCGCTACGGCGGCCCATGCGAGGCGGAGGCGCTGGCTCATGCGGCACCTGCCTGCACGAGGACAAGGGTGCCGTCGCGGGTGATTCCAGGACGCCCGCCCGTTGCGTCGCACAGGGCCTGCTGCAGGTCGAGTGCGTCCTCTTGCCAGAATTGAGCGGCGTCTTCTGCTCGCCACAGCTGTTCCCGGAGGCGCTCATTCTCGACAGCCAAACGTGCGGCCTCTGCGCAGAGCTGGCTGAACGCCAAGCGGTCGAGACGGCGCCAGATCGCGCTTGCAGTTCGTGCGCTCATGCCCGCACCTCGGCCGACATGTCGCGCGAGCAGGCTTCCAGGCGGAGGCTGGCGACGCCCATGCGCCGGGAGCGGCGCAGCTGGTTGCGGCTGTGTTCGCCCTTGCTGCGAACCCACAGGGTTCGGGCGGTGCTGTGATCGCGTGCTGCCACGGCCCGCAGGGCCTTCACGGCCAACAACGGCAGCAGGCAGGGGCTTGGATCGGCGTAGCGATGAGACATGGCGCGCTCCTGTTCGAAGGAGGGCGCCGGCGGGTCAGGGGCCGAGGGGGCGGCTGCTACCGGCCAGGGGAGAGGCCAGTAGGGTGGCGACCCGCCGGTCGCCCGCCAGCTGGAGAGCTGGCAGGGCGGACTCTACAAACAAACTTGTGCGCTCGTCAACAAGAAAACTTGCGTCGATGCGATTGAAGTGGACTAGTGCCGGCCAGGAGACAGTCCTCGCCGCAGCTGAATGCGCCCTCGAATGCTAACCTTCAGGCCTTCTATGGAGGGAGGGGAGCTGTATGGAAGTCTTCTTCAGCACACTGGGCGCTCTGGGCGTCTGGCTGGTTGCCTTAGCCGTGCTGGCATTGGTGGTTATGGGGTTGCTCATGCCTTTTGCCGTGTTCGGCATCAAGCCGCTACTGCGGGTGCTTATCGAGGAGCAACGCAGGAACAATCGGCTGCTGGCTAGGCAGGGGTTGAGGGACCAAGGACTTGAGGCAGGGGACGTGGCAGGCGTGGCCACGTCCAAAGATGACCGTGAGCCGCAGACGCTACAGGACTTCATCCGGGAACGTGGCGGGCATAGTCCGTAACCGTCCTCGTCAAGGGTTCGGCAGTACTTCAGCCATGTTCTTGATGAGCCCAGTCTGCTCAAGCGGGAAGCCTTCCATGATGGCTTCCCTTGCTTCTTCCATCTCGCAGAGCAACGCACGAAGCTCTTTCGCTGAAAGGTCGGTTAGGCGTTGCCTCAGGACCAGGTGCTGGTCGACTAGCCAGCTCAGCTGGAAGGCTTCACATAGCAGGCGAATCCTGCGGATGTAGGCGAAGGCGATCGCGTCATTTGACGCTGTCGCGTGGCACTGTCGTGGGCACCTTGTGTCGGGCGGCCGTGCCTGCTGCCGAACTTTGCTAGCGAGTGCCTGCGCGAGAGCTTCCAGTGCTGCCGCTTCCTTCATGATCAACCCCCTTTGAAATCTGGCGCTTCCGCAGGTGTGCGGTGAAGTCGACCACGTTGTCTGGCGTAACTGCCTTCTCCTGACGGGCGGCCAGGTAGTTGTGAGCCAAGATGACAATCGAGGCGTCGTTCGCGTCTTCAGGATCGAATGAAGACCCGAGCGCAAGGCAGGCTAGGCGGACAAGTTGGTACGACGCGGCAAGCGTAGGGGCGTCGAGTTGCACTGGTTGAGATTGTGCAGAACGGGGTGCTGAGAGGGCACAGAGCGGCTCGCCCTTGTCCCAAGTCAGGAACTGCTCAACAGACATGCCGAACGCGCGTGCCAGCTCCGGGATGTACCGGGGGCGGCGGGTTGGAGTGTCGAGCAACTGCTGGATGTGCTGGTACTTCACGTTGGGTGCGCCCGCCGCGCGGACACGGGCTGCAAGAGCCTCCACGCCAAGTCCGTGGGCCTCCATAAGGCCCCGTGTGATTTCACCTATCAACATGCAAGCAATCTTGCACTGTTGATTCGCAAGAAAGATTGCGCTAATTTACCGCAAGAATTCTTGTGAACGGGCATTCCATGACCCCTCTGCAACGGGCTATCGCGATCTGTGGCACCCAAAGTGAGCTGGCGCGTCGGGTTACCGGCAAGCCCGCCACGGGCTATGTCTATCACTGGCGCAAGAACGGTGTGACTGAGGAGGTGGCGATTGCCATTGAGCGGGCCGTTGCGTCGGCGATGGCCGAGAACCAGGACGCTGCGCTGCGCGCCGATACCCTCGGGGGAAGAGTGACTGCCGATGAACTGATCCCGGGTGTGCGCTGGGAGCGTGATGCTGACGGCGCAATCGTGGGCTATTTCAAGAGAGTCGTCGGATCGACGGGGGTCGTTAATGCCAGCCCGTGATCCTGCCCTAACCGTCGCCATAGCTCGCTTCGGTTGGGTTCGCGGGCACCAGCATTACCGCCTGCACCTGATTCGGCAGCAGCTCCGCAAGGGCGGGGTGGTTTTGATGCTTCTGGCGATGATTCTCCTTCTGGCGTTCGGAGTGCAAGGGCGCCCACAAGACCGCAACAACGCCGCCTGTCCCGGTGCGAACGTCAAAGGATCGAATGGCCTGAAAGCGCATGCGCTGAGGGAAGCTGATGATCTCTGGCATAGCCGGAATTTTGAGGGCGGCACCGGCCAGCATGGAACGATGAAATGCTCGGCATTTCAGGGGAAGGGCGCATGACTTGCCTTCGCTCTGATCTGCATTGGCGGGACGCCCTAAACAATGCAGTTTCCTGCGCACCAGGTGGTGTGCAAGACGCTGCTGCACACGTGAGCAAGCGTCGCGGTAAGTCCATTACTACAGAGACGCTGCGGAAGAAGTTGCGTGGAATCGAGGGCGAGTCTGTCTCCATGGAGATGGCCGAGATCCTCACCGAGTACCTACAGCGATTCGTGGGTACGCAGGCAATGGCAACCGACTGGGTGTGCTCATTGGCTGGACAGTTCGGCTTGATGGTGGATTACGTGCCAGCGCCACCTGTCGGCGGTTGGCCTGACGAGCTGGCGGCGATCCAGAGCAAGCTCCTCGAACTGCACAAACTGACAGGCCAACTGGCTGGGGCAGGCATTGATGCACTGGCCGACCGACGGCTGAGCATTCCAGAGGCTGATCGCATCCAGGACCTGTCCCGCGAAGTGCGCACGCTCTGCTTCAGGCTGGAGCGGAATGCGTGCCGCGCTGCTGGTCAGCAGGGGGCTGAGGACTGACGTGGCAGTTCACCGCGCCCATCGATCCAAGTATCGACGGCGTGGTCAGGCCAGCGCTTCTGCGCGGCATGCCATGGAACTCGCAGCACTCGCGCTAACTGACGCGGTGCCGGGACTGATAGGCGATGAGGCATTGGTAGAGCGCGAGCGCATCCGCCAGCGACAAGAGCAGCAAGACAACCGGCAGCACTGCCTGCCTTTGGGGAACCCTGATGTACCACGCAAGCATTGATTCGGCCCCATCCCCCCGGGTGGCTTGTGGAAGGCCACGTGCTGGCCGCGCTACTGAATCCGCCCTGGCATTGAGAGCGATTCTCGATACCAGCGTTGGGTCCTCCCTGGACCTGACGAACGCGGGTATTCCGACGCGCATTTCCTGGGTAGATAGCGGCTCGGGAAACTACTGAATGTCTGAGAATTATGGGGATGTACTGCAGCAGCTGCAGTCCGCTGGCCTGCTGATCACCGAACTGGACACCACCGGACGCATGGTCCGGTGCCGAGTCGAGGGCTCACGCGAGCGCCGCGGCTGGTACGCGCTGCACGAACTGAACACCTCGGCCGGCGAGGTGCTGGTCGTCGGCACATACGGCGTCTGGCACGGCAACGAGAACGGCGCAACGAAGGTCGATCTGCGCAAGCGCGACAAGACCTTCTCCGATGAGCAGCGCGAAGCGCTGCGCAATCGGCTGGCGGAGGACCGCCGCCGTGCGGAATCTGCCCGCCAAACCCAAGCGAAGCGGGCTGCAGAGCGGGCGTCGTCCGCCTGGGCCAAGGCCAATGCAGTTGGCGAGGCTGATTACCTGGTCAGCAAGGGCGTGCAGGGTTTCGGCCTGCGCTATGGCACGACGGGCGCCGCACTTGTTCCGCTGCTGGACGTCAACGGGCAGGTGCACGGCCTACAGGTGTTGCGCAGCGCGAAGCTGGCGGCGGCAGGACGCAAGCCGGCCAAGGAGTACTGGCCGGCAGGCATGGTCAAGAAGGGCCACTTCCACCTGATCGGCGGAAGCCCGCAGTGGATCCTGCTGGTCGCCGAGGGCTATGCCACTGCGGCAACGCTGCACATGGCGACGGGCTACCCGGTGGCTGTGGCGTTCGATGCTGGCAACATGCTGGCCGTCGCCTCGGCCCTGGCGAAGCGCTATCGCGGCATCAAGATGCTGCTGTGTGCCGATGACGACGTGCTGCAGAAGTGCCGGCACTGCAAGAGCCGCCTGGTGCTGGCCGACCATCCGCAGTTCTGCCCATCGTGCGCGCAGCCGCATGGCGCGTCGAATGCCGGCCTGCTCGGTGCCGAGGCAGCAGCACTGGACGTGGGCGGAGCGGTGCTGCACCCAGTCTTTACCGACGAGCCGGCCAGACGTGAGCGCTTCATCGACAACGGCCGAAAGGTCAGCGACTTCAACGATCTGCACGCCCAGGAAGGCCTGCATGTCGTTCGCGCCCAAGTGGAGGCCCGCCTCACGGAGCTGTCGTGGCGGGTGCCTGCCGAAAAACGCGCGCCTTCAATCACCAGCAACGGGGGCGAGGGGAATGATCGCCTGGCACCGATCCACTCGCTGAACGAGTTGCTTGAGCGCTTCGCTCTGGTCTACGGGCAGGGCGGCACGGTGTTCGACCACAAAGAACACATGCTGGTCGCACTGGGCGACATGCGCGATGCCTGCGTGCGCAAGGAACTGCACCGGGCGTGGATGGAGCATTCGGATCGGTCCATCGTGCGGGTGCGCGAAGTGGACTTCGACCCCTCGTGCGAGAAGCCAGGGGTAACCTGCAACCTCTTTGCCGGTTGGCCGACCGTACCGCAAGAGGGCAACTGCGACCGGCTGCTGCAGCTGCTCTGGCACATGTGCGGCAACGAGGCCAACCAGAAGGCGCTGTACGACTGGGTGGTCAAGTGGCTTGCTTACCCGCTGCAGCATCCTGGCGCCAAGATGAAATCGACCATCGTCATTCATGGTCCGCAGGGCACCGGCAAGAACATGTTCTTCGATGAGTACATGAAGCTCTACGGTGACTATGGGCGCGTGTTGGACCAGGCGGCGCTGGAAGACAAGTTCAATGACTGGGCCAGCCGCAAGCTGTTCCTGCTGGCCGACGAAGTGGTCGCACGCACCGAGGTGTACCACCTGAAGAACAAGCTCAAGGCGTTGATCACGGGCGACCGCATCCGCATCAACCCGAAGAACATTCAGGCCTACGAGGAGGACAACCACGCGAACCTGGTGTTCCTCTCCAACGAGGCGATGCCTGTCGTGCTGGAGGAGGATGACCGGCGTCACGCGGTGATCTGGACGCCGGACAAGCTCAGCCAAGAGTTCTACACCGCGGTGTTGGCCGATATCCGGAATGGCGCCACGGCGGCACTGCACCACTATTTGCTGCAGGTGGATCTGACTGGCTTCACCAATGGCACCAACCCGCCGATGACCCAGGCGAAAGAGGAGCTGATTGGCCTGAGCCAGGATAGCCCGCAACGGTTCTTGGACGAGCTTTACGGCGACGACATCCCCGGGCTCAAGCCCATGCCGGCGCTCTCGAAGGAGTGGTACGAGGTCTATAAGGCCTGGTGTGCGCGAGAGGGCCTGCCGCGCCCGGCGCCGTCACCAAAGTTCATCAACGCGCTGGTGCGCAAGCGCCAGATCACCCATCCCGATCGGGCGCGCAAGCGCTACCAGATCGAGCAGAGCGTGAACGGACCTCACGGCTTCCTGATGCTCGGCAACTGCACCGTGCCTGACGGGAAGACAGAGGCAGCATGGCTGGGAGACCAGGTCGTGTCCTTCCGTCGCATGTTCTCCGACTACAAGGGGCGTGCGTGATCACTACACCCATCAATGTGCGGCGCGTGCGGGATGTGCGGGCCGATGTGCGGGCATTTAATTGCCGTGAATCTCTTGCAGCAGTAGGCGTGTGCGGGATGTGCGGGATTCGGCCTACATGGGCGGGCGCGGGTGAGCGTGATCGTTCCCGCCACAAACGCCTAGCAGCCACTCGCGTGTATATGGGGTCCCGCACATCCCGCACGTGCCGCACACGCCTACTGCCGCAGCGATTCAGTCTCGTCCCGAAGCCGCACAGGTCACCGCACAGCCCGCACATGCTCGCGCGCGCGCATTTTTCCGTTTTAACAATCTTCGAAGTAAATGGAGTAGGGGGTAGCAATGGCTGAGGATGACGTGACGATCACTGGCAAAGAGTTGGCCTCCCTGATCGGCTGCAAGCCGTCCTACGTGGTCGAGTTGAGGAAGAAGGGTAGGGTGGTGGTGGGTGCTGGCGGAAAGGGATTCCTGAAGACCGCCTCTCTGGATCTCTACGCTCGTACCGCAGATCCGGTCTATGCCGGCGTAGCCCAGCGCCACGCCGATGAGCGTGGCAGCTCGCTGGTGGGGAGTGGGGAGGGTGCCAATGCTATCGACCCCGACATCGATGACGATGAAGAGGACAGCGACGAGGACGATTCCAAGCCCTCACGGGCCGGTCGGCCGCAGACCCCGGATTCCGCGCGCAAGGCCAAAGCGCTGGCCGACAAGGCCGAGACCGATGCGCACCTGGCGCACATCGCGCTGCAGAAGGAGCTGGGACTGCTGTTGCCTCGTGCGGACGTAGAAGCCTTCCTTGCTGAGCACGCAACGACCTTTCGGGGGGCGATGGAGCGCTTGGCCGATACGCTGGCGCCGCAGCTGGCTGCAACGCTGGATGAGGCTGGGTGCCGGCGTCTGGTGTGGGATGAGGTGAGCCACGCACTGGAAGAACTGAGCCAGGGCTTCCGTACGTTGGCGGCCAAGGCAGCGGAGGCTGTGGAATGATGGAGGCACAGAGCTGCCTGGCGGCGGTACTGGCGCGCTCGCTGCAGCCGCGGCGGCCCATGAGCGTGTCGCAGTGGTGCGATGAACACATGCGCCTGTCCACCAAGAGCGGCAGCAAACCCGGGCGCTGGGTGACGGACCGCAACCCGCCACTGCGTGAGCCGATGGACAACATGTCCGCGCGTAGCCCGGTGCATGACCAGGTCTGCATGTTCCCGATCCAGTTCGGCAAGAGCCAACTGGCGACCAACGCCATGGCTTACTGGATGGACTATGCGCCTGGCCCGATGATGTACGCACTGCCGGGCGAGGTATCCATGAACAAGTGGATCGCCCAGAAGCTCAACCCGATGATCGAGGTGTGCGCGGCGGTCAAGAAGGCGCTGACCAGTACCGCCAGCCGCGACAGCGCCAACCAGCGCACGTTCAAGGACTTCGCTGGTGGCCAGCTGTTCGTGGAGCATATGGGCAGCCCGCAGCGCCTGAAGTCCTCGACGGTGAAGTACCTGCAGGTGGATGAAATCGACGAAGCGCCGCAGCAGCTCTCCACCGGCGACGACCCGGTGAAGATGCTGGATGGCCGCACATCGTCCTTCCCGACCACCTACAAGCGTCAGTACATCAGTACGCCTGGCATCGCCGGGCTCAGCCGGATTGCGAAGCTGTACGACAAGAGTGACCAGCGCCGGTACCACGTGCCGTGTCCCCACTGCGGCTATTACCAGGCGCTGCAGTGGAGTGGCCTCGTGTGGTCGGCCGACAGGAGCCACGCGTGGTACGCCTGTTGCGAATGTGGCGTCGCCATCGAGGAACACTTCAAAACCGACATGATTGCCAACGGCCGCTGGGTGGCGGCCAACCCTGACTCGCCCATTCGCGGCTACACCATCAACTGCCTGTACTACCAGTTCGGGCTGGGGCCGCGCTGGTTGGACCTGGTAAAAGAGTGGCTGGAGGCGCAGGGTGATCCTGCATCCCTCAAAACCTTCGTGAATGACCGGCTGGCCGAGACGTGGGAAGACCCGTCGATGCGCGCGGTCAAGCACAATGTGATCAAGGATCGCGCCGAGCCCTACGCCCTGCGCTTGGCTCCGCTCGGGGTGCTGGCTGTCACAGTGGGTGTCGATACCCAAGACGGACGCCTCGCAGTGCACGCCATTGGCTGGGGGCGCGGCATGACCGCCTGGACATTGGATTATGTGGAACTGCAGGGTGACCCTGCAGAGGATGCCGTGTGGGTTGCGTTGACGGATCTGTTGAATCGCGCCATCGAGCGAGCGGACGGCGCTCTTCTGCGCCCGATGGCGGTCGCTATCGACGCTGGTGGCCACCGCACGGAGGCGGTCAAGAACTACGTCCGCCAGCGGCGTGTCACCAGGCCCATGTGTATTTTCGGCGCCGTTCCGAACAACGCCCCCGTGCTGTCGAAGGGCAAGCTGGCTGACGTAACCTGGAACGGCAAAACTGACAAGCGTGGCATCACCATTCACCACGTCGGCACCGTGGCTGCGAAGCACTATCTGTATAGCCGCCTCTCCGCCGATGCGGAGCGCGCTGTCGAGACGCGATTGGTGCATTTCAGCGATGAGTTGCCGGACGAATACTTCCCCGGTTTGGTGTCGGAGGTCTACAACCCGGTGAAGAACCGATTCGAGAAGAGGGTTACACGTAACGAGCCGCTGGACACTTGGGTCTATGCCTACGCCGCCGCGCATCACCCGGAGGTCCGCCTGCATCGCTACACGCGTGCAGACTGGGACGTTTTGGAGGCCCGCTTGCTGCTGACCGTGAACAGTGCTGATTCCCGTGAAACAGAGGCAGCGCCGGCCGATGTCCAGGCGAAGAGTGTTTCGCGTGGAACGCAACAGGTCCGTCCGCGTAGCAGCGGGCTGGCGCGAGATGGGTGGGCGCTCTGATGGCGAAACGTACCGAGTCAGCCGAAGAGTTGAGGGAGCGGATCCTGGCCGCCATGCGGGCCGACATAGGTATCAGTGAGCGCATGGCGCTTCCGTTCGTTGAATCGGTGATGCAGTGCTTTGCCGGAGAGCAGCCGTACTTTCCTGCAGCAGTTCGAACCTACCCCTTGGCGGAAATTCGTCGCTCTCTGGAAGCTGGGATTCCAGTGAAACAGGTCATGCGAGACTTTGACGTGTCCAGATCAAAGCTGCACGAGCTGTTCCCTGGCGGGCTTCCGAGAAAGGGAAAACAGGTGTCGTCCACGGTTTCAATGAAAGTGGAGACAAATTAGTTTTCTGCGCCTTTTGAATCAGTAACTTAAGGGGGCCGCTGTCCACGGTTTTATTGAGTTCGTGGACAGTGCTATCCGTAGCCTATGTAGTCATGAAGACTGCTCAGGAAATGCTGGATTTCTACATCGACGCGGAGGTCGCCGTTCTTTCGGGCCAGACCGTTCGCATCGGTGATCGCCAGTTGACCCGGGTGGACCTGGCTGAGATCCGTTCCGGTCGGAAAGAGTGGCAGGCTGCGGTCCTGCGTGCAGGCTCGGTCGCCGGTCGGCGGGCACGCTGGGCCAACGCCCATTTCGGTGGGGTGACCTGATGTCCTCCGCGCAGATCGCCAAGGCACGATTGGGCGCCGCTCTCGGCGCCGATCGCGCTGTTCAATCGGCGCGGGCTCAGATGGCCCCGGTAATCGCCCGCGCGCACGAAGTCACGCGCCCATCACGAAACAGAAAGCTGGCGAGGGACTGGGGCAGCGGCAATGCAATCGCAGGCATGGATGCGCGCCAGCTCCGCGATCAGGCCCGCCATCTGGAGCGCGACCTGGATCTGGCGGACAACGCGCTGAACGTCCTGGTCCAGAACACTGTTGGTGCTGGCATCGACGTGCTCTCTGCACCTCGACTTCCGGGGCAGCCGATCAACCGCGATCTGGCATTGCAGTTGGATGACCTCTGGGACGCCTGGTGGGATGCGCCAGAGGCCACCCGGACGCACGATTACGGCATGTGCCAGCAGCTGCTGGCACGCAGCTGGTTCCGCGACGGCGATGCGTTCTACCAGGACCTGATTGGCACAGTGCCTTACTTCGAGCACGGCACCGTTGTGCCGTACAGCTTCGAGATGTTGGAAGCCGACCTGGTGCCGCTGGACTTCAACGATCCGGCGCGCAACATCCTGCAAGGTGTGGAGCGCAACGCATGGGGCCGGCCTATCGCGTTCCACGTCTACAAGAGTCATCCAGGCGATCCGATGGGCGCGCGGCTGGAGACCAAGCGGGTTTCTGCCGAGTTCATGCACTGCATCGCGCTGATGAAGCGTCTGCACCAGGTGCGAGGGCTCAGCGTGTTCGCGAGTGCCATGTCCCGCTTCGAGGACGTGAAGGACTACGAAGAGTCCGAACGTATTGCTGCCAAGGTGGCGGCGTCGATGACATTCCAGATCAAGAAGGGCAGCGGCGAGCAATACGGCGCGGATCTGGGCGGCCAGGCCATCCTCCAGGACGGTGTTCCGATTCGTGAGCTGCGCCTTGCCCCTGGTGCGATCTTCGATGATCTGTTGCCTGGCGAGTCGATTGAGAGCTTGGGTACCGACCGGCCGAATCCCAATGCCGCGACCTGGCGCAAGGAACAGTTGCGCGCAGCTGCCGGCGGCATCGGCGTGAGCTATTCCAGCCTGTCGCTGGACTACAACGGTACCTATTCGGCGCAGCGTCAGGAGCTGGTCGAGAAGTGGGGCAGCTACCTGATGCTGGCCGAGCGCTTCATTGCCCTGTGCGTGCGACCGCAGCGCATGCGTTTCGTGGAGGCATGCGTGCTTTCGGGACGCGTGCGCCTGCCCCGTGGATGGACGCTGCGGGACCTGGCCGCCTCCACGTACGTCCGCCCGGTGATGCCGTGGATTGATCCGTTGAAGGAGGCCTACGCACGCGGCGAGGCGGAGGACCGCGGCTGGGTGTCGCCGCAGCAGAACACCCTTCAGTACGGCAACAACCCCGCTGAGGTACTGCGTCAGCGTCAGGACTGGCAGGAACAGACCCAGACCCTTGCGCCGCCGGCGCCCAACACCAGTGCAGAAGCCCGTGCCCAAGTCTTGGGCCAGCTGACGCGCGATCTTTCTAGGAGCGAATGACATGCGTGCACGCCTGTTGGCCAGCGCGATCCAGAACACCATCCGCGCGGACGCGGCAACCGAAGCCGAGCTTGGCCCGGCCCTGTATCAGGTCCGGGCAGAGGCCGATGTCGCCGACGTGATGATCTATGGCGCCATCGGTGGCTACCTGTTCGAAGAGTCGGTTTCCGCTGCCGACCTGGTCGAGCGGATCGGTCAGATCACGTCGGGCACCATCCACGTTCGGCTGAACAGTGTCGGTGGTGTCGTCGCCGATGGCATGGCAATCCACAACGCGCTGCAGGCCCATCCGGCACACAAGATCGTCACCGTGGAGGGGCAGGCCGCATCCATCGCCTCGCTGATCCTGCAGGCTGGCGATGAGCGCCGGGTCTATGCCAGCTCCTTGGTCATGGTTCATGCGCCACGTACCGTGGCTGCCGGCAGCGCTACCGCATTCCGCCAGAACGCAGAGGCGCTGGACGCGCACGCGTCGGCAATGCTGGAGGCCTATGCAGCCCGCTCCGGCCGGCGTGAAGAGATGGAGCGACTGCTTACCGACGACGCCGACCATTGGTTCTCCGGTCCGCAGGCCGTCGATGCCGGTCTGGCCGATCTGGTGGTGGACGCCGACCCCGGTGCCACGGCCATGTGGACGTCGGCATCTACCGTCGCCATCAGCGGCTATTTGCAGTCCATCGAGGGTGCTGGCGCGCCAGTTCTTTCCCAGCTGCGCCGCAGCATCGTCGCCAGCCTCTCTCCGCAAGTATTCGCCTCGCTTCCCGAGGTCAGTCAGTCGGCCGTGATCGGCCATATCGAGGATCCAACCATGAAGAAGCAGTACAGCGCCATCCTCGCGAACGCCGGTCGACAGAGCCCGGCAGTCGCAACCACCGCTGCCACGCCCGTCACTCCGGTCGTCGCTGCGGCGCCCGCTCCTGCGCCGGCCGCGGGTGATCCGGTCCAGGCCGCTCTGGGTGCATTGCGTGAGCGCAATACCCAGATTCAGGCTATCGCGCTGCCCCACATGGGCAACGCGCAGGTCCGTGAGTACGTGGATGGCGTGATCGCGCAGGCGGACTCCAACATCACCGCCGATGCGGTGGGCCGCCACATCCTGGCGCTGTTGGGCAGCAATGCTGCTCCGCTCAACGGCGGTTCGGGCGTCGTCGCAGGCGCTGATCAGCGTGATCTGAGCCGCGCTGCCATGTCCAACGCAATCCAGGCCCGCGCCGGCCTGGTTCAGGCCACGGACGGTAACCCCTTCCGTGGCATGTCCATGACCGAGATCGCCCGTGCTTGCGTGCAGCAGGCCGGTGTGGATACCCGTGGTATGGAACGACTGGAAGTGGTCGGTATGGCGTTCACCCACAGCAGCTCGGATTTCCCGCAGCTGCTGGGCGACGCCTCGCGCCGGGCGCTGCTGCAAGGCTACCAGGAGGTTGAAGAAACCTTCGACCAGTACACCCGAGCGGTGAACGTGGGTGATTTCAAGCCGACCAACTTGGTCGGACTGGGCGCATTCTCGGATCTGGACATTGTTCCGGAGGGTGGCGAGTACAAGCAGGGCTCGTTCTCTGAGCAGTCGCAGGCCATGAAGATCGTTACCTACGGCAAGCTGTTCACCATCACCCGCCAGGCCATCATTAACGACGACTTGGGAGTGTTCGGCGACGTGCCGCGCAAGATGGGCCAGGCTGCACGCCGCACGCTCGCGAAGGCGGTGTTCGACCTCATCAACAGCAACCCGATCCTGGCTGACGGCAAGCGCCTGTTCCACGCTGACCACAAGAACCTGCTGCCTGCCGCGCTGATCAGCACTGCCAGCGTAGGCGCGATGCAGGCTGCGATGCGCCTGCAGAAGGATGCTGACGGCAATCTCATCCAGGTGCCGATGCGCGGTCTGTTGACGCCGGTGGCGCTGAGTGGCCTGGCAAAAACCGTGCGCACCGCCCAGTTTGCCGTGGGGGCGGGCGTTGGCAGCAACGACCCCAACATCGTGCGCGAGACCTTCGAAGTCTGGGACGACGGGCGTCTGGACGCCAAGGATGCACAGGCCTGGTACGGCATCTCCAACCCCGCCTACGTAGACGGGATCGTGGTGGGCTACCTCGACGGCAACCAGACGCCGTATCTGGAGCAGCACCAGGGCTTCACCGTCGACGGCGTGTCCTGGAAGGTGCGCCTGGATGCGGCGCCGGCCATCGCGGACTACCGCGGCATCTACAAGAACCCGGGTAACCCCTGACCGTCTCGCATCGAGGTCGCCGCATTGGCGGCGGCCTCCTGAACCCCCTCACGCATCCGGAGAGTATTTATGAAGAACGCACATCAGGACGGCCGCGTGCTCGACGTGACCCTGGCCGCTGACACCAAGAGTGGCGAGTTGGTGGTACAGGGCAAGCTGGTTGCCGTCGCTGTCACCGATGGCAAGGCCGGCGAGATCATTGCGACGCATGTCGAAGGCGTTTTCGAGGTCCCCAAACTGCCCGCCGCCGTGTTCGCTGTCGGCGCCACTGTCAACTGGGACACCGCCGCCGGCCACGCGATCGTTGCTGCTGCCGGTGCTGGCCAGGTTAGCGACATCGGCTTCGCAGTCTACCCGGCAGCAGCCGGTGCGCTGACCGTTTTCGTCCGGTTGACCCCGGGCTCCGCCGCAGCAGGCGCGTAACCGAACAGGCCGGCACCGCTCACATACGCCCGGGTGGCGTGAGCGGTGCCGGTTCTTCAACAGCGACAACGGGGGATGGCATGGGCACCACCAGCACGCCGCGCGGCGTACGTAACAACAATCCTGGCAACATCGACCGTACCAGCACTCCGTGGCAGGGTGAGGATCGGTCCGCCGCGGCCATCGCGCGCGAGCAGCGCTTCTGCGTGTTTCTGACCCCGCAGGCCGGGTTCCGCGCTCTGGCGAAGACCCTGCTCACGTACCAGCGCAAGCATGGCCTGCGCACGGTGAAGGAGATCATCGGGCGCTGGGCACCCCCGGTGGAGAACGATACTGGTGCATACGTCCTGCAGGTTGCCACTGCGGTGGGCGTTGCGCCTTCGGAAGTCATCCGCTTGGATAACGCGGTCACCCTGAGCCGTCTGGCTACCGCTATCGCCAAGCATGAAAACGGCGGAATGTACTGGCGCCCGGACGTGATCGACGCCGGTGTTGCAGAGGCGCTGCGCTGATGGTCGGCGGCGGCGTCACCGCTACGGCTCCCTGGTGGGCTGCAGGCAGCGTGGTAGCGCTGTGGCTGCTCCGCGAGACGTGGACGGCGTTCCTCTCTCGTAGGAAGGAGCGTACCGAGACCGACGCCAACGTGGATCTCATCAAGGGCCTGTCCGACCGTGTCTCCTTCCTCGATCAGAGGGTCACCGCTCAGGATGAGCGGCTTCAGGCTGAAATGCTGCTGCGGCTCAGAGCGCAGGAGGAGGCCAGCGCCCTGCGCACGCGTGTGCGCCAGCTCGAATCGACGCTGCGGGGCCTTGGTGCGGTTATCCCGCCCGAAGACCCGGTGGTGTCCCCATGATCCGCGCTCTGGTCGTCGCCATCCTCCTGCTGCTGGGCGTCATCGTCTGGCAACGCGGCTCGGTATCCATCGCGCACCGTGCGGCCGACCAGGCCGAGTCCAGCCGTGACGCTATGGAAATCGAGCGTGATGCCGCTCGCGCTGAGGCCGATGCCGCAGCCGAAACCCTGAAGGCAGAGCGTGGCAGCGCCGCCGCCGCGAACAACCTGGCGTCCAAGTACGAAAAGGAAAAGAACGATGCACAGAAGGCATCTGATCGCCTCATCGCTGATCTTCGCGCTGGCAACCAGCGCCTGCACCAGCGTTGGCAAGCGTCCGTCGCCACCGCCGCGCTGTCCGCGGCCGCCGCTGCCGGCAGCCAGCCTGATGGTCGAGCCGACGACCGAATTGAAAGTGCGGGCCGAGCTATTGGCGCCGCCGCCCAGTGCGACGCCCAGGTGAGGGCACTGCAGGCTTACGCGATGCTGTGTTCGGGAGGTGCGCGGTGAGCGAGGTCGACTTCCTCCGCGATCTGGATGGCACCTTGCACGCCGCCTTTGCGCTGGCGGGCATGGCGGCGCAAGGTCGGTACACGGCCAAGGATGGTCCGATCACCGAAGGCGTGCGTGCCTATGTGGAGCGCGACGTTGAGACCATCGGTGAACTGCGCCAGTTCAGGTCAGGCCGTGTGGAGATCGCGTACCTGCGTTCGGACGTGACGCCTGACCAGGGCGATCGCTTCGAGTTGGTTTCGAGTGCGTTCGGTACTGAGGTCTTCGTCAACAGTAAGAAGATCAGTGATGACGGCTCGCAGAGCCGCTGGCTGGTGAGCCGTGGCTGACCTGGCAGAGCCGCTGTCGTGGCAGCTTGTGGAGTTCCTGGCTGCTCGCGTCCGCCTGATCACGCGCAGCAGTGGCTTCCGCACCGACATCGGTGCGGGTGCCGTAATCATCGATGAAACCGAGATCAGCGAGGACGGCACCGAGCCTGCAACGATCATCTCTGTCCGTCAGCTTTCGCGCAGTGGTGGCGGTGTGGCCCAGTCCAGCTCCGATGCGGCCATCACCATCGAGTTCGAAGTTCCGCGTGGCAGTAATGAGGCGAATCCTAGGCTGCTCGTTCATCGCGCGCGCCACGACTTGATCCGCGCCCTGACGTTCAAAGAGAAGTCGCTGCCGCTGGGGGTGACCAGTTTCGAGCTGCTCGAAACCCAGCTGGCGACCCTGGAGGACGATGCCGGGCATACCGCCGTAGTCGCTCAGATCACCGCGCGGGCTGGTCTGACCGAGACCTTTGAGCCCGTGTCCAACCCGTAAAGGAACCAGAACCATGGCACAGCCAAAAGTCCGCAAATTCGCAGGTGACCTGCGCTTCTGGGAGCACGGCTCCGAGGGCGTTCGCGTCCCCGTCATCCCCGAGCCCGCCGACAAGTTCGGCAATCAGCCCCTGGAGCAGTCCTCGCTGACCTTCAGCTACGAAGCCGGCGATTCGGTGGAGATCAAGAGCAAGCGACGTGATGCTCGCTATCAGCAGATCATCCACAAGGACTCGAATCCGGGCGTCACCAACGTCTCGATCACCGCGCTGGAAGTGCCGCCGGCCTTCTTGGCTCGCATGCTGTATGGCACCCTGGTCAACACCACCGTGGCCGCCGGCTCGGCAAACGCTGTGTCGGTCACTGTTGGCAGCGTGGATACCCCCGTCAAGCTGCCGCACAACTTCATCGAAGCAACGCCGGCCCCGGTGTTCAAGAAGGGCGAAGTGGACCTGGTGAAGGGCACCGACTATGACCTCGAGCCCCGTCATGGTTTGCTGATCCCCAAGAAGGGTGGCGCGCTGCAGGCCGGCGATGTTGTGGCTGCCGACTACAGCTTCGATGCCTATCTGGAAACCGCGATCAGCGGCGGCACAACCCCGAGCAAGTCGTTCCAGGTCTTGGGCGATATGCAGGACCGCATCAGTGGCGACGAAGGGCTGCTAACGATCCCCAATGTCGACCTGACCGTCGATGGCGACGTTGACTGGTTCAGCGATGAGCCGATTCAGGTGACCTTGACTGGCCCGGTCATCTTCCAGGCCGGCGAAACCGATCTCTACACCTTCAAGATCGCCGCGCAGTCGGCGGGCTGAGCATACCGGTGACTTCGGCTAGGGGAGGGTGCCTGGAAGGCGCCCTCCCGGTTTGAAACAGGAAGGGCACTGTGGCATCCAATCGCAACAACAACCTGCTCAAGTACTACGTCAGCGGCCGGCGGGCAAAAGGCTTCCATGGCCTGACCGACCTGGCCGGCGAGGTGCTGAATCGGTACGACATGTCGGTGCAGCGGGCGTTCGTTGGTCTGCAGCGCCGGGCTGGGCCGGCTACTGCGCAGGAGGTCCGTGCCTCTTACAACATCCGCGCCTCTGCGCTGCGCGGGAAGTATCGCGTGGAGACGGGCGAGCGCGGCTACAGCACCGGCAAACGTGGGAGGGATGACTTCCTTTCGATCTGGGCCAGCACGCGGCAGATCTCGCTGATCGAGTTCGGTGGTCGCTGGGCCGGTCGCAAATCCCGGGGTGCCACGGCCGGCATTGGCGTGGGCGAGTCGAAGACCTACGACGGTGCGTTCATCGCAACGATCAAGGGTCGCAGGGCCATCCGGGTACGCAGCTGGGATCGCGCGCAGCAGAAGCGCCACGGCCGTGGCCCCGTTCGCATTCTCCGAGGGCCCAGCCCGTTCGAGATGCTCTCGGGTGCTGATGGCAACAGCCGCGCCCTGGAGGCCCGTCGCCGGTTGATCGAACGCTTCCACACCACCTACCTGACTGAACTGCGCCGCCAGTGGCGCGTCAACGGAAGCTCCAATGGCTGATCGGCTGGAAGAAGCAATTCGGGTCGTCATCGAAACGCAGGGCCGCGAGGGCGTGGATGAACTGCGTGCGGCGTTTGGCGATCTGGGGGATGTCTCGGTCGAGACCGCTGGCAAGGCGACGAAGTTGCTCGACTCGCTCACTGGGCTGAACGAGGCGGCGGCGAAAGCGGATGCCTTCGACGGCATGCTGGCCGATCTCGCGGAGCTGGAAAAGCAGTTTGATGACAATCAGAAGGCCGCGCTGGCGCTCAGCCTCGGCATCGGGGAGATGGAGAAGCCCTCCCGCGAGGTACTGGCAGCCCAGCGGGATCTTCGCAAGGAAGGCGAGCGCCTGAAGAAGGCGCTCAACGAGCAATGGGACGCCGTAGGCAAAGCCGACGACGAGCTCTCTTCGCTCGGCGTCAACACCGCGAACCTGGCCGATCACCAGCAGCGCCTGCGTATCGAGGCGACCCGTAGCGCGGCAGCGCTCACTGAGCAGGCCCGGGCCGCTGCAGCAGAGGCCGAGGCGGGGCGGCGGCGCAAGCAGCAGATTGAGGAGGGCGAGGCTGCCTTCCGCAAGCAGGCTAACACCAGCAAGGCGGCCGCGAAGTCGTTGGCTGAGTACAGGGAGCGCGCCGCTGATGCCGCCGCCGGCAGCGGCGACCTGGCAAACGCCACGGAGAGCACGGTCAGCTGGTTCGGCAGGCTCAAGGCGGTCGCCGCTGGTGCGATCGCGTTCGTCGGCCTGAACCGGGTGGTTGATGGCATCAAGGCCATCGTGAAGGAGGGCAGCGACGCTGAGCAGGAACTGGCTCAGCTGGAAGCGGCCTTGCACGCCACGGGGCGCACCAGTGAGTTCACCGCGCAGAGCCTGGCCGCCATGCGCCAGCAGCTGCAGAGTGGGCTGTTTGACGATGGGCAGATCAGCGCCGCCCAGGTGCGTTTGCTGTCCTACACCAACATCGTGGGCGAGCAGTTCCCGGCAGCGATGCAGATCACCATCGACCAGGCCCAGCGGCTGGGCATGTCGCTGGAGCAGTCTGCCGAGGTCGTAGGCAAGGCTCTGCAGACGCCGTCGAAGGCAATGGAGAGCCTGAGTAAGCAAGGCTTCACGCTGGATGACAGCCAGAAGTCGCTGATCAAGAGTCTGGAAGCGACCGGCCAGGTGGCTAAGGCTCAGGCGATTATTCTCGACCTGCTGGCCGAGTCGTATGGTGGTGCGGCTGCAGCGGCCAAGGTGGGCACCATCGCCGGCCTGTGGAAGACCGCCACCGATCGCTTCAAGGATTGGAAGCAGGAGGTCGCAGATCAGGGGGTGCTGACCTACTTCAAGGAACAGCTCACCACCCTGCTGACCACGCTGGATCGATTGGCCGCCGATGGCAGCCTGTCGCGCTGGGCCAAGCAGACCGCCCGGGCCATCATCACCATGGCCGAGGCGGTGAGGGGCGCGACGCAGTGGGTTGTGGACCACGCTCGCGTGATCGGCCTGATGGCGGCCGCATACGCGCAGTTCAAGATCGTGGGGGCCCTGATCCAGCTGAACGCATGGCGCGCCGCGCTGATCGCAACCACGAACGCGCAGATTGCCAACAATGCAGCGGTCGCAAGCGGCAGCCGGGGAATCGGTCGGTTCGGTGCGTTGCTGCGCGGTTTGCCGAAGGCAGTCCCCATTACGGTGGCCGTGCTGGGGTTGGAAGCGGCGATGGGAGGGCTGGATGTCCTCAAAACCGTGGCGCAGGACATCTGGAAGCAGCACGACCCTGCGCTGAAGCGCGCCGGTGAAGCGCAGCGCGCTTACATCAGCCAGGTCCGCGATTCTGCGCTGCAACTGCGTGAACAGGCGGTGTCCTTCGTCGCATACCGTGACGTGGTCATCAAGTCAGCCGAGGAAGTCGCCAAGCTGGGCGAGGCGGAGCGGCAGGCTTACGAGAAGCGCCTGTCCGGTCTGGAGCAGTACCTCACGGCGCAGGAAGGCTTCCTGCTGATGCAGCAGAAGGCCGGCGTCGCGACGGCTGAGCAGCTGCAGCAGCTGGGTCAGGTCACACAGAAGTTGCTGGAGGTGTCGACGGGCTTTGCGGCGCTCCGGGGTGGCGTCCAGACGGCTGCGGACGCGCTCAAGAACGGCATCGGCCCGGCAGCACAGCTTGTGGTGCAGCAGTTGGCGGGCATCGACGGGAACGCCAAGCTCGCGAAGGAATCGATCGGCAAGGTGTTCGAAGGGCTCAACTTTGCAGACACGGCGAGCCTGGAGGCGGTCGGAGCGGCGTTGGGCTATATCGCCTCCCAAGGCGCTGCCGCAGAGCGCAATGTGCGCGATGGGTTGCTGGAGACGCTGAAGAAGCTCTCCGGGGAGGAGCTGCTCCGCTTCCAGGCATCGGCCCAGTCGGCGTTTGAGGCAATGCCGCAAGGCGCGACCAATGCCGCCGCCGTGCTGCAGACCACGCTTGTTACTGCAATGGAGCGGCTTGGTGTTTCCGCATCGCGCATGGGCGTCAGCTTCAGCGCTGGTGGTAAGGATGCGATCGCCGCTTTCGGTGCGGTGGCTGAGAGCGCGATCGCGACCGGCGTCCAAATCGAGACGGCCTTCAAGGCGGCGCTTGGCAAGGTCGCGACGCTGGACGAAGCACGAACGCTGGGTGCGCTGCTGGAGTCAGCAGGGCGGCAGGGCAAGGTCGGCTTCGATGCGGCCGCGCGGTCGGCTGCAGCGCTGAACGCTCGCATCCGCGAGATTCAGGTTGCCATCGACCCGCTGGCCGACGAGTTTGCAAGGCTTGGCATCCAGTCCCAGGCGTCGCTCAATGCGACGCGTGACGCTGCCAAAAGCGCCTTTGAGGCGATCCGTGACGGCGCGGCTCGCGGAAAGGCCTCTGTCGAGGACGTGCGTCGTGCCTTCCGGGCATATGCCGATGCAACCCGTGCTGCAGCCGCAGACAGTGACCAGTGGCGCCGGGACAACGTCGATAGCCAGCTCGCAGTACAGGAATCGATCTACGACACCGAGCGCAGCATGCAGCGGCTGGGCGACGTGAGCGATGTGGCAATGCGGCAGCTGCAAGACGGTGCCAGCCGCAGCCGCGAGCGGCTGGAGGAGGTGCGCGAGAGCGCGGGAGGTGCGGCGGACCAGGTTGACCGGGTAGGGAGTAGCTCCGAACGCATGGGCAAGCAGATGGGGCAGGCCGGGGCCGCTGCGCAAGGAATGGCGTTCAGTATTGGCGAGGTCTCCGAATCCGCATTGCAGGCAATGCGCAAGCTCAGCGGGCCCAACCCGCTTGTGCAGTTTGCAAATGCGCTGAACCGGGTTACTGACCAGCGCAAGCAGCTGGCCGAGTACAAGGCAGAGCTTCAAGCGACCGCCGAAGCTGAGGACGAACTCTCCAAAGCAGCGAAGGAACGGCTGGCAGGGCAGTTCGACTACGTGGGCAAGGGTGAAATCGCAGAGGTGGCGCAACTGGAGGCCCAGGTCATGCGGCAGCGGCAGCAGCGAGATCAGGAAGCCGCCGCCGCGCTCGCCGAGCGTCGCAAGCAGGCTGAAGCTGAGGCAGAGGCTCAGGCGAGGGCGGACGCCGCCCGTATCGGCAGCAACGGCAGCAATGAACAGGTCATCGTCATTGACTGGAAGCTGCCTTCGAAGGAGGTGGTGGCCGGTGCCACCGCAGCCGAGGTGCAGCAAGCGCAGCGCCTCGCGGGCCTCGTCGCTCCCTTGGTCCTGCGCCAGGTTCAGCAAAGCAGGGCCGTTTCTGTGCGGGGGCGTGGCTGATGACCCGCATTGTTCTTGCCGGAATCGAACTGCCGGCCGACCTTCAATGGACCGACGAGTTCACAGCCTGGAAGGTAGGGCAGCAGGCGCGTACAAGCCTGACGGGTGCCTTGATCGTTCAAGAGTCTGCGCGACAGGCCGGGCGGCCGATCACGCTTCAGACAACCCGGGACGGTACCGCCTATGTCGGTGTCGTCAGCCTGCCCGTGCTACGAGCGTTGCAGGCCAGTGAGAGCGAGGCCCGCCTGGCGCCACTGGATCTGGTCATGCCTGCCCACAACAGCGGCGAGCGGTCGTTCCAGGTGAGATGGCGCCGCACCGATGGACCGGCCATCGAAGTCGATCCCACCCGCTTTGCTGTCCCCGCGCTTGATGCGGATCTCTTCTCCATCACCCTTCGCCTCATGACGGTGTAATCCATGACGATTCTTGCTACCGATATCAAGCTGCGGCAGTCGCAGCGCTTGACCGATAACCCTGACGGCGGTGGCCGCATGGTCCAGACCGAAATCGTTGACGGGGCGATGAACAACCTGTTCCCGGATATCGGTGATGAAGAGCGGACTACCGGCCGAACTACTCTCCGCAAGATGTTTGTGCATGTGGATACGCCCGCACCGGACGTCCTGAAGGACGCGATCGCTGTGTTGATCGATCCGCCCGCAGATCCGCGCGTGACCGTCACGATGTTTGCGACGGGCTCCTACAGTGACGTGCGCCTTGATGCCAAGAACCGCGTGGAGAGCTACATCACGCGCGGCACGGAGTCCCGCTTTGTGCTGCTCGGCAACCACTTCAGCGGCCAGATGACGATCCAGGTCTACGCGATGAAAGACGCGCCGAGCCCCGACATCAATGACAACTTCTCGCTGCTGACGCTCGCCAGCTCCGGGCATGATCCGGCCGAGCAGTACGTGCGGGTCAAAGGCGTGCTTTCCCGTACGACACGGACTTTTACCGATGACCAAGGGGCATTTGAGCGGGATGTCTTGGTGATCGAGCTGGTTAACGCGTTGCTGCGCGATTTCTACGGCCAAGAAGTGGTGCGTTACTCGGCCACCAAGCCCGCGACCAGGATCTACGAAACCAACGTGGTGGAGGCGACGAGCTATCACAGCGTCAAGCGCCTCACCGTCGCTGGGAAGCCTGGCGATCTGGCTGTGCAGGTCGATACCCCGTACGTCTCCATCGTTCCCACCTCCACGGCCGAAACCCCGGTCAGTGATGTACTGGCCGGCATGGGCACCATCAGCCAGGTCCCGTCCGGCCCTGCCGGCAGCCTCGGCCAGAACTTCAGTGCCAGCTTTGCTGCTGGCGTGCCGGTCAGCCGATACCTCGGTACTGGGTTGGTGGTGGGCGCAGTAAGGGTGGTTGCAGGCAGTGTCGAACTCACCGACGACGGTACGGGCGGGCTCGCTTCCGCCGTGGCGACGCCCTGGAGCGGTACGGTCGACTATCAGAGCGGGGTCGTAGCGTTGACGCACGCGAGCGGCGTAGGCAGTACCAGTGTCAGCATCACTGCGTCCCCGGCGGGCTCCATCCCCATGCAGGGCTTCACCGACGAGATTGAGGTGACGCAGAACAACCAGGGCATGGTCTGGCTGTTCCAGCTGACCCCGCTGCCGGCCCCGGGTACGGTAGTAGTCGACTATCGCGCCCTGGGGCGCTGGATCAGGCTCACAGACAACGGCCGCGGCCGCCTGCTCGGCAAGCCCGGCCAAGGTACCGGAACCATCAATTACCAGACTGGCTCTGTCGTGGTAACCGCCGGCGCGCTGCCGGATCTGAAGAGCAGCATCATCTCCAACTGGGGCACGCCAATCATCGCGGAAGCCCGGGTCGGCGATACTGCCATCCTGCCGCCGGCGCTCCGCTTTGTGCTGGGAGAGGGCTCGGCGGTTCCCGGGACGGTGCAGCTGACGCTGCGAGTTGGCGGCGCCAATGTGGCGGTCACCGACAACGGGAACGGTGGCTTGCTGATCGGCGGGCAGGTCCGTGGACAGATCAGCTACTCGACCGGCGAGATCTCGCTCCGACCGCTGAATCTGCCTGATGCGGATAGCCAGCTCTCGATTGCCTATGACTGGGGGCAGCCGCTCCACGCGGCGCCGCAACCTGTTCCGGACTCGGCCGGGATCGTCTCGTTCACCCTGCCGCAGGGACCGGTGAGGCAAGGCACAGTGCTTCTCGACTGGCTTGTGAGTGTGCGGCGCGATCGCGATGACCTGTCGTCGGCGCCTCAGGCGATGCGGGTCATCGCCAAGGATGATGGCGCAGGCAACCTGGTCGGGGTTTCGGTTGGGGACACGGTCTTCAGCACTGTGCTGGGTGCTGTGAACTACAGCACTGGCGCGGTCTCGCTGCAGGCAGGGAAGTTCATGGTCCGTCAGGTTTCCTATCCGGTGTACGAGATCCGCTCCGGGCGTCTGAAGCTGGTTGGCTACGAGCGCCTGGACGTGCTGGCGCAGTTCTCCGCCGGCAGTATCGTTTCAGCCGGTTGGATGCTCGCCGGCGAAGCCGCCCAATCTGCGCAGGAAGTCATGCCGCTGCCTGCGGTCCAGCTGCAGCTCACCCCGACGATCAGCGACAGCATCGTTCCGGGTAGCGTCCGCTTCGCATTCCGTGGGCGCACCTACGTTGACCGTAGCGGCGGGCTGTATCACTCCATCGATCCCACCACTGGTTCGGGCATCTACGCAGGGACGATCGACTACGCCGCAGGTGTGGTGAACCTGGTGCAGTGGCTGGCAGGCGGCGCGAACAGTGTCCAGATCCAATCCCTCCTGACACGGATCGCCGATCCGGGCGTGGCGGTCAGCTTTTTCCGTGCGCCAGGTTCACCACTGCGGCCAGGCATGTTCACGCTGCGCGCGACCCGTATCGACGGTGAGCTGCTCACGGTGACTGCAGACATTAACGGCGTGCTATCAGCTGCGGAAATTCGTGGCAAGGTCGATTGGGAAAGTGGCGTGGTCAAGGTTCAGTTCGGCCAGCTGGTACCCGTGGCCGGGAATGAGGGCAAGCCCTGGTTCGATCCCGATCAGGTGGAGGGGGATCAGGTCTGGAGGCCGACGCTCGTACTGCCGGGCACGATCTACATGGGCGCGGTCGTGTATCGATCGATCCCACTGTCGGAGGTCGTGATCGGCTTGTCGTCTGTGCGTCTGCCCAGCGACGGCCGTGCGCCAGCGTTCAAGCCGGGACAGACCGTGCTGATCCACCACACGGCAAAGCACGTGGTGCCGTCGCCACAAGCGGGACAGCTCGTCACCTTTGGTCGCGGCAGGATTGCAGGCATCGAAGTACGTGACGCGGCCGGACGTCCGGTCGACGCCGCATGGTTCACGGCGGATCTGGACGTTGGCAATCTGCGCTTCAGTGACCCGCTGAACCTAGCCGCGTACACGCTACCGCTGACGATCAGTGAGCGCGTCGAGGACCGGCGCTTGGTGGTTCAGCCTCAGATCACCGGGGAAATCGAGATCAACACCTCCCTGACGCACGACTATCCCGTGGGGGAGGCGATGATCAGCACCGCACTGCGCTTGGGCGAGGCCAACGGGTCGCTGGACCTGCAGGCGCGTGTGGTGAGTCTGTTCGACCAGGCCGCATGGAGCAACGTGTGGGCCGATTCCCCGAGCGGCAGTGTTGCGCCCGGCACCTACAACGACACGGACTATCCGCTCGCCGTGACGAACAAGGACGCGATCACTGAGCGTTGGGCGGTGCGGTTTACCAGTGCAACCCAGTTTGAGGTGATCGGCGAGACGGTCGGCACGATTTCTGCCGGAAACACCACCACCGATCTCACACCCATCAATCCTCGCACCGGGCAGCCGTACTTCGTGATGAAGAAGGAGGGGTGGGGAACTGGGTGGTCTACGAACAACGTTGTTCGCTTTAACACCGTCGGTGGCTTGGCACCCATTTGGATGATGCGTACGACGCTCCCGGGTACGCCGGAGGGTGCAACTGACTCCACCCGTTTTCAGGTCATCGGCAATATTCCAAGCGAGTAATCATCTATGAGTCTTGTACCAACCGTTTACGAAAGCACCGATCCGGGAGCACCGCAGCTTACTGGCCAGGTTGGCAGCCTGGTCGCGCTGTTAGATGCCGTTCTCGTGGATGGGTATGGCGTGGGGGCATCGAGGAAGACCGGAGCGGGATGGACCCGTGAGTTCAGCGCTCTGAACGTGCGTGCGTACCGAGGAAGTTTGGTCAGCGGCAGCGGGTACTTCCTCCGCATTGATGACTCCGCAACCGTGGGGAACGCCCGACATGGCTTTGCGCGTGGCTATCAGTCGATGACCTCCGCGTCATCAGGCAATAACCCTGTGCCCGCTGCTGCTCAGAAATCCAATGGCGTGCTTCTGCCGAAGTCGATAACTTTGGATGGAACTTCTCGCCGCTGGCGAGTTGTTGCCAACGAACGATTTATCTACCTGTTCATCGACACACGCAACGCAGGTAGCTTTTTTAGTTGGTTTGCCGGTGATTGCATTAGCTACAAGCCTGGCGATATGCATGGATTCGTCATTGCGTGCGTTGATCCGCAGGAGTGGAATGGTGGGTATGTGGAAAGCGCCTATTCGTTGAGCTGGGAGGACTACACCTTCTCTCCAAGTGAAAGCTCATGCGGCTTGTATGTTGCCAGGTCGCATACTCTTGCGATCGGTGCGGTGCCATGCAATTTCTTTGGGATTCTTCGCGGGAGACTGCAGTTCGGCGGTTCTGGCACCGGGGCTTACCCAAGTGGCTCGACCTTGGGGCTCCTCTACGAGTCCGTTAGGTTTGTAAATGGAGCCTGGTTTCCGCGCGGTGAGCTTCCTGGGGCGCTTGCACCAATGCAACAGATCGGGATTGTCGACAGTCTTCCGGATGGGATGATCATTGAGGGGCTCGATGGAACTGTGACGGATCGAGTTCTGGTTGTTCGAATCAACCGTGCGTGCAACATCGAAGTCGACGGGCGATGGCGTGGTGCGCTACTCATTCGCATAAGTGGAGCATGGGATTAATGAATGCGCAGGGTTTCTTAATGAGGGTATCGCGCCCGCTGGAGTTTTGTGGGCGGGGGGTCATCGGTGGGTTGCCACCAGATCAGACTGGCAGCGACGGGCGCCTTCGAAAGCTGAATCAGCCTTTCCGAGGGCGAGTGCTTGTGCTGGAACGAAGCACGCTCGTCTGCTGCGCTCAGGCCCTTAGCAGCGGTACTGGAGAGTGGTTGGTCAGCGGACTGTCTCCTAGCCACCGCTATATGGTGGTAGGAATAGACGGGACGGGTGAGGTCAACTCGGCAATTCAGGACTGGGTTCAGCCCTACGCCGAAAGCTGATGATCGATTCTCCTCCTTTGCGCTTACGGCTGAATCTGGGGTCTTCCGTTGAGGCCGATGCGCGACGAGCTGGGCTCAACCTTGGGGTGTACTGGGACGATGATGCTCCAGAGCCGGTTATCAGGGGAATTCGACAGGTCGCTGCAATCGCCTGGGCGTCATCTGGGCGGCTCGGTCGGCTGTCATCGCTCCATTGGCAGAGATCTGCTGCGGTTGATGTGGTTGTCCACCAACGTTGGGGAGAAACGCTTGAAGTAGGGCGGGAAGTCTCTATCAGTTGGGGGCTGAGCGGTTTGATCCAAGGGGAGGCAGGGTTTGTGTGGCGAACCGGCATGGCTCCGGTTGGTGACAAGTGGCGAGCGGGATGGGGGGGCATTCCGCTTGCAGTCTGCCAGGCGCTGTACGCGTGGCACTCTTCGATGCACAGCTTGAGGCGATTGACCGCGTTGCCTGCTCGTTGGCTTGCTGCCGAGGGGATCTCTCGCGGTTTGCAATGGGGTAGTCGGCTGACCCCGGCTAGTGCCGATAGCTTGATTGCGTGGACAAATCCAGTTGCCAGCCGAAGGGCCTTCCGGTTGCCTTGGGGCGCTGCGCGTCGAGTTCCTTGGGGAGTCCGCCCAACGCCTGGCCCGGGGCCCGACCCTGATCCAGATCCCACGTTCCCGCCTGGCAACCGTGTCGGCCTCAACCTCGGTTGCGCCGTGATAGGCGTTCCTGGTCTGGCCCCCCTGAATCTTGGTATCTCGGCGTGCTATGTGGTGCGCCCCCAACGTAGGACCTACGTCGTGATCAATGAGGTTTCATTTGTGCGGCTTCCTGATCGGGTGCCGATCGAGTTGGCTCGCGTCTCTCTCAGTGCGGGCCGTTCGGCTTGGGGCTGGACCTTTGACATCGAGCTGGCCGATGCCGATCAGCTTGGGCTGCTCAAGCCCACAGCCTCGGGCCCGCGACAGTTCGAGCTGGTGCTGAACGGCTACGTCTGGACGGGCATCATCGAGAGCTTCCAGAAACAGCGCGAGTTTGCTGGGGGTGGTGTGCGTTTGAGTGGGCGTTCAAGGACAGCACTGCTGGCACCGCCTTACGCTCCGGCTCGCGTCAAAGCCACGACGGAAGAGCGCAGCATGGCTCAGCTTGTGGCCGAAGAGTTGGTTGATACCGGATTTGCCAGCGACTACCAAACAGTGGATTGGCCGGTCCCGCCTGGCGCTTGGTTCTATGACGCAAGCACACCACTGGATGCCATCAGTGCGCTCGCTGGTGCGAGTGGCGGGGTCGTGCAGTCCCATCCCTCGGACCTGGCCCTGGTTGTCCGCGCCAGCTACCCGGCTAGCCCATGGCTGTGGCGGGAGACAACGCCGGATCACGTGCTGCAGGAGGACATTGTTCTGACCGAAAGCCTGCAGATGCGCAGTGCGCCCCTGTATGACGCAGTGGTGGTCACGGGGGAGCTGGCCGGGAAGGGAGTTACCTGCAAGGTACGAAAGGGCGGGGAGGCGGGGCAGCTCTTCGCGCAGCAGGTAAGTAGCCCCTTGATCAACGTCGCTGCTGCCGCAGCTGAGAGGGGGCGCAACATCCTCTGCGATCGCGGTGAGCAGGCGGCGGTGGACCTGACGGTGCCGCTTTTCCCGAGGCCGCTGAAGGCGGGGGAGATCGGGGTGATCTTGCCGCTGGACTTGGTGCAGGTGCTGAGTTCTGAAGGAACCTGGCACGGCCAATGCGAGTCGATCCGTATTGAGGTCGTCGTGGATCAACAGGCTGTCGTGATCGAGCAGACAGCAACTCTGGAGAGGCATTTCACCGATGCGGACTGATTTGTGGGATCAATTCGGCGAACTCGTCAGCGTACGGCCGCGATTGTTGGCAACGGTCACTGCACACAATGCAGATGGCACCAGTAGCCTGACAACCTATGACGGCGCGCAGATGCGTGCGTTCGGTCAGCTGCAGCAGCCTATTCCGTACAACGTTTGGGTCAGTGGTGGCCGACTGCTGGAAGCCGCGCCCAATCTCCCGTTGGTGGAAGTAGTCGTCTAGCGAAACAGGGCGCTGCCCAGATGCCGGCAAGCATCCAGGCAGCGCCGCAACACAGGTGAGCTCAGCACCTGGCATTGGCCGTGGCCCCGTCGCCCTCGCGAGAGCGGCGGGATTGTCGGCTCCTCCTATCGCAAATACTGAGAACCCATGCCCAAGCCCATCATTTCCTGGCCGGGCGGCAAGCGCCGCCTACTGAAGCACCTCTATCCGCACTTCCCAACCCATGACTGCTACGTCGAGGCATTCGCCGGCGGCGCCGCGTCGCTGCTGATGCGGCCGTATCCGGCCCAGATGGAAGTCCTCAACGACATCAACGGCGAGCTGGTGTCCCTCTACCGCTGCGTGCGCCATCACCTGGACGAGTTCGTGCGCATGTTCCGCTGGTCATTGGTGTCACGGCAGATGTTCGAGTGGGCGCAGATGGAGCGGCCGGAGACGTTGACCGATATTCAGCGCGCAGCGCGCTTCTACTACCTGCAGAAGCTCGCCTTCGGGGGCAAGGTGCAGGGGCAGTCGTTTGGTGTCGTGACCGCCGGCGGTCCACGATTGAACCTTCTTCGAATCGAGGAGGAGTTGAGTGCTGTGCATCTCCGCCTGGCGAACACCGTGATCGAGTGCCTGCCGTGGCAGGAGTGCGTGCGGCGCTACGATCGGCAGGGGACGCTGTTCTACCTCGATCCGCCGTATTGGGAAACAGAGGGGTATGGCGTCGAATTCCCCTTCGCGGAGTACGAGGCCATGGCGGATCTGATGCGCGCCTCGGCTGGGCGCTTTGTGGTCTCGATCAATGACCACCCCCAGATCCGCGAAGTGTTCGCCGGCTTCGACCTGGTGCCGCTGCAGCTTGACTACACCATCGGCGGCGGGCAGGGCAGAGGGCGGAAGTTCGGGGAGTTGATCATCAAAAGCTGGGACGACAGCCAGGCCACCTTGTTGTAGGCATCACGCAATCTGCTGGAGCAGGTCTTCGCGATTGTTTCGTGGCGTGTTGACTGCGCGGCTGACCCTGTACGCCTCCATGGATGGAGGCGAGCTTGCCAGCAGCATCGCCATGGCGTCGTCGGGGCTGGCCGCCATCCAATCATCGATCTGGTCAACCTGGAGCCAGACTGGCATGCGGTCGTGGATGTCGGCCGAGACGCCGCTGCTGTCGCCGGTGATGATGGTGAAGGTGCCCAGGTTTCCGTCGGGCAGCAGCGGGCTGGTGTCCTCCCACAGGCCGGCGGCGAGCAGCGGCCCGGTGGCGTGGATGAACCACGGGTCTTTCTTCCCGTCCTCGGGGCTGACCGACCACTCGTAGTAGCCGGCCATCGGTATCACGCAGCGGCGCTTCTTGAACGCGGTTCGGAAGGCGGGCTTGGTGGCCACCGTCTCGATCCGGGCGTTGATGGTCGATCCCTGCAGGCCCTTGGCTTTCGCCCAGAACGGTAGCAGGCCCCATGCCAGGCGGGTGACTTGCCGCCCTTCGCCCCGGTCCAGGATCACCGATGCGCGCTGCGTCGGCGCAAGGTTGTAGCTGGGCTGGATCTCGGCCAGGCCGGGTGCAAGGTCAGCCAGCCCCGGCTGGCCGAAGTCGATCACGGGGAGCTGGACGAATCGACCGCACATGGCCGGAGGGTAGCCCGGCCGGCCGTGCCCGGGGCGTGTAGGGACAGCCCGACCCGACAGGGCGAGGTTGCCCGATGGTGCCGGCCGGCCAAGGCGGGCATTCTGACTGTGCCGGATCCGGGGCCGCAGGCAGCTCAACCCGGGGGCGCGTGAGCAGCGCCGCGCCGGCACCCCGCAAGACGATTCGGGCAAATTGACGATTTCGTCAAATCGCCGATGCAGCGCGTAACAATTCCTTCCCCGAACGGTTCAGGCAGGTGGCCGCCGCGTTCGCAGGATCTGCGACGGCCGGCCGTATCCTTCCCGCCATGTATTCCTCCCACGGCTTCCGCACCGCCCCAATTCCCTCTGGCTGGGTCCAGACTGGCGAGCGCTGGGCGCTCTGGTACAACGGTCGCGAGACGGCAAGTGTCACGCCCGATGGCGGTCATGGGGTCCGGCTATGGATGGAAGGCAAGAAGATGTGGCACACCAAGGAAGCGCGCGCCGCCAACGTCCGACAGGCGAAGCGCTACGCCGAGCGCTGGTGCGCGGCCAGGCTGTATCCCGATCTACCCCTTCGCGAGGCCGTCGCCCGGCTGACCGACAGCACCCCGATCCAGCCGCCGCCGCCACTGCCCGGACTGCCACCAACCCGCGAGCAGCAGCAACAGGCCCGGCGCTTGGCCGAGGCTGGGGCGAAGGAGGTGGAGCGCATCAAGGCAGCGCTGGAGCCGCGTAAGCCTCCGGCCGAGACGAAACCCCGTCCGAGGGATGCGCGTAAGGCATGGCTGAGGGCAGGGCTGCGCGATCTACGTGGTTGGTGAGCGGAGAGGGTTCCCGAATACACGGGAGCTGCCCATTGCGAGACTAGGGGCCTGTTCGCAGGCCTCCTGAATTGAACTCAATCTAAGCTGTTGACTACAACGCACAGTACGCCAGCCTTCTAAGCCGGCGGCCAGTCATTGAGCCAAACCTGATCGTAGTGTGATAAAACCAGCTTGCATCACGTGAGCCAGGGGATCAGGGACAGATGTTCATTTCTAGTGTGCGGGTGACCAATTTCAGGTCGCTCGTTGACTTGCATGTCGATTTTACGGTTTACACCGCTCTAGTTGGCCTTAATGATGCGGGTAAGAGCAATGTTCTTCGCGCGCTCAATCTGTTCTTTAATCAGGAAACGGATATTGATGAGCCATTGGTGTTCGAGAGGGACTTCTCTCAGAAGGCCCGAGTTGGTAAGAAGAAGGCGCGCGAAATTGTTATTGAGCTAGAGCTTCAGCCGCCAGCGCACTATCGCGATTCCGATGCGATTACTTGGCGAAAGGTCTATCGAGCGGGTCAGCAGACTCCATTCCCGGATGAAATTAGGCGCAAAGATGGCAAGCCTTTCTCCCCGAACTCCAAAGTAAACTATTGGGCGCGAAACCTCGCCTTCGAGTACGTTCCAGCTGTTCGTGGCAGACCTTTCTTCAATATTCTAAAACGACGCCTTCATGCTGCACTGGCAGCAACTGTGGCAGAAAAGCTGAAGGAAGCATCAGGAATGTTTCTTGAGGGCCTTCGCGCAGAAGTCGCGAAGATTGAACAGGATTCGCTCCGCCTGCTTGATCTGAGAACAGAGTTCTCCCTACCCGAAGATCTTGGCGACCTGTTTGAGGCGCTGGAGTTCAGCTCGTCAGATGTCGGGGTCCTGACTGCGCTTCACAACAGAGGCGATGGCGTTCAAGGGCGGCACGTCCCACTTATCCTGAAGTTTTTGGCGGAACAGCGGAAAAAGAATTCCGCCAAGGGCAAGCCCGCGCCTGAGACCATTTGGGGGTTTGAGGAGCCGGAGAATAATCTTGAGCTTGCCAAGCAAGTCGAGGTTGCTCGTGAATTTGGTGAATATGCACAGGATGTGCAAATTGTTGTAAGTACCCACTCGCCGGCCTTCTATAAGGTGGCAAAGGATAGCGAGTCTGGGTCCATTCAATTTGCTGCTCGAATCGATGGTCGGACTCAGTTTCGTGATGAACCCTTGCCTGAGGCCGTTGACGGGACCTTGGGGCTGATGCCATTCGTGGAGCCATACTTGGATCGTGCGGAAGTGGAGCGGCAGAAAGTGCTGGAAGCGCTGTCACAGCTTCGCGATGAAGGCTTGCTCTACAAGGGCAATGCACTTTTCATTGAGGGCTCCTCGGATCAGGTGATTCTGCTCGGCGCGCTACAGGTTATGGAAATTCAGCTCGACGCCAAGATAGAGGTCGTAGAAGGCAGGGGGGGCGGTGCGAATTGGGTGGCGGACAGGTGTATTGCACGCGCGGCCTTGGCAGATGTGTCTGGCAAAACCGTTGCCCTACTGGATGATGACGATGCAGGTCGGGCGGCAGCTGAGCGAATTCGAATGGTGTGTGAAGCGCTTGGTCGGGCGGGGAGGGTGAAGTGCATCTTTGTGGGGAGGGACAACGGTGACGACCATGTCAGGGCAATAAAGCAAAGCGGCATGGGTATCTCTTGGGCTCTTGATGAATTGTGCGACCCGTTCGACTGGGGCGAAGCCGAAGGGAAGGGATGGCTTCAGCCTCGAACTGATGAGTTACTCAAGCTCAACTTCCAGAAGCTCGGCGGCGACATGACTATGGTGCAGTTGATCGAGGCGCGGGTTGCTTCTGAAGCCCACCGAAGGATCGTCGCCAATTCGGTAATCCCAGAGCGGAAAATGGCCTTCGCCCGAGCGGCTGCCGATACGATGGCGGTGCTTGGATACGTCCCTCCGTCTCTGGAGCGCTTGATCAAGCAGCTGCAGGAAGTGTTCTCGCAAGCCAGGTAGATGGCGTTCGAGAGGGAGCATGCGCAGTCGAAGGGGCATTGGGGGCCGTAGTGGTCAGGCGGGGCGCGTCCTACGCGTCGCTAGGGTCAGCTGGGCGGCTCATGGGGTGGCAAGGTGGTATATGTCATTGAAAAATAACGTTTCGGTGCGGATTGCAAATCCGTTTACAGCGGTTCGATTCCGCTTGAGGCCTCCAATTGAAAAGCCCTGACTCCGGTCAGGGCTTTTTTGTTTGGCTGCGATCAATTCCCCGCTCGCGCGATCACCGCCCGGCAGTCAGTCATGTCAGATGCGGTGGCGCTACACTGGTCTGATGAACCAGATTGATCTCTTCCGCGGGGCCTTGCTCGGCCTCGCGTGCGGCGATGCCGTCGGTACCACGCTGGAATTCAAGCCCCGTGGCAGCTTCACCCCGATTACCGATATGGTGGGTGGTGGGCCGTTCCACCTGCAGCCGGGGCAATGGACTGACGATACCTCCATGGCGATGTGCCTGGCCGAGAGCCTGGCGCGCTGCGACACCTTCGACCCGCGCGATCAGATGAACCGCTACGCCAACTGGTACCGGCACGGTTACTGGAGTGCGACCGGCGAGTGCTTCGATATCGGTATGGCAACGCGAGCTGCGATCGACCGGTTCCTGCAGGACGGCCATCCGCTGGCGGGGAGTGACGACCCACGCAGCGCTGGCAATGGCTCGATCATGCGTTTGGCGCCGGTAGCATTGCGCTACGCCGGGACTCCCGATCTGCAGGCCATGGCCGAGCTGAGTTCGCGAACGACGCACGCTGCGCAGGAGTGCCTGGAGGCGTGCCGCTTGCTGGCGGTCGCGCTGGAGCGGGCGTTGGCGGGGAGCACCCGCGACGGAGTGCTGGATCTCAGCGATGTTCCCGTCAAGAGCGCGCGGCTGCAGCAGATCGCGGCGGGCGGCTACCGCGGTGCCGCGCGTGAGCAGATCCGTGGCAATGGTTATGTTGTTGACAGTCTGGAAGCAGCACTCTGGTGCTTTGATCGCCACGACACCTTTGAAGCCGTCGTACTCGAGGCGGCCAATCTTGGCGAGGACGCCGACACCACGGCCGCCATCGCCGGGCAGCTGGCGGGGGCATTCCATGGTGCGCGCGGAATCCCCGGGCGGTGGTTGCAGCGGCTGGCCCTGCGTGCCGAAATCCAGGCGCTGGCCGATGCGCTGCAAGCCTTGAACCAGGGCAGCGACCGCGCTGCGTGAGTCGGGTTCCCTGCCTGTGAACTGCGCCGGCAGGATGCTCCCTGCCGCCGCCATTTCCGACGCCGCGCTGCTTCACCTGCAGCCGTTCGCCACGTCCCGATCGCCAGTCTCAGCCGGCCACGACATGGAAAGGCGCTATGGTCGAGTTCCACGTCTCAGGGAGCCGCAATGGCGAGCACAGACATCACGCGTCGTTCCAGCCACGGAGCGAAACGGAAATGAGCAAAGTCACGGCAGATGTGCGCTGGTTGACCTTCCGCTTGAAGAACGGGCAATCCATCGGGCCGGACCGGTTGAAGGATGGCTGGATCATCGCTTCGGAAACCGCCCGCTGCGGGGTGCGCCGTGAGCATATCGAGGGGTCGGGCCTGGTCTACGCCCTCTATGCGCCGGCCAATCTGGCTTCGCCGCGTCGCGCGGAAATGCGCATGCGCGAATTCCTGATGAGCTCGGGCTACACCTTTACGATGGGCACGCTGGGCGGCTGAGCTGCGCGCGGGCCGCGATTGCTCAACGCTGCGCGGCCTTCAACGCCTCGATGATCTGCGCGCCGGAGAAGCCACAATGGCCTTCGCCAACGGGCGGCAGCACCTGTGGCAGCGGACGGGCGCCGGCCCGTGCGGCCGTCTGCGGATACACTGTCTGCATGCGCGGCACGATCGTCGGGTCGTTGTTGTTGAACTGGATCACCAGCGGTCGCCTCAACGCACCGCTCAATGCCAGCTCCCTGCGGACAGTGGCCTGCGCGGCAGGCACGGCATCGACACGTCGCACGCCGGCATTGAACGCCATGTCGTCACCGAAGCCGCTGTAAGCCACGCCTCTGTTGCCCACCGGCATGCCGCCGCTGCGCGTGGCCAGTTCGTGCAGGACCAGTGCATGCAGGCTGATCGTGCCGGCCAGTGCATCAGCGGACACCTGCAGCCGCTGTGCCAGCAACGCGGCATGTGACGGGCTGCGTTGCAGCGCATTGGAGATGCCTTGGTACAGTTCGCCCTGTGGCAGCGCAGCCGCTTCGGGTGAGAGCAGTCCCGCACCCGGCAGGCCTTCGGCCTTGGCAAAGAAGTAATCGAAAGCGACCAGCGTGGTCAGCAGATCACTCGCGATCTGTTCGCCACTGAGATTGGCGCCGCATAGCGACACACCACCGGCGTAGTGTTGCGGGAACCGCTCGAGGCTGGCGAGGGTCACGGCGCCGCCCATCGAAAATCCCAGCATCCAGATATGGCGCACATGCTTGAGTTCGGCCACTGCATGCCGGCGCAGGCGTTCCATGTCGGTGATCGCATCGGCCACCGCCCAGCCCTGGCTGGCATAGGCGCTCTGCGCGACGGCGTAGCCTGCAGCCAGCAGTGGCGCGGTGCCGTCATTGGCAGCCATTGGCGTAGCACGTGGCATGCCTACCGGCTCGTAGCCGTGCGCCAGCATCACCAGGTCACCGTTCCAGTCAGCCGGCACGTCCAGGCGCCACGGGGCCCTCTGCAACTGGCCACTGAACGTGCGCGGTGATGCAGCGGGTGCGGCCAACACCGGTGTCGCCGGGAATAGCAGGGCGAGGGTGAGGGCACATCGTAGCAAGTGACACATCACGGGCATTCCATCCGGGAATGGCGTCAGCTTAGACCCCGCCAGCAGCCTGCGCGCGCTGCACTGCCGCAGGAAGGGCGGGGGGCGCTCCCCGAGTCGATCACGTCCGCTACGGGAGGATTCCGATACGATGTGTCGCCTTGATCTCTTTCTACTTTACCCAGGGTCCCGTCATGGTCGACCGTCTCGCCATTCTGCTTGAACGCTTTGCGGTCACTGCCTCGGTGTTCCATGCCGGTGCGCTGTGCGGTATCAACATGCTGGAGGGGGAGAATGAGGCCGGGCAGCTGCACCTGGTGCGGCGCGGCCCGTTGCAGGTCAGCCACGGCCGGCAGACCGTGCAGGTCGAAGTCCCCAGCCTGCTGCTGTACCCGCGACCGATGCCGCATCGCTTCAGCACTGATCCGCAGCACGGCGCCGACATGGCCTGCGCCAACCTGCATTTCGAGGGCGGTCGGCTCAACCCGATCAGCGCCGCGTTGCCCGATTTCATCTGCATGCCGCTGGCGGATCTCCATGGCGGCAACGCAGCGCTGGAACTGCTGTTCGAGGAGGCCTTCGAGCAGCGCTGCGGACGTGCGGTGATGGTCAACCGGTTGTTCGAGGTAGTGATGATCCAGGTGCTGCGCCAACTGATGGAAGGGGGCGGGATGCGTGGTGGCCTGTTTGCCGGGCTGGGTCATCCACGGCTGCGGCTGGCACTGGTAGCAATGCATGAGGCGCCCGCACAGTCCTGGACCCTGGAAGACCTGGCCGAGGTTGCCGGCATGTCACGCAGCGTGTTTGCTGCCAGTTTCCGCGAGGCGATGGGTACCACGCCCGGGCAGTACCTGCAGGGTTGGCGGGTGGGCCTGGCGCAGCAGGCACTGCGTCAGGGGCGCCCGCTGAAACGGATTGCCGACGACGTGGGTTATGGCAGCGAAGCCGCGCTGTCGCGCGCGTTCAAGGCGCATACCGGGCTGTCGCCGCGGGAATGGCGCGGGCAGACCCGGGCCAGCGCGGCCTGAGCGCTCAGCCCAGCAGCAGCCGGGCCAGCTTCATGCCGCCGAACAGGCCGGCCAGGCCCAGTGCCACCGAGCCGCCGGCATACAGGGCCGCCAGCCCATGCTGGCCGCGCTGCAGCAGCAGGCCGATCTCCAGTGCATAGGTGGAAAACGTGGTGTAGCCGCCGAGGATGCCGGTGGCCAGCAACAATCGCAGCTGTGGCGAGGCGCCATTGCGCATCGCGAAGACCTCGACCACGACGCCCATCAGGAGCGCGCCGCTGATGTTGATCAGGAAGGTCGACCAGGGCCAGGGACTGCCGGCCACTACCCGCGCGCCGAGCAGATTGCAGGCGTGGCGCAGGCAGGCACCGATGCCGCCTCCGATGAAGACCAGGAAATAGCCGTTCAGTGCGTGCATGGGGTGCCTCGAATACGGGTTCGCAGGGTCAATGGCGAACGCCGAGGGCAGGCACGACCCGCCGTCGACGAACACCGGATTCGTCATGGCAGGAGCCATCAGCCTTCTCAGGCGGTTATCGGGGGAGCCCCATCCCCATCGAGGCCCATGCTACCAGCGGCGGTGCATTTACGTCATCGAGGTCGTCAGAACCCGGGCAACCTTGCTGCGGCTGAAGCCGTCCATCAGCAGTTCAAACGCGAGCAGATCCAAGGCCGCGTGGCGCCGGTGGTCGATCTCCAGACCGTTCTCGGCCACCAGATGGCTGACCAGCTCGTAGGCGTCCTGCCAGACATCCAGGTGGGCCTGGCTGGGGATGTAGGCATTGCCAGGCTCACCGACGCCAAGCCCGCTGACCCCGTACAGCAGCTCGCGTGCGTCCAGCTTAGCCGCATCGGCGATGCGGAACAGCTGTTCGGCCTTTACGTGCGAGGCGCTCACGTGGTCGTTGAGCCAGTTGCTGATGGTTGCTGTCGTTGATTTGGCGGCGCGTGCCAGATCGGCCGGGCGTGGGTGCCCGGCTTTCTTCATGGCTGCCGCGAGTCGTTGGCCGAGAGTATTCATCTATGCAAGCCAGCTTAACGCGTGGATTGCGAAGAAGCCTTGCCGCAAGAATCAGTCTGGTTAACAGAAGGACCGACCGTGACCGAATTCTGGAGCAAGCGGCAGGTACGAACCCGGCTGGGATTCCGCACCGACGCGGAACTGGCGCGCTTCTTTGGCATCAGCCGTTCCGCAGTGTCGCAATGGCCGAGGGACTTTCCCATTCCTCCATTGCGGCAGTACATCCTCCATCAGCGCTACCCGAACCTTTTTCCGACAACTGAAGCGCGGGCAGACGAATCCATCTGATTTGCGCCGCCTTTTGTCGCATCCAGCCTGCTTAACCCGATGCGCTAAGTACACTTAGCAAAATAGGCAAGTTCAATCGATCCCAAGCTGATAATCAGTGCCGCCTACTGCGGACGTCGTGCTGTGCTTCCTGACGCCTGTCGGCTTCGCCCCATCCGGCACCCCCAGGGCCCCGTATGTAGTTTCGTGAACGATTAATAATTTCAATCACGAAAGTCGCTGCATGTAATTGACCTGTCGTGAAATCTGTGACTAATTGGAGTCAACCAGTCGTGAAGCCTGGGAGTCTTTCAGTAGCACGCAAGTGAGTCGGTAGTCCGTCAACGATGCAGAACAAGTCCAACGGAGGTCGTATGGAATACGGCATGAATGGCTTGGCTGAACGGGTACGCCGCGAACTGGAAGCCAGTTATCACAAACACGGATGCGGTCCGGCGTTCTGGGATACCTACCAGCAGGTGCTGGATCGCCTGGTCCCACAGGGGACCGAGCGTACCGAAGTCACCAACGAGATGGCGCTGATCATCGAACAGTTGGGCATCGTCCGGCGCGCCCAGCTTGTGCCGCCGCACGCCAACGCGTCGCGTTGATTCACAGCAGGCGCCAGGCGCCGCAGGCAAGCAGCGCGAGCAACAAGGACAGCAGGGCCAACGTCCGGGGGCGCCACAGGCGCTTCGGTTGTCCGGCCATCGCCTGCGGACTGCAGTAGCGCACCAGCCCAGGACCGAAACCGGCCCGGAGCTGTTGTTGTGCGCAGGCCTCCAGGCAGGCGCCACAGGCCAGGCAATCGGCCTGCGGTCCCTGGCGGATGTCCAGTTGCATCGGGCAGGCACGGACGCAGGCTGCGCAATCGGTGCAGTCACCCAGGCGGTCGGCGCTGAAGGTCGGCATCGGTCCTGCCAGCAGCGGATGCGCAGCGCGGAATACGTAGTCCTGCGCAGTGGTCGGGTCGAGCAGGCCGCGGCCACGGCCCAGCACCCCGCCGAGACCGGACGGGCGTGGCCCGCGCGGCTCACCGCGGCGGGCGTCGTACAGCATGCGCGGCGTATGCGGATCGGTCAGCAGCGGCTGCATGCGTGCGAACGGGCACAGCGAACGGCACACCTGCTCACGCAGGAACCCGGCGTTTCCCCAGGTGGCGGCGGCGTAGAACAGCACCCAGAACGTTTCCCAGCCGCTCCAGCCAGCGCTTGGCGCGGCGGCCAGCAATCCGCTGATCGGGCTGAACAGGCCGACGAAGGTGATGCCGGTCCACACTGACAGCAGGCCCCAGGCCAGCTGGGTGGCTGGGCCTGCCGCAGGTGCGGGCAGTACCCGCGCCGCGCTGCGGGCGATCCAGTCGAAGGCACGGCGCCACAGCGTCTGCGGGCAGGCGTGGCCGCACCAGACGCGGCCGGCGAGGTGGGTCAGCAGCGCGAGGCTTACTACCAGTACCGCCAGCAGGCCGATCAGCGCGCCGACGTCGCCGGGCCACAAGGTCCAGCCAAACAGGTCGAATCGCCGCGCGCTGATGTCCAGCAGCAGCGCCTGGCGTCCTTCCCAGCGCAGCCACGGCAGTGCGTAGAACACCACCAGCAGGGCAGCGCTGAGCGTGCCGCGCCAATGCCAGGGACGGGGTACCCGGGTGCAGGACGTGCTCATCCCAGCGGCAGCTCCTCGTCGTCATCGCCCGGCAGGGGCCGCTGCAGGTACCAGGTGACCGCGCTGGACAGTGCAGTGACCGACCAGAACATGAAGAATCCTGCCGTATAGCCCAGTTCGCGGCTGATGGCCGTGCCCGGGAAACTGATGGCCTGCAGGCGCAATGGATCGACGAAGGCGAAGAACACCACGCTGGCAACGCCGGCGGCGATGAAGCTGGGCCAGAGGATCGCGCCCCAGTGCTGGATCAGCCGCTGGCGGCGGTTGGGAAAAGGTCTGTTCATGCTGTCCCCGATCGAAAAGTGGGCGGCGCGTATACTTCGCCAGGATCGGCGCCGTATCCGCAGGGCATGCTTCCTGCAAGCGTGCCAGCCTAGGCGCAGCGGATTGCGCCGACATTGATCTGGATCAACGGCGCTGCCGCCTGGGTGCGGCAGCCTGCCTGCAAGCTTTGGATGCCCCGATGAACGCAACACAGCCGCCTGTCCTCCCCGTCGCCTCGCCCGGGTTGTGCACCGAGCAGGAAGTGACCCGACTGGTCCACGATTTCTATGCCCGCGTGCGAGTGGAAGAGCGGCTGGGACCGGTGTTCGAGGCGCACGTGCACGACTGGCCCGGGCACCTGGCGCAGCTGGTCGATTTCTGGTCGGCGATGCTGCGTGGCACTCGCCGCTTCAAGGGCTCGCCGATGTCCAAGCACATGGCCATCGAGCTGGACAAGGACCTGTTTGATCGCTGGCTGGTGCTGTTCCGGGTCACCACTGCCGAGTGCGGCAACCCGCCGATGCAGGAACTGGCCAACGACGTGGCTGCGCGGATCGGTGACACCTTCTGGAAGCGCTACCAGATGCTGCGCTGGCCGCAGGTCGGCCTGCCGGTACTGGGGATCGCCGGCAAGCATTGATCTGGGTCAAGGCGGCACAGGCCGCCTGGCGCGATGCTGGCGGCATGGACACGTTCTCTCCCGCCGCCGGTGGCCTGGCCTGGACCTTCGACCCCGACCTTCTGCGCCGGCACGACCGGCCGGGCCCGCGCTACACCTCGTATCCGACCGCGCCGCATTTCCATGATGGCTTCGACGCGCCGGCGCTGCGCCAGGCGATCGCCGACAGCAACCAGCTGGCCCGCGCGCTGTCGCTGTACGTGCATGTGCCGTTCTGTTCCAGCCCCTGCTTCTACTGTGGCTGCAACCGGGTGATCACCCGCGACCGCGGACGTGGCCACAGCTATGTGTCGCGCGTGCTGGCCGAGGCCGACCTGCTGGCGCCGCAGTTCGAGGACGGCCGTGAGGTCATCCAGCTGCATCTGGGCGGTGGCACGCCGAATTTCCTCGAGGCCGAGGCGATGACCACACTTGTGGAAGGGCTGCGCCGGCGCTTCGATTTCAGCGATTCACCGCAGCGCGATTTCTCGATCGAACTCGATCCACGCTTCATCGACACCCGCGACGTCGCCATGCTGGCGCGCCTGGGATTCAACCGGGCCAGCCTGGGCGTGCAGGATTTCGACCCGCAGGTGCAGGAATCGATCAACCGCATCCAGGGCGTGCAGCAGACACTGGACATCCTGAGTGCCTGCCGCGACAGCGGCATGCGTTCGGTCAACGTCGACCTGATCTACGGCCTGCCCGGGCAGAGCCTGGAGGGGTTCGGCCGCACCCTCGATAGGGTGCTGGCGCTGCGTCCGGACCGCCTGGCGGTGTACGGATACGCGCATCTGCCGCATCTGTTCCGTGCGCAGAAGCAGATCGACGAAAGCCGCTTGCCTTCGCCGGAGGACAAACTGGCGCTGCTGGGTCTGGCGGTGGAGACGCTCTCTGCGGCCGGCTACCAGTACATCGGCATGGATCACTTCGCATTGCCGGAAGAAGATCTGTCGCGCGCACAACGCGCCGGGCAGCTGCATCGCAATTTCATGGGCTATACCACCCACGCAGATACCGATCTGCTCGGCCTGGGCGTGAGTGCGATCAGCCACATCGGTGCCACCTACAGCCAGAATCCGCGCGACCTGCCGTCATGGGAGGATGCCGTGGACCAGGGGCAGCTGCCGGTGTGGCGCGGCGTGGCGCTGAGCGCTGACGACCAGCTGCGTGCGGAACTGATCCAGCAGTTGATGTGCCAGGGCGAGGTCGATGGCGTGCAGCTGGGTCAGCGCCACGGCGTGGATTTCGAACAGTACTTTGCCGAGGACCTGCATTCGGTACAGCGGCTGCAGGAAGACGGGCTGGCCGAATACCGCGATGGCGTAGTGCGTTCCAGCGAACCGGGGCGACCGCTGCTGCGGTTGCTGGCGATGTGCTTCGATCCGTACCTGCGTGCCACTCACGAGCAACCGCGTTACTCGCGGGCGATCTGAGTGTGGGTTGCGCGGCGTGCGTATGGTGCCCGGAGCCGGAATCGAACCGGCATGGGGTTGCCCCCGGCGGATTTTAAGTCCGATGCGTCTACCAGTTTCGCCATCCGGGCCAGCAGCGCGGCGCCGATTGTAGCCCACCTGCGGTGCCTCGGCCTGTTTGCATCACGGCGGTCGCGTGCTTAACTGCCGATCGTATTCATGTCATAGTCCCTGCCATCGTTCCCAGGGGGGGAGCCATCTGATGTCGCTGCACGCGATTGCCTATGCCAGCGAGGCCCGCGCCGATCTGCAGACAACCGATCTTGACCGCCTGCTGGCCGATGCCACGGCATTCAATCGTGTAGCTGGAGTCACCGGCGTCCTGATGTTCGATGGCAGCCGTTTCCTGCAGTATCTCGAAGGCCCGCAGGACGGCATCGATTCGGTGTTCCAGCGCATCCTCAACGCGCGCAGCCATGGGCAGCTGCACGTACTGTGCCGCGCTCCGGTGGTGCAGCGGGCATTTCCGCGCTGGTCGATGGGTACGCGGCGCATCGAGCCAGAACCACTGGCGCAGATCGTCGACGCCGCTTGGCCCGGCTTCTTGCTTGGCAGCGGTGGATTTGAACGCCTGCTGCAGGCCTGGACCGGTGCCGACGGTGAGCTGGAACCGGCGGCGGTGGCGTTGGGGTCCTGAGCCCGCCTTGGCGGCAGGGCGCCGGGGCCGGTAGGCTGTAGCCTTTCTGGCGCAGGTTTTCCGGAGTGGTGCAGCAGATGAGTGTGTTGGCCGAGGCCATGGCAGCGTATGTGCGATTGCATCGATTGCATGGGATGTGCCGATGAGTGTGCCGGTTGCGGCCGCCAGTGACCCTCGGTTTGCGGTGGTCGGCCTGGGATATGTCGGCCTGCCGTTGGCGGTGGCGTTTGGCCGGCAGTGGCCGACGTTGGGCTTCGATATTGACGCCGGTCGCATCGCCGAGCTGCGCAGCGGCCAGGACCACACACTGGAAATGGAAGCCGACGAGCTGGCCAGTGCGCACCTGTTGCAGTACGGCAGCGATCCGGCACTGCTTGATGCCTGCAATGTCTACATCGTCACCGTGCCGACCCCGATCGATGCCTACGAACAGCCCGATCTGGAGCCGTTGCGTTCGGCCACGCGCCTGATTGCCAGCCATCTCCGCGCCGGAGATCTGGTGATCTATGAGTCCACGGTCTACCCCGGAACCACCGAGGAAGTGTGCGTGCCGCTGCTGGAACAAAGGTCCGGCCTGCGCTTCAACGAAGACTTCTACTGCGGCTACAGCCCCGAACGGGTCAGCCCCGGTGACCGCCGGCGGCGCCTTGCCGACATCCGCAAGATCACCTCCGGATCGACCCCGGAGGTCGCTGGGGTGATTGATGGTCTGTACCAGCGCATCATTGCCGCCGGTACGTTCCCGGCCCCTTCGATGCGCGTGGCTGAAGCGGCCAAGGTGGTCGAGAACATCCAGCGTGACGTCAACATCGCGCTGGTCAACGAGCTGGCCCTGATCTTCGACCGGCTCGGCATCGACACCCAGGACGTGCTGGATGCCGCCGGCAGCAAGTGGAACTTCCTGCCGTTCCGCCCGGGCCTGGTCGGTGGTCACTGCATCGGCGTCGATCCGTACTACCTGCTGCACAAGTCCGAGAGCGTGGGTTACCACCCGGACCTGATCCACACCGCGCGACAGGTCAATAACCGCGTCGGCGAGCACGTAGCGGCTCGGGTGCTGGCGATGCTGGCCGAGCGTGGCCGTGCGCCGGCGGATGCACGCATCCTGGTCCTGGGCGTGACCTTCAAGGAGGATTGCCCGGACCTGCGCAACAGTCGCGCGTTGGAACTGGCACAGCGCTTGCGCGATGCCGGTGCGAGGGTCGAGGTAAGCGACCCGTGGGTCGGCCCGGCGGCATTGACCGGCGAGGGCCTGGACTGGCTGGCCGAGCCCGGGGCAGGGCGCTATGACGCGGTGGTGCTGGCGGTGGCCCACGCCCGTTTCAAGGCGATGGATGAATCCGCAATCCGGGCGCTGCTGGCGCCCGGTGGCCTGGTCTACGACGTGAAATCGGCCTGGCCGCGCAACGTGGTTGACGATCGTTTGTAAGCCCCGGCTGCGAACGGCGCGGTAGACTCGGGGGCAGTTGCAACCGAGGAACGCCATGCACCGGTATATCGTCTACCTGCTCGCCATCCTGATGTTCCCGATATGCCTGTGGCTGGCCACGATCTGGCCAGCCTGGTACTGGGGCGTCGGCCTGACTGCCGCGATGGTGGCGCTGGGGACCTGGGACCTGCTGCAGAAACGCAGCACGTTGCGCCGCAATTATCCGGTGATGGCGCACTTCCGCTACGGGCTGGAGTCGATCGGTCCGGAGATCCGCCAGTACTTCGTGCAGAGCGACCTGGAAGACGTGCCGTTCTCGCGCCAGCAGCGCGCGCTGATCTACCAGCGCGCAAAGAACGAGATGGACACGGTGCCGTTCGGCACCCTGCGCAGCACTTATGCGGTGGACTATGAGTGGATCAACCATTCGCTGGCACCGACGACGATTGCCAAGCATGACTTCCGCGTCCTGATCGGCCCGAACTGCGCCAAGCCTTATTCGGCCAGCGTGTTCAACATCTCGGCGATGAGCTTTGGCTCGCTGTCAGCCAATGCGATCCGCGCACTGAACGAAGGCGCGCGCCGCGGTGGCTTCTACCACGACACCGGCGAAGGATCGATTTCGCCCTACCACCGCGAAATGGGCGGCGACCTGGTGTGGGAGATCGGCTCGGGGTACTTCGGTTGCCGTGACGAGAAAGGTGGTTTCAGCGAGGAGCGCTTCGTTGCCAACGCTACCCACGATCAGGTCAAGATGATCGAGATCAAGCTGTCGCAGGGGGCCAAGCCGGGCCACGGCGGTGTGCTGCCGGCACCGAAAGTGACCGCCGAGATCTCGGTGACCCGTGGCGTGCCGATGGGCGTTGACTGCGTGTCGCCGTCGCGCCATTCGGCGTTCTCCACGCCGGTTGAACTGTTGCAGTTCGTGGCCCGCCTGCGCGAACTGTCCGGTGGCAAGCCGGTCGGTTTCAAGTTGGCCATCGGCCACCCGTGGGAATGGTTCGGCATCGCCAAGGCGATGCAGGAAACCGGCCTGTTGCCGGACTTCATCGTGGTGGATGGCGCCGAAGGCGGCACCGGCGCGGCACCGGCCGAGTTCGTCGATCATGTCGGCGTGCCGATGCATGAGGCACTGCTGCTGGTGCACAACACCCTGGTCGGCCTCGACCTGCGTGAGCGCATCCGCATCGGCGCGGCCGGCAAGATCACCAGTGCGTTCGACATCGCACGGACCATCGCGTTGGGGGCCGACTGGTGCAATGCCGGCCGAGGCTTCATGTTCGCGCTGGGCTGCATCCAGTCGCTGAGCTGCCATACCGACAAGTGTCCGACCGGGATCGCTACCCAGGATCCCGCGCGCTGGAAGCATCTGGATGCACCGGACAAGGCTGCTCGTGTCTACAGCTACCACGAGCACACGCTGCATGCCTTGAAGGAACTGCTGTGTGCCGCTGGCCTCAATGATCCGGCCGAGCTGGGGCCGGAACACATCCTGCGCCGTGTCTCGCCGGTGGAGATCCGTTCGCTGGCCTCGTTGTACCGCTACCTGGAGCCAGGCGAACTGCTGCACAAGGTGCCCGACCATGCGGTGTTCCATGCGTTCTGGGCCGATGCGCGCAGCGACTCGTTCCAGCCACCGCCGAAGATCCAGGCGCTGCGCGCCAGCAAGTCGCGATAACGTGATGTTGTAGAGCCGAGCCCATGCTCGGCTGATCTTCGTTCCAACATCGCGATGCGTGATCGAGAAGCAGCCGAGCATAGGCTCGGCTCTACAAGGAGATGTCATGCAGTTCAGGACCGGCACCATGGATGACGTGGCCATGTTGTGGGCGCTGCGCACGCGTTGCGTGCGCGAGACCTGCAGCAGCCATTACCCGCCCGAAGTCATTGCGCCCTGGTCTGCCTCGCCGCCACCGTCGCAGTATGCGCGGCTGTTGTCGCAGGGCGGATGCGTAGTGGCCGAGGACGGGCAGGGTGGCCTGCTCGGCTTCGGCGTCTTTGATGCCGATGCCAATGAAGTCGATGCGTTGTTCGTCAATCCGGATCATGGCGGCCAGGGCATTGGCCAGGCGTTGATGCAGCGCCTGCTGGCGATGGCCGATCGTGAACGTGAGGTGGTGCTGTCGGCCTCGCTCAACGCCGTGCCGTTCTATCAACGCCAGGGGTTCGTCAGCGTGCGCGAAGAGGCCTACCCGCATCCCAGCGGCGTGGCGCTGGCTTCAGTGAGCATGCGCCGGCCGTGGTGAGTGCTCGTTTTCTGCGTTCTGTAGAGCCGAGCCCACGCTCGGCTGCTTTTGATTCAAGCCGAGCATGGGCTCGGCTCTACAGGTAACGCCGTCGAGCATGGCTCGACGCTACAAGGCAGGCGTCACCGCCCGGCCAGCCACCTGATTACGCCTTCCGCAGCACGCAGGCCACTGGCGTAGCACGCGGTCAACAGGTAGCCACCTGTCGGCGCTTCCCAGTCCAGCATCTCGCCGGCGCAGAACACGCCGGGCACTGCCCGCAGCATCAGGCCATCATCCAGCGCATCCAGGCGCACGCCGCCGGCGGTGCTGATCACCTCGGCCATCGGCCGGGGACGCAGCAGGCGCAGCGGCAGGCGCTTGAGCGTAGCCGCCACGGCAGGCAGGTCGCTGCCCGCTTCTTTACCCAGAATCTCGAACACCAGTGCGGCTTTCACTGCATCCAGGCCGGCTTGGCGGCGCAGGTGCTCGCCGAAGCTGCGGCCCTTGCGTGGGCGTGACAGATCGGCAAGCAGGCGCGCCTCGTCGCGGCCCGGTACCAGATCCAGCCACAGCATCGCGTGGCCCTCGCGGTTGATGGTCTCGCGCAGGTCCGCCGCCATCGCATAGATCAGGCTGCCTTCGATGCCGTACTCACTGGCCACGCATTCGCCCTGCAGCGACCGTGGCTGTCCGGCCAGGTCGATCCACTGCGCGACCACCGGCTTCAACGGCGCGCCGGCATTGCGTTGGGCGAAGAATGGGGTCCAACCCACGTCGAAACCGCAGTTGGCCGACTGCAGTGGTGCGATGTCCACGCCACGGGCCTGCAGTGGCGCGACCCAGGCGCCGTCACTGCCCAGCTGCGGCCAGCTGCCGCCGCCCATGGCCAGCAGGGTGGCATCGGCATGTACTTCAACGGCGCCATCTTCGGTTTCAAATCGCAGCGCGCCATCCTCACCCCAGCCGATCCAGCGGTGGTTGGCATGCAGGCGCACACCCTGTTCCTTCAGCCGGCGCACCCAGCCACGCAGCAGCGGCGCAGCCTTCCGGTCGACCGGGAACACGCGGCCGGAGCTGCCCACATAGGTCTCCACGCCCAGGCCGGCGGCCCAGTCGCGCAGCGCCTGCGCATCGAAGTCGTCCAGCCAGCGGCCCACGGCCGTGGACTGCTCGCGGTAGCGGCTGTCGAACAGCGGACGCGGATCGGAATGGGTGAGGTTGAGCCCGCCCTTGCCGGCGATCAGGAATTTGCGGCCGGGCGACCCCTTGGCCTCGTACAGGTCGACGTCCAGCCCGGCGGCGCGCAGGCGCTCGGCGGCGAACAGGCCGGCCGGGCCACCGCCGATGACGGTGACGCGGTGGGGCATGGCGGCATCACGGTTTGACATCGAGCAGCTCGACGTCGAACACCAGCGACGATCCGGCCGGAATCGGGCCGACCTTGCGGTCGCCGTAACCGTAGTCCGGCGGGATCATCAGCGTGCGCTTGCCGCCAACTTTCATGCCGGCCACGCCCTCATCCCAGCCGCGGATGACCTGGCCGGCGCCAAGCGCGAAGGTGAACGGTTGGCCGTGCTTGAAGGAGCTGTCGAAGGTCTTGCCGTGCTTGGTCTCGGTACGGTTGTCGTAGATCCAACCGGTGTAGTGCACGGTGACCTTGCTGCCGGGAACAGCTTCAGCACCGGTACCTGGCACGGTATCGATCCGCTCGAAGCCGGTCAGGGTGCCGCCGGGCGGCGGGCCGGACGGTTCGGTCGAGCAGCCAGCGGCGGCGAGGGACAGCAGCAGGGGAAGCAGCAGGCGGCGCATCGGGCGTCTCCGGTAGGGCGCAGGTCGAGGGCGGCAAGGGTAGCGCATCGGCGCCGGGTATCATGGGGACATGGCAAAACTCCTGCTCAATCTGCGCAATGTCGGTGACGACGAGTACGCCGATGTCTGCACGCTGCTCGACCAGCACGGCATCGCCTGGTACCGCACCGAACCCAGCCCCTGGGGCATTTCCAACGGAGGCCTGTGGCTGCGCGAGGACGCCGATCATCCACGTGCGAAGGCGCTGATGGCGGAGTACCAGGCCGAACGCGGGCCGCGCATCCGTGCCGAGCGTGAGCAGGCATTGCGTGATGGCACGGCGGAGACCTTCGGCAGCCTGTTCCGGCGGCGGCCGCTGTTCGTAATGCTGGTGCTGCTGGGGATGGCCGCTGCCGCTGCGCTGGTGCTGCTGCCGTTCGTACTGTTGCGGGGGTAAGGGGTTTCGGCCGGGTTGCACCCGGCACCCGCAGACGCAACGGCGACGTCAAAAGCCGGGCTTCAGTGGGAGGGTGGGGCGGTGTGGGCAGGCGGGGGACGGCAAAAGCTGCTCCTGCGTGCCTCGTAGAGCGCCATC